>JAHFJN010000001.1:398586-725536 GCA_023245865.1 Candidatus Peribacteria bacterium
ATTGCTCGGTGCAGACGATCAGCAATACCGCGGGAGCGACGAGTGATCTTGCGGACAGCAATGGAGCGAGTGCGACGGCGAGCATGACTGCGACGTGTCCGATCGTGAGCTCGAGCAGTTCAAGTGCTCCTTCGACTGCGGATCTTCTGATCGAGAAGAGCGGACCGACCTCGATCGTGCAGGGACAGAGTGTGACATATACCATTCGCGTAGCGAATGCAGGACCGGGGAATGCGACGAATGTGGTCGTGAATGATCCCATTCCTGCAGGACTGACATATCAAACGAGCAATGGAGCGAATTGTAGTGTGGTGGGGGGTGCGGTGCGCTGCACGCTCGGGACGATTGCGAGCAATGATAATAGGACGTTTACGGTGACGTTCGGGACACCGGCAC
Organism: Candidatus Peribacteria bacterium; assembly: GCA_023245865.1. GTDB lineage: Bacteria > Patescibacteriota > Gracilibacteria > Peribacterales > Peribacteraceae > JAHFJN01. The sequence continues at coordinate 398,983 of JAHFJN010000001.1, forward strand.
CGGGAGCGAATTGCTCGGTGCAGACGATCAGCAATACCGCGGGAGCGACGAGTGATCTTGCGGACAGCAATGGAGCGAGTGCGACGGCGAGCATGACTGCGACCTGCCCACCACCGCAAACCGTCGAACTTCTTATTGAAAAGAGCGGTCCCACGAGCATCGTACAAGGACAAGACATCACCTACACCGTCCGCGCCGGAAACGCCGGACCCGCGACAGCCACTAATGTTATTGTGACAGATACGATCCCGACAGGGCTCACGTACGTCAGAAGCAACGGTGCAACGTGCAGTTCTAACGGAACGCAAGTGCGCTGCACACTCGGCACGATCGCTGCGAACGGAAATACGACATTCACCCTCACATTTACGACACCGCAACCGAGTAACAGCTGCACGATCCAGACCATCAGCAATACTGCCTCGATCGCAAGTGATCAAGTGGACAGCAATCCAAGTACTGATCGTTCCACGGCCGTGATCACGGCTCTGTGCCCTCCTCCGCAAACGGTTGAGCTCCTTATACAAAAGAGCGGCCCAAGCACTATTCCGCAAGGACAGAATCTGGTCTACACAATCCGCGTGGCGAATGCAGGACCGGCAACTGCCACCAACGTGATCGTCACGGATCCGATTCCTTCGGGCCTCACCTACCTCGCATCAATCGGTGCAACCTGCAGCCCCGTTGGAACACAAGTGCGTTGCTTGCTTGGAACAATCTCGGCCAATGATAACCGCACCTTCGCTCTCACGTTCTCCACGTCCGCTCCTGGAAATAGCTGCACAGTGCAGACCATCAGCAATACTGCTGCGATCGCAAGTGATCAAGTGGACAGCAATTCGAGCACCGATAGTTCTACGGCGGTGATCACGGCCACCTGTCCAACGGCAGATCTCGCAATCACGAAAACGGGTGTCAACGCCGCACCGCGCAATTCCGCGATCGGCTACACCATAACAGTGACCAATAACGGTCCCGCAACTGCGACGAACGTCTCGGTTTCAGATCCGCTCCCCGCGCAGACAACCTTCAATGCCGCAAACTCCGACCCGAGCTGTTCGATAGTCGCCGGAGCGATCGTCTGTAATCTCGGCACGATTCTTCCCGGTCAACCGCGCAGCTTCTTCATAACGCTGAATATCAATGCAACGGCAACCTGTAACTCACAAATCCAGAACTTCGCGACCGTGGCAGGGGCGCAGAACGATCCGAACACCGTCAATAACAGAAGCCAAATAGTCCCGACAACCGTGCAGTGCCCCGTGGATCAAGCGGATATTTCCATCCAAAAGTCAGGCCTTGCGACCGTGCAGCGCGGCGACCAAATGACCTACGCGATCACGGTCGCAAACGCCGGTCCTCAGGCCGCTCAGAACGTCGTGATCTCCGATGTGCTGCCGACACTCCTCACAAACGGGAACGTGTCAGTGGCTCCCTCGAGCACCGTGAATAACAGCAGCAGCAACGTCCAGTGTGGGGTCACGAGCGGCGTACTCACGTGTACCGTCCTCAACTTCCCCGCAAACGGAACACTCGTGATCAATTTGTCCTTCACAGTGCCACTCATTGCAAACTGCACGCAGACGACGATGACGAATACCGCACAAATCACGAGCAGTGGTACGAACGATCCGAACGCCGCCAATAACAGCAGTTCCTTCGCAACCACCGTCACGTGCCCTGCCATCCCGCTCGGCTGCATCGACGTCATCAAAGAAGCCTACACAGATAATTCGCTCACGGTTCCTGTCACGCCCGTCCCCGCGTTCACCTTTACGCTCGACAATGCTTCGCAACTGCAAAATGATGCGGCAGGCCGAACACGCTTCAATAATGTCCCTCTCGGAACGCATACGGTCATCGAGTCTGCCCTTGCCGGCTGGACGCCGAATCTGGTCAGCCCGGCCGGCGGCATCGTACAGGTCAACCAAACAAATTCCTGCTCGACCGTGACCTTCAAGAACGTACAGGTTCCGCCGCCACCTCAAACAGGATGCATCGACATCACGAAACTGACATTCAACCCGCAAGGGCAGCCGCTCACTCCCGTGACGCAGTTCACCTATACGCTCGATGGCGCGAGCCCGACGACGAATGATTCCGCCGGTCGTGCGCGCTACAACTTCGTCGCCGTCGGCAATCATACCATCGCAGAAATTATTCCCTCGGGCTGGACGCAGACTGCGCTCACGCCCGCAGGCGGCGCTGTGACCGTGACGGCTTCTCCGAATAACACAGCATGTGCGCAAGTGAACATCAGCAACCGCCAGAACGCAGGACCGACCGTGGATGTGTCGATCACGAAGACCGCGACACCCACCACAGTCGTGCGCGGCAATAACGTTCAGTACACACTCACGGTTCTGAATACCGGGACGACGAACGCAACCAACGTGGTGGTGACAGATTCGGTACCGGCAGGATTCCAATTTGTTGCCGCGGGCAGTGACGCAAGCTGTGCACTGCAGGCGACAGGCAACATTCTCTGCACGGTCGGAATACTGACGCCCGCGACGCCACGAACACTTCTCGTAAATTTCACGGTTCCGACAGTCGCGTCCTGCACGCAAACGACCGCCACGAACACGGCATCTGTCAGCTCGACGGAAATCGACAGCAATCCCGCCAACAATCAGAGCTCGGCGACGATCACCGTCAATTGTCCGCCTGTGCAGACCGGCTGTATTCAAATTACCAAGACCGCAAATGACGCGAATAATAATCCGATTGCGTCTGTCCCCGCCTTCACCTTCACGCTCGATGGCGGTACGCCCGTCTCGAATGCTGCGAACGGTCAAGCGCGTTTCGATAACGTGACCGTCGGCAACCACACTGTCGCTGAAATCCTCCCCTCCGGCTGGACGCAGACCTCGTTCACACCCGCAGGCGGTGTGGTAGCGGTCGCAGCCTCCGCCGGAAACGTCAGTTGCTCACAGGTGACCGCAAGTAACCGCCAGAACCCGATCACGACGAACGTTGATCTGAGTATCACGAAGACCGCGAATCCAACAGCACTGCAGGGCGGCAGCAATGTGCAGTACACACTGAACGTGCAGAACCTCTCGTCCACAGGCGCAACGGCCATCGTCGTGACGGACACCATGCCAAATACCTTCACGTTCATCAGCAGCACCGATCCCCTCTGCACCCCGCAGGGCGGTTCGATCATCTGTAACTGGCCGAGCCTTGCTGCAATTGCTTCGCGCAGCGTCACGCTCACCTTCGCAACGCCCTCCGGCAGTAACTGTGCTCAAGGAAACGTCCTCAATACCGCATTCGTGCGGGCCTTGCAGACGGACAGTAACCTGGCAAACAATCAGAGCTCTGCAACCGTTAATCTGAGCTGCTCAAACAGTCTCGGATGCATCCAAGTCACGAAACTCGCCTACGACACGAACGGCAATCAGATCTTCTCTGTACCTTCCTTCAACTTCACGGTCGATAACGGACAGAATCAATCCAACAACAGCAACGGCCAAGCCCGCTTCGACAACGTCACCACGGGCAGGCACTCCGTGACTGAAAGCTTCCTCTCGGGATGGGTGCAGACCTCCGTGAACCCGAGCGACGGATCCGTGCAGGTAAACCCGGGCAACAGTTGTGCGACGATCACATTCTCCAATCGCCAGAACTTCAACCCGACGAACAATTTCACCATCAGCAAAACCGACGGACGCTCGACCGTGCGCCCGGGTGAAACACTCACCTACACAATCACCGTACGTAACTCCAGCGGGATCGCCGCAAATAACGTCACAGTCACCGACACGGTTCCCGATGAAGAGACCGTACGTTTCGTTTCTGACGGTGGCTACCGGTCGGGTCGCTTCGTGACATGGAGAAACCTCTACTTCGGACCATACGAAACAAAGACGCTCACACTGATCGCCGACGTGAACAGCGACGCCGACGGCACGCTCGAAAACCGCGCGCAGGTCGCGGGACAGATCGCCAGAGATTTCACTACCATCGAAGGCGGCAGAAACGTCGGACTCGACCTCACAAAGTCCGCGAGTACCACCGAAGTACTGCCGGGCGGGATCATTGCCTACACCGTGCAACTGCGAAACACGAGCAATGATACGATCCGCAACCTTCGTGTAACGGACAACCTGCCAAATCTCGTCTCCGTCATCGATGACGGCGGCGCGGACAGCCGCGGTACCAACCAGTTGACCTGGAACATCGGCTCGCTTAGCGGCAATGCCAGTCGCACGATTCGCTATCGCGTGTCTGCGAACACCAATCTGCAAGTAGGCCAGATCATCCGCAACGATGTGCGTGCAACCGCGGACGGCAACATCGACGAGCACGAGGCTGTGACGGTCTTCGTGATCGGGACGCTGCCGCAGACCGGCGGCGAAAACTTAGCTGCGAATGTGAGCAATCTGCAAGCGATCAATCGCAATACACAGGTGCAGCAATCTTCAGATTCCAATGAAAACAGCACGCTGCCGCTCGCCGGTTGGATCGCCATAGCCGGCCTCGCAAGTGGTGCGGGTGCAGGATTTTTGAGGAGGATGATCGTTGGAATCTAAAAAGCGTTGAAGAGCACCTTGCGGCGAAGCCGCGCAATTACAAAGAACAAAACTCCTTCACCATCTCCGGAATTTTTTCATACGCACTTTTCAATATCTTTTCTTCTTCTGAAGTCATCGCACTCAGGACCCACGCCGCAAGGTCAACGTTGTCCTGCTTCGGGCCTATGCCAATCCGCAACCTCGGGAAATCCTCTCCGAATGTTTCCACGATCGATTTGAGTCCGTTGTGCGTTCCTGCACTTCCGGTACGCCGCAAACGCAGTGTCCCCAGTGGCAAATCGATATCGTCGCAGAGGACGAGCAATTGCGCTTTGGGATCAAGCTTATAAAAATCCACGAGTGAGCGGATGCTCTGCCCGGAGAGATTCATGTACGTGTGCGGTTTGACGAGGAGGACCGGCACGGCCACGACTTTTCCTTCGGCAAGTTCCGCATCGAACTTGTCACTGCGCTTCGACGGACCCTGCCCGTACATCTCAGCAAGGACGTCAATCGCCTGGAAGCCTGCGTTATGGCGCGTGCGCGCATACTCCTTGCCCGGGTTCCCGAGGCCGATGATCACAAGAGATGGTTTCACTGAAGGGAAGATAGCTCATCTCGCAACTTGGGCAAATGCATGCTGCAAGACAGACTGAAAATGATTCGCATCGGCGATGCTCGCGGTGGCCCCTTGCTGATGCGCGATGATGTTACGGAGCTTGTGGCATTTCCACAGTGCTTCCTTATTCGAAAAACGTGCGGCACCCTTCATCAACTTTTCCCCCGTTGTCCCTTGAAATCCGAGCTCCAGAAGTAATTGATCGAGAATTTTATCGTATTCGATGATGCGTAGCACCGGGTCTCCCGCCAGGTCCGCACGCTGAATCATCGCTCGAATACGCGTCGACGCGGCGGCAGTCAAACGTCTGCGCAAACGTGCAATCGCGATCCACACGAGGCTTGCGAGCGCCAACAGAAGCAACAACACGAAAACAACCCACAGCATGACGCCATCTTACTCCTCATCATCGCCGTCGTCCTCCCCACTCAATTCCTCCCGCTGCAAATGTTCGGCAACGATCGCGGATAAAATTTCCTGCACGTGCTTGGCGTCCTTCAGATTTTTCGTGTGCAAGTACGTTTCCATGCGATGTAAAATCAGTGACTCCACTTTCTTTGGCTGAGAGACGTATTCGAGTTCGATTTCCTCGCCATTCGAGATCTTCTCCACTGCGACCGTTCCGTAGCGAAGCAGCGTCCCGGCAACGCCATGAATTTCATAACTCACCCCCTGAATATCGCTGTAGAGCACGCGTGCGGATTCGCGGTGAAACCACCCGAACCACTCAATGTCGATGATTCCATGGTCGGTGATGAGCCACGCATCAAGATAGTAATCAAAAAAGCTGCGCAACCACCAGAGTACAATCGCGATGCTGAGCACCGCGCTGATCGTGATCATCGCGCGCGTCTGCGCGTAGGCACTTAAGCTCCACACAAACGCAAACACGACCGTCGGCCAGAACAGCAACCGAAGTCCGAGCAGCCAGTGCTTGTGCACGACACGTACGAGCGTTTCGTCGTCCTCGAGATGCTTATGGAAGAAGAAGCGTCGCAGCACCTTTCCAGTATACACGCATCCGACTAATCGCTACACTCCCCGCATGGCACAGGCGAAACAGCACGGGGTGTGGTTTCATATTCTCGACGTTGTCTTTAACATCGTCGTGATCGTTGCGATCGTCGCGGGGATCCGCACGTTTTTAGTGTCGCCATTTCAAGTGGAAGGGAGCTCGATGGTGAACACGCTTGAAAACAACGAATACATCATCATCAATAAACTGGTGTACTTCATCGGCACACCGCAGCGCGGAGAGATCGTCGTCTTTCGTCCGCCGAATGATCCGAAGAAATACTACGTGAAACGCGTGATCGGGCTGCCTGGCGATGAAGTGATGATTCGCGGCGGCAACGTGTACATCAAAGCGGCAGGGAAAGACAAAGAGGAACGACTCGATGAGCCCTACCTGAATGCAAGCAACCAAGGAAAAACCTATCGCCACCCCCCCGGCAGCGGTGACCCGCGAGAAATCGACTACATCGTCCCGCCGGACCATTACTTCGTCATGGGAGACAATCGTCAGGGAAGCCTCGACTCTCGCAGTTTTATGCTGAGCGATGGTGAAGCATCCCCGTACGTCCAGAGAACCAGCATCAAGGGACGCGTATGGTTTGTCGCGCTGCCGATCACCAAAATCCACGCGTTTGAGGCGCCGAATTACCATTTGGAACCGTAGTCAAAATCCCTTGCAGCATAGTATGATTCCTGTATTCTATTCATAGGCCCGCGACGGGCTTTTTTCAGAAAGTTCCTATGAACGCCATTACGAAGTACATCAATGAAGCCCTCGAGGAATTACACCACGTGCGCTGGCCCACGCGCCAGCAGGCCGTGCGATTTTCGATGGTCGTGATCGCCTTTACCGCCGCATCGGCGGTCCTCTTCGGAGCGCTCGACTTCGCTCTGTCGCAACTGCTGAACCTCATTCTTCCTTCCGCGTAAAAAAACTCTATGGCAAAGCAAGACCCCAATGCAGGACGCAACTGGTACGTGGTACACACCTACGCCGGCTACGAGGACAGCGTGCGTCAATCGCTGCTGCAGCGCGTGGAAACGTTTGGCATGCGCGACTACATTTTCGACGTGCAAGTGCCGAAGGAAAAACAACTAGTCTTCAAGAAAGGCAGCCCCGTCGAGGAGGAGCGCAAACTCTTCCCCGGGTACGTGCTCGTGGACATGACCGTCACCGATGAATCGTGGTACCTCGTGCGTAACACTCCGAACGTCACCGGCTTCGTAGGGTCCGGCAACATCCCCGTCCCGGTCACACCCGAAGAATTCGGCGTCATCCAGCGCAGAGTCGGCGAGACCGAAGCGAAGTTCAAGAGCGACTTCCAAGTCGGCGACCTCGTTGTCATTGCGGACGGTCCGTTCAAAAACTACGAAGGCTCAGTCGACAGCGTCGATGTCGACAAGGGCAAACTGACCGTGCTCGTCCTGATCTTCGATCGCGAAACGCCGGTGGAACTGGACTTCACACAAGTGAAGAAAAAGTAATCTACGTAAGCATTATGAGTGATGACAATAGTGAAAAAGAGAGTATGACTCATCCGAACATTCCTGATGGCAGTGATGATGATATCGAACAATTATTTCGCGCCTTCGTTTTCGAGGCATGCACTGACATCCTCGCACATTCGCAACCGGGAGTTCCGCGCGACGTGGATGAAAGTTTTCTGAATACTAATTTGAAGATCGGCACAGCTGAAATGCGAAACATTATCAGAAAAGCAAAATGTGATCCTGCAGTAATGCAAATGCTCCAAAATGGCTATCGAAATGAATTGGAAAGAAGAATACAATCGAGCACTATGGAAAAAGAGAGAATGCAAGATGCTCCGACATTGAGTACACGTGAACAAGAAATCATTTCTGTAACAATGCACGTGGAAGAAATAGCGGAGGAGCTAAAAAGAGCGTGGGAATTTTTGTCAGAGGAAAAAGATAGATGGGGCAAATCCTACGACATACGAGGTCCGTTACGCTCAATGCTGAACAATACACCACCGAAAACCCGCCGCGGCCGTTTGAGCAAACAACAAAGAGCGGACGTCGAAGAAAGCAAAAACATTGCACAGCAAATACTTACTTTCGCTGCCGTTGATCAGAAAGCCGTGGCCCTCGGATTGGACGATCACCCGCACATTCAGGAACTGCTCGGTGAGGCGAGAAAAGATTGCCAAAATATTCTGAACGGATCATTCCTTTCGTATCCCGATGCCGACACGCTCGCTGGCGCAGAAAGCGCTATGAATGATATTTACCCCACCTTAAACATCATGTCAGAAATCATACACGAACTCAAAGGAGGGAAAGGTCCAGCGAATGATATGTTCTCCACTGTAAACTCTAGGAAAGGAAACATGGGAAAATGGAAGAGAAGAAAACAAAAAAGACAACGAAACGAAGGCTCAATCGATGACAGAACAATTCTTTGATGTACAACGAAAATTCGAGCTCATTCTATCATATATTAATATATGATAACGTGGTACCTCGGTACTTTTTTTATGATGTCACACTGAGTGAATTACGTGTCTGGTGCTTCGATACACCCAGCAACTTTTCACGGAAAAAAGGTGCTGGTCACTCAGCATGACACGTAATTTGTATCGAAGTGCGGCATGACACGATCGGTGTACCGAGGCACTCAATTCCTAATTCCTCGTACCGCCCCCGGCAGCATCACTGCAAGTCCCACAAACGAAATCCCCTGCCCCGCGAGAAACCCGATCGGAATCGCGATGATGCCAAGGCTCGGCGTCAGCGTCCATGCAGTTGTGATCGCGACTGCACCGTTCAGCACGCTGAAGATCGCGGGAGTTGCCGTGCGATGGAGTGAGTAAAACGCACGCAAGTAGAGATGATTGAGACTTTCAAACGGCACCGCGATCGCATACCAGAGAAGCATGGATCCAAAGAGTGCCTCGACACGTGTGAGGTGCACAAGCCACGCCGCAACAGGCGACGAGAAATATAAAATGATCGACGCCGGAATCGTGAGCGCGAGGACCCAGAAGACGCCTTTTTGCATGTAGAGCGAAAATCGATGACGATCGTTCGCTGCCGCGGACTCACTTAAATGTGCGAATGCCGATTGCGCGAGTGCGATGCCGATCACACCGACGACGAACGATTCGAAGTTGCGCGCGTTGCTGTTGAGCGTCACCGATCCCGCGGGCAAATGGGAAGCGACGCTGTCGAAGAGAAGGAGCTGCAGTTGAAGCGCGGCAAGCGCGAGCATCCGCGGGAGCATCAGCCAGCCCATCGTCGCAATGTCCGGATGCCACATGCGAACAGAAGGACGATACCCCGCATACACCGCACCGATCAGACGCAGGAGAACATACACGACTCCCCCACTGAGTGTTCCGAGCATCGGTCCAAGTGCGCCATAGTCCTTTGTGAGGAAGAACGTACCGAGAATCGTACCCACGGTATAGAGGATCGGCGTGATTCCATAGATCCAGTAACGCTTGCGCACATTCAAGTATTGTCCGAGAGCATTGCCCGACACGAAGAGAAAATTCGTAAGGAGAGCGAGGCGCCCGAAGGTGATGTAGAGCGCAAGTTGATCACCCTGAAAGCCGACGAACTGCGGCGCGATCATGGGGAACAAGAACGCGAGCAGGAGCGCAAGACATCCGAAGAGAATGGAACCTAAACCAAGAACACTCGAGAGAAGTTCCGACGCCTCACTTTTTTCATCTTTGGCCAAGTGCCGCGCGAGCATCGGCAGCAGCACCGTGGAAATGCCCGACATGATCGTGATCTGAAACAGAAGATCGGAAGGCCGAAAACTTGCGATGTATACATCAACCGTCCCAAGACCCGGAAAAGTGCGGTTCAGCATATTATCGCGAACCAGTCCTGCGACCGATGCGCCCGCCTGTGTGAGCGCAAGGACAAGCGCACCGCCAAGGAGTCGGTGTTGCGAAAATGAGGAAAGAAGTCGTCGCATGCTTACCATCAGTCTAGCGGGAATGCTATGCTATGGCACCTTTCCACCCTCGACGATGATCTCTCGCAAACGAACAATGCTGCGTGTTTCTGTTCCGGCACTCTTCTTCGTTCTTGCTCTTACGTGGACCATGCTCGCTCGGGCCGCAACCGGCGATACCGTCTCATCCGACTCGTCATCCTCCTCTGAGGCCAGCTCGAGTGCCTCCTCGGTCTTCAGCGGTATCGGCACCATTACGATTGAACAAAAAAATAGTACAGACAGCAATCAAATCGGTAAGTGGACACTGCTCAAACCCGCAAACGAACAGCAAGCGAGTACGAATCCGACAACAACGATTGCAAGCTCGAAGGCAGGAATCTACACCATTATTCTCTCTCTTCCCCATGGAGCAAGTTCCACGATCCGCGTGTATCGCGGTGACGTACTGCTGGCACTCGTCGAGCGGCCGCAGGCGACCTTCACACTCGGAAACGGCGAAAATATCCGAGTGGTCGTTCACTACGTACTCACGCGCGTGGGCACGGTGGCGGCAGACAGCGACCCGACCGGAATGACATTCCGTATAGAAGGCCCCAACGGCGTCGTTCTCAAGGGCGAAACACCGACATCGTTTGAAAACACTCCCGAGGGACAGTACAAAATCATCTATGACGCTCTGGCCGGCTGCAATGCACCAACGCCCAAAAGTCTCCGACTCGAGGCGGAGGGCCGCATCAACTTTTCGGTGAAAGTCGTCTGTGAGGAAGCGAATCGCATGCGCGACGAGCGGTCGCAGCAAAATGCTTCTGATGATACTCACATCACCGTGACAAATGGAAATGGCTCGGTCACGTTTGAGGATGTACCAAAAGATGCATGGTTTGCGACGTATGTCTTTACCGCAGCGAAGGCGGACATCCTCACCGGCTACCACGATGAGAAAGGAAATCCGACGGGACAGTTCGGCCCGGGCAACAACGTTACTGTTGCGGAGCTGGCGAAAATAGCGCACAAGATCAGCGGAAAAAGCGAGGAAGCGTTCGCATCGGCAGTCCCGGAAAATCCGCACGCGAGGCACGAGTGGTTTTCCCCGTTCCTTGCATCCGCCGAGCAGCGCGGATGGACGATCTTTGCCGATGCCACTATCGATCCTGTCCGCCCCGCAACGAGAGGCGAAGTGCTCGTCACGCTCCTCCAAGCACTCGACGTTCCGCTCCAGTGGCAAAAAGGGACGATCTTCACCGACGTCACGCCACGCACGGCCTATGCAGGCGCGATCGAGACCGCGGCACAGGATGAGATCGTCGAGAAAAATGCGACCTTCTTGCCCGGGAGCGCCATCAATCGCGCTGAAATGGCCAAGATCATCACGAAGGCGTTGGAGGTCTATCGAGACGTCAAATGAGTAATCGGTCCGCGAGCGCGGTAACATCCCCCGCTCCCATGGTGATGACAACATCACCTGCTCGTGTCTCTGCGCGCACCGTCGCCTCTGTCCGGTCTGTCGATCTTCCGTTTCGTACGTCACACATGCTGCCCGCCGCGATGTCCGCAACGAATACATCGACATCCACTTCTTTCGTTTCGATCTCTGAACGGGCATTATAGATGTTGGGAATGATCACGATATCGGCATCGCTGAACGCAGTCGTAAACGCATCATAGAGTTTGAGTGTCCGATCGTGCGTATGCGGCTGAAAGACACAGACAATGCGTTGCTGCGGATACGCCTCTCGCATGGCGGAGAGTGTCGCACGAATCTCGACCGGGTGATGCGCATAATCGTCGATCACCGTCGCACCGTTCTTCATGATGCCTTTTACCTCCATCCGCCGCCACGTTCCCGAAAATTCTGAGAGGCATTGTCTCGTTTTGGTTGCATCCAGTCCCAGATGATCCGCAAGCGCGAGGACCAATTGTGCGTTCTGGCGCATGTGAAGACCGGGAGTCGTAAGAGCGATAAGCGGGTAGCGATCAGCGTCCAGCATGGGGCGGCCGGATGCTTGAACAACTGCGGCAGACGCCGGATCATCTCCATGTGTAATCACATTACCTTCCGGGGGAAGTCGCTTCAAAAAATCCACGAATGCCTGCCGGTAGTCCTCGATCGATGTAAACGCATCGAAGTGATCGCCATCGATATTCGTCATGAGAACGATCGACGGATCGAGAAAATGAAATGATTTTCTGTATTCACATGCTTCAACGAGGAAAATATCACTCGTGCCCTTGCGCCAGTTTCTGCCGTCGAGTTCTCTCACTTTCGTCCCCACCACAACTGTCGGATCCAGCCCCGCATCACCGAGCACGCGCGCGGCCATCGCAGTCGTGGATGATTTGCCGTGTGTGCCGCAAACGGCGATGACGCGCTTGCCGCGGCTCAGTTGCCCGAGTGCCTGAAAGTAAGACTCCGATTGGACTGCCAATTCCTCCGCCCGTCTGCGCTCCGGACTTTCTTTGGCAATAGCCTCGGAATACACAAAAAGATCCGCATCCGGCGGAATCGCAGACCCATCTTGCGTGAGCGTGACCGTTATCCCCTGCTTGCGTAGATCGTCGATGAGTACACTTCCCGATCGATCACTGCCGGTGACCTGGTGCCCCGCTGCGTGTTGCAACGCCGCATACGCACTGAGCCCTATGCCGCCGATGCCGCTGCAGAAAATCTTCATGGGAAGAATAAGAACCTCTATAGTATACCCATGCCCTACAAGAAGGACATCGAGCCGCTCAGCAAACAGCTGACTATCGTCGTCGGCTTAACGGTCGTCGGATTCATGGCGTTCGGTCTCGCACTCTCGTTCTACCGCAATATACTGTTTGAAAAAACGTTGCAGGATCTCGCGGACCAAAATCATACGATCGCATCCACGATCGAACGGGGGTACGCGGACTTGGAGTACTACCGGTCGGACCAATATCGCGACAAGTATGCGAAGGAAAATTTGGGGCGTCTCAATCGAGGTGAAAAATTGATCATCCTGCACCCGCGCACAACATCTGTGGAGGATGCCACGACAACCGACGATGCTGCGGCGAAGGAAGAGCGCGAGGCGGCATACTTCGAAATTCTGCGTCAGATGCCCGTCATTGAACACTGGAAACTGTACCTCTTTGAGGGGAACAGAATTGAGGAGCTGAAGAGGGCTCTGTGATGGTTGCGGGGGTGGGATTTGAACCCACGACCTCGAGGTTATGAGCCTCGCGAGCTACCAGGCTGCTCCACCCCGCGTCGATAGAGGCATTCTGAAGCAGAAAACTGCCACTTGCAAGCTGGAAACCGTTCGGTAAAATACTTCGGCTATGGCACATAAGAAAGCAGGAGGTACCACCACCAACGGCCGTGACAGCAGAGCGAAGCGCCGCGGCGTGAAGCGTTTCGGCGGAGAGGCTGTGAACGCGGGTGAAGTTCTTATTCGTCAAAAGGGCTACTGGTATCGCCCGGGAAAGAACACGCACGTCGGCAGGGACTGGACGATCCACGCGTCAGTTCCGGGGATGGTGCACTTCAGCAAGAAAAAAATGACATCGTTCAGCGGATCACGTGCCTGGGCAACGCTGGTACATATCGTGCCGGCCGCTCCAACGCATGTTTGACATATCAGGCCCATCGGAATCAGGCGCACCAGGCGAGGAGGGTGGAGGAGGAGGCGAAGTAGCCCGTGAGCAAGCGCGGGACGGATTTGCTGCGGCGCAACAAGCCAGCCTGCAACAACTGCAACGCGATGAGAAGAAGTCGAAGAAGCGTGATGACGGCGTGGCGCAGATCATTTTGCAATTTCTCACCGATACCCAGAGAACGCACCTGGCCGTGCTGATCGCGCGCCTCGTTGCCATCAACTGTCCGACACCTTTCATCCTTGCAATCCTCTCCCTCATCAACGAACAATGTCGCGCGGGCGTCGAAGAATATTTGAAGGACAAAAACGTACAGACGTCCGAAAATCAGTCACTGCCGATCATACTTCAGGGGGAACGCGGTCTCGATGCATCCGCGAATACCAAGCTCGTGATGTGGATCGCTCGGATGGATCACGTGCTCCAAACCGATCCGGAGACTATCCTTGGCTCGCTCCTCATTGATCAAAACAACATCGACGGTACCGTCCTCCAACTTACGACATTCGTTCTCCAAACATTTTTGACCGAGCACGGAAAAAATGCGGAGTTTGAAAATCTGCAGGCGCTCTCGGTCGGCGTTTTACAATCGCTGTTTACGTCGCATATGGGGGGAAACGCGCGAGATAAATTGGAGTAATGCATTCGATGGAGGAGCCCGCCGCCACGGGGGGTGAAGGGGAAGCCCTGTGCGAATGCAACATGACGAAACAAGCGCCGAAGCCCTGCCTGCCGGCAGGCAGGCTTGGAGGCGCTTGTGAGGAATGACAGGGCGGGCGGAGGAGGATTGGCGGCGGAGAATTTTTGGTTCTTTTGTTTCGTATGACAAAAGAACAAATGTAAAATTATCTCTTGAGTACAGATAAAAAAGCCTCCTGCGTCAGGGTCACCCTCCCCATTTTCTTCATTCTCTTTTTCCCCTTCTTCTGCTTTTCGAGAAGCTTTTTCTTGCGCGATACGTCGCCGCCATACAAATACCCCGTCACATCTTTTCGCATCGCGCCGACGGTTTCGCGCGCGACGATTTTGCCGCCGATCGCCGCCTGGATCGGAATTTCAAATTGTGCCTTGGGCAAGACTTCCTTGAGGCGCTTGCAAATGATCGCGCCGACCGCGTGCGCCTCGCTTTTATGCACGACCGTGCTGAGCGCATCCGCAGGTTCTCCAAGGAGCAAGATCGCAAGCTTCACCAAATCCCCTGTCCGGTAGCCGAGCGGCTCATAGCTCATAGAGCCGTAGCCTTCGGTGCCGGATTTTAATTTGTCGAAGAAATCGAGCACGATCGCCTGGAGCGGCACATCGAACCGCAGCAAACATCGCCCCGCATCAAGATACTCCAGTGTGTGATAGATACCACGGCGCTCCTGCACCAGATTCATGGCGGCTCCGATATCCTGCGCACGGCACACGATTTCAAGGTGCACCCAGGGTTCCCGCACCTCTGCAATGTACGCGGCATCGGGAAAATCCGCGGGATTCGAAATCCGCGCGACATCCGGTTCATCCGGTTTCAGAAGACTCGCACGCACGACGCTCGCCGGTTGCCGGACATTGAGTTTCACTTCATAGAGCACGCTCGGTGCGGTCACCACGAGATCACAATCGTACTCGCGCTCGAGACGTTCCTGAATGATGTCGAGGTGCAGAAGCCCCAGGAATCCGCAGCGAAACCCGTTTCCGAGCGCAGCATTCTGCTCAGGCTCGCTCGAAAGAGCGGAGTCATTCAGTGAGAGTTTCTCTATGGCTTCACGCAAATCCGGGTAACTGTCCGCCTCGGTCGGATACAGCCCCGCAAAGACCATCGGCTGCACGTGCGCATATCCGGGAAGCATCGCCGCATCTGCACGCGACGCAACCGTATCACCAACCCGCACCAGCTTTACGTCTTTGAGACCCGTCACGATGTAACCGATCTGGCCTTCGGCTAGCTCTTCATCGGGAATGAATTTTGGAGAAAAGAATCCGACTTCCAATATTTCGAACGGCGTTTTGGTGCCCAGGAAATGCGCTTGCATTCCTGCCTTGAGAGTTCCCCCCATCACACGCACGTACGCCACGACCCCGCGGTAACTGTCGACAACGGCATCGAAAATTAATGCACGTGTACTTGAGTCTTGCGTCTTGAGTCTTGAGTCCCGTGCATGCGGAGGAGGAATCCTTTCAATCACCGCATCCAGAAGTTCCCCCACTCCCCTCCCATCCTTCGCGGAAATTTGGAGAATGTCTTCCTTCTTGCAACCGATCAACTTGATCACTTCCTCACAGACTCTCTCGGGATCCGCCGCAGGCAGGTCGATCTTATTGAGAACGGGGATGATGGTGAGGCTATGTTCAAGCGCCATCATGAGCACCGCAATTGTCTGCGCTTGGACCCCTTGCGATGCATCCACAAGTAAAATCGCCCCCTCACATGCAGCCAAACTTCTGCTCACTTCGTAGCGAAAATCCGTATGACCGGGTGTGTCGATAAGGTTCAATTCAAAAGCAGTGTCATCCTGAGCCCGACGAAGGACCATGCGGACTGGCGTGAGTTTGATCGTAATCCCGCGCTCACGCTCGAGGTCCATCATGTCGAGCGTTTGTTCCCGCATCTGACGTTTTTGCAACGTTCCCGTCAGCTCGATCATCCGATCACTGAGCGTCGATTTGCCATGATCAATATGCGCGATGATACAAAAGTTACGGATGTTCATGAAGGCCTGCATGGTACGCGAAAGCATCCCGCAGCGCATCTTCCCCGACAACAACAAGCGCACAAAGCTCCGCAGGATCTTTTTTTACATAATCCTTCAAGGCGTCCAATTTATCACGTTCTGCTTGTGTGATGATCTCGACGGGAATCCCGAGTGCCAAGGCGGCAAGGGCGCCATGGTAACGCTCCGCGAGAACGAATCGTGCGTCGGACAATGATTCAGCCATTGCATCAATGGATCGAATGGAAATGGTTGTGGTGGGGATGGACAACTCAGACTGCAACGTACGTGCGTAGGAAACCTCCGCTTCATTGTCGGGCTGAAGGAGGAGGATCCGAATGGAATCAAATCGCTCTCGAACGAGAGCATTTTTCACATGCTCTCGGAGAGTTGCACCAGAATTATTTCGGGGTATGACAATGAGTACATTTTGTGAACTTTGTTGTCTGTTCTCTTTACGGAGTAATAAAAAGACAGGATCGAATGTTTGAACAATTTTTGTACTCAATGACCATCTATGCACTCGATCGTACGAGACATGGTCACGGACAGAAATGAATGCGGCCCTCCGACACACCCACCTCGTTATCCACTCCCCCCTCCTCGTCCTCAAAGGACCAATTCCTTGAAATGCCAGTAGAATTGGCTTACCCAGTGCCCACGCAAAAAACGCATGCCACCCCCACAGAAAGCATGCAAACAACGATTCGCTGTCGGTAAAGAGCGATCCCCCGCCAAACACAACCGCATCGGCTCTGTAAAACGCCTTTATTGTCTTCCACCAAGGAGTAAAGAGAGAGCAAAAGCCGAATGGAAGGCGGGGCACGAGTGTCATGCCAAGTGAAAAACGTGTCGACCCTTCGACGAGCTCAGGATGACACGTTTTTTGTACCGAGGTAACCGTCCACTCCACCTCCGGAAACGTACCCAAAAAGTACTCCTTCAGTGCTTCATCGCCGAAGTTCCCCACGCCAAAGTTCCCGATCAGCACACAGCGCATAGAGAGAGTATAGCACCAGCTATTTGACCTCTATTGCCGGTTCCTCGGCAGCTTGAGCCTGGGGCTCGGCGGCTTGAGCCTGAGAATCTGGCGTCACCTCTGGCGCAACCACCCCAAACTCGTCCTCGGTCGTGAACCGCTCAATCATGCGGGCAGATTTACCGGCCCGACCGCGGATAAAGAAGAGCTTCGCACGACGCGTTTTGGCCACCTTTTTAACCTCAATCTTCTCAATAACGGGGCTTAAGAGCGCAAACACTTTCTCTACCCCAATACCCGAGACAATTTTGCGAACTGTGAAAGACCGATCCATGGGCACATGGCCTTTATGGACGGAGATCACGAGACCCGAAAACACCTGAATACGCTCTTTGCCTCCTTCTTGGATCTTCTCATGCACGCGCACTGTATAACCAGGGAGGATCTCCGGAACGGTCTTGAGGGCACCTTTCGCCTGGGATTGAATGAGGAGAGACGTCATAAGGTGGCGGTAGGGTACCGAGGGAAGCCGATGCTGTAAAGCTTCATTTCTGAGCCTCCTCGATCTGCTTCTGGAGTAGGTTCAATACAATCAAATGTCGTGGATCATTGAGAATCTCAAGGACGAAGCGATCCTTCAGGCTCAGGCGATACAGGAAATCCGCCTCGGAGAAGATGGAATACTTCACGTATTTAAGGCTCGGATCTTGGGCGAGCAGGGCCTCCAGAACTTCTTTTTTGATGTCGCCGACAAGGAGCAGGTCGACTTTGCTCTCTGTCCCGCAAAGATTGCCCGCAAGCAGGACCAGTTTGACATGGGGCAAACTCTTGAGGCTTGTGACAAAGGGGCTCTCGCCCTGAACCGCCTTACTAAAGAGGCTGCGAAGATCTCCATAGAGAGCGAATTCGGTATCGATGCGGTAGTATTTCTTACGATTCTTGTGACGCGCTTTCACGAGCCCCACGCGGCGCAGGTTTTCAAGTTCGCGGCGAATCGAGTTAATCTGCTCATTGAGGAGGCGTGTAAGCTCACGAATAAAATATTCCTCCTCGGGGTGGAGCAGGAACGTCGAGAGCAACTTCACACGGGTTTGTGAACTGAAAAGCGCCTTGAGAACAGAAGCAGAAGACATGTTCACAAACAGTATTCAGGAACACACGGATAGTGCAAGAAAAGTACTCAAGAATATGATCAATATTTGTATACAGAATAATTGGCTATAGGAAGCTAAAATTGATTGATTTTGACCATTATATTTTTATTCATTGAACAAAATTTATACTCGCATAAAAAGTGATTTCATGGTGTAAGAATACTTTGCATGTTCGTCGTTCGCTTCTCTCCATTGAGAAAAATACCTAAAAATGGTACAATAGTCGGAATGCCTTCTCGTCAATCCTACAGGCAAACAGGAATAATTCTCGTGACTCTGCTGCTCGTGCTTTTTGTCGTACCGGAGCCAGCTTTCGCAGCCGGCAAACCCTTTGGTCCATCGTTTGTTTCGGGAATAGCAAAGGCAGTCTCAATGCTCATTACAGGACTTAACATGCTGACGTGGGTGATGTTTATCTTCCTGAATTTCTTAATGGACCCCAGCTTCATGTTCGATATCAAAACAGATGGAACGCCGCAGTTCCTCAATATTCTTAACAGCATCTGGGTTCTCTCGCGAGACCTCATGAACTTGGTCTTCGCGCTGATCCTCATTGCAGCAGCGATCTACACGATCGTAACCGCGAAGAAGGACTTCATCATCGAGCACTATAAAAAATTCATCCTTGCGGTGATCCTTGTGAACTTTTCATGGTTCCTGCCGAGAATTGTTATCGACGTTGCAAACATATCCGCTGCGTCCGTGTACGGCATTCCGTCGCTGATCGGCAATCAATTTGATATCGCAAAGTGTAAAGTCAAAGGCGCCACCTGTAAGGCTGTCGTCGACGCAGAGATGCTCATGGATGACCGGCGCGTAACGGAACTAAAGGGATTGGGCTGGGATTGCAGGCTCGGCAATTTACTCTGCGTAAAATTGGAGGATCTCGATGCAAATTCAGTTGCCGGGCACAGTGCTATCCTTAACGGACTTATTATCAATCATGCGAAGCTGCAAAGCTTGGCCCAAGTACCACCTCCCATCAACGCCGACGACGTAGGGCAAATCATCGTATTCATGATGCGTGAGGCGCTGATTTTGGTTCTGCACGTCGCGCTCTTCTTCCCCCTGCTTGCGATGGTCGTAGCATTTGCGATACGAATCCCCGTACTCTGGATCACGATCGCGTTCATGCCGTTTTACTTCCTGGGGTTCGTGTACGAAAAACTGAGCCTCGGCGGTGAAACGGAGAAGATTCTCAAGCATTTCCTGAAGGCCGCGTTCCTTCCCGCCATCGTCGCGATTCCCCTCTCGATCGGCTTCATTATGATCAATGCGGGGTCTCAACTGACGGATCCCGGTCTCGGCGGCATAAAAATTCGCCTGCTCGACCAGGTCGGCAACTTCTGGGAACTGCTGTGGCTCGGCATGAGCCTCGGGGTCATGTGGGCGGGGGTCTTCACCGCACTCTCCAAGATCGAGTTCGCCGCGAAGATCAGTGAGACGATCAAAAACATCGGTCAGGCCACCGGCAGACTCGTCCTCAAAGCTCCCCTCGCTCTGCCGATCATTCCGGGTCCGGGAGGCATGACAAGCCCGCTCTTCGCGCTCAAAACCATGGACCCGCGTAATCTCGAACACACGATCGAAGGCAAAAAAGGGCTCGGCGAAGTGCTCGATAAATGGAGGGGCGCACCGGGGGCGGGGGGCAAAGGGCATGCGGAAGAACTCAGCAAGGGCAGCCGTGAGAGCCTTACCAAATTAAGTGAACTCCATAAAGACTTGCAAGATCTGAAAAACCTCCCGCGCGGAGCGGATCCATCTGCCATTCTCGCAAAAATCAACTCAACGACCGGAAGAAGTGACAATGCTTCAACAATCCATGAAGGGATAAAGACGTTCATTTCCGGTTTGAAAGAAGGAGTCGGCAGAAATACGGACGCGGCTGCGGCAGCGAAAGTGAGAATAGAGATAGGCAAAATTGAAGCAGCTGCACCTATTGCACCGCCACCTCCTCCCGCCGCCGCTCCCGCAGCCGGCGCAGCCCCCGCAGCACCATGACCACTGCCCATACCAATGAACAGCCGCAAGGCACACTCTCTCTGGAACAAACAAAGGAGAATACAAACCGAAAGACGAACACCCTGAACGGGCTCGTGATGGGCTCAGAGACAGAGCGAGCGGCGAGGCTCGGGAATAATCCGCAGGAAATGGAGGCGGCGGTGACGAATGCGCTGGGGCCTAGGATGCTCCTGCAACTATCCGGTATCATCGAGAGTAACAAATCGATCGTCGATAGAGGATTACGTACGCAACTGAACATCATCACGAAGAATGATCCGATCAAGTTTCAAAAAACCATCGATGATATTCTGAGTGCTCTGACAGATGACGTATATGGCAACTTGAAAAAGCATCGGTACCTCTACCGGGACAACATACCGAAGAAGAATGAATCGCAGGACACCGCCACCTACGGCATACTTTTTGGCAAATGCGAGGAGGATTATGATTTTTTGCAGGAGTTGATCGCGATGCACCCTGACAAGTCTGAGGAATTGCGCCAACTGCAATCAATGATCAACCGCTTTGTGCAGGTGGACCCGCGAAACCTCGGCATGTACCAAGTCGCGCGGAGCCGCAACAGCGGTTACGGGACCCAAGGACTGAAACAAATGGGAAAAATGTCATTGTTTCTTGCGGGAACCGGCCTCGCGGTCATCACCGGCATCATGTCGATATCCCAGAAAAAATTCTCCGCGGCCCCCTTCCTCTATGCCGCGGTTGCAGGGCTCGTCGCAAGCCCCAGCCTGCGGCGACTGCTCTTCAGTCCGCAGCAAGAGATTCAATTACATGAAATCAATACCGTCCTCAATGACCGGCAGTTCCTCATCGCCTCACAAACTTACAACATTCAGGGTGCGAGGTGGAGAGCGCTCGCCGATCAATTGATGAACAGTCGCAACAACAAGACTCTGAAACAATTCGTGGAAAGCCTTCGCAAAGACACTGCAACCGATACGGAGAAGGAGACATTTGTCAAAAATATGACGCTAGACGCCGCTGAGCAGGAGCAACTGAAAAACATGATCAACCAGAAAAAATTTGTGTATTTTGCGGATCAGCTCATGAGTGTCGGCACGAAAGATGCCAAAAGCGTCATCGGCGACTACATCGAACGAGGCGCGGCAAAGTACGCGAAAGAAATACGCAGTGTGGAAGATGTTCTTGAGGAATCTCAGCAAAACCAAAGAAATACCTAAGCTTCTTTTTTCTTAAACTCCCGGTGGAAGACCTCGAGGATATCGCCCGGTTCGATCGGCATCGTTGTCTCCACCCGCATACCGCACTCGCTGTCTGCTTTGGCCTCCTTGATGTCCTGATCGACTTTCTTGAGGGATAAGATTCGCCCTGTTCCTACCGTTGTCTCAGCCCTCTGGAGCCGGAACATCACGCGCTTCACAACCCCATCTGTCACGCGTCCGCCGATGATCTGCTCGCTCTTTTTCGTCAGGAATACTTGCTTCACTTCGAGGTGGCCGAGGATTTTCTCCTGCTCCTCCGGAATCAGCAGTCCTTCGAGGAGTCCCTGTACATCCTCGAGTAGGCTGTAGATGACATCGTACTCACGAATCTTCACTCCTTCTCTCTCCGCAGTGCGGGCGACCGCCGCAGGGACAGGGGCGCGGAAACTCATGACGAGCGCGCTGCTCGCCGATGCCATCATCACGTCACTTTCGGAGACGGCTCCAACGGCGGAGTGGATCACCTTCACTTGTACCTTGTCGCTCCCCTGCTTCTCGAGTGCGGACTGCAGAGCCTCGAGTGACCCTTGTGCGTCAGCCTTGAGCACGATTTTAAGCTGGAGAAGTTTGCCTTCGTGCAGCATGCTGACAAGATCGCCAAGGCCTCGCTTCACCTGCTGTCCCTCATTTTCGAGCAGCAGCTTCTGCAGATCGCGCGCCTCGCGCTCGCTTCCCACCACTTGCAAAATATCACCGACCTGCGGAACGTCGGAAAATCCTGAGATGCGAACCGCCCCCGACGGTGGAACATCATCGAGTCGCTGCGCTTCGGCATCACTCATGGAACGCACTTTTCCAACAGTCTTTCCGCACACGAACGCTTCACCGACCTTGAGCGTCCCGGCATTCACGATGACCGACGCAAGCGCTCCGAGCGAAGGATCCAGGTGACTTTCGATGACGGTCGCAACCGCCATGCGTTTTGGGTTCGCTCTGAGGTTCGCAATCTCCGCGACGATCAAAATGTGGTCAAGAAGTTCGGGAATTCCGAGCTTGGTCACTGCGCTGCAGAGCACGTACGGCACCGTGCCACCCCACTCCTCGGGCTGGAGTCCTGCACCGGCCAATTCGCCCTTCACACGCTCGGGGTCGGCGTTGGGTCGGTCCATCTTGTTGATGGCGACGATGATCGGCACATTCGCCTCCTTCGCATGCGCAATCGCTTCCGTGGTCGTCTCCTTCACGCCCTCCTCCGCCGATACGACGAGGATCGCAATGTCGGTCACCTGAGCACCGCGCGCGCGCATGGCAGTGAATGCTTGATGGCCCGGAGTGTCGAGGAACGTGATCGGCTTACCATCATGGATCACTTGATATGCTCCGATGTGCTGGGTGATGCCACCGGACTCCTTGGCAACGACATCGGTATGACGAATGGCATCGAGAATGGAAGTTTTCCCGTGGTCCACGTGGCCCATCACAACAACAATGGGCGGACGCGACACCATGTTCTCAGGTTCATCGTGCAGCAACGCATCGAGGTTTTTGCTCAGCAGTGATTCGACGCTCGCCACCGCTTGCTCCCGCTCGACCGTCACCCCCAGCTCCGCCGCGACGATCGCCGCGGTATCATAGTCGATCGATTGCGTCACCGTCGCCATGACGCCATTTTTCATGAGTGCTTGAATGATTTTGGGTACTTGGACGCCCGCCTTCTCGGCAAATTCTTTGACGGAAATTTGTGACGGCAGCGCGACAATCCCCTCCTTCTTTTTGATTTGCTCCTGCAAACTGCCCGATGCGCTTGTGCGTCGGGCGAGTGCAGCCGCCTCGCGCTCCTCACGGAGTTTCTCTTCCTTTTCCTCCTTGCTTACCCTCACGTCCACCGTCTGCTTGGCAATCGCCTCTTTGGAGACATCATCGAGCGTGAGTTTACGAAGAACATGGAGTCCCGCATCGGTCTGCTTGTGAACACCGGCGGTTGGATGTGGGTCGGGGTTTGGGCTTGGTGCTGCGGGCTCACCGCTCTCAGAAATTTCTTTTTCCTCTTTCTCTTCCTCTACTTGTGTCATTCCGAGAGTTTCGAAATCCACGGTGATGCCGTGTTTGCGCGCGACGAAGCGGATGATGCCAAGCGCAAGATTATCGGGAATCTCGCGATCGGTCGGCTTGATGCCGAAATCAACAGACGTCAGTTCGTGACGAAGCTGCTGTCCGGTCATACCCAATGCTTTTGCCACCTGCACGAGGCGCATAGAAATAAGGAAAAGGCCACCGGCACTTTACGCCTTCGTGATGTCTTTCACAATATCCTTCCCATGCCCATCCCCATTCTCTCCCACTGCCTTGAGAACGTCGATTTCCTTTACAGACGGGACCACGGAAGACGCAGGCGTCTTCTCCATTTCCTTCGATATTGGTTTCGGAGCAACGGAGACGCCCGATGCGGGCGTCTCTACAGACGACACGCTTTCTTCCGCATGCTGTTCCTGCATCCCCTCCTTCAGTTTTTGCACGCACTCGATGACTTGCAGCTGAAAATTATCGTACTGCTTCACACGGAATCCCGATGCACGCGCATGTCCCCCGCCCCCGTACGTCCTGCCCGCGAGGCGGCTCACATCCACCGCAGCGGAACTGCGCATACTGGCCTTCAGCCCACCCTCCTCCACCTCGGTGAAAAGCACGTACACGTCTGCATCGGGGATGGTGGAAATCAATTCGTCGAGAATGCCATGCGTTTCTTTGCTTGTAGCATTCATCTCGGCAAGATCTTCGCGACTGACCGCCGACCAGACGATGCGTGCGTGCGCGTCGATTTGAATACGATTCAATGCTCTGCCCCA
Organism: Candidatus Peribacteria bacterium; assembly: GCA_023245865.1. GTDB lineage: Bacteria > Patescibacteriota > Gracilibacteria > Peribacterales > Peribacteraceae > JAHFJN01. The sequence continues at coordinate 423,542 of JAHFJN010000001.1, forward strand.
AATCTTCAAGGTGCTGAGAGGTTTTGTCTTGTAAATGTGTTGGATAATCTCCTGCTGGCGCGCGCCCTTTTCGAGCAACTCCGCGGCGACCTCGAGGCTGCGCGGGGTGGTGTTGGGGTTCTGGAAACTGCGGGTGTCCGTGATGAGGCCGGTGAGCAGCAGGGTAGCCAGATCCGGCGTCAACTGTTCCTTAAACTTCGGCACCTGCATGAACCAGTTGTAGAGCACCTCGGTGGCACTTGCACAGACCGGGTCGATCAATTGGATCTGTCCGAACTGGGTGTTGCTGATATGATGGTCGATATTGAGGATCGGCACTTCCGAAAAAAGTTCGCTGTGGTCTGTATAGAGCGACCCGAGGAGTGCAAGGTCGGCAGTATCCACAATCACGAGGAGATCGTACGCGGGTCGACCTTCCGCGAGGCTGAAATGCTCCGGCCGAATCCGTCCGGTCTTTGGCACCACGATGATATTCACCTTATGGTCCTCGACGGTATAGCGGAGCTTGTCGACCTCGACCCCCTCGTTCAAATTGATCGTCACAACGAATTCCTTGTTCTCCTTCAATTCTTCTTCCAGCTTCTCAAAGCCCGGGAGGAAATTGAGACTCTCGGGCTTCGTATCGGGGCAAATCACCGTCACATCCTTGCCGAGAGCCGAAAAGACCTGAAAGCAGGCAAGGGCACTGCTGAGTCCATCGGGGTCTACATTCGCATGCGGACACACGAGGAGCCTCTGATGGCCTTCGATGGCCTTGAGGGCTGCCTGGATGGATTGGGGGGAAAGCATAACTAATTATTATAACATATTTTATAGTTTTTGCAATAGTTCACTCATATTGTCAAAAGAGGGGTATGGAAGCAGAGAAAGAGCTCGATGGCAAGAGATCCCCACCTTTTACAGATCCGCAATCTGGATGCAGGGACGCACCTTGCGATCGAGACCTGTGAGTTCACTGACTTGCTTCTCGGTCAAACTGACAAGATCCTGCTCCCATTCCTTCTCATCGTACGAAATTCTATAGATCTCGGGCATCAGCGGATGCATAGCTTCGCCGATGGTGATCTGTCGGCTCATCTGCATGAGGCGATCCCACGTATCGGATTTCCCATAGAGAATCAAATCAATACCACTTGCGAGCGCCACTCTCCCTCCGTCGTATCCGAGGAACGCAAACGTGAGTCCGTCACAAATCTCCTTGGTTTGGGCGCGCGCACAGACCTCGATGCTGCGGTAGTTCCCGAGATCGACATTCATCTTGATGTAAGCATTCTTCATCGCAGTGAGATAATTCACCTGATTGAATCCTCCGAGGCACTTGAGTCCGTAGTAGAAACTGATGGTGATGAAATTGAGCAATAGCCCTGGGATCAGTTCACGCTTCTGCATCGCTTCCCGAAGGGCTTCCGGATGAAGCTCCACTCGGTACGAACCGTCCTTTGTCTCCAGGTACCTGCCCTTGCGCCACAACTGCTGATTGATCTTCGCCCCTTTGGGAAGCGCCCAAAACAAATACGTACCCGCCTGGTCCGCACGAGAGAATGATCCGAAAATTCCCTCGAAATACTGCTCGATGAACGTTTCACTCGCAGGATCAAAGAGAAGACGGTTGATCACCGTATCGTGCGTGAGATGATACTTGGTGAGCAAACGCACGACGATATCTTCTTGATCCAAATAGAGCAGTTGCGGCACCCGAACATCACTCGCAGCGAAGAAACGACTCCACAGATCACGATTGGTGCGCGCAACCTGATCGCGGTAACTCTCACAGGCAAGAATCTCGGGACGGTCATAGACTTCCTCCATGAGCATATGGAGCCGATCTGCGATCGCCCGCGGTACATCGCCCTCCTGCGTCATCTCCCGCAAGCGTCGCTGCACTTTGACGATTTCCTCCTTCGTGAATGGGCGAAAATTGTACGCGGAGCACGAGTGAGCGTTGCTCGGCAAAAACGAAAGTCGATGCTGGCGGAGTGCTCCGTCGCGGCAAGTGTTGAAGAGCAGACCCCGCGGGAATGAGGAATTATTGAGGGAAACATTGGCGCACGCGAGCACGGGCACAAACTGAAGCAACGGATCGGTGTGCGTATGGAGTGCAAGAGCGGTCAGGAGATTGGAATTTACAAAGAACGGGTGCGTCACCGGCCCCGTATGATCCGCGGTTGAGACGAAGTAATACTTCTCCAATTGAGCACGCAGGCCATCGGCTACTTCTGAGCCAAAACGCTCAGACGCGGCTTCGTGAATCGTCGTCAAGCATTCATGCTGTCGCCGCACGATGGGAGGATTCAAGTTCACATCGACGTACTCATTCGCATAATCCAGCAGTGCCTTGCCACCGTGCTTTGTGAGGATTTCACGAAGAACAGGCCGTTTGCGAAGCACCTGCTCTTGGAGGCGCAAAAAGCGCTCAGAGAGAGAAGAAGTGTCCGGAACCGGGGCTGAAGATCGCTGCTGACGATCCACGAGCAAAGCGGAGGGATCCATAATTTGGCCTACCCTAGTCTCACGGCAGAAAAATGCAAGGGCGGAAATCTGCAAAAATGACAGTAGCCTCTCTATTCTTTATTGCGTACCATGCATGAAGTCTCGGGATGTAGCTCAGTTGGCCAGAGCGCATGCATGGGGTGCATGAGGTCGCAGGTTCAAGTCCTGTCATCCCGACCATCAATTCAAAAAGCATTCTCAAATCTCGCATCCCCGCCCAACTCCTCCTCAATCCTCAGCAACTCATTATATTTACACACTCTGTCCGTCCGCGAGAGCGAGCCGGTTTTTATCTGCCCGGTGCCGAGCCCCACTGCCAAGTGCGCGATGAAGGTATCCTCGGTTTCGCCGCTGCGGTGGCTGACCACTGCGCGCCAGCCGTTTTTTTGAGCAAGTTGGATGGCATCGACGGTTTCACTGACCGTTCCTATTTGATTGAGCTTGATCAGGACCGCATTCGCCGCTTTTTTCTCAATTGCTTTGGAAATGCGTTCGGTATTGGTCACGAGCAAATCGTCCCCGACAAGCTGCACGTTCTTGCCAAGTTTTTGCATCATTCTTTGGAACCCCTCCCAGTCGTCTTCACTATGGCTGTCCTCGATGCTGACGATCGGAAATTTTTTGCAGAGGGCGACGTAGTAATCGACGAGTTCAGCCGAGGAAAGCTTTTTGCCATCAACGTGGTAGCTATCCGCTTGTCGCTTATCGCTATTCGCTATCATAAATTCCGAAGCAGCCGCATCGATCGCGAGTTGTACCTTCCCTTCATAGCCTGCAGCACTGATCGCTTCGACGAGGAGCGTGAGCGCTTCGTCACTGCTGGAAAGATGCGGCGCAAACCCACCTTCATCCCCGACCGAAGTCACCATGCCGCGCTTCGTGAGAATATTTTTGAGCGTGTGAAAAATTTCCGCACCGGCGCGAAGCGCATCGGAAAATTGAGAAAACCCTGTCGGCACAATCATGCACTCCTGGAAACTCAAACCCGAGTCCGCGTGCTTCCCACCATTGAGGACGTTCATGAGCGGAATAGGGAGTAGCGAAGGATTTTTCACATCATATTGTTCTGCCAATGATCGATAGAGGGGTTTTCCTTCACTCACTGCACGCGCGCAGCAGACCGCCATCGAGACGCCGAGAATCGCGTTCGCACCGAGCTTGGACTTATTCGGCGTTCCATCGAGATCAAGCAACATTTGATCGATCGTGCGCTGATCGGACACGCTCGCTCCTGTGAGTTTTTTTGCAATCACCGTATTCACATTCAAAACCGCGCTCTCCACGGATAGCCCACCGTACTTTTTCTTGTTTCCATCGCGAAGCTCGAGTGCTTCATGGGTTCCGGTCGACGCCCCCGATGGGACCGCTGCACGACCAAGAACTTGTCCTGAGCCTTCCCTACCGGCAGGCAGGCCTGCCGAAGGTTCATCCAGTGTGCAATCGACTTCCAGGGTCGGGTTCCCGCGCGAATCAAGAATCTGGCGCGCGTGGAGGGATGTGATGGCAGACATCGCTGCGATGATAGTTTGAAAGTTGAAAAGTAGAAAGTTGAAAAGAGATGAGCAAAAACCTTCTACCTTCAAACTTTGGAACCACACGATCGTTGCCTCGCCCTCAGATGAATCACCCCGCAGTACCCCGCCAGCATCGTAAGCACCAGCAACTCCACCCCCATCCCCGACGAAGGCAAATGCGGCGGAGAAGAAGAAATCAGAACGCTGTCTTTCGCACTATGTACAGGAACAATCAGATCCCCTGTTGCTGCACGCGATACGATCCTCACTTGCCTGCGCTCCTGGTTTCGCAATTTCATGCGCCACTGCTCCTCTGCCGGAATGGAAGAATGCGTGAGATTTGTTTCGCTTGCGGTGAGTAGGGGGTTCCATGGTTGGCGCTCTGAAAGAACTCCGAGAATGGCAAACGGGACAAAAAGAGCAGCCAGCATCAGGCTCCGCGCGCCGCGCTGCCGCAAGATCTGCACGCAGAAGAGCAAAAGCAAGAGCAATGCAAAGGCCACCGGCAAGAGCGACCAACCCCACGTGTACACCGTGAATGCCTTCTGCACGGCCGGTCGGAGCGTGGAAAACAGTTGCAGGAGTAATGCGCCAAGAAGTATCAGCAGCGGCAAAACGTGGAGCAAACGAAATGCATTGTCCGCTCTGCGCATACGAAAAAATGGAGAGAGGATCATCGGATACAGAGCAGCAACAATGAGAACTGACACCCACGGCAATGGGCTCAGGGCGAAGCGTGGCAAGACAGCACCAGCAACACCGGCAAGCACCATGCTCAAGGCCAGCAGACACACCATGAACGTTTCCGTCGAATGCTTGAGGGGCATAGGAAGGGATATGGTTGCTGAATTTTGAATTTGTGTCAATCAGTGCCTTTCATGCTTTTATAACCACTTCTTCCATAAGAAATACCCGAAGAAACTTGCGATGATGGCAAGCATTCCTACAAGGAGCAGATAGAACATCTCGGGATTCGTCTGGTATGGAATCGGAACGTTCATACCATAGAGACCGGTGATCACCGTGAGCGGGAGCATGGTCACCGAGAAGGTGGTGAGAATGCGGATGATGGAGTTTGTCTTGTGTGTAAGCCACGATTCGTGCGTATCTTGGAGAGCCTCACTCATTTCCTTCGCAGTTTCAAGCAGCGACCATTGCCGCTCGACGGCATCGTGCACGTCATCGAAGTAGAGATCCAACTCCTTCGGAATCAGTTCCTTGTTCTTGTGCTGCAGAAGCACGATCACGGCGCGCTGCGGGAAGAGGATACTGCGCATCGTGATGATATTGCGCTTGAGGGTCAGAATGTCACGCAGGATGTTGATCTTGTGCTCCTCTTTCTCGAAGAGTTCGATCTCGATTCGGCGCAATTCCTTCACCATTGTTTCGATGAGGTGAAAGCCACGATCGAAGAGGGCATCCATGAGCTTGTAGAGGAAGAACCCCGTACCCTGGTGAAAATACTGCTCACGCTTCGTTCGGGAATCGCGCAGCACGTTCCAGAGTTCCTCAAGCACATCCGTTCTTCCCTCGTGCAACGTGACAATGAAATCTTTGCCGAGGAACACGTTCACCTCCTCCTTGACGATACGTCCTCCGGCCTTCACGGGAACGTGGAACACGCAAAAGATGTAGCCGGGATATTCCTCGATCTTCGGCCGTTCGTGCTCGCTCAGGCAGTCTTCAATGTCCAGTTTATGAAAATGATATTTGCGCTGTAGCATGAGCAAATCCTGCTCTGCAAACGTCGAAGAATTGAACCACGTGATGCCGTTGACAACAATGGATTGCATACGATCAGCGCCGGGATTTCGGTAAATACTTCGCACGCGGATCGAAACCCCCGATCTTCGGCAGCACTTCGTAGTACCGCATGCGAAACACTTTCACTTGGAAAAAGAGGTACAGTGCCGCACAGAGGATCCATACCACCCACCAGAGTCGCATCGCAACATACTGAATCTGCTCCACCCGAGCGACGGTGAGGAAGATACCTGTGAGCCCGAACCAAAACGAAACGGAAGACCACGACGAACTGAGTCGTCGCAATTGTTCCGATTGTCGCTTGCGCCAGAAGGACAGGAAAAACGAGAGAAGAATGAGAAGCGCGCAGAAGAGGAGAAGCCCCGATGCCTTGGGGCTGCCATACGAGGCATTACCAGGGTTCGGCCAGAAGAGGTACGTGAAGAGTTGGAGGAATTGTTGCTGCATATCAATCAAAGATGGGGGTGTCGACGTCGGTGGACCACAACGTACACCACGGTCGCGAGGAGCGCCAGTATCGCGAGCAGCTGCGAGAAGCGTAGTTCCACGATATCGAGTGTGAGCCAGGACCGAACGAACAAATACACCGCGCACACCACCGTCGTACACGCTTCGATGATCACGATTGTCCGCTGTGTGAGCATGATCTCCACTGTGGCAAACACACCAAGACTCATGAAAAGCAGGAGAAGAAGAATGAAATCCAGTTTCGTCGCAAAGACGAGAATGGCAAAGTCTCCGCGGAAATATTCGAAGAAAAACGTCGCGATGGAGGCGAGCGCGATGCCCGCGAGCGTCTCGGCTCCCGCGCGTTTTGCGTGCTTACGCACGATGAGCAGTACGAACGTCAGCAGGAAAAAGAAGAGGGCATAGTAGAGTTGGACAGGGTGTACGGGGACCGCGAAACGAACGTTTGCCGCATCATACGTCACGCCCCAGAACATGTCGGTCGGCTTGCCGTAGGCCTGGCCGGCAGCGAATTTCCCGAGCCAGTTGAAGCCGAGTCCGAAACACGTCGCCGGCAAGAGTACATCAAGCCACTGCAAAAACGTCGTCCGCGATGCGCCGCGAAACAGATAGAGCACCACCGCGATGCCGGTCGCAGCGCCGAGGAAACTGAAATTCCCATCGTGGACGAAGAGGAACCTCAGCGGATCATCACCGCGCAAGTACACGCGGTACTGCTCCATGACTGCAAACAGCCTTCCACCGACGAGGGCCGCAAGCAGATGCCACCGCGCATGATCCTGAAAATGTTGGAGCGAGAGGCCTGCCGTCTCCGCGAGGCGGAAGAAAAATTCCGCTGCGGCCCAGAGTCCGATCAGCAGAAACAGCAAATGAATCCAGATGATGAACGGGCCGATCTCGAAGGCTTCGAACATGGGCTGAGGATACTCTATCCAATCGACGCCTCCAACTTCCTCTGTGCCACATCACTCGTAACGGACGCAAAGAATTCCTCGAACGAGAGAGTCACTTGTTTCTTGGTCTTCACATTGCGAACCGTGACGGCATTCTCGGACGCTTCACGATCCCCCACCACGAGGAGATACGGAATGCGATGCATCTCACCATCGCGGATGCGTTTGCCAAGCGATTCCTCCGCGTTCCTATACTCTGTCCGAATCCCCTTCTCGAGAAGCTTTGCTCCAAGCTGAGCGGCATAGTCTTCATGCGCGCTCGCGACGGGTAACAGGGCGACTTGCACGGGCGCGAGCCAGAGAGGGAAAAGCCCCTTGAAGTGCTCGATGAGAAGTCCGATGAACCGCTCAAAGGATCCGAAAATCGCACGGTGCATCATGATAGGCCTTTGCTTCTGGCCGGTTTCATCGATGTAGTACAAATCAAAACGTTCCGGCATGTTGTAATCAACTTGGGGGATGGTCCCGAGCTGCCACTCGCGCCCGAAGTCGTCGCGCACGATCAGATCGATCTTCGGTCCATAGAACGCCGCCTCCCCCACTCCTTCCACAAACGGCAATTCCATCTTCTGAAGCGTGGTACGAAGAGCGGACTCCGCCTTCTGCCAATTTTCATCCGTGCCGATATACTTTTCGCGATTGCTTGGATCGTGCAGGCTGAGCCGCAGTAAAAAATCTTCAAAACCAAGCGTACGGTAAATAAAGAATGCGAGATCAAGAATACCCGCAATCTCCTGCTCCATCTGATCGGGACGCATAAAGAGATGCGCGTCGTCTTGGGTAAAACCGCGAACGCGCGTGAGTCCCCCCACCTGCCCGCTCTTTTCGTAGCGATACACCGTCCCGAATTCTGCGATCCGCACGGGCAGTTGCCGATAGCTATGCTGCTCACTGCGATACACCTCCATGTGATGCGGGCAGTTCATGGGTTTCAAGATGTAGTCACTGTCCTGCGCCTTGATGGCAGGGAAAATATCGTCGGAAAAATGCGAAAGATGGCCGGATTTCTTGTACAGATCCGCGCGTCCGATATTCGGTGTGTAGGCAAAGCTGTAGCCGCGGCGCTTCAATTCCTCACGGATCCAGTTCTCAAGCTCCTGACGAATGATCGCTCCTTTGGGCGCGAGCATGGGCAGACCCGGGCCTACGATATCGGAGATCACGAACAGATTCATTTCACGCCCGAGGACCCGGTGATCGTACAGAGCAGCTTCCTCGCGCTGGTGCACAAAGTGATCGAGTTCTTCCTTCGTTGCAAACGCTGCGATGTAGATGCGCGTCAGTTGCTCACGCTTCTCATCACCACGCCAGTACGCCCCCGCCAGACTCATAATTTTGAATCCATCGACAGGAATCTCGCGCAGATTCTCCACGTGTCCCCCACGGCAGAGATCCGTGAATGTTTCTGCTCCACCGGGCCCGATGTTCACGTAGTGCGTGACTGTCTTCACACCGTCGTTTTTCTCGAGATCCTCGATCAATTCCACCTTGAACGGCTGCTTGGCTTTTTTCCAGTACGACTTGGCATCCTTCGCTGAGAGTTCGTCCCGACGAAACGTTTGGCCTTGGTGAATGATTTTCTTCATCTCCTTCTCGATCGCAGGAAAATCCTCGCTGGAGATGGACGCGGAAAAAAGGAAATCGTAGTAACAGCCGTACTCGATCGGCGGGCCGATGGTGATCTTCGTGTCGGGCCAGAGCTTCGTCACCGCCTGCGCAAGCACGTGGGCAAGGCTGTGACGCATTTTTGCAAGATCGTCGGGTGCCTGCGCTGGTTTGATGGAAGACATCGAATGAAGAGTATCATACTTTGTTTCATTCATTCCACCCTTCTCCCTCCCCCCTCTCCCCATGTGGAGAGGGGGGAAATAATGTGCCGACTGTTCTTGAACCAAGGAGGCATGTTCCATGCTTCAGCATGTCCTTCGACTACGCTCAGGATGACACGAGGAGTAGACGGAGGGGAACCCGCCAGTGCCGCGGGGGTGTTGCGGCCGGCGGAGTGTGGCGCCACCTGGCGGAGCGCTTTTGGTTCTTTTCTGGCCCTGAGAAAAGAACAAGTAATGGGAACAAGATTGCCCTGCCACACCATCAAACAAAATCCAGTTCTTTCTCCAGTGACCTCACTTCCCGCAAAAACTGGGCATCGCTCTGCAATTTATCCTCAATCTTGCGCACCGCATTCATCACCGTCGTGTGATCGCGTCCTTCAAAAACCTCCCCGACGCGCTCGTGGCTCATGCGCACGTATTTCTTGAGGAGGAACATCGCGATCTGGCGTGGGATCAGAATCTCTCGCACGCGCGACTGCCCGACCATGTCTTGCACCGACACGGAGTAGTACCGGCTGACCGCCTCCATCACGTCTTGGAACGTCGCACTGCGCTTGGCGGGCAGATCGAAGCCAACGGATTCCTCTTCCCCATGCGGATCTTTGTTCAATTTACACATGATCTCCGCAATACTCTTGACGGTGGGTACCCGCTGCTCGAGCTCATACTGCGCGACCGCCTGCATCAAAATCCCCTCCAGTTCGCGGATGTTCTGTGTCGCATGTTCTGCGATGAACTGGAGCACCGACATATCGATGAAGAGTTCATACTCTTGCGCTTTGCCAATGAGAATTGCCAGCCGTGTTTCGTAATCGGGCAAGCTGACATCGGCGATCATTCCTCGTTCAAATCGCGACGTAAGGCGATCTTCCAGTTGCAGTTCCTGCGGTGGTCGATCGGCGGAAATGATCACCTGCTTGTGGTCCTCGTAGAGCGTGTTGAATGTGTGAAAAAATTCCTCCTGCGTGCGCTCCTTGTTTGCCAGGAACTGCACGTCATCGATGATCAGCACATCGACGACGCGATAGCGCTTGCGAAACTGTTCCATCCGCTGTTGCGAAATCGCCTCGATCACCTGATTCGTAAAATCCTCCGTCGTCGTGTACACCACCGTGGCCCGCGGCATCTGTTTGAGGATCGCATTACCGGTTGCTTGGAGGAGATGCGTTTTTCCGAGTCCCACACCCCCATAGAGAAAGAGCGGGTTATATTTTCCCCCCGGTTGCAGCGACACCGATTGGCACGCCGCGTACGCAAGGCGATTATTCGCACCCACCACGAAATTATCCAACGAGTAGCGCGGGCTGAGGATCTTGCTCACGATACCCTCCGCCAACTTCACCTCCTGCTTACCGGGAAGTTTCCGCCGCTTCGGCTCGGGAAAAGCCGTGAGTAAATCGAATGTCCGGAGCGGATCATCTTTGAGTGCGCCGTCGACCTTGTACACGACCTGATGAATGGTGGGATCAAGCTCCTGCGCTGTCTGGAGCGTGAGGGCCCGGTAGTGCTCCAGGTGCCAGTTGAGCGACATCGGGAGCGGAAGCCCCACCACGAGTGTGCCCTCTTCGTGCCCGAGAATCGCGGTGTCGCGAAACCAGGTAATGAACTGACTGCGCTGCACTTTGGGTTCGATTTTCCTCAGAATCTCCAACCACAAGTCGCGCTTGGAGATTGTCGGATAGACGCGGACGTCTTCAAGAGAAGAGACGGAGGATATCATAGAACGTGACGAGGATGATGACGAGCAGGAGCACCGCAAACCCCACCGTGTTGGTCACAATCTCAAAACGACGACTCCCCGGGCGTACGAAGAGTTCACTGAGAACAAACAGTAACCGCCCTCCATCGAGTGCGGGGAACGGGAGAATATTGAGCACCGCGAGACTGAGGCTCAGAAGCGCCACGAGGCGCAAGTACACCATGAATCCTTTCTGCACCGAGGTGTACGTAAGCTGTGCGATCCCCACGATCCCCGTCACCCCCTGCGGGACGGCACCGTGCTGCGCAAGCGACGAAAACAATTTCACGATCCCGAGCACCGTTTGATCGGTGACGACCGCGGTCTCACGGAGCGATAATTTCACCGCATGCAGCAGATCGCGTTTGGGCGCCGAGAGATCGAGCGGCGTCGAACGCAAATACACCCCCGTCTTTCCATCTTGTACCGAGACACGCACGGTCTGCGGTTCCGCGTCACCTTTGGCGAGATACGTATAGCTCACGCGTGTTTTTCCACGTTGGATTCTGACCACGTCTTCCGGATGCATCACCGCGATGTCATTGACCTTCAGGAGAATGCTGCCGACAGGAATCTTGGCCTCGATGGCGGTCCCACCCATGAGCACATCCTCAATCACGACCCCCAGACGCAGATGAATTTCTCCATCGGCCGCCGCTTGCTCCATCGCGGGGAGTGACAAGTACGTTGGGATCCACTGACCGTAGGAAAACCCAAAAATGAAAATGAGAATCGCAAGCAAGAAATTCATCGCAACCCCCGCAACGAGGATCACGCAACGCGCAGGAATGCCGGCATGGGAAAAACTGCCGGGTTCCCGTCGCTCCCCTCCCTCCGCGTTCTCACCCTTGAGCCTCACGAAGCCTCCGAACGGAATCCAGTTCAGCGAAAACTGCGTCCCCCCGGAACGAAAGAGCTTCAAAAACCGTGGCGGCAGGCCGAATCCGAATTCCTCAACCGTGACCCCCAGCTTTCGCGCCGCGAAGAAGTGTCCGCATTCGTGAATGAGAATCAGCCCCGTAATGAGGACAAAGAATGCGATGGCGGAAATCAAAAGCACCATGCGTGTGTGGGAAGTGGAGATGCATGCTAGCGCGAATGTGGAAAACGCAAAACTTTTCCACACAGATTGAATTGCGCTTCCGCGTGAGACGATGTGAAGGGATAGAAGGTATGAAACGTTCGACTTGGCGAGTATTTTTTTTGATCACCCCTGCGCGATCACGAGTGCCTCCACATGCTGCGCTCCCGCATCTTTCAGAGCCTTCGCACACGCATCGAGCGTCGCGCCGGTTGTCGCGATGTCATCAACAAGAACAATGTGTGCGGGCACCGGTGACGCGGTGACGCGGAACATTCCGTGCATTGCAGTCAACCGTTCCTTGCGTGGACGGTGCGCTTGATGACCGGTCGGGCGGGTTCGCACGAGGAAATTCTGCATTGGCCACCCGCGCGCAGTACTCACGACCATCGCAAGCAACTGCGATTGATTGAATCCGCGTGAAAATCTGCGCGTCCAGTGGAGCGGCACCGGGCAGAGGACAGTGTCGGTGTATTCCGTGAGAAGCTTGGACGCTTCGACGAGGAGCAAACCCAATGGGTTTTGGAGAGCCGAGACTTTTCCATACTTGAACCGCTGCACGGCAGTGCGGAGCATCGGCGAGGCATCGTACGTACTCGCGGCGACAATGCGATCGAGGGAACGAAGTCTGCGTTCCCGCAAAACATTCTGCTCGATCCTGATCGGGTAGCTGCGAATCTCGGCCATCTCCTCACTCGTCACCCACTCACCCTCCCTGCCACTCAGGGAGACCTTGGGGAAGAGGAGATCGAGGAGGGAGAACATAGAGATGATCGAGTACGAATTATACCTCCTCTCCCCGAGGGAGAGGATTGAGGTGAGGGGTCCTAAGATATTTCACAATCACTTCGATGACCACATGAATATCTTCCTTCAATTCATGATTTTCAAAATGCAGAATGCGATGCCCGCATTTCTTCAAAAATTGTTCTCTTTTTTGATCATAAGCAACTTGCAATGCATGGATTCCGCCATCAAGCTCGATAATGAGGTTCGCTTCTCTACAAAAGAAATCAACGATGTAGCAACCGATGGGAACTTGTCGGCGAAATTTGTAATCGCAGAGTTGCCTGTTCTTCAATTTTTTCCAGAGCAACTTCTCCACAGGCGTTTGCTGTTTGCGAAGAGTCCGTGCGAATACAATGTTCTCTTTCATGGAAGATTCATTCTACCCCTCACCCTAACCCTCTCCCTATAGGAGAGGGGTACCATGTGTTGCATCTCTTCGTTAATCCTCTTACACTTTCACTCTCTTCACCGGGCAATTAGCTCAGCTGGGTCGAGTCCACCTTGGCGGACGAGCAATCAGAAAAGCGCCACTGGCGCTCTAGCCAGACGGTTGAGAAGCTGTCATTATTTATACATTCGGGCAATTAGCTCAGCTGGCTAGAGCGCCACATTGACATTGTGGAGGTCACTGGTTCAAGTCCAGTATTGCCCACCATTCGACCTTTCACATCCTCAGAAGCAGGTATGCATCTGGGCTCATGGCGAGCCTAGATTCCCTACCTGTTTTCTCACGAAAAGGAGACTGATTATGTGGCCTTGGTATGTCATCTGCGGTGTTGCATTGGTATTGGGCATAGGAATCTGGAACCTTCTCAAATGGGCCTTGAGTGAGGCCTTTCCTGACGTTGTCGACATCTTTTCGCTCGAACGCCAAGCAACACAGGATCTCCTGCAACACCTTGGACCGGAAATTGCGATTGGGCGAAGCAACGGAGCCATGCGGTGGCTCATGAAAAATGGCATGCGGGTATCCGGCAGCTATCACTTTTTTTCACTGAAGGACGGCGTCGTGTACGGACACCTCGGCGCATGGCCGGAAGAGGTGGTCGTCGATGCTGAAGGCACTATCTACCCTGATGGCGGAAGCGAAAGACGGAATCGAGAACACTTGATCGCTCGCCTCGGGCCGGAGTACTGCTTCCGAAAGAAAGATAAACTGTGGTACCTCACACATGTGATGAACACAGTGAGTGAGGGATACAACGAATTCCATCTCCATGGAAACAGGGTCATGGCAATCAGATACTCAGAACATGTGGAGATTGCAATACCTTGCCCAGAAGAAGCACTCCGCTAGAGAACCACTCCCTCTTGTGAGAAAACAAACGACGCCCAGGTCACTGATCTGGGCGCTTTATTGAGCATTTCTCCTGCATACCATACAAAAAACTATTTGTAATTCCTCGCAACTCCTCCCCGCTGCCAAAAAGCGGGTTTTTCCGCTATAATAGAAGGATTTCTCATACACAAAAAACCATGTCAACTTCCGATCTTCCGCCAACGCCCCAACCGCAGGTATTGATGAGCTGGCAGGCACCGATTCAGGCATATCACGAACGCTCCAAGCGCTGGTACACGATCGGCGGCGGTGTGGTGCTCCTTGGGGTTGTGTATGGGATCCTCACCGATTCCTGGCCACTCTCGATCGTGATACTGCTCACGGGCGCGATGTATTTTTTGCTGCGCGGGCACCGGCCACCGCTCCGGCAGATCATCATCACCACCGAGGGTTTTTTCTTAGAAAATATCTTTACCCGTTTCGATGCGTTCAGTGGATTTTGGCTGCTCCCGACCCCCGAGTACACGGAGCTGCACTTCAGCCCAAAAAGCGCACGCAGCCCCGATATCATCATTCAAACGGGTGCAACCGACCCCGCAGAGCTGCGCGCGATCCTGAGTGAATGCCTCCCCGAACTCCCCGACAAACAGGAAGGTTTGCTTGACATTTTACTTCGCCTCACTAAACTCTAAATGGTGCCTTTGCGAAAGCTTCGGCACTTCGCACCTCAAACGGTCCCCGAAAGGGAGAACCGTCTTTTGGCGTTTGCCAAATCCCCCGGTACTCCGGGAACGAACAATGACGATGAAAATAATGTGCTGAATCCACAGCCTATTGTTGTATCTGCAAATCCGAATGCAAAGACCTCTGCCCCTGGAACAAAAGCAAAAACAATCGGAGAAGAAGTAAAAGAAGCAATTGTAGAGGCATTTAAACAGCAGAAAGCATCGGAAAGTGCCGAAGCAAAAGCCAAGAAAGAAGAGGAAGCTGCCGCAGCAGAGGCCGAGAGAGCGCGAAAGGCACAAGAAGAAATGGAGGAGCAAAAAAAGAAGAAACGTGAGGCGAGGATCGAACGCATAAAAAAAATTGCAGATAATGCAAAAAAGCAGATTGATGAATTGGAAACACTCAAAATGCAATTAGGTGACAAAGGGAAAATCCAAACGCTCCGAACGTACGGCACTCCCGAATTGCTGCGTCAATGGGAGGCTCTCCTTTCACTGGTTGATAGAGAAATAGAAAGCGGTACTGTGGATCATCTGATCCTACGGGACATACTGTGTCTGGCTGAAGGCACAGATTCTGCAAATACCTTTGTAGCGAAATTTAAAAATGACTTGGAAACGAGCACTAATCAAGTGTACGGATTTAAAGATGCAGGCTTAGCTGTCATTGAAGGTATTGAACATGATCCGGACAGACCTGCAGATATTACGGACGCACTACTCGCAATAGAAGCAAGCAGCACATCGAGCCCTGGGAGCGAAGAAGAACGATTGAAAGCTGTTGAGTATGTCCTCGAGAGAGGAAATTTGAATCATTGGATGACGAACGTGGAGAAGTACAACGAAGCATTTTCAAAAGGTCTGGAGGAAGAAAAAAAATGGGTGGAGCGCGTGGAAAAATCGCTCGGTAGCGCAGAGGCCATGGCGGAAAATGAGGCAAATGACGGGATACTTGAAAAACTGAGAGGAATGCGTTTTTACTCCGTGCTGGATTACTACAATGCAGCGAAGAAGTACTGGGATGCCGTGAAAAAAACATGGGATACCCGCGGCGAGCGACACAGTGCCGATATTGCAGGTATGATCGGCAGAGCACTCAAGTTCATCCCCATCTACGGCACGGAAGTAGACCGTATCTTGGACCAAGAACTGGAAAGCAAACGCAGCGAAGAAACAGAGGCCATGAAGAAATATCTGGAACGCAAAAATGCGAAGTGGGAGGATCTCTTCGGTGCAGAAAGAGGTGAATTCAAACTTTTTGCACGTTCCAACCCGAACAAAGCGCGCGGCATTCTGGAATACGCGGCAGAGCACGGTTTCCTGTATGACATTGATGACGCGGTGGTGCACGGGTCTCAAGCTTACATTTACGGGGTAAAGCTGAGCAGTATTTGTTCCGATTGGCAATCTGCTGGTGAAACCATCAAGATCAACAACTACTTCACAACACTGCGCGGTAAAAACTCACAGGGACGCGAACACGAAATGGAGCACGGTTATAAGAAAGAATTCGACTGTGAATTCGTACCGCGATTCATTGAACTGTTGGAAGAAGCAATGGACGAACACAACCTCTGGGAAGCGGCCGGCATCTGTAAACGTGCGATGGAGCGTGGTTTTCAGGGAGAGGTCGCGGCGTGGCTGTTTACCACTATCATGGGAAAACTGCGACAGTACCCGGAACTGCGCAAAGTGACGCCCGTCAGCTTCTTCGATATCGTTGGAAAACTCAGCATGTACACCACCGCCTTCACGCTGGGACTCGCCAAGGGATACCGCAAAGAACTGCGCGAATGGGCAAAGAGCGGAGGTGACCAGCCGGACGAATCGATCCTCGAAAGAAAAACCCAGCTGCATCGACTCAAAATCATCGAGGATTACATCAAAGACAAAAGCGATTCGGACAAGGATTACACAACTCCGAAAGGTAAGACAAAAATGCGCCATCTGGTTGCGCAAGTACTC
Organism: Candidatus Peribacteria bacterium; assembly: GCA_023245865.1. Taxonomy (GTDB): domain Bacteria; phylum Patescibacteriota; class Gracilibacteria; order Peribacterales; family Peribacteraceae; genus JAHFJN01. The sequence goes on from JAHFJN010000001.1 coordinate 440,140, forward strand.
GCCGGGCAAATCGTCGAACTCGACAACGGCAATTATATTCACATCTACGAAACTAAATTCAACGCATACCGTGGCATTGTCAAAACCATGTTCTTTGACATTCACAAACCTCTGTCTGAAGACCCCGACTTCGCAACTCAAACGACAGAAAAAAGCATGCTTACCGAGGAATCTTATAAAAAGATTCTCGCCTATCGTTCGCAGTTCGATTACGAAAATGCATCATGGACACTCGCGTTTATGAGCAACTTACTTACTACAGCCGAGGGGCTCTCCAAAATACCTCAACTCTCAGATGCATACACGAACTACATCAAGGAAGTACGTCCCAAATTCGACGCACACATTCGTACGACCCTGAGGGAGTCACGCTTTATTCGCTTGCTTGAGACAAAAGATCCAAATAGAACAGGCAAATCGTCATTTGCAGCGCTCGTTGCGGGAAAACTCATCTCATGGGATGTTATTAAAAAAGCAAGCTATATCGACACCCTCAAAATCCAGCTCAAAGATGAATTCCCTGATTTTTGGGATGGCTTAAGCACTGAAGATAAAGTAATTGACACAGCAAAAGTTGAAGCTGCGAAAAAAGGCGAGTAGATAGTGTGATGACAGGTGCGTATGGGATCGGTAGTGTGTTTGCATGCACGTCCAGATCCAACGCATCGATCCGACCCTCCCCCTCCCCTCCTACCAGACCAAAGGTGCGGTGGGATTCGACGTGATCACGCGCGAGACGACCATGATAGAACCGGGCCAGATCGCCCTCGTACCCGGCAATGTGATTGTGAAAGTTCCGGATGGGTATGCGCTGCTCCTCGTTCCGCGTTCTTCGTTACCACGTAAAAAAGGCCTCATCTGCCCCCACTCACTCGGTGTGATCGATCAAGATTACCACGGAGAAAAAGACGAACTGATGGTGCAGGTGCAAAATATTTCAGAGGCAACGGTCACCGTCGAGCGCGGCGAACGGATCGCCCAGGGGTTATTCGTAAAAATCGAGCAAGCGGCATGGGAAGAAGTGACGAGTCACAATGCTACAAGTAGGGGCGGATTCGGTAGCACCGGGGGTCACAGTTAACGTTGCTGGTTGCTCGTTTACTCGTTGCTCGAACGTGCAATCGGATCACGGTGCAGATGCTCCTGAAGATACGCCATAAGCTTTGCAAGTTGTGCCCCGATTTTTCTTGTTCGTTCTGCAGCATCCTTGAATTCGGGCTCTGTCATATATCCTTCATCGACACCATAATACAAATGTGAACGAACCTCGGCACTAGATCGTTTCGCATAGCCCAAAAACATTACAAATTCAGGATTTGTCGTTGCATCATTTCCTTCCGCAATATTTGCCATGATCGACAATGCTGCGCGTGAAATTTGATCAGCCCATCCCCAATCTTTCCTTTCAACTGCCTTCTTGCAAAACAACCGGACCATGCGAGTAAGATCTCGAGCTTCCTGCCATGCAGCAATCTCCTCGAAAGTTTTAAATTGCATAGCGAGAAACGAGAAACCAGTGAACCAGCAACATTATTTACTGATCGGCTTCCTCATGAACGCCGGAACCTCCAGTTCCTCTTCATCGAGCTTGGGGGCAGTGGACTTCGCAGCGGGTTCGACCTTGTCCTCTTTGAATCCTCGCATGTCGCGTTCGTTGCGCGCGGGTGGTGTTCCCGCTTTGCTGAGGTAGCGCTGCGCCGGAGTGCTGTACCCTGCCGGTGAACTCATGTCCGGTGCATCGAAACCCGTCGCGATGACGGTACACTTCACTTGTCCCGTGTAGTTTTCATCGATGACGGCACCGAAGATGATCGTGGCCTCGGGTGCGGCGGTCTCCGTGATGATGCGCGCAGCCTCGTCGACTTCGAACATGCTGAGATCATTGCCACCCGTGATATTAAAGAGAATCCCCTTCGCTCCGCTGATGCTGAGATCGAGCAGCGGACTGTCGATCGCTGCTCTGGCCGCCTCGGCAGCGCGGCTGTCGCCCGTACCGTAGCCGATACCCATGAGCGTGGTTCCGCCGTCTTGCATGATGGTCCGGACGTCCGCGAAGTCGACGTTCACGAGACCGTGCTGTGTGATGAGGCTGCTGATCCCTTCGATGGCATGCTGCAGCACTTCATCGACGACCTCGAAGGCTTCCGTGAGAGGCGTGGTTTTATCGATGATGGAGAGAATTTTATCGTTTGGAATCGTAATCAACGTATCAACCTTGCCCTTGAGCAGTTCCAGCGCTTCCTCGGCATTCTTGCGACGCTTGAGACCCTCGAAACTAAACGGCTTCGTGACGACCCCGACCGTGAGGATCCCCATGCTGCGCGCCAGCTCCGCAATGATATGGAGCGCGCCGCTCCCCGTGCCGCCACCGAGGCCCGCCGTGAGGAAAAGCATATCCGTGCCCTCGAGTTCTTTTTTGATCTCCTCCGTGCTCTCCTCCGCCGCACGCTTGCCGATTTCGGGGTTTGCCCCCGCGCCGAGCCCCCGTGTGGTGCCGCGACCGATCGTGATCTTCTTTGGTGCAGGATTGTGGTAAAGAGCCTGCAAATCGGTATTCACGGCAATAAACTCCACTCCCTGCACTTTGCCGGTCACCATACGCGCGACAGCGTTCGATCCGCCTCCGCCCGCACCGAGCACACGAATGACGGCACCGGGCAGAGCGTCGGGCCGCACCTCGCGCACGGACGCTTGCGTTGTGTCATCATCTCCTTTTCCCGTACCTGTACCGGTGCCAGTGGTGGGCCGTTGATTCGAGAACAGTGAGCGGAAGGTATCGGACATAAAAGGAGAGGAAAAAAATTACGGAAGTAAACTCTTGAACCACGTGCCGACGCTGACCATCGCACGCTTCATTTGGAAGTTGGCCATCCCCCCCGCTTGATCCCCTTCCCTCAGGCCCCAGATCAACGTCCCGAGTGCGGTTGCGTACGCGGGATCATCCACTTTTTCGATCACGCCTCCGATGTCGACGGGGAATCCCATCTGCACGGGGAGACCAAGGACATCGCGCGCGAGATCAAGGACACCGGGAGCTTTGACAGCGGCTCCCGTGAGTACCGCGCCGGCAGGGAGCATCCCGCTGCGAGCGATGCGCGTGAGCTCGGCCTTGACGAGCGAGAAGATCTCGAAGTAACGCGCCTGCATGATCTCCGCCATGTAGCGCTTGCTGACGGTTTGGGTATCGACGCGACTGACCGACGACAGGTCGATCATCTCGCGTTCATTGATCTCCTGCGGGAGCACCGAACCAAATTCGATCTTGATCCGCTCCGCGGTGTCCACCGATGTGCGAAGGCCGATCGCAATGTCGTTCGTGACCATCTCGCCGGCAACAGGCAGCCCCACCGAGTGCAGGATTGTCCCCTCTTCAAAGACCGACACGCTCGTGCAACCGGCTCCGATGTCGATCACCACCACTCCGAGTTCCTTCTGACGCTTGCTTAAGGTCGCCTCCGCCGCGGCGATTGTACTCGGCACGAGAGCGTCGATATCGACCCCCGCCTGCGAAATACACTTCTCGATATTCTTCACATGCTGAACGTGGCCCGTGATGATGTGCGCCTCGACCTCCAGGCGAATACCCGTCATGCCGATGGGATTTTTAATGCCGCGCTGCTCATCGACGCTATAGGCCTTGGGCTCGATATGGAGAATTCTGCGGTTGGGAGGAATGCTGACGGCCTGCGCCGCCTCGAGCACACGCGCGACGTCGTCCATCGTGATTTCACTGCCGGAGATCGCGATGACCCCGCGGCTGTCGAACGCCTCGATGTGTGACCCGCTCATCCCTACAAATACATGGTTCACCGGCACACCCGCCATGCGCTCCGCGTCTTCGAGCGAGGAAATGATGTTGTGAATCAGCTCCTCCACGTCGATCACCTGCCCCTTGCGAATACCGAGCGAAGGCGAAACGCCGACACCGATGATATTCGGAACACGCTGTTCCTGTCCTCCATCTGCTATGGCAACGACGGTCCGGATTTTACTACTTCCGATATCCAGACTAGCGAGCACTCGTTCCTTGGGCATAAAACTGAAGGGTAATAGGGAAGCAAAACATACTCCGACCGCTGCATTCGTTGATGGAAATCAGTCTACGGATGATGCATACGCCATTGCAAGGGCACTACGACTACCTTTCGTGTACAGAATTGCGAAACGAGTGCACAAAATATGTTCAGAACTTTTGGCTCACCTTCAAGGGAAAGACAAAAATGTATTCAGGAGAAAACGGGGCGAATTATTAGTGTATACGGATTGTATACAGAAATTTCCTCTCCTTGAGGGAGAGGACTGAGGTGAGGGGTCCACAAAAATTTCCACAAATTGAATTTGCTCCAACCCCTCACCCTAACCCTCTCCCGCGGGGAGAGGGAAGAACTAGAACAACGCCATCTGCTTCTGCTCAACCGCACCCACGAAGAGGTGCTGCTGCGACACATCCATTGCAGCAAAAATCTTCTTCCCGTAGTCCGTGCTACAAAATTCCCGCAATCTCCTTGTCAGCAGCGTGAACTCCGTCTGCGCAAAAAAATCGATGATGTTCTGTGCCGGCAAATCGTGAAGCGTAATTTCCTCAAGCGTTGGGTGGAGCGGAATATCGCAAATGAGCACCGCCATGCGCTGACAAAAGAAGGCCTGCTCGCGATCACGCTCGAGCTTCGCTCGCACTGCAGGACGAATATCGGCGAGGTTCTCGTACACACCTTCGAGTGTCTGGTAACGCTGTAAAAGATCTGCCGCGGTAACAGGGCCGATGCCAATCACTCCCGGCAAGTTATCGGAACTGTCACCGACGAGCCCCTTGTAGGCGGCAACCTGATCGGGGCGGATGCCATACTTCGCCTCGATTTCGGCCGGTCCCAAATACTCCGCCTGCAGGTAGCCCTTATGGGGAATAGCAATACGCGTACGATCCGTCGCAAGTTGGAATGCATCACGATCGCCCGTCACGATCGTCACCTTCATGTCATTCGCCTCACCGGCTCGTGCATATGCGCAAAGGAAATCATCCGCCTCGTATTGCTTGTCACTCACATGTGAGAGTCCCATTGCCGTCACCAATTGCATGACCCGCGGAATCTGCACGTAAAAATCATCCGGTGTTTCCGCACGTCCTTCCTTATACGTGGCATTCTCCTGGTGGCGAAATGTCTCGTCACCGGCATCGAAACAGAGAATCATATGGGTCGGCTCCTCCGTACGCAAAATATGCAGGAGCATCGAAGCCATGCCAAAGACGGTATTCACCTGCTCCCCCGCCTTCGTTTTGAGGGTCCGGGGAATGGCCCAGTACGCCCGGTACATGAGGTGGTGGCCATCGATTAAGACCAAGTGTGATATACGCGCACTTTAGCATAGATATCGGTACGCGGGTTCGGGTTCGGGTTCGGACTTTACTTGTAATTAAATAGTTTCCTAATCCTAACCCAAACCCTAGCCCGAACCCTCAATTTCCGCTATACTGAGGGGAAATATGAATACCTCCATCGCCCGCCCCTACGACATCCATTCCCTCGAACAAAAGGTCAACAATAAGGTTGCCCTGCAGGAGGAACTCGGTTGGACTCCGGAACCCAAGCGCGCAATGGTGTGCCTCCCGACCGGGATCAGCGAGAAGCTCGGCGGGGAACTGTTGAAGGAAGTACTTCCGGGACTCCTGATGCTCCCGATCGAGATCGTGATTCTTGGGAAAGGTTCCTCCTCCTACGGCGCGTACATCACGGAGATCGCAAAGAAACATCAGCACCGCGTAGCGATCATCAATAACGACGAAGGGAGTGTGCGCAAGATGTTTGCCGCAGCAGATATGTCGCTCTTCCTCGCGGAGAGCGTAACGATGCCGGAGTTGCAGGAAAGTTTGCGGTACGGGACGATCCCGGTATGTCCGGCGAATAAAATCCTCACGTCGTACGATCCGAATCAGGAGAGCGGCGAAGCATTCGTGTTTGAAAAAATGTCACCGTGGCTCTGCTTCGCGGCAATCGTTCGCGCACTTGAGACCTACCGGTTTCCGTTCGACTGGAGGACCATACAGAAGCATTGTATGGAGAAAATCGCATGACGCTGCAGAAGGTATGGAAGGTATCGGAGGTACGGGAGGTATTGGAAGTCACTTTCCTTACATCCATTACATTCCTTACCTTCCTTACTTCATTGCTATACTGAATACTCTGAACCAGCACCTCTCCTTCTCCGCCCACACCGTTCCCGGCTCCGGCCGCGGTAAAACACTCGGCGTCCCGACGATCAATCTGGATCTTGCTGATGTTCCGACTGCAATGGAGGAAGGTATTTATGCATGCCGTGTCACGATTGAAGATCGCATCTATCCCGCCGCACTCCACTACGGTCCGCGGCCTGTTTTTGGCGATACTCCTTCGTGCGAAGTGCATCTCATCGATGCTGGTGCGGGGTTGGCCGAGCTCACCATGACACAAGTGGAAATTGAGATCATAGAGCGCGTTCGCCCCGTGCAAGATTTTGACTCCCCTCATGCTTTGATCGAACAAATGCTGCGCGACATCGCTGCCTGCCGTGCTATCCTAGCCACTCATGGCAATCATTCGGACCATCAAAAAACTGATTCCTGAGCAGCATCCCCTGCGCCTGCTGTGGCACAGAAGCAGATCTTTACTCGCGGCGCTGCGATACGGTTTTCCAGCGCGGCACGTGACCGTGATCGGTGTCACCGGCACCGATGGAAAAACGACGACCGTGGGGATGATCGCCCACATTCTCCATGCAAACGGAATTCGCGTCGGCGCGCTCAGCACAGCATTCTTTCAAATCGATGGAGACATCCGATGGAACGCAACACAAAAGACCTCCCCCTCTCCTTTTGTGGTTCAAAAATTCCTGCGCAATCTCGTCCGGCGAGGCTGCACGCATGCGGTCCTTGAGTATTCATCGCACGGGCTCGTGCAGGGGCGCACACTCTTCACGTGGCCGAGTGTCGCCGCGATCACAAACCTGAGCGAAGAACATCTCGATTATCACGGCAACATGGAAGAATATCTGCGTGCGAAGAGTTTGCTTTTTTTGATGCTTCGCAAAAACGGAACGAAGGTGCTGAATAGAGACGATCGTTCGTATGAAACGCTGAACCAAATCCCCTCTGCACGTACAGCGATCTACTCGCTCATCGCTCACCGCTATTCGCTGCGATTAAGGATCCCTGGTTCCTTCAATATCGAAAATGCCCTCTGTGCCATCACGTGCGCCGAGGCAGTTGGCATCGCACCCGAGAAATCCATCGCAGCTCTCGCAACATTTCCGGGCGTCCCCGGCCGCATGGAACAAATCTCCGAAGGACAACCCTTCACGGTGATCATCGACTTCACCGTAACGCCGAAATCGTACGAAGCTACTCTCTCGACTCTCCGAGAATCACTCGCGATCGGATCGAAACTCCTCGTGCTCATGGGCAGCTGCGGCGACCGCATGAAGGAGAAACGCCCCATCATCGGAAACATCGCGAGTACCTATGCAGATATCATCGTCGTCACGAACGAAGACCCGTACACGGAGGATCCGGAAAAAATCATCGATGAGGTCTGGGCAGGGATTGATCATGCTCGCGTGCAGGCGCATCGCATCTCCGATCGAAAATCCGCGATTGAATTTTTACTGAAATCGGCGACTCCCGGCGACACCGTGATCTTCTGTGGCAAGGGATCGGACACGACGATGATGACAGCGAACGGGCAGGTCCCCTGGGACGAAAGAGAGATTGTTCGTTCTTTATTGGAGGCCCGCCGCTAATAATACAACAAAGTGCCGACTGTTCTTGAACCAAGGAGGCATGTTCCTTTTTAATGGAATATCCTTCGACTACGCTCAGGATGACACAAGAAATTGATGGAGGGGTACCGCTAGTGCCGCGGGGGTGTTGCGGCCGGTGGAGTGGGGCGCCACCTGGCGGAGAATTTCTTTGGTCCTTTCTTGTTGCCCTGACAAGAAAGGACACACTAGAAAAACAGCACCATAAAAAGACCGTCCCCACACATAGTGGGCGCAGGGACGGTCATTGGACTTAAAGGGGTCAGGAACGCTTGCGGCGCTTGCGCCAACGCCGGCGCCATTCCACCAATTGATCAAAGACCAACAACATGATGGTCAACGTCAGGCAGATTACGACCGCAAATTCTTTGTGCAACCAGTAGAGACTATTGAACATCCTTGTCGTCTCCTTTCGTGAATTGCCACTCGATGTACGCGACATAGAGAATTGCTCCAAGCCACGCAACAACGAGCAGGGCCAAGTGGAACGTGTCGCGATCACTCGTGAGATCATTCCAGAAGGTTTTCCACATGTCTTAGGTTCCTTTCATAAGGCACCCCCCTAAGTACACGTGGTAACAGCAGCGAGCATCCAAACTCTCTGCAATGTCACCATCGTGGACTCAGTGCTATGCTGAAAAAGACCTTCTATAATTATATTCCAATATAGAAATTTGTCAAACATCGCAAAAACGTTCATTTTCTCCTCCATAACCACACCCCTGCCACTACGATCGGTATCGTCAACCACTGCCCCTCGGAGAGTCCCCACCAAAAAACCCCATGCTGCTCGCGAATGAACTCGAGGAGAAATCTCACGATGCCATAGAGGAGAAGGAAGAGGGCACAATTTTTTCCGTCCTTCGACGAGCTCAGGATGACACGTGATGAATATTTCAGATTCCAAAAGAGAATCGCTGCAATGATCATCATCAAGCCAAAATCATAGAGTTGAATCGGGTGCCGCAGCCCCTCTGCGCCGGGAAATTGCATCCCCCACGAAAGCCGCGTTACGGTTCCGTAGAGTTCTTGATTGATGAAGTTGCCGATGCGCCCGAGGCCAAGACCAATGGTGATCGGAATGACAACGACATCCGCAATGCGCAGGGTTACGTCGTTGGTTTTGCCACGCAAACTCCAGAGGAGTGCGACCGTGACCCCAATGAACCCTCCATGTGAGGCCATCCCTCCTTTCCAAACTTGCAAGATCTCGATCAGGTGAGTGGCATAGTACCGCGGATCATAGAAGAAGACGTACCCGAGCCGCCCGCCGACGACGACGCCGATAATGGCAGCGGCGATGAGATCGGACCATTCATCACGCGTGAGGTTGAGATCGCGGTAGCGCTGGAGCCTCGGTAACATCCAAAATGCGAGGAGAAAGGAAGCGAGGTACAGGAGTCCGTACCAATGCACTCCGAAGCCAAAAAGCTCGAAAGCGACGGCGCGGGAGGGAAAGAGAGACATGCTATGATCATAGCATGCATATTCTCGCACTCGAAACCTCCTGTGATGAAACCGCGGTGGCGATTGTCGAAGATGGCACCAAGGTCCTCAGCAATGTGATCGCAAGCTCAAGCGACGCATTCAATGCCGCGGGCGGCGTGATCCCCGAGGAGGCAGCCCGCAAACAAGTGCAGTGCATTCTGCCGGTCATCCATCAAGCCCTGAAAAAAGCAGACTGCACCTGGAAGCAGATCGATGCCCTCGCCGTCACGCGCGGACCGGGGTTACTTGGCTCGCTCCTCGTCGGCACGACCGCCGCCCGCGCGCTCGCCTCGCTTCATCAACTCCCTCTTATAGGAGTTCACCACACGCTCGGCCACTTAAGTTCCACATGTCTTGATAGTGATCCATGCGATGGTGTCATGGTGAGCGTAGTCGAACCACAATTCCCTGTCCTGTCCCTCTCCGCCTCCGGCGGCCACACGGAACTGTGGCTGCGCACTGCGCACACCAAAGGAACGCTCCTCGGTCGCACGCGCGATGACGCAGCCGGCGAGGCGTTTGATAAAGGCGCGAGCCTGCTTGGGCTCCCCTACCCCGGCGGCCCCGCCATCAGCAAAGCTGCAGAGAGCGGTGACCCCGACGCATTCCCCTTTCCTCTTCCTCTCAAAAACGAAGACACGCTTGATTTCAGTTTTTCGGGACTCAAGACAGCCTTGCGCTATACGATTCGGGATGCAATGCAGTGTCATCCTGAGCACAGTCGAAGGACGACACACGGTGTCCATGGTTCGACCGTGCTCACCATGACACCGTTACCTATTGCCGACCTCGCCGCCTCCTACCAAGCCGCCCTCTGTCTGCATCTTTGTGATCGCATCAAACGAGCACTCGAGGCTCACTCGGAGATCCGTGAAATCCACATTGTCGGCGGCGTCTCAGCCAATACGTTCCTCCGTTCGCTCGTGCAGTCGATCGTGCCGGCACACATCATCCTACGTTTCCCGAAAAAAATCTCGTACTGCACCGACAACGCCGCGATGATCGGCAGTGCCGCATATTGGATGGCGCAAGAACTCCGCGAGGAAGCGTATGCATCGTTTGAGACAATGGCATCACTACCCTTGGCAGCCGCATTGTCATAGAATACCCACCATGGCCATCACCCTCAGCTGGGACCTCATCGTCATCGTGTTCTTCGCCCTCGTCATGGCGTACAGCTTCATCGTAGGTAAAGATGAATCGGTCAAAATCATCATCGCCAGTTACATCGCAATCGTCGCCGTGCAGGCATTCGGAAATTTGCTCGAGATAGGGCTCGGCACATCGGGAGCATCGTCCCTTGGCTTCGGGCTCGACAAAAATATTCTCTCGACCGTGAAGCTCGTGCTGTTTGTCGCCACCATCATCTTCCTCGCGATCCGCGGCGGGTTTGAGATGGACTACGCAAAAGACATCGATGGCATCTGGAACACCGTCCTCACGGGAGCATTTGGATTTGCAACCGCGGGTCTGCTCCTTGCGGCGCTGCTCACGTACATCGCGGGAAAACCGCTTCTCGACGTCACGCTTGGGGGCGCACCACTGCTCCTGCCGCTTCTCGAAAAAAGCACGCTTGTCCCGCTCATGGTCGCCTACCAAAATCTCTGGTTCACCCTGCCCGCGGTACTCCTCGTTGGAGTCGGGTTCTTTGCCCAAAGAAAGGAATAATATTCCATACTAATCTCCTCTATCAATCAATCCGATGTCGCATCGTGTGTGCATGAATAGCTTGCATGAAGGCCTCGCATAGACAAAACTGAGACACGTTTCCCCTTCCACTTCTTTCTATGAAACAAGTACTAAAGAACTTCGGTCGGTCTGTAGCCTGCGCAAGCATCACCTCGATGGCCTACGCCTCGACAGCTCTTGCTGCTTTCGGCGGCAACCTGCCGGATCTCAATGGAGTACCAAACTCCACAGACCCGCGCGACACCATCACAAAGATCCTGAATGCAGTGCTCAACTTCTTGGCCTTGATCGCCGTCGTCGTCATCGTCATCGCCGGTATCCGCCTGATCGTCTCGCAAGGAGAAGAGGAGCAGAAAGACAAGGCAAAGAAGACGATCTTCTACGCAGTTATCGGTCTGATTATCATCCTGTTCTCGAAGGTCATTGTTTCGCTCATCACGAACTACCTCGCTGCACAGATTTAGTGAACATTGTCCGTACGTTGATTTGTACAAAGCAGGGACCTTCGGGTCCCTGTTTTTGAGCGTAGCGAACCCTCCGTAGCTTTATGCGAAGGAAGGTGCACTCTCCTTCAATACCACCTCCGCCGCCGTCACCGTCGGCACGGGAAGAGTGGGGTCACGGACGATGACCGCTTCCTTCGTCACACGGAGAATGGACGATGCGGGAATTGGCGTCCCCCACCGAAACCACTTTTTTGGAAACAACCACTCGAGACGAAACAGTTTCGTATCAAATTGAACATCCTCGCAATGCCCGAGCACACGCCCCGACTCTGTGAGCATGCGTTGATGGATCATGCGCCGCCCTTCATGAAAAAGTGCCTGTAAACGAACATGATCCTCCATCGGGAAAAGCACATCGGAGCTTCTCACGCGGACCCGCACCCCCCAATGCGCTATGTCCACACACGCAAGAAACAAGCGCTCCGTATGGAAAAAACCGGGGATGCGTACGAAAAATCCCTCCACGGTGCCGGTTTCGGGATTCAGGAATATATCCTCGAGAAAGCCGATCGCACCATCCATGAATGGATCGGTCACAGGCAGTCCGCGGGCAGTGGAGAATCGCACGTGCATGTGCTATACTATAGTGCAGAATGCACTTCTTTGCGGGAACATCCCATCCGGCGCTTGGAACGAGCCTCGCCAAGCAGTTAGGAATGCATCCGGGCAAGATCCAGCTCAAGAAGTTTTCCTGCGGGGAATCGTACGTTCGCTTCATGGAATCGGTACGGGGTCAGGATGTGTATCTGCTGCAAGCCCCGGGGATCGACCCGCACGACGCCCTCTTCGAGCTTTTCCTTATGTGTCAGGCGGCGAAACTCAGCTTCGCCTCACGCGTGCACATCATCCTCCCCTACTTTCCCTACGCACGCCAAGACCGCGTGAGTGAGCCGCGGGAACCCGTTTCCGCAAAACTCATGGCAAGCCTTCTCGAAGAAGCGGGTGCCGACCACGTGATCACCATGAACCTGCACAGCGATCAGATTCAAGGATTCTTCTCAGTGCCGGTCGATGTTTTAGATACACGGCCGATTTTCGCGGAGTATTTTGGAAAGAAACTCAAACGACCGGTCGTTATTTCTCCCGATATCGGCGGGTCCAAGCAAGCCAAGAAATTCGCGGACGCACTGGGTGCCGATCTCGCGATCATGCATAAAACGCGCAGCGCTCACCACAAGGCGGAGATCGTCGACGTCGTCGGTGAGGTTAAGGGCCGCGACTGCATCCTCTTTGACGACATGATCGACACGGCCGGCACACTCATCAGCGCCAAAGATGCACTTCTGCGACGCGGCGCGAACAAAGATGTCTATGCAGCCGCAACCCATGCGCTCTTCTCCGGCCCCGCGATCGAGCGCCTGAAGAAGGCAAAGTTTAAAGAGGTCGTCGTGACCGACAGTATCCCGCACGCATTCCACTACGCATGGCTGAAAGTCCTCCCTATCGCCCCGCTGCTCGCACAGGTCATTGAACACATAGAAAGTAAACAGAGCGTCACAGACATTTACAAAAAGAAATGACGTGGTAGACTCCGTCTGCTTATTCATTCACCACTTTTTGTTATGAAAAAATCCATTGCCCTGATGGCAGCTCTCTCCACAGTCGCCATCTCTCTCCCGCTCGCATTTGCGCAGGACCAAATGAGCTCTTCCTCCGCTTCTTCTGCCGTGAGTAGTGTCAGTTCGAGCTCTGTTTCTTCAGAAACAGGACCCTGTGCAGGGATGAAGGACACCGAAAAACTCACCTGTCTCGGCAATCAACGTATGATGAACAAAGAGCCCGTGCGCAGTGTTCGCCAGAACACCGCCGCCCACGCGCGCATTGCAGCTTGTAGCGATAAGACGGGACTGAATAAGACACAGTGCCTGCGCAGCATGCAAATCGGCAACAAAGTAATGAAGGAAACGAAGTCGATGCAAAAGGCGGGGAAAATGATGAATAAAGTAGATAAGTTGAAAGGAAGAATGGGCTCCGGTTACTGATTCCCCTCTTTTGAGAAAACGAAAAACGCCCGCAAGGGCGTTTTTTTATGCGTATAAGGTTGGTGGGCGATGATGGATTTGAACCATCGACCTCGACATTATCAGTGTCGCGCTCTAACCCCTGAGCTAATCGCCCGTTTAATGATGGAAAGATTCTATCAGGGGTTAGAGCGCAAGTCGCGCTCATCTGATTGCTCGTACGCCTCAGGCGTACTCAACCCCCTGAGCTAATCGCCCATAAAATACCTCGCAAGGGTACGGAAATTGATGTCCGTGGTCAATTCTTGTGCATCCACTCCACATACTTGCTCAATTCCAACGCATACGGCAGCACGGTGCCATCCTTCTGAATCGCACGGACTGCAAGAGTGGAAGGATCAAAGAGGAATGTGACAAGTTGATCGCCCGTCCCACCACCAATCACCGCATCGCGAACACGAACGGAGCCCTCTTCTGGTTGCCAGGCGGTCTCGGATGTAAACATGAATCCTGCGGCTTGGAGGAGGGATTTTGCCTGGGCGATGAGGATGGTGGGGTCGATGGAGGAATGGGAGGAGCTACTCTGTATATTGTTCTCATCCCCTCTCCCTATGGAAGAGGGAAGTACATCCTTGAGAGCAACGATCTCCTGCAATGTTTTTGCCGCCTCCGGCGCAAGGTAGCGCTGATATGGCTGAGCGATCTTTTGAACAGCATTGATATATCTCTCCAGACGTTCCGGGGAGCGATCACTGTCGATCTGCTGCATCTGCTGCTTGAAGATCGGAAGCAGCACGGTGAGATATTTCCCAAAAGGATCTTTGCGCGAGGCGAGGAGCACACTCCACCCCTGCTGCCACTGACGAACAGCCAATGCAGAAACAGCATCAGGCAATGTGTCACTTGGAATCAACATGTGAAGCCGCAGCATCCTTTGCTCCTCCGTGACGCCTACAGGTTCGGGCAACACCCACGCGTAATCGCGAAGTTCAGGATGGAACGATGCAAGCAGCCACCGATCGGGGGTATGCACAAAAAGAGGAAGGGACAGAGCGGTTTTGCCCGCGCGCATATCCTCGTGCAAGGCCAGATCATCCGTACGTGTGCTTGAAGATGCGGCATCAAGATCACTCATGAGATGCGAGACAACCATCAGTCGATCGCGCAGATAACTCTCAGGGAGACCCTGCAGTGCCTGCGGTGCATCGGAGAACGTGCTCTGCGACTGCGCGGGAACGATGATGCTCCGGCCACCTTCGGTAAGCAGCACCGGCGTCGTGAGAGCTGCGACCGTGAGGGAAGAAGCGTCCCGCGTGATTTCAAACCCGCCGGAAAATCCTTGGAGAACCCGCTCTCCCGCTGTGACTCTCACGAGGCCTTTGCTCACGATCAACGCCGTCCCCTGACGAAAATCAATCGTTGCGCCCGATGCCGAGAGCAGCGTTCCGGGCGTCGATTGCAGGGCTACGGTTGGAGCAGCCTGCAGAACATGTGCAGACGCAGGAAAAAACACATCGTGGAGCGACACACCAAAGACCATCACGGCGAGCGGCAAAGCGACGAAGAGCCGATGGGAGGGGGTAGATGTACGCATGAAAAGAGGATTTCTCACTATTATAGCAGAATTTATGATAGTAAGGAAGGTACGGGAGGTAAGGGAGGTGCCTCCAGTACTTTCTATACCTTCGTTACTTTCCTTACCGTATCATCCCCCCATGCGCATTCTCGGTATCGATCCCGGCCTTGCCACCATTGGACTTGGGATTATTGACCGATCCGAGAACGGCGATATGACTGCCGTGGACTGGCTCACCATCAAGACGAAAGCAGGACTACCCATTGCGGAACGCTTGTGTGAGATTGCAGAGGATTTGAAAGGATTTCTGAGGACCATAAAACCCGATCTTGCGGTCATCGAACGACTTTTCTTTGCGACGAACGAAAAAACCGCCCTCGATGTCGCTCACGCACGCGGCGTGATCGTGCACACGGTCGCATCGGCCCGAGTTCCCATGCTCGAACCCACTCCCCTGCAATTGAAACTGGGAATCACCGGCGACGGCGGCGCCGACAAAGTACAGATGCAGACGATGCTCGTGCACCTCCTCTCCCTCTCAGAAATTCCTACGCCCGATGATGCTGCAGATGCGCTTGCATTGGCAGTGTATGGAGCTCTGCATGCACCTCACCCGGCGGTACTCGCACCGCAGTCATGATCACTTGATGCTCCCGGCAAGCACCGAGAAGTGCGCGCTGGTGAGTATCATCAAGCTCGGAAAAAGCATCATCGAGGAGAATCACCGGTTTCTCGCCACGCCGCAGTTCGAGGTACGACACCTGCAGCATCAGAAGTGCCAAGATGGCGGTTCGCTCCTGACCGCGCGAGGCGAAGGTGGAGAGCTCGCGCTCATCGCAGACAACCTGCCAATCTTCACGATGCGGGCCAATGCTCGTCGTCTCGAGAATAACATCCCGCTCCTGATGCTGCGTGAGTAATGTGCGATACTCCTGCTCGAGCGCACTCTCCGTTTGCGCGCTCGTGCGGCGTTCGTAATGGAGCACCGGTGCTCTCCATGTTTCCCCGAGCCTGCGGACTTCTGCGCCAAATGTGAGGTTCAGTGCAGAAATCAGTTCCAAACGCGCGAGCGTGATCCGCGCAGCCCTAACCGCAAGCTCGCCGTCCCAGACTGCGAGCATGGAAAGCTCTTCCTCGCCGGCCTTGATACGTTTCAAGAGAGCGTTACGCTGCTGCAGGACTTTGTGATACTCCGAAAGATCCTGAAAGTAGACGGACGATAACTGGCAGAGGAATTGATCGAGCCATCGTCGACGCTCACTCGGCGGCCCGCTGAAAAGCGTCATGTCTTCCGGCAGGAAAATGACGGTGGGAAACCTCCCCGGAACGCCACCGACGGGAGTCCGTACATCATTGAGAAAATACGCTTTACGTTTGCGGGGTGCGAGTTCACTTACGATCTCCATACAGAGCCGCTCGCCCGCGTCACTTTGGAGATCCGCACGAACGCGGTAAAAAGGATGCGTCCACTGCACCATGTCCTGTTCGTCTTTGTCCCGGCAAGATTTGGTAAGCGAGAGCAGCCCAATGGATTCGAGGAGATTCGTTTTGCCGCTGCCGTTTTCCCCGACAAACAGGTGAATGGGATCCGGCGAAAAATCGACCGTTTGTGCGGTGTAATTGCGAAAATGCTCGAGAGTGAGGGTGAGGAGACGCATCAAATGAGGGTGAACGCTTCTTCCACCAATTTCTGGACCAAGTGAAGGTACTCCTTGCGTTTCACGAACTTCGGAATCTCGCCCGGCTTCACCCACATACACTTGTCTACTTCCTTGTTATCAACCACGACCGCGGTGTCGAGGGGGCAAAGAGCGAACACAAATCCGATCTGTTGGCCACAGATGTGATCGGGACGAAAGCGACGGTATGATGGTGGGAAACGATACTCGTACACGAGCGCGCTCTGCCCATGCACCTGCACATCGGAAATCCCCGCCTCCTCGTGGAGTTCTCGTACCGCCGCCTCGGCGAGAGTTTCGCCCTCTTCGATTCCCCCTTGGGGTAATTGCCACGCATCGCGCTTGCGGGGTTTATGCAGAAGTAATAAGGAATAGCTCCCGTCTGTTTCCGGACGAAGGAGCACCATCGAGGCCGCTTGGCGAAAGATGTCGTTCATGGGTGAAGAATAACAGAATATCGGAATAACAGAATAACAGGCCCTGTTACTCCGATACTCCGACTCTAATTCGACGAATGCTTCTCTTCCTTCAACTTTACCGCAACACGCTTGCGCGCAGTGGGGCAGTACTTCTCGAGTTTTGCAGCATGCTCCTTCCACGATTTTCCCATTTTGTCTTGCTTATGAAACCGCATGCTCCCGAGCCGCTCACCGCTATGAGGGCAAGAGGGTTCATTGCAGAAGACGCCGAAAACAGTGCGCTTACCACGGGGCATTGCGGTGAGTGTA
Source organism: Candidatus Peribacteria bacterium (assembly GCA_023245865.1). Taxonomy (GTDB): domain Bacteria; phylum Patescibacteriota; class Gracilibacteria; order Peribacterales; family Peribacteraceae; genus JAHFJN01. The sequence continues at coordinate 457,555 of JAHFJN010000001.1, forward strand.
CATAGATTTTAGCTCGATGCAAGTGTCTGCACGTACTGAAACACACTATTCGCCGCGACCGTGGCCTCCCCTGCCGCGGTTGTAAATTGGGCAAAGTGATTGCTCGCACTCGTGACATCTCCGGCGCCGTACACTCCCGGAACGCTCGTTTGCATCGTATTGTCGACCTTGAGGAAGCCACGATCATCGAGCGCACAACCAAGTTGCAGAGGAAGACGTACCTCTGGATCGGACCCTATTTCGATGAAGACGCCATCGACCGTGAGGGTATCGCTCCCCTGAAACGGAGTATCGAGCTTGATGCCTGTTACCTTGCTTGTTCCAAGAACCTCCACCGTTTGATGTCCGAGTACGAAGGTCACATTTTCCTTCGCTTTCACGCGGTCGACCCAGTAGGGCTCCGCCCGAAACTGATCGCGCCGATGGACAAGGTACACCTTCCGCGCGACCTGCGCCGCGATCGCGGCGCCCTCGACCGCACTGTCCCCTCCACCGATCACCGCGACATCTTTGCCGCGGTAGAAAAACGCATCGCATGTCGCGCAGTACGTCACCCCTTTACCCGAAAATTCCTCCTCTCCCGGGATCCCGAGATGTCGCTTGCTACTGCCCGTCGCGATGATGATTGTCTTTGCTTCGTACGTTTCCCCGCCCTCGAGCGTGAGTTGAAAACCCCTTGCTTCCCCCGTGTCATTCCGAGCATTCATTTGTGTGTCATTCCGAGCGTAGTCGAGGAACGACACCCGATCAATCTTGTACGTCACCGTATCACCAAAGCTGAGTGCATGCTTCTTGAACTTCTCCATCAAATCAGGGCCTTTGATTTCGATCTCTCCCGGCCAATTACCCACCTCCGCCGCGGTGTTGCCCATCCCCCCCTCCTCGAGTCCAACGAGCAGCGTGCTCAATTTATACCGCGCCGTATACACAGCAGCGGTGTACCCCGCACATCCAAGCCCAATAATTGCAACATCGAACATGCCTCCATTGTATCATATGAAGGGATGGTGCCATGGGAGGGACTTGAACCCTCAATCCCTTTCGGGAACACGATTTTGAGTCGCGCGCGTATACCATTCCGCCACCATGGCCTAGACGCATCATAACGCTTCTCGCTACGCTGCGGAAGAATGCATAAACGACACTCTTCTCTCCTTCTCCTCTGTATCCTTCTCGGCGGCGTCCTTGCACGGATCCTCGCGATGCATCACGAACTCCTCTTCGACGAAGTGTGGAGTATGGAGCTTGCGATGCGGATCAAGCATCCACTCGATGTCTTCACAACGATCCACCACGACAATAATCACTACCTGAATACCTTATACCTCTTGTTGGTTGGACCTGCGCAACCGTTCTGGATGTATCACATTCCTTCGGTCATCGCAGGGTCACTGCTTATCATCCTCGTTTCCCTGTGGGCGTGGCGCAGAAACAAAACCCAGGGACTCATCGTCGCACTTCTTCTTAGTAATTCCTATATCTTCATCCGCTACAGCGTCGAGGCGCGCGGATTTATGCCGATGATGCTCTTTGGATTTCTGTCATTCCTCAGCCTCGATCGATTTTTGCGCAAGCACCCCGCGAAGTCCGCCTCAGGCGGACGAAGTGGGGTTCTCATACTCTTCTGGCTCACCGCTCTCACCGCCTTCCTCTGGCACCTCACGTACATGGAGTGGTACCTGGTCTTGATCGTGTGGTCGGGACTGCGGCTCTACAGCCAAAAGCGCCGGCACTGCATTACAGATTTCGCCCTGCTGCACCTGCCGATCCTGCTGTTCTTACTGCTGCTACTCATCGTCGATATCCGATCCATGGATGTTGGCGGCGTTGCGAAATTTGGCATATTCGCAGAGACACTCATTGCGGGACTTGCGATGCTGCTTGGTACGGAAACCATCTGGCAACCAAGCTCGTGGATGGCATGGGCGAGTGGCGGAGCACTGTTTCTGTATCTCCTGATGCTTCTCAGAACATGTATGCGCCGGACCATCCGAGACCCGGGACTTCGCGTCCTTTTGTGGCTCCTCGCAATTCCCTGCGGACTCTTTGTCCTCTCCGCCCTCACGATTCTCACCGCACGATTGTTCTTTCCCTTTCTGCTTTTTCTGCTGCTTCTTCTTGCGCAGCAATGGCATCATCACCTTTCTTCAAAAAGCTCTGTCCGCCGCGTGGTCGCAGGGCTGCTCTTACTCTGCATGCTCAGCACCAATGCACTGCAGATTCTGCACCTGATCCGTTTCGGCGATCCTAGGTACGTAGAAACACTTGCCTACATTGTCGCCCATGATCCTGCAGATCCAATCACGGTATCATCGAACAGCAATCTGCGCGCACAGAAACTGCTCCGGTTTTATGTGCCCCGCCTTCACACCTCAAAAACCATAACCTACGTGCGAGATCCCGAGCAATCGGCCCTATCACCCGCCTGGCTGCTCCTCGAAAACGACATCGTCGAGACGCCCCCGACCTACATGATCGGGAAAGCCACATACGACCGTATGCACATCAATGATAGGCCGGGACAGTTCTGGTCGTTATACCGTGGTTCGTCGGGTTCACCATGACATCTTCAGGTATGCTGGTCATCCATGAAAGAGTTCCAATCCTTCATCTTCGACTCTTATTCCTTCGATGCTTCGACGGGAAAGATTACGCTGAACTACAGCCTGGATGATGAGGTGAAGTTTACAGAAACTCTCGAGGTGCCTGTGTCTAGTCTTCGACAGGCTCAGACTGACACACTCGAAGCTCTGCTTTTCGCACTCCACCTCATCGGCGGCATCAGCTACTACAAAACCTGTCTGCCCAAAAACATTGTCATTCGCTCGGGAACACTCACAAAAGAGCAGGCAACATTTTGGAATACCGTGTACGAGGAGGGGCTCGGGGAATTTTTCTTTAAGAACAAGATTGATTTTCGGGGTCGTATCGACTTTCCAAACAATCCGATTGCGTGTCACATTGAGCCTGTCGAAATGTCGACACGCAAGTCTATGCTTCGACAGGCTCAGCATGACAAAAAAATCCTCGTCCCCCTCGGTGGCGGCAAGGACTCCCTTGTGACCGTGGAACTGCTCAAAGCACAGGGCCACCCGATCACACTGCTACGCCTCGGTGCACATCCTCTCATTGACGAACTTGCCAAGATCGCAGGGCTCCCACTCCTGAACGTGAAACGCTGCCTCTCTCCCGAACTCTTCCGCTTGAATGAAGAGGGCGCACTGAACGGACACGTTCCGATCACCGCTTACCTCAGCATTCTCTCGATTGTGATCGCAGAACTCACGGGACACACCGACGTCGTCATGAGCAATGAAGTGAGCGCCAACGAAGGCAACGTGATTTTCCACGATAAAGAGATCAATCACCAGTGGAGCAAGAGCGCGGAATTTGAAACAATGCTGCAGGAATACATCGGCGGGATCGGAAGCGACGTTCGGTATTCCAGTTTGCTTCGGCCTTACACGGAGCTGCAGATCGTGGAAATGTTTTGCCACTACCCGCAGTACTTCGAGCATTTCACGAGTTGTAACAAAAACTGGAAAATTCGCTCATCTCCAAAGAGTAGTGGCTTGCCACGCGAAGCTCTGAGCACAGCGAAGAGCGAAGTGTGGTGCGGCTCCTGCCCCAAATGTGCATTCGCCTTCTGCTTGTTCGCCGCCTATCTTCCGCTCTCGACACTACTGAAAATCTTTCGCAAGAATCTCTTCGAAGATGTCTCGCTCCTCCCCCTGTATCGAGAGTTGCTTGGCCTCGAAGGCTTCAAGCCGTTTGAATGCGTAGGCACCAAAGAAGAAACCCGCGAAGCCTTTCGCCTCGCCCACGTGCGTGGGGAATTGGAAGGAACGCCTGTCATGGACATGTTTCTCAATGCATATGCACATTCGTGAATTAAGCGGCAAACGCATCTGCATCCTCGGCTACGGCAAGGAGGGACAGGCGATGGTCAGAGCACTAGAAAAGTACGCACCGGGGTGTGAGATCACGATTGCGGATCGAGAGACGAAGATCCAAGAAACAAGATACAAGATGCAAACAGGGGAAAAATATCTCGAAAATCTCGATCGTTTCGACGTGATCATCAAATCCCCGGGGGTACCCCCAACGAAGATGCAAGATGCAAGATGCAAGATGCAAACAACACCGACGCAAATATTTTTCGACTCCATCGCCAACTCCGGCGTCATTGTCATCGGTGTGACCGGAAGCAAAGGCAAAAGCACCACGGCAAGTTTGATTCATCACATTTTATCAGCTCGAAGCTTTCTCGTAGGAAATATTGGGGAGCCAGCTATCGCACATCTAGAAGACGCAAAGAAGGGAACCATCTTTGTGATGGAGCTCAGCAGCTATCAACTTCTGGGTCTGAAGATCTCCCCACACATCGCTGTCATCACAAGCTTCTTTCCGGAGCACCTCGATTACCATGCCTCGACTCCGCTCGGCACAGGTTCAACTCCTTTGGAAAATTATATGGATGCGAAGAAAAATATCACCCGATTCCAAGGGGAAGATGACATTGTCTTCTTCTGTGCAGATTCGCACGGTGCCGCCGAGATCGCAAAGGAAGGACTCGGCCGCAAAATACCCTTCTCGGCATCCGATGCCCCCGTACACATCGAAGAGACGCACTTGCTCGGCACTCATAACTTGAGCAATATCGCAGCGGCCTTCGCAGTTGCGCGTGAACTTGGGGTAGATGACAATGCTGCGATCGCAGCGATCAAAACCTTCCACGGACTCCCCCACCGCCTCCAATCGCTTGGGGTCCATCACGGCTGCGAATGGATCGACGATGCAATCTCGACGACCCCCGAGTCCACGATCGCGGCCCTTGATGCTCTGGGTGATCGCGTCCACACCATCATCCTCGGGGGGCAGGATCGCGGGAATGACTTCACTGAGCTCGGCAAACGGATCGCCGAGTCCTCCATCAAACAGGTCATTCTCTTCCCTGGCAGCGGCCCGCGGATCCGCAAAGCGATTGAAGACGCGGGAGCAGATGTTACGTTCTTCGAGGCAAATTCGATGGAGGAAGCAGTAAATAGTGCAATGCGATTAGCGATGAGCGATAAGCGGATAGCGCCCCCAATAGTATTGCTTTCAACTGCCAGCCCAAGTTACGGCATGTTCAAGAATTTTGAGGACAAAGGAGATTGTTTTAGAAAATGCATAAGCGTGTCACATTGAGCTCGTCGAAATGTCGACACCACTTCCGGCTTTAACTTTCGCCACCCTGATCACCCTGCCATTCAATTCATATCCCTCCTCAAACACTTCGACCACCTTGCCATCTTCTCCAGGGCCAAGCGAGAGCGTTTCGTGGCGCATGGGATCCACAATCTGCCCGAGTGACTGCATTCGCTTGAGCCCCGCATCCTCCATCTGCCGCATGAGATCTTGCTCAATCGCGGCCACACCCCTCACCCATTCGTGATCCTTGATATCCGCGGGAACATGCTGAAACGCTCGCGTGAAGTTATCGAGTGTCGGGAGAATCCTGCGGACAATCGATTCGGTCGCGAATTTGCGCATGTCACCCGCCTCTTTCTCCACCCGCATCTTCGCGTTCTGCAGATCCGCCTGCGCGCGCGCCGCAAGTTCTCGGAACTGATCGAGATCTTTTTGCAGCTGTACAATCTGCTGCGCTGCATCAGCCTTGGCGCCTTGTTTGGCCTGATCATCCTTTTTCATCATACAAACATTCTACGTGTCATTTCGAGCGTAGTCGAGAAACGACACATATTATTGTTTACACGGTACCGTCGGATCCGCAATGCAACTTTCGGTCGGCGGCGCCCCTCGCTCGGGGCAGGTTTTACTGTAGAGGCACGCGTCATGTGTAAGCATTTTCAATTGTTCTGCTATCACAATATCATCCGAACCCCACGTTAAGAGAATGGCGTCTCCATCCTGAAACACATAATTGGGACCGAACGGTATCTCTTTTTCATTTACAAACATGCGCCAGTGCTTGCCATTTTCGATGCAATAACTACGCCGAGCATTCACAGTCAGACACGCATCCGTCAGAGGCATGCTCAGTGAGTCGAAGAAATCCCCAATGGTAAGTCCCGGCTTATGCCGATGAATCACATGCCCATTGCCATCGTGAAGATGCAGAGACTCGTGCAGGTGCTCATGGGGATGGCCCCCAGCACTCTCCTCCTTTGAGCTGCCTGACATATACTTCTCATCGGAGAAATCCAACTGCTTCCCATCGATCCACACCGCAAAATCCGCATGCGTATGGTCCGGGTCAGGATTCTTGGCAATGCGATGCGGTGCGAAGAATGCGATCGCGATCGCGCCGGCCAGAATGATAATGGGAATAAGTTTCTTCACAGAATTATTGTTCAATGACAATCATCGCCTTCATCGTCCGGTGTCCTTCGCCGCAGGGAACTCTGCACGCAGCCTCGAAATTACCCGTTTTGTCGGTCGGCAAATCCACGGTTGTCGTTTGTCCCGGCTCAATGTGGACATTCAGGCCCAAGTCACTTGCCGTAAAACTGTGAATGCCGCTGATGCCCGTGAGTTCCAATTTCACCTTCTCCCCCTTCTTTGCCTTGATGATATTCGGGGAGAAATTCCAACTTTCCACGTCGATGTGGACCGTACGAAGGCCGGCGACAGGAGAAGCTTTGGACGCCGCTGCTGGGGAACCGGTCTGCGCCATCGCACTGGATGTGCCGAGCTGGAGCTCAATCGTTTGCACCGAGGAACTGGATGCTTCCGGATTGGGCTGGATGGTATCCGTCGGTTTGCTCGCGGTTTGTGCACACGCAGCAAGGAGAAGAGCGGAACCAATGAGGAGTGTGGTGGTTTTCATAGTACGTGTACGCTACACTGCGGCACGATGCAGCGTCAAACAACTGCCAAACTTCTTCTCACGGCCGCGTTCGTCTTTGTACTCGGATACTTCGGCGTCGACAAATTCGCACATCCCTTGATTTGGATCGGCTGGATCCCGAGTTGGATAGATGGCCTCTTTACCCTACCAAGAGAAACGTGGCTGCAGATCATCGGTTCCTTCGAGGTTCTGCTCGCACTGCTCCTCCTCATGCCCATCCGCGCCGTTCGCCAGACCGGGACGATCCTCATCGCGTTGCACTTCACGGGTATCCTCACGCAAGTCGGCTGGAATGACATCGCCATTCGCGATATCGGCCTGCTGCTTGCGGATATTGCGCTCTTGAGTTTGATATGAATGGTGTCACGGGCCGGGATTGAACCGGCGACCTTGGGCTTACGAGTCCCACGACCCTGCATACATTTTTACATAGTGACGCAGGATTCATTCCTCATATCTTGTGGTGATGGAGATTCCAGTAGATCGGTATATGAGGAACGACACTTTTCAGAGGATATGCAGAGTGGACAGCACTTGATTGAAAAGACTTTCTTCTTCAGAAGGAAGAATCGCTCCGGAAAGTTTTTCATATTTCTGACGCAGCTCATCAAAAAAGAATGTCGTTGGAATGAATTCGGAGATGAAACTGCGAACGACAACGAGCGTTTCTTTCTCGTTAAAAGGGAAATAGTACTCATACTGACCGCAGCCTTCATTTTGTAGCGTGACCCGGTAGCCGCGCAAAGATCCATATTCTACTTTCTCGATGTATCCCTCCTCGGGCACTGGCACACTTCCTTCGAATTTTACTCCAAAATATTCTTTCAGTAGATCGTGCAAATTCGCTCCCTGTCGTCTGATGACGACATGAAAATCTGTGAGAACGTCTAAACCTTTTCCGTCTCCTTTGAAGTCGCAAGGATCGGGATGTGCAAATGGTACGGCGTGATGCACTGTTATTTCTTTCGCGCTTTCTTCAACCCAGAGCTTGGCAGAATAATGGAACATGATTCCATGTGACTGACTTGAATAGACCTTTTGATTCTGCTGACTCGCCGTAGCAGACTCGGAGGATGCTTGACTCGATCGAGAAGTCGAAGTTACGGCAGGCTCGACTTGTTGTTTCTGCGGCTGTGCGTTGCACCCTGCTAAACCAACGACAAGAAGTCCAATGCTTATTGTTCGTCGCATGTAACGAGTATATCACATTTCCATTCACCGCGAATCAGCTTTCGCTTTTTTGCGCTCGTCCATCGCTTTATCTGCATTTCGCGGAGCCACGCAGAGGATTTGTCCTCGAAAGATGCTGAAACATACACGAGTCCTAGTTTGCCTTGATCACGGGAGAACTTGGCTCCTCGGCCTTCGCTGTGGTCGATGATTCAGAGTCATTCGCCTCGGCCATGGCCATTAGGAAGAATGGCCCGAGCCCGCAAGTGAGGACCATGAGCGAGGCGTCGCAACGCGGGGTCGAATGGTGTCACGGGCCGGGATTGAACCGGCGACCTTGGGCTTATGAGTCCCACGCTCTACCAACTGAGCTACCGTGACATACATGGTTATCGAAGGAGCAATCCAACTGCTTGCCCACCGTAGTCCGCTAGAGGCGGACGAAGGCGGGAGCTACCGTGACACAATTGAAACTATACCATGCACTTTTTGATAAATCGATATCCGGAGCCCACAACCTTCCTCGCTCATCTACAATATACTAGTAAACTAGTATATTGTAGATATGCGGAAAACGCATCATGCATGGATCCACTCAGGATTCCAACAATTTTCTCACAGATGCAGGGAGGCGCTGCACCCAACTTTCGACGGAGCTGATCGTCGCCAGCCCGACATTGAACTCACTTCGGATCTGTGAGGTGTTGCGGCCTGCAAGCAGGCGCTTTGCGATCCGAATGCGCCGACCGAGCATGATGCTCTCGCTCTTCGTGAGCATGTGATGGACAAAAAAAGCCAGATCCTCGCCCTTCCCCATCCGCATCAGGAGACGCTGCAATTCTTGCTCAAGATCGGAGAGCATCTTCGTACTGATGGCTCGATGACTTACTTTTCCACTCATGAACAGTATACTAGTAAATTGTATATGAGAAGTCAAGGAAAAGTGCTTAAGCATGTGCCATGCGCTATGCTAACGGCATGAAGCCAGTCCTCGTTTGCTTGCACGGCTGGGGAGGGAGCAAGGAATCCTTCACGGAGCTCCGTGCAGCGCTTGATGGCACGGACATTGAAATTCTGACCCCCGATCTGCCGGGGTTTGGAAGTGAACTGGAGCCCGATCGACCGTGGACGACGGATGATTATGCCGAATGGGTCGAGCGATGGCTGTGCCAGCGAATAGCAAGTAGCGATCAGCGAATAGCACTGCACCTCCTCGGGCATTCTCATGGGGGCAGAATAGTGATCAAACTTGCTGCACATGAACACGTCAAACGCTCATCGCTTCTCGCTCACCGCTTCTCGCTACAACATCTTTATTTATGTGCTGCGGCAGGCATCCGCCATCCGCGCCACTTCAAGCGGATCATCGGACTCACACTCGCAAAAGTAGGAGCAATGATTTTTTCGATCCCGGGACTGCGATCACTGCAACCGATCGCGAAGAAATTCCTCTACAAGCTCGTGCGCGTCCACGATTACGAAAACGCATCACCCATCATGCGCCAAACGCTCATCAACGTTTCGCAGGAAGATCTGCGGCCGCTGCTTGCTTGCATCGATGTCCCGACCGATATTTTTTGGGGGACGCAGGACCAGATGACCCCCATCGGCGATGCGTACGTCATGCACGATGCGATCAAGGGAAGCAACCTGCACATCTATCCAGGAATCCGTCATCGCGTACATAGAGATAAAGCCATTGAAATCGCCCAGGTCATCAAAAAAAGGCTGTATGATAGAGGAGAATGAACGCTACCGCTTTCATCATGATTGGCCTGACGCTGCTCGGCGTATTGTCGCCACTTTTGACCTTCACCGCGCTCTTTCAACTCAAAGAGTGGCGGCTGGATCGATTGATCGAGCATCTGCGACGGGAAGGATGGATCAACCAACTCTTCGGGCGCATACGGCCGGTGCTCGCTCTATTATTTTTCTTCGTGAAAGATCCTCTCTATTGGCTATTGCCATTTGCAATGCTGACCGCGGCTCAATGGATACTTGGTCGACAGCGCAAGCCAGTTTGGACATCGAAAGCGAAACTACTCGTCATTCTCTCGATCGCTCTGACGACACTTATAACGTTCATTGCTCCACTCACTCCTCTGATCATTTTACTACAACCATTGTTTGTTCTTTTCGCATGGTTGTTATTTCATCCTCTCGATACATTACTCAAACATCATATTTTCAAACAGGCTCGCGATCTTCGCGAGGCTCACCCCGAATGGATCGTCATCGGGATCGCCGGAAGCGTTGGAAAAACGACAACGAAGGAACTACTCGCGCATCTGCTGCAAGACGTGCACCCACTCGCGACACCGGCGCACGTGAATACGGAGATGGGAGTGGCAAAATGGTTGGTAGCGGTAAGCGGTAAGCGGTTAGCGACAAGCACGTCGATCCTTATTGTGGAAATGGGAGCGTACAGAAAAGGCGAGATCGCACTGATGTGCCAATTCGTTCAGCCGACAATCGGAATTGTGACAGCACTTGGGTCGGATCACTTGGCGCTCTTTGGATCCGAAGCAGCAATCATCGAGGCAAACGGCGAACTCCTCGAGTCACTGCCTAAAAACGGCAAAGCATTTTTGAGCAGCGACAACGAAGGCTGCCGCATCCTCGCAACGCGACATCCGAATTCCATCATTGTTCCGCAAGCAGAAAACATCAAAGAAGATGAATTCGGCCTCCACTTCTCGCTTACCGCTTACCGCTACTCGCTACCGCTTCATGGTCTTCACAACATCAATAACGCCGCCCTCGCAATCACCGTCGCTCGCCATCTTGGCATCACGGACAATCGCATCGCAGAACTTCTCAAAAACTTTCATCCGCTTGCGCACACGTTTAACGTACGGGAGGAAAACGGCATCACGCTCGTTGATGACACCTATAACAGCAGCCGCCTGAGTCTGCGTGCCGCGATTGATTGGGCTGCAGGACGAAGCGAACGTCCGCGGATCTTGCTCACTTCGGGCCTGATGGAAGTGGGAAAGGCAGAAGATCGACTCATGCATGAAATCGGGACACATGCGAAAGGAAAAATCGAGCGTGTTATTTTCACAACCGCGAGCGGTCTCAGGGCATTTGAGGAAGGATTCGGCGGGAAAACGGAATTACTTACCAGCAACGAGCAACGAGCAACGAAAGGAAGTCTGCTTCTCGCCATCGGCCGCATGCCCCTCTCTGCAATCCAACAACTCCTTCCCACAGTGTCACCCTGAGCACGCCCATCCACCACACTTTCGGCCCGCTCGCAGACCGCCGCCAGGTACGCTTGGCGCTGCGCTTGCTTTGGCATCCGAACCAATGGATCGAAGGACCGGAGAAGGAACAATTCAAACAGCTTCTTGGCAGTAAGTTTTCCGGCGAAGCGACGCTCTTTGCCTCGGGGAGATGTGCACTGCTTGCGATCTTGCGCTCTCTGCGATTAAGTCCGGGCGAAGAGGTGATCGTGCAGGGGTACACCTGTGTCGTCGTTCCGAATGCCATAGCAGCTGCAGGCATGAAACCTGTCTTCGTTGATATCGAACGCGACACGTTGAATCTGGACATCGAGGAAACCGCGAATGCAATCACGCCGAAAACGCGCGCAATCATTTGCCAGCATACGTTCGGTATTCCCGCGGACACCAAGGGGCTTCGCGCGCTCTGCGATCGACATTCATTGATCTTGATTGAAGACTGTGCACACGTGATACCGGACAGTGGTGGACCGTCTGAAATCGGACGGCACGGCGATCTGCTCTTTTTCAGCTTCGGGCGCGACAAAGCGATCTCGGGCGTGAGTGGAGGGGCTGTTGTTTGCAAAAAAGCCGATCTCCGCACCCCGCTTCGCACACTGGAGAAGCAAGCCACACCCCTTGGACGAGTGAACATCATGCAGTATCTCTTCTATCCCCTGCTCTATGCTCTCGCACGGCCGCTGTATGGCATCGGGATCGGCAAAATCCTGCTCGCGCTTGCAGGAAAGATTCACCTGCTCCCAAAAATCCTCACACAGAGCGAGAAAAAGGGAATCATGCCACCAACGCTCTGCGGGATGCCGAACGCATGCGCGGCTCTGGCACTCGCCCAATTGCAGAGTCTCCGGGACATCAACGATCACCGCCGCATGCTGACTTCGTACTATGCCACACATCCGCTTCTGCGCGCCTACGCCGTTCGTTCTTCCCTCTCGCTCCCATCCCTTCCTCTTCAAAAATTTCCGCTCTTTCTTCCGCAGGCAGAAAAAATTCGTAAAAAACTCAAGCAACGAAACATTCATCTCCACGACGGCTGGACGGGGTGTGTGATTTGTCCGGCAAACGCGGATACAAGCGCTGCAGGCTACTGTGACGACGATGATCCGTCCGCAGAGATGGTGGGTGAGCAGATCCTTTCGCTGCCGACACATCCAGGGATGACATTGCACGATGCACAGAGGCTGGTGGATGCTTTACACACCTCACTATGATCATCGAACCCGCCACCGACCAACGGCTCTGGGATGACTTCCTCACTTCACAACCCTTCTCCCCCTTCCTCCAGAGTTGGACGATGGGCGAGGTATACCGAGACATAGGACAAGAACCCATACGGCTCTGGGCACGCGATGAAACAGACATCCACGCAATCTGCCAGGGCATTGTCGTGCCTGCGCGGCGGGGAAAACATGTGATGGTCCAGTATGGACCAATCATCAGCGATAAGCGAGTAGCGAATAGCGAGAAGCTGTTGGAAGATCTTTTGCATGCGCTCCGGAAAATCGCACGAGAGAAAAACTGTTCTTTCATTCGCATGAGTCCATTTTGGTCTGAGCAAAATACGATCCCAATTATCGGAGCAAAATCCTCGCCGCTGCATTTGCTCGCAGAGCACATTTGGTACCTGCCGCTCACAGGGAAAACAGAAGATGAAATTTTCAAAAACATGCGAAGTACCACCCGCAATCTGATTCGCCGCGCAGAGAAGGAGGGCGTCACTATCGAATGCTCGTGCGATCCCATTCGTGACGTCGAAGAGTTCATCCGGCTCCACGATGAAACACGCAAACGCCACAAATTCGTGCCGTACAGCAATGCCTTCTTCCGAGCGCAGGTGGGGCACTTCGCACCCTCGCAGAACGTGCTCGTGTACCTTGCACGCTTCCAAGGACGCGTGATCGCCGCTTCCATCCACATGCAATTTGGCGGGGAAACGAGCTACCACCATGGAGCAAGTTCGCATGAATTTTCAAAAATCCCGGCAAGCTATCTCCTGCAATGGACCGCAATCCGCGACGCCTTAAGGCGCGGGGACACGATCTACAATTTCTGGGGAATAGCGCCATCTCAAAGCAAAAACCATCCCTTCGCAGGTGTCACGCTGTTCAAAACCGGCTTCGGGGGGCAGCTGCTCAATCTCATGCACTGCATCGACCTTCCCCTCAGAAAAACATATTACGTCACCCGCGCATTCGAGTACGTGCGAAAATGGAAGCGAGGATTCTGAACTGCTACAATGCCCCCATGCCCAAGGAAAACGCACCCCTCACGATGGATCAAAAAATGGATCTGATCGTGAAACACTTAGAACGCCTCGACAAGCGCGATCGGTTGCGGATGATCGGCGGTACGATCCGCAGTATCATCGGCCTCATTCCCCTTCTGCTTCTGCTCGGAAGCGCCTGGTACCTTTACCAACACGGTGATCAATTTATGAAGGACCTCCTGAAGAAATCCGCGAAGGATGCGGCGGGACAGAACTCCCTGATGCAGGTGTATAACGAGTACATGAAGAAGAAATAGCCTCTGTCCTGAGCCTGTCGAAGGGTCAGGGTGAAACGAGCTTCAGCACTTCATCGCTGCTCATGGAGGGGAACACCGCAAAGCTTGGCATATTGAGGAGCTGGTCGCGCGAGAAGGTTGTATCCGTCCCGCCACCGATTCCGAGTAAGTATCCTGCTTCAGCCGCCAAAGCCATCACACGATCATTGGTTCCGCGGACCGGATAGCTGATCGCAAAGACCGGTTTCTTCAGATAATCTTCAAGGATTTTGCGACTCTGCTCCAACTCTAAGGTCACCTGCGAATCGGTGAGACCGCGAAGATCGTCCCCCGTGTGTCCCGCTGACTCTATGTCAAATCCGTTGGCCTGGAGCGTGAGGAGCATCTTCTCGGTGATGCCGCGGAGGCTCACCTGGTTCGTTTCAACAAAGAGCGTGGCAGGGATACGATTTTGGCTCAGCACATCGGAGATCGTTTTCGCGTTTTCCGCCGTGACGCCGGTGATCGCAACAACGACTCCCTTCTTTTCCAATCGCGTGTCGTGCCTCTGCTGCGAGAGCAAGACATCATAGAACTGCCGCAGGTTCATCAGAGATTTCCCCCCTTGGCGCAAGCGATCGGTGTGGGTCACTAGTCCCTGGAGGATCTCCTTCTCCTGGCCCTTGACCATGTGATAATCGAGGACAGGTAACGTGAATTGATCCTGCCGCACGAGGAACGTCGGATGGAACGGTGAGAGGTAACCAGTCGCAACGTAGCCTTCCTTTCCATTGAACGAGACCTTCGCCCATCCATCCTTGATGGTCAGAGGTTTCAGAATCGTATTGCCCGGAATTTCCGTGAGCTTCTCGCTCTTCTGATTCGCCTCCTTGCGCATATTTACAAATCCATAGTGCACGAAGTATTGCCCCTCGAACGCTCGCAGTTCACCGGCCATCTTTTCGTCACTCGTGAGCCGTGCCAGATACTGAAGTACGGCGTAACCATCCTGACCGTTCGCAAGCTTCACCTTGGCCCACTGACCGTTGGTGAATTCCACCACCTGCACGGCCTCGCCAAAATTCAAGCGTGTGACGAATGCCGCCTTGATGGAAGGCTTCGCACGCACGTTCACAAATTCGTTATTCACCTGGTACACGTTGCTTCCTGCACTCCCCTGCGCCGTGCGAATGGATTTGTACGCAGAGACATTCGAGAGATCGAGCACAACCGTCGTGCTCTCTTTGCTTCCACTTCCGGTCGCAAGCGGCTCCAGGTACGGCTTCTGCGAGCCACTCCCCGCCACCCGCTCGGCTTCACTCGTGAGTTGATGCGCGGCATCGAGCGATTCTTGCGTAAAGACAAAATCCTGATTGCCGGCAGTATCTTCGGGGCCGTTGCACCCCGCAAAGAGGATTCCGAAGCTGGCGACCAGGAGAAAAGCAACGAGAGAGGGAGGGAAAAGATGTTTCATACGGGCAGCGGGAAAAAGGGAAGTAGAGAAATTACATGCGCTCGGGAACGCGCAGAGTAAGAAGTTCGGCGCCGGTTTTGAGGACCGATGCTGTGAGAGAAGTGAGAGCCAAGCGAAGATTACGCTCTGCTTCGGGCGCAGTGACAATAGGATCCGCGCTATAAAACGCATTAAAATCCTGACAGAGCTGATACAAATAATTGGCAAGTGTATGCGGAAGATGCTCAGTGCGAGCTGCTTCGATGGTCGATGGAAATTGGAGCAACTTGGAAAGGAGTGTGCGTTCGTGCGTTGTGAATGTGTGAGCGTCCTTCGGCATCTTTGGATGTTGTACCTTTGCTTTACGTAACACCGAGCATGCGCGCGCATGGGTGTACATGAGGTACGGCGCACTGTTGCCCTCGAAACTGAGGCACTTGTCCCAATCGAACACAATGTCCATCTTGCGGTTTTGACTGAGAACTCCGTACACGAGCGCGCCGACGCCCATCATTTCGGCAAGTGCTTTCGGGTCGTCCGTCTGAATGCTCTCACCACGACTACTGATGACGTGCGCGGCACGATGCACGCCCTCCTCGATCACTTCTTCCAATTTTACAATATTTCCCGTACGCGTGCTCATCTTGCCGTCCGCAAAACGCATGCGGCCGAAGAGAATATTTTCAAATGCGGGGATCTCCCACTGGAGCTGCTTGCACGTTGCGACCAATTGTTCGAAGTGAAGTTTCTGCGCAATATCGGTGACGATGTAGATTGCTTGGGGATGATAGGTATCGATACGGTAGCGCATCTGCGCCAGATCGCGCGTGGAATAGAGCGTGGCGCCATCACCCTTCACGATCATGTATGGAGGCAATCCCGTTGATTCGGCAAAATTCGTGATCAACGCCCCCTTCTCCCCTTCGACAAATACCTTCGTACGCTTCCCCTCTTCGATCACGGGCGCCATCTTGTCCTCATAAAATCCCTCTCCCAGATCCACATCGAACGATACGTGCAATCGTTTGTACAGGTGCGCGAGGGAAATTTTTGTCGTCGCGACGACCGCATCGAGAAATGTGCGCAGAGCCGCATCTCCATCCTCAAGCTTCTTGAATTCCTTGCGCGCTTCCTCTTCGAGCTCCGGTTTTCCTGCGTCGACTTCCTTGTGAAAACGTACGTAGAGCGTGAGTAATTCATCGAGTGTGTACTCTTGGATCGACTTTGTGCCCCAATGACGGTGCGCAACGGACAATTTTCCGAACTGCACTCCCCAATCCGCTATGTAGTTCCAATGAATAACGTAATACCCCAAATGTTCGTACAGATTCGCGATGGATTGTCCGATGATCGTGGACAGGATGTGATGGATCCCCAAGGGTTTTGCGATATTCGGTGAGGAATATTCCACGATGACCGGCGCCTCCCCCTTCCGTGCCTTCTGCGCCGTGCACGCCGCCTCCGTAATCTTGAGTTCCTGCAAAAGTACGGCGGGCTTCAGCCACACGTTCACGTACCCCGCCCCTGCGACCTCGATCTTTTCAATGGAAGATGATGATGCCAGTGCCGCGGCGATTTTTTGGGCGATGTCCCGGGGCGACTGACCGACCTTCTTGGCAAGTTGCAGCGCGATCGTCGTCATGAGGTCGCCATGTCCATCCTCACGCGGCGGCTGCCAGTTGACCGAGATTCCCTCCAGTCCAAAGACTGTTTGGACCGTGGTATTTGCTTCGGTAGAGAGAGCGTCAAACATGCGTGCTGAACAAAAGTACTACTCAGAAATTACCGCGACTATACCAGCAGTATTCAAGAGACCTCAATGAAAACATTATTTGATCTTGCTCAGCGATTGCGCTCATGGTTTGAACACATTTTTTGTATCCTTTGTTGTGTTTCGAATCCTGTACACTCATCCTGTGCGCTTCACGTACGCCACACTCACATTGGCATTGATGATGCTCTCTGCCTGCAAGAACGCCGAGCCTCCACCGAGCATTTCCACCGTCTCGGGTGCACGCAGTGCCGTATTTTTCACATCGCAACTCTTGAGCGCCGGATTCCTGAAGCCCGGCGGCAGCCGCCCCGCAGCCGCGATCGGCGTGATTGCAAGTAACTTCCTGCTCGATATCAGCGCGGCAGGCGTCACCGCGGCACGAGCAGGGGTCGAGAGCGTTGTCTCGCTCTTGCTGCAAAACCAGGTCTCCGCCGACCTCAGTTTCACGATCTTGCGGCAGCTCGGGGTTGTGCTCGAGGTCGATATCCGTGACATGCTGAACCGCAGTATCGATCGCACGCGTTCGCTCGATGCATACACTGCGAACCTGCAAGCAGTGATCAACCGCAGTACCGCACAGGTGACGGCACTCAAGCAACAGGATGACGCACTTCTGAAAGATCTCCACCAAAAACGAGGCATCGTGGCAGATGTTCAACATGAACTGAACACGAGCCTGCGAGACCAGGACTACACGACCGCAAGTACCAAGCAAACGCAGATTATCGAGGCTCAGGGGGAAGTCGCCAAGATCGATACGGAGGAACGTCAAGTACGAAGTTTGATCGGCACCTTCAAAGATCTGATCAAAATCGGATCAGAGCGCCTGAGTGCGATCCGTGCGAATCGGGAAGTGTTGATTGCGGGTCTCCACGTTGAAAATGTGCCTGGCATTGACGACCTCGGTATTTTGAAGGATAAATATCATCGCAATTCAGGCAATAGAAGCGGTTATTTCCAGTTTTAAGCCCGAAAAATGTCATGGTGAGCCCGTCGAATCCATGCTACAATACTGAGATAGTCTTTTGCGCATGCCTGACACACAAAACCCCATAACAGAGCCCGCCCCCCTGCCCACCCCGGTGCTGCACCCGCTCATCGAGGCAATGGATGAGCTGCTCGGCCTGCACCGCAAAACCGAAGAAATACTCGACAAAAAAGAAGATGAATCCTTGACACCCGAGGAGCGCGAGGCCGTCAAGCGGTACGAGCAGGGACTGCAGAAGATGTTGGACATGATCGCCCCGGCGGGACTGCAGGTCAGAACGAAAGATCTGATCATCAATGATCTCTATGCGCGGACGCTCTACGTGTATAACTGGCCGAATTACATTTACCCGAACTGGCTGGCACAGACGATCAATCTGGACATCACGATGGACATCGCGCATTTCATTTACCCCAGCAACAACAAGGCGATTATGAAGATGCTGCGCAAGAAAGTCGCAGAACTCCGAAGCAGTATCCGCATGCTCGAACAGCGCGGGATCGTGCGCGATCCGACGCTGGAGGCCGCACTGCAAGACGCCGAGGAACTGCGTGACCTGCTCGCACGCGGCCAGGAGAAATTGTTCCAGTTCGGCATGTACATCACGGTCTATGCCGACGACGAGGAACACTTGAAAAAGATCCAGACCGACCTCGAATCTCTGCTCGGCGGGAAATTGGTCCTCACGAAACCGGCGATGTTCCAGATGGAACATGCGTGGGCTTCCACGCTGCCGATCTGCGTGGATGAAATAGAGATCAACCGCAACATGAACACCTCGCCGCTCGCAGCAAGCTTCCCCTTCAGCTCCAGCGACTTCACCGATGATCACGGCATCCTGTACGGCATCAACCGCCATAACGACAGCTTGATCATCTTCGACCGGTTCGACCTCCCGAACGCCAACAGTAACATCTTCGCGACCTCCGGAGCGGGTAAATCGTTCACAGCGAAGCTGGAGTTACTTCGCTACCTGATGCTTGGCACCGAGGTGCTCGTCATCGACCCGGAGAACGAGTACACGAACCTCTGCGAAGCCGTCGGCGGGGCGTTCATCCCCCTCTCGGTGCAGAGTCCGTACCGCGTGAATCCGTTCGATCTCCCCGAGGCGATCCGCGGCGAGGACGCCGCTCCCGGTGAAACCTTGCGCGCCGCCGTCATCAACCTCCATGGCCTGCTCAAGCTCATGCTGGGACCGATCACACCGAGTGAGGACGGTGTGCTCGACAAAGCGATTCTCGATACCTATGCGTTGAACGGCATCACGCTGACGAGTGAAGATCACACGGGCAAAGAAGTCCCGACCATGCAGCAACTCGTCGATGTGCTCCTCACGACCGAGGGCGGTGAAAACATGGCGAGAGTGCTGCAGAAATACACCCAAGGAAGCTTCGCGGGACTCTTTGATCAACGAACAAACGTCAAACTCGACAAGCAGATGATCGTCTTCCAGATTCGCGACCTCGAAGAGCAGCTCCGCCCCATCGCCATCTACATCGTGCTCAACTTCCTCTGGAACCGCATCCGCACCGAACTCAAGAGACGCATCCTCGTCATCGACGAAGCGTGGAACCTCATGCAGCATGAAGACTCGGCCCGCTTCCTCTACGGCATCGTGAAGCGCGCGCGTAAGTACTATCTTGGAGTCACAACGATCACCCAGGATGTCGACGACTTTGTGGAATCCCCGTACGGAAAACCGATCATCACAAACTCATCGCTGCAAATGCTGATGAAGCAATCGCCCGCGACCGTCGACAGTCTGCAGAAACTCTTCTACCTGACGGACGGCGAAAAGTACGTGCTGCTCAACTCCGACGTCGGGCAGGGAATCCTCTTTGCGGGCTACAAACACGTCGCCTGCGAAATCATCGCGTCCCCGGAGGAATCCGCCCTCATCACGACGAAACCTTCCGAGGTGGTGGCGAAGGGGGTGGCGATGAAGAAGGAGTCGGATGAGAAACAGCAGGAGACGGATAAGAAGATGGAGCAGATGAAGCAGATTGCGGATGCGAAGACGGTGGCGCAGCCGCCTGCTCCTGATCAACCACCTTCCACCTCACCTCCGGCTTGAGCTTTCCGGGCAGTGCAAAGCCCGCTG
Organism: Candidatus Peribacteria bacterium; assembly: GCA_023245865.1. Taxonomy (GTDB): domain Bacteria; phylum Patescibacteriota; class Gracilibacteria; order Peribacterales; family Peribacteraceae; genus JAHFJN01. The sequence continues at coordinate 477,620 of JAHFJN010000001.1, forward strand.
CCTTGCGGTGACCGCCGCCGCTGAACTTCCCCGCCATCGCCGCAACGTCGACATCTTCTCGGAGCGTGCGAATGCTCCCTTTCACCTTGCCATCACGCTCGCTGAGGATCATGGAAAACCGCATGCCCGGAACGGCATTCACGTAGTCGATCGCACCGACGAGTTCGCTGTAGTCGGCTCCTGTCGCACGGAAATCCCCCTCGGTCACCGCGGAAACCGCGCCGCCCTCCTCGGTCACCGTTATTTTTTCGAGGACGCGCCCCCAAAGTTTCAACGTGCTCAGCTTGGCAGTGCGAAAGACCGCCGTCACCGCGAGTTGATGGCGCGCACCGCTGCGCAGCAACCGTGCAACCGTACGGTACACATCGGAAGTGGTATTGCTGTGAAGCAGCCCCCCCGTATCGGTGTAGACCCCCGTGAGCAGACAGGTCGCGATATCACTAGGAATCTTCCAATCAAGCAGATCTGCCAATTGAACGATAATTTCGCAGGTCGATGACGCCTGCGGCACGACCAGATTCACCGTCCCAAAACGCGGGTTGTCCGGGTGATGATCGATCACGACCGTCGGCACCGAACCATCGAAGAGTTGCGGATGCGTTCCATGCAATTCCGTAAGTTTCGGCTCTGCGCAATCAACGAAAACCGCACAGTCACCGGTCTCTGCCGTAGGCGAGAGCGTCACCCGCTGAACACCGGGAAGATACAAAAACGTATCCGGCATACTGTCCACACAGTGCATTGATATTTTTTTGTCGGGGAACTGCTGTTCAAGAAGATGGGCAATGCCAAGTAGGGAGCCGATCGCATCGCCATCGGGGCCGCGATGACAGATGACGAGGACACGCTTCGCAGCATTGATAACGTTCATCATTGCCTGCGCGTCCGCAATTGCGAGAGGCATAAAGGGGTGAATGGTACGTTGCGCGCGGCGCGTGGACAATCAACTGAGATTGCGATGAGTACAAAGATGAAGTGTGGAGAATGAATGTGAGTAATTTGTGTCATGGTGAGCCTGTCGAACCACGCAGCTCGTGACACAAATTACGTCGTGTCTGTCCTTCGACGAGCTCAGGATGACACGACTGCTTTCCTGTATCATTCTTCTGATGTCTCACCAGCATTCCATCATCTTCTGCGGCACGCCGAAGTTCGCGGTACCGAGTTTGCGCGCGCTCCTCGATGACCCTGCGTTCGAAGTAACAATGGTGATCACGCAACCGGATCGTAAAGTCGGCCGCAAGCAGATTATGACCGCGCCACCCGTGAAGATTTTGGCTCTGGAAAGAGGAATACCTGTGCTCCAACCGGAAGACATCAATCGTGAAACGCTGCCGAGAACCGATTTCCTCGTCGTTGTTGCGTACGGAAAAATTTTGAAGCAGTCGGTTTTGGATCTTCCGACTGTCGCAGCGATCAATGTGCATGCCTCGCTGCTGCCCCGCTGGCGCGGCGCCTCGCCGATTGAACATGCAATCATGGCGGGAGACACAGAAACCGGCGTGACGATTCAGGTGATGAGTGAAAAGCTGGATGCAGGACCAGTCCTTGCCAGGAAAGAAATAAGATTGAAGATGCAAGATACAAGTCTGATGTTGCGTAAAGAACTCTCTGAACTCGGTGCAGAGCTCCTCGTGGCAGCATTGAAAAAGCCACTGCATCCCGTGCCGCAGCCGACGGAAGGAATCACAATCTGCAAAAAATTATCGCGGGCCGACAGCATCGTCGATCACACTGCGCTGCCCGCGGTGGAGATCGATCGCCGCGTTCGCGCACTCAACCCGTGGCCGGGCGTAAGGATCACAATAGAAAATCAAGAATTGAAAATCCTCGAAACATCCCTCACAGAAGCGAAGAATACGATCCCCGTCTCCTGCGCTCAAAGCACAACGCTCCACCTCGTACGCGTGCAAGTGCCGGGGAGAAAGGCGGTCAGTGGAATGCATTGGAAAATAGGGTCTCGCTTTGTACATCAATCGAAATAATTGCGACGAAGCACTGGGTCTCGCGGGCCCCAGTGCTGGAGTCGCTCTTTGCCGGGAGGATGGTTCATGGAAGGAACCCTGGAAGGGTGCCTTTCATGCTAGATCTTCCCCTCCATCTCCTGGAGCGCAGCTATGATCTGTTTCAGATCTTCGACATCAAACATGATCGTGGTCTTCTGTCCACCGCGCGATTTCTCCGAGATCTTCAAGAACTTGCCGTTGCCCGATTGCTTGAGGTCCACGTAGAAGGTCCGCTGGCGCGCATGGATCGTCACCGAGTGAATGTCCTGCGCGAACGATCTGTTACCGCCGCCTCCACCGCCTCCTGCCGGACGCATGGGAGGTGCGGGACGATCATCTTGAGGAGGGCCACCTCCGGTCAGTTCAGACATAGGATCAAACATAGTGAGGAAAGAAGGAAATATCAGTGCGAGAGCAGCGGAATCGTAACAAAAAGACACGGCTCTTTCAAGCCATAACTCTGTCATCTTTCAGTACGCGCAACTCTTCGATGAGCTCACCGATACGATTCTCTATCTCCTCAATACCAAAATACTGAGGAATGTTCGGGACTCCACTAGCGATAGAATACGGCGAAGGGTGCTCAGCAACAGTGAGTTGTCTTGTGAAGGAAAAAGGTGGCATACTTGTCTGCACCGTAAATTGCACAGAAACATCGAATGCATCCCTCACAATCCTTTCTGCTGTTATGTATCCATCATCAAAAACAGACCGCACAGCCTGAGTAATTGCACTCAAAATGCCTGCGTTTCGCTGTTCCGCATAATGATCACGCACACATGGATGCCCATCATTCGGGCCAAAGAGACTCTTCTGAGAAAGCATACTACTAAAGTACTACAGAAGAGGTAAAAACAAAATCTCTGGCTCCCCTACCCGTTTCCATTCCTTCGCCCCGCCCCACTTTTTCATTGCTGAGGTGATGACAAAACTCTTCTCAAGCATTTTTTCTGCGTACGGCACATTCAATTGCTTGGAGATTCTGTAAGCGGTATCGGGAACGAAGGGGAGGAGGCATAGGGCCACATGGCGAAGTCCCTCCGCAAACGACGAAAGCACTGCAATGCGCTCTTGGCCTTTCAGCTTCCACGGTTCCGCTTTATTGAAATTCGCATTCATGCAATCGATGGATTCGCTGATGCTCTGGATTGCTGAGTGGACTTCGAACTTTTCCATCGCGTCACCGTACTTCTTCCATGCCGCCGCGATATTTTTCTCATCGTCTGCGGTCGGTGCGATCACAAGCTCGGCATCCTCTTTCTTGAGCATCACGAGAACGCGATTGAGCATGTTGCCGAGTTGATTGCGAAGTTTACTGTCATAGATTTCCTCGAGTCTCTTCCAACTGAAATCTCCGTCGCGCCCGACCGGGATTTCATGGCAGAGGAAAAATCGCATCGGGTCGGGGTTGCCGTGAAATTTCGCAAGCACATCGACAGGATTGATCACGTTACCGAGGCTTTTGCTCATCTTCTGGCCATCGCTTGTCACAAACCCATGAATGAGGAGTTGATCAGGAGTTTTGAGACCGGCGTATTGGAGCATCGCAGGCCAGATCAGTGCATGGAACCGCGCGATATCTTTGCCGATGACATGAGTGATGGTGGCATCTTCCCAGAACTTGTGCAGCTCTTTTGTGTCACTTCGAGCGGAGTCGAGAAGCCCGAGTCCAGAGATGTAATTCGTCAGCGCATCACACCATACGTACATCGTATGATTCTCATCGCCGGGTACGGGAATGCCCCAACTCAGGCTGCTCTTCGGGCGTGAGAAGGACACATCTTCAAGCCCACCCTCGAGAAGCGCCATCGACTCCTGCGCTCGGTAATCCGGGATGATCGTGTACGTTCCTTTTTGGGGATCGAGCATTTTCTTGAGCTCTTCTTCTTTGTCCTTCAGCTTGAAAAAGTAATTTTCCTCACGGACCTCCTGCGGCGCGGTCCTGTGATCTGGGCATTTGCCATCGACCAGATCTTTCGCCGTCACAAACCGCTCACACCCACTGCAGTACAGTCCTTTGTACGTACGCTTCTCGAGAGCACCAGCAGCGTTCAGTCGTTTCCACAGTTCCCGCACGGTCGGCCAGTGCACGATTTGATCGGACGTGCGAATGAACACATCGGACGAAATATTGAGTTCTTGATACATCTGCTGAAACAGCGGCACGTTCTTCTCCACAAGTTCCCGCGGGGTCAGTTTCTGCTTCTGCGCCGTCTGCTGGATCTTGATGCCATGTTCATCGGTCCCGATTTGAAAGCGCACATCATCCCCGCGTAGCCGAAACCAGCGCGCGAGCACATCGGCGAGTACCTTCTCCAAAACATGCCCCATGTGGGGAGGTGCGTTTGGGTAGTCGATGGCAGTGGTGATGTAGTGGCGAGACACGAACGAATCATACCCTCACCCTACCCTCTCCCTCCAACCGATTCCTGCAGGGAGAGGGAACACCAAAACTCCCCTCTCCCGGGAGGCATTTGGTGAGGCGGGAGAGGGGTTAGGGGTGAGGGACGTTACGAAAACAAATACCCAAACAACCAGTTCGCAAACGAGATCGCGGCGTAGCCGATCATCGAGAAGAACACTCCGAGGACCGCGTACAGTATGATCTTTTTTGCCTCCGTCACCGCCTCGTCCTTGCCCTGCGAGAATATGATGCGCAGACCCGCGTAGATCACCATGATCACGGCGATGCCGCCGATGAGGGGGAAGACGAACTTGATGATTCTGTCACTCAAAAACTGAATCAGATTTCCGCTCAACGAGCAAGGCAGCACACCACGTGGCTGACAAATTTGATCCCACATATTTTTAATACCTGCATTACTCTGCCCAACTGTCTCTGGGCCAGACGTATCTTGATCCGCGGCAGCAGAGACAATAGTAGGAATCAAGCCCATGAGGAAGAGAAGAACACGCATCAGACGCCGAAGAAACGGGTAATGATTTGCACGAGTGCCGCCGCCAAGTTGACCACCACCGCACCGACGAGCGCCCAGGTCATCTGGGTTTTTCCTTTGTTGAATTCGTCGGACTTCCCCTGCGCGTAGAGCATGCGGATCCCCACCATCACGATGACAAGGAGGAGAATGGCATTGAGAACGGTGCGCAGAATCCCGATGGCAGCCGAGAGCAATTCAAACGGCGCACCCCCGGGATTAGAACCCGCCACGATGTACGTTTGGGTACCGATGACGGAGATGATGAACGAAGACAAGATCGCGATCGTAAGCCCCGCAAGCGCATAGAGAATCCCCCACTTGCCCTGCGTGACTTTGGATTCATCGCCAAGGCTCAACAGCATCTGCATGCCTGCCCAAATGATGAAAAGCACCGCGGCACCTCCCGCAAATTGAAGCATCAATGACGCAGCTCTTGGAATGGCACCCTGGAGCAAATTCGCCGCCCCCGCACCGCAGCCATACTGGAGTCCGGAGCAGGGAGTGTACGGAATCATCGATGCCAGGAATGCCGATGAAAAACCGGTGGCAATCATGCTTGGATGAAGAAATTGGGATTGAGCGTATTTAAAATAAACCCTGCAAGACCGATGAGCAGCAACCCCGCGAGCGCCCACATGATCCGTCCTTTGCCGTCTTCCCTGAGGCCCGTGTCATTGCCGGAGATCATGATCTCGATGGCGCCGATGAGCGCCCAGAGGATCGCAATACCCGCGGCAATCCCGCGCACCCACGGCCAGGCCAAATTGAAGTACGTAAAGAAAATACCGATCCCGGGCGAAGGGGAAAGCGTCTTGCCCTGCACATCATCCGGCGACTGCAGAAGCGTAAGATCTTTCTTGGGACGAAAGAGGGGGCGGAGGTTGCCCTGGGAACTTCCCGATGGTGTGCCGCTGCAATCCGTCGCATCACACATCGAACTGCAATAGGAAGCATCCCCCACTTGAGCCATGCAATCATTGTAATTCGCATATTGGGCATAGCTATCTGGTACGAACATGGTCATAGAGCCAACAACAATGCAGATTGCAACAGAGAGCTGCCGTCTCTTGAAAAAGAAATTCAAAGCCATAAATCTGTTCATTATAGCATAAACTCCATCAAAACGCCACTTGTTGCGCTCGGCTGCCATTGGCCTTAGCATACCGCGTACGCGCGCGGATGTAGCTCAGTTGGTAGAGCGTCGCCTTGCCAAGGCGAAGGTCGCGAGTTCGAGCCTCGTCATCCGCTCCATAGTGCGGGATTAGTACAGTGGTAGTACGCAAGCTTCCCAAGCTTGAGATGCGGGTTCGATTCCCGTATCCCGCTCCATTTTACTCTGCCGCCACCAACTGTTTGCAGTGCTCCGGGATGTGCTCAAGCTGCATCCCTTTGTAGACAGGCCCATAGTTATTGTTCGCATTCCAAACGGTGAATCCGCACGACCCCGCATCGAACACAGCATCCATCTGTTCCTGCATGTCATGTGCAGAGACGCTGTACCCCTGAATCCACGGACGGATTTTCCATGCTTGATCGCCCAGCAACTTTTTGTACCCGGTTAAGGTGCGATACACCAAGTGGTACATGCGACTGCGTGCGTCTCTCCCGGCAACATAGTACTCCGGCGAGGTGAAGGTCGCGGGGTACGCCATCGGGGAGATCACATCGACGAGCGGCGCAAACCGCACGACGTCCTGCCCGAGTGTCTCCAGGTTAACGGCATAGTCCCAACCAAGAATCGCGTAGGTGCTGAGTCCCAACTTCGTCTGAGGCCCGCAGGTATTGATCGTGTCACGCGCCATTTTTATAAATTGTTCGACACGGTCCGCCTTCTCCTGCCCTGAGAACGCGCGCAGTTCCCCGACGTAGCCGGTCGAGAAACGAATGTAATCGAGATTGATCTCATCGATACCTGCCCGCGCGAGGTCGCAGATTATTTCACTGTTGTACGCGAGCACCGTTTGGTTTGCGGGGTCGACCCATCCTTGGCTCATTGGCCGGCCGGTCTTCGGGTGCGTGATCAATGTCTGTGAGTACGTGGAGAGGCCGTCATCTTTGAGCGCGATGAAGCGGCCGATGGTGTAGATGCCGCGAGCTCTAGCCTCCGCGAGGATCGCGGGGAGATCGTAGAGGGGTTTCTGGAGTCCCAAGGTTGCGGCGATTGGCGATGAGCTGTCGAAGTACACGAAGCTGCCCTTCACATCGAACACGAACGCGTTGCCGTTGGATTCACTGAGAGACGTGTAGGTATTTCCAAGAATGGTCGGCCGCGCCATGCTCGTCGCACTCAAGTACACGCCGATGTGGGTGTCGGGGTGCGGGGGTGGGGGGGGCAAGACGGAGGATTCAGAAGATTCAGAAGATTGCGAATCTAACGAAGCTAATGAAGCTAGGGAAGAGGACTCAGTCTGCGATTGGACCTGTGCGGCCAGTGGCAAAAAGCGAGCGGAACATTGAAGAGCTCCCCCACCGAGTGCGAGCATGCCGATTGCGAGAAAAAAAACAAACAGAGAGAAGCGTCTCGCACTATGTTTGACCACGATGACATCATGAATTTTCTTGCGTGTCTCGGTATCGATGTCGTACATGGGTGTTTGTGTGTGAGATAATCGAAACAGTATAGCAAAACGCCCGAAAAAGTACAGGGATTTTATGATTTTCAAGCTGCAAACTTCCCACTCGTCAGTCTCTCGAGTGCCTCCAGATATTTTCTGCGAGTTTCGAGAACGACTTCCTCAGGCAGTTCCGGGGCGGGCGGTTGCTTGTTCCACCCAAGACCTTGCGCATAATTACGTACGAATTGCTTGTCGTAACTCTCCTGTTCGCGTCCAACTTGATACTGGTCCGACGGCCAAAAACGTGAGGAATCCGGGGTGAGCACTTCATCGGCTAACAGAAGATCTCCTTGACCCCCCTTCCTTCCCCATTCAAGTTTCGTATCTGCAAGCAAAATGCCACATTTCGCAGCCCAATCGGCAGCCTGCTTGTACACTTCAAGAGTCTTTTGTTGCATGGGGAGCATCACATCTCGTCCGACACGTGTAGAAGCTTCTTCGATTGAAATGTTCACATCATGCCCTGTTTCCTCTTTCGTCGAAGGAGTGAAGATCGGCTCAAGCAGCTTTTCACATTGCTGTAGTCCCGTTGGGAGCGTTATGCCACAAATGGCACCTGTTTTCTGATAGTCCTTCCATCCGCTGCCCGCCACATATCCACGAGCTATTGCTTCGATCGGGACGATCTCCAGTTTTCGCACAAGCATACTGCGTCCCGCGAGTTGATCGGCATACCAATTGAGATTGTGGCCGTATTCCGTAATGTCCGCTGTGATGAAATGATGCTCCAAATCCGGAATCAATTCCTTCAACTTCTCAAACCAAAAGAGCGTCATGGCCGTAAGAATCTTCCCCTTGTCCGGAATACCCGTCGGATGCACAACGTCGAACGTACTGATGCGATCCGTCGCAACGATCAGCATCGTGTCATCACCCAGATCATATGTATCGCGCACTTTACCCTTCCTCTTTTGAAGACCCGGGATGTACGTATCAACGCGCGCAGGCTGAAGATCACGAAGTGAGTCCATGAGAAACAGGGAAAAAGGAGGTCATCGTCTCTCACGCATGAGTGGATGTCAAATGAGCATTGGTGGGTCGGGCGGGATTCGAACCCGCGGCCAATGCCTTAAAAGGGCACTGCTCTACCAGCTGAGCTACCGACCCAAGAAATGTAAAAAGAGCGCGGGAGAAGTATGAAGCAAGAAGAAAGAAGTATGAAGAGGATTTGTTGAGTCCTTGTAAAAACACATGGTTTATGCTACAATGTAAGGGTGACAGAAATACCAAAAGACGAAAAAGTACAGTGGGCTTTCAAGACACTCGAATCCGAATTGGGAGGAGATCTTGAGATGTCCGATCGTCTCTACGCACTGCGAAATAGACATAAGTTTCTTATGGCACACGGTGGCGTACCTCGCCAAGAAAAAAAGATAGAAATAGACCCAGCAGATGCAGCATTCAATGATTTGGCAAAAAAGATTCGAGAATTGCATGACAAATCCGATCAAAGCAAGGAAGCGCAAATAAAAAGACAAGTATGGGAATTCAAAAGAACCTTCCCCGAGGCAATCGCACAAGGTGCGGACCGAGAAAGAATGAAAGGATACGCAATGGAAGTAAGATACTTTAGTCCGGACAGGAAATTCTGCATCGGGATCATCAGATCCGGCGGCAGAGCACCGTACATCATCGATGGGGTGGATGGTGACGAGGTATTTTAAATGACATCATTCACGATGAGACTGTATTGTAGGAAAGATGATCGACAGTCACTGTCACTTGGCCGACGCAGCGTTCGATGCTGATCGCGAGGCGGTGGTTACGCGAGCGCACGAAGCAGGCATCGAAACAATGATCACCATTGCAGATAGCATTTCCGAAGCCGAGAAATGCGTGCAGATTGCAGAGAAATATGATCACATTTTTTGTTCAGTTGGAGTCCATCCCCACAATGCGAAAGATTGGCAGAAGGGCGATGCTGCGAAGCTCACCGCGATGACGAAGCGATCCAAAAAAGTCCGTGCCATCGGCGAGATCGGCCTCGATTACCACTACAATCATTCAGCGCAAGATGTACAGCGGGGGGTCTTTTTGGAACAACTCACCCTCTCCCGTGAGCTGGGGCTCCCCGCGGTCGTTCATTGCAGAGAATCGATCGATGATATCCGCACGATCGTCCAAGAAGTCGAACCCCTCCAGATGGTCCTGCACTGCTGCACGGAAAAGTGGGAGGACATCGAATGGCTCCTCGAGCTTGGACATCTGCTCAGTTTCACAGGAATCGCGACCTACCCCAACGCCGAAGTCATCCGAAACGTAATCAAGCACTGTCCCCTCTCGAAGATGATGATCGAAACAGATGCCCCGTATTTAGCGCCCATTCCACATCGAGGAAAACGCAATGAACCAGCCTTCATCGTCGAAGTCGCCAGACTGATCGCGAAGATCAAGAACACCTCGCTCGAGGAAGTCGAAGCACAGACGACGAAGAATGCAGTGGTGTTTTTTGGATTGTCGAATGGTGCCCTCGACAGGAATTGAACCTGTATTCCCGGCTTCGGAGGCCAGTGGTCTATCCGTTAACCTACGAGGGCGCGTCTGCATCTTACGAATACCTGCCACAAATTACCATCGTTTTCCCCTACTCCTACCCAAGTTCATCTTCTTCTCCTGCAAAAGAATGAGGTGTATCGATAGGAAGAATATTCTCCACCTGCGCATCGTGCAGAACGGCAAGAACGTCTTCGTCTGCGTAGGATTTTGTTTTAAGAAGAATGCCAGCCCGGGAGCCGGGTACCGTGGAAAGCGTGTACGTTTCGCCACCATCTGTCTGAAGATACCACTCTCCATCTTCCCCCCGGCGTAACCTGCCCCTGACCTGATCTCCAACTTCATCCAAGTTGAGTGTGAAAAAATCTTTGTTGGGATTGACGGAACATTGTTCAATGTTTCCCCTCTGTTTTTCGACACTCGAGATATAATCGATAGTAACTTGCTCCAAATCCGCATATCGGACAACGATGCGCTCGAGGCCATACTGTCGCATAAGCGAGTGAGAAAGCGGTATATCAAAGGCGTTCAGGATAGAGAGAATCTTTGCTCCAAAAACATGCTCCTGCATCAGGCGCAACTTATACAGATTCTCTATGCGCTTTAATTTGTGATGCATGGATTGATGAAGACATTCCGCAAGGGAGCTTTGAAAAGCTCTGCTTGCTTCACTGACCCTCGTACGCAGGTCACGCGACCATTTCAAGTCCGGGGTGGTAGGAATGAACGCTCCTTCGGAAGCCCAGTATTCGAAACTGTTGTCTGCCACAAGCACAGTATGCCACCTGCAAGCCGAATTATGGCTATGGACATTGTCCGAACAATAATGCAAAGATATATGTGCAGGCGTACTGCACCAAACGTAAACGTGCGTTCCTTCCAATCACCACAGGGGGCAAATCATGCAACAGTCTGAGCTGAAGAGAATTCGTGTCGAACAAACTGGTAATATCACGATCGTCACTTTTCTTGACGCGGCACTGCTCGATGAAAAACTCATTGATGGACTCGGAGAAGAACTCCAAAGCCTTGTCCACGATCGATGCAAAATTATCTTGGACTTCAATGATGTGACGTATCTATCGTCTGCCACTCTCGGCAAATTGATCTCCTTGCACAAGAAGACAAGGAAAGTAAGCGGACATTTGCGTCTCTGCAATCTGGCATCGGACATCGTCGAGGTCTTCAGCCTAACCAGTCTCGACAAATTCTTCTCGCTCTCACCCAATAGATTCACTGCAATAGTGGGACTCTGAAGATCGGAAAATACGGAAAACCTCGTTTACGATCACCGCTCTGCACCCACGTGGTACAGGGCGGTAATATGAGAATGCTACACTTTCCCCATGCCCCACTACGTCTACCTTGCACGCTGCAGTGATGGCTCACTCTACGCAGGCACATGCATCGACCCCGCAGCACGCGAGGCGAAGCATAATACGGGCAAGGGCGCCAAGTACACACGCGGGCGGGGGCCGGTACGAATCATCTACATCAGAAAATGTCGCAGTTTACGTGATGCACGAAAGAAGGAAATGAAAATAAAAAAAATGCAGAAGCAAGAAAAGGAATTACTGATTTTGAAATTTCATGGAGGGGGCCATCGCCACGGGGGGTGAAGGGGAAGCCCTGTCCTGCTAACAAGCAATGACGAAACGAACTGCGAAGCCCTGGAGCAGTTCGTGAGGAATCACAGGGCGGGTGGAGGAGGATTGGCGATGGTGGCTTTCTTTGGTCCTTTCTTGTGCGGTAGACAAGAAAGGACAAGAAAATCTCTGTACACTACCTCCATGAAAGTCGCTCTCGTTCATGAACTCCTCACAATGCGCGGAGGGGCGGAGAAGATGCTGAAGATCCTCAGTGAGATGTTCCCGGAGGCCCCGATCTACACGCTCCTCTACGATGAAGCGAAACTGGGCGATTGGTTTGCGCGTGAACGCGTTCGCCCAAGCGTTCTCCAGCCATCTCGCAGCTCGCAGCTCATAACTCGCAGCTTCGCATTCAATCATCATTTTTATCTGCGCAAATTCCCCCGCGCTGTGGAGGCATGGCCCTTCGATGGTTCGTGGTTCGACTACGCTCACCATGACAAGCTCACCATGACACGCGAATCATTTGATCTGGTGATCAGCAGCAGCTCCGCATTCACGCACGGGATTATTACCAATGGTCACCCCAAACACCTCTGCTACGTCCATTCCCCCGCCCGCTACCTCTGGGATCGGACGCACGACGTATTGAAACGAAGCAGCAAAGGATTGCTCGGTCCACTCAGGCGCGCGTACCTGGAGCGCACTTTCCACAAACTTCGGGTCTGGGACACCGAAGCCGCAGACCGCCCCGATATGCTCCTGGCAGCCTCCAAAGAAGTACAACGTAGGATCGAACTCTACTGGAGACGCGAGAGTGAGGTCGTGTATCCGCCGATTGAGGACTGCTGGAGCGAGCAGCGACCAGCGACAAGCGAAGAGCATTCTACCCGCTACCCGCTACCCGCTACCCGCTACTTCTTAGTTGTCTCCACCCTTGTCCCCTACAAACGCATCGACCTCGCGATCGAGGCCTGCAATCAAATCCATGTACCTCTCCTCATCATCGGCGAGGGGCCGGATAGAAGGAGATTGGAAAAATTAGCCGGACCGACTGTCACATTCCTCGGGTATCAATCAGAGGAAGAAGTGCGCTGTGCGTATGCAGGAGCAACCGCAACGCTGTTCCCAGGTGATGAAGACTTCGGATTGGTCCCGCTCGAGTCGATGGCATGCGGAACACCGGTGATTGCATTCAAGAGCGGAGGCGCGCTTGAGACCGTGATCGAAGGTCAGACCGGTACGTTTTTTGAGCACCAAACCCCCGAAAATCTCGCAGAGAAAATACGGCAGTTTGATCACAAGAACTACTCAAGCGAAAAATGCAGAGAGCAGGCAAATAAATTCAGCAGATTGCAGTTCGAACAAAAAATATATTCAGCAGTTGAAAGGGTGATGAATCTGCCATCGTGAGTACAAAATTTGTGCTAGACAGTTTTCCACATTCGAGGTCCCGGTGTCTTGCGTCGCGCGCGGACAGAGGTATTCTGATTGTGGAGAGGAGACGCTAGGAAATGTAAACCAATATTGTCATTCATTATTTTGGAGGCCCGCCGCCACGGGGGGTGATGGGGAAGCCCTGTGCGAAGCTTCATGACGAAACAGACGCCGAAGCCTTGGAGGCGTCTGTGAGGAATGACAGGGCGAGCAGAGGAGGATTGGCGGCGGAGAATTTTTGGTTCTTTTGTTTCGTCTGACAAAAGAACAAACTAGAACATCCCCTGCTGCCCCTGCGGCAGCTCCTTCCCCAATTTCTCATAGGTCTTCTTCGTCGCCATCCTCCCCTTCGGAGTTCGCTGCAAATAGCCTTGCTGCATCAGGAACGGCTCGTAGACATTCTCAATGGTTTCTTCTTCTTCGGCAAGGATCGCAGCGAGAGTCGAGAGTCCCACCGGCCCACCGGAAAATCCATCAATAAGAGTAGAGAGCAATTTGCGATCGGTTGCATCGAGCCCTTCACGATCGATATCGAGCGACGCGAGCGTCTGCTCCACACACGGAAGATCAATGGAAGAAATACTGCTCACATGTGCGAAATCACGGATCGAACGCATCAAGCGGTTTGCGATACGCGGAGTTGCGCGGCTGCTGGTGGCTATCCGATCGGCGGCCTCGGGCAGGAGCGTGACCCCGAGGATACGCGCGGAGCGACGGACAATCGACTGCATCTCGGGGATTTCATAAAACATCAGTTTGAATTGATGCATGAATCTATCGCGTAAGGGGGCGCTCACGCTCCCCGCCTTCGTCGTCGCACCCACGAGCGTAAAGGGTTTCAGGTTGAGCCGCACCGAGCGTGCGGTCGGGCCTTTCCCAATCATGATATCGAGCACGAAATCTTCCATCGCGCCGTAGAGCACCTCTTCGACGACGGGTCGCAGTCTGTGGATCTCATCGATAAAGAGGACATCACCAACCCCGAGATTGGTGAGCAGCGCCGCCAGATCGCCCGGCTTCTCGATGGCGGGGCCTGATGTGACTCGCACTTGAGCCCGCATCTCTTCCGCAATGATATGGGCGAGGGTGGTTTTGCCAAGGCCGGGCGGTCCATGGAGGAGCGTGTGGCCAAGAGGCTCGGTGCGAGATCGCGCCGCCTGCATGTGGATGACGAGGTGTTCTTTTATTTTTCCCTGACCGATGTATTCTCTGAGCAACCTCGGTCTGAGAGTCTCCTCGAGTTCGTCCTGCCGCCCCTTTTCCTTCACAGGCTGAAGGACAGGACTCGCCCGTGAGGTTCGCGACAGAGACACGAGTTTTAGTCTAGCAGAAGCCTTAGAATCCAAGAAATGAGATATTGACTTTTTATACAAAATAGTATTAAATACTTCTACCATATGTCGACCCGTTTGAAAATCATCGTCACGCTCGTCCTGCTCCTGCTGCTTGGTGGGCTTGGCGCTGCGGATTACTTCCTCTCGGGTGACGAGTACGCAGCGAAGCTCATAGAAAATCCTGACGCATCGAGCGCATCCTCTTCTGAGAGCTATATACCGACCGTGGGCACGCAGAAGCAAAGCGGACCGGATGTCCTGAATGTGATCACTGCAGCCGGATACACGACGCAGAAAAGTGAGGAGCTCAGCTTCCTTGCGCAGATCGCCGGCAGCGGTGCCAGTGTTTCTTCGGCAATCATTCTCAAAAATGACGATCGGGCGGGGTCCGTCACGTGGACCGATTCGCGTAACGTCAAGAATCAATTTATTGCCCTGAAGGAAGCGCTGCTCGGAGCATTTTCATCCAGAGTGTCGGACTTGCGCGATGAGACGAAAGTGGAAACCGACTCCCCGGTCCGCAATATCCTCAGCTTCTCTGACCCTGCTTTAAGCGAAGAACGCCTCGTCTTTGTGCGGGTCCGCGAGCGCCTGTACGAATTCCACCTCGCGAAGGGGAAGGAGGACATGATGATAGGATTGATTGAGGAAATCACCACCAAGTAGGCTTGCACCAAGCCTTTCGATTCCCTAAGCTGCCGCCACTATGGCTAAGAAAGTAAAGAAAGTCATCAAAGTGCAGGCACGCGGCGGACAGGCGAACCCTGCCCCCCCACTCGGACCCGCCCTCGGGCAAGCCGGGGTCGATATCCAGAAATTCTGCACGGAGTTCAATGCCAAGACGAAGGATCGTCAAGGGCAGGTGGTGCCCGTCGTACTCACGGTCTATGAAGATCGCAGTTTTTCGTTCATCACCAAGCAAGCCCCCGCATCTGCGTTGATCATGGAGAAAGCGAAGATCCAGAAAGGGAGTGGAGAACCGAACAAGAACAAGGTGGGTACTATTACAAAAGCGCAGCTCAAAGAGATCGCACAGACGAAAATGCCCGATCTCAATACGACCGATCTCGAGTCTGCGATGCTGTCGCTCGCGGGCACGGCGCGGAGTATGGGAGTGACGGTGGAATGATGCCTCGATACAAAAAACATGTCATGTTTTTCACTCGGCATGACACATGTTGTCAATTCGTTTTTCGTGCGCACGCAATCCATTGCTCATATCATGCCTCCCATGATGCCGATGTCGCCGACCATGATGTTTCAATCCGTAGGATTGCTCGGAGGGTTATTCCTCCCGTTGATCGTCCTACTGCTGTTCGCAATACTCGTCCTTCCGGGCGTTCTTCATGGCTCAGGGAAGCCTCGCGCCATCGGTAAGGCCGCGTACAACTACCTCGCTGCTTCCCTCGGAATCGTACTCATGAGTGCCGGCGGTCTGCCTGCCGTCTACGCGGTCTTTGCGCGTCAGCCGTTGACGACCGGTTCCTATACGGGGCTGCTGCTTGTGTTTGCGGTCGGCGGTCTCACATTCCTCTGGCACGATGCGCGACTCGAGAAGAGTGATAGCGTCTCGAAGGCGATTCCCGCCTCCCTCTTCTTCTTTACGTGGAAGTTTATCGGGCTCTTGGTGTCGCTCTTTGCCGGACTCTCCTTTGTACTGCGGATCATCGCGCAGACAGACACCGGTGCCTCCGACTGGTGGGTGATCCATCTGATCATGCTGCTCTACGGACTGCTGCTTTCTTGGTTCACGATCAGCGAAGAGAAACAAGCCATAAAACCTGCCCCGCATGCAGTACCGATGAAGACGGCGAAGGCAAAAAGGTAATATATAGGCTCGGTGCCTCGATACAACCAGCTCTTCCCGTGTCATACCGAGTGTTTTTTGCGCACAAAAAATGTATCGAGGTACGGGAAGTGCTGGTCACTCGGCATGACACACTTTACAGAGCTCTTTTTCCATGGCACACTGCCGCCGCTTTGTGGGAGTCCGCCTGAGGCGGACGCCAGCACCCTTCGATGCCTTCGGCACTCAGGGTAAACCACATTCCCCCCTTGACCATGGCTCACGGAAAAAAATATCGCAATGCGAGCAAACTCGTCGATGCGACAAAGAAATACCCCCTCGCGGAAGCAACGGAGCTTTTGACGAAGCTTAGTACCACAACCTTCGATGCAACTGCGGAGGCGCACATTCGCATCAACGCCGACACCACCCAAGCCGATCAGCTCGTGCGGACGACTGTGAACTTGCCGCATGGCACGGGAAAGACAGTGCGTGTCGCAGCCTTCGTGCCGGACGACATGATCGACGATGCGAAGAAGGCAGGTGCGGACATTGCGGGCAATGACGACCTCGTAAAAGCAATCGAGAGCGGCGACATAAAATTCGATGTCGCGGTGGCGGTGCCGATGATGATGAAGAGCCTCGGAAAAATCGCGAAGACACTCGGGCAAAAGGGATTGATGCCAAACCCCAAAGCGGGAACCGTGACGGAGAATATTGGGAAGACCATCGAAGCGCTCAAAAAAGGCCGTATCGAATGCAAGATGGATAAATTCGGCATCATCCATGTCCCGTTCGGAAAAATCAGCTTCGGCAGCAAGAAGCTCCAGGAAAACATGGAGGCCCTCCTGCAAGCCCTCGAAGAAGCGCGTCCCGCAGGCATCAAGAACAGCTATATCCTCACTATGAGCCTTGCCCCCACGATGGGGCCGGGGGTGAAGGTGGCGCTGTAGTAGTGGACAAATAAGAAATATATGATATATTGGTTGCATGGATACGCTTCACAATCGAGAAGGGGCACGGGAAATGTTCCTGGAACAGTACCATTGGGCATGGACAGTCAGCGGACATCCCTGCACCGCCGATATTATGGAAACATTCGTGGCTGCTTTGGGAAATGAATTTCCACCGAATCTATCAATGCATTCCCTGTGGATTTTTATGTTTGGACATCTGCAACGCAATGATGTTCCGTTGAATTGGTTTTCTGAGTACGACCCAAACAAGCGTCATGCCCTCGAAGGGTCCGGGCATCCAATGGATTTTGATGAAACATTAGAAGAGATAGGGAAGATGATCAATCAGGGGATGAGAGAAGCCATAGCATCAAAAAAATCTCCCGCAGAGGAAGGCGACGCAGCGCAAAAAACCGATGAGGAACCCACCTGACTCAAGAACACAAAATCGCCTTCGCCTCCGCGAACTTTTCCACTCGCACGAGCTTCTGTCGCATGTCCGACGCCCCCTCGAAGCCTTTCACGTAGCTGCTTAAGTGCCTGCGCATTTCGAGCATCCCGCGCTGCTCGCCCTTGATACGCACTGCGAGCTCGCAGTGCTCGAGAATGAACGGAATTTTTTGCGCGAATGTCATCTGAACATCCGGCTGCTGATCGCTCACCGCTAACCGCTCACCGCTTCGCTCGCGAAGAGCGTCGCACACTTTTCGCATTATCCACGGATTCCCAAACGTCCCCCGCCCCACCATCACTCCATCGAGATTGCCGATTTTTTCGACTGCGTCTGCCGCAGAGGTGATGTCGCCATTGCCGATCACGGGAACGCCCACATTCTTTTTGAGTTCGTAGATCTGCGTCCAGTCCGCCTTCCCCGTGAATTTGTCGCAAAAGCGTCGACCGTGGATCGCAAATGCCGCCGCCCCGGCCTCCTCCAATTTTTTACAAAACGGAATCAGCGTCGTGGCGCTGTCCCACCCGAGCCGTGTCTTCACACTGACGGGGATAGAAACGGATTTGACGGTGGCGGCAACAAGTTCGGCCGCGAGATCGGGTTTTTGAATGAGCGCCGCACCGTGGCACGATGAAACGACCTTCGCCGCGGGGCAGCCCATGTTGATGTCGATGCCGTCCGCGCCAAGCTGCTCGATGATTTTCGCCGCCTCCAGAAAATGCTCCGGCTTGTGACCAAACACCTGTACGATGAACGGACGCTCGATTGTCGGATCAAACGCGAGCATCTTCATCGTCTTTTTGCCGCCAAACGCGAGTGCGTCGGTACTCAGGAATTCGGTGTAGACGACCACCTCGGGTGCGATTCGTTTGATCAACTGACGATACGATGCATCGGTGACGCCTGCCATAGGAGCAAGCGCGACAATCGGACGAGCAGTGGTGAACCAAGAAAATGTCATAAAAGGAGATCACAGAATAAAGTTCATTCACTGGCGAGTCAAAAAGTTATTCATCTCCCCTAGACTGCCGCCATGCCGACGGGTCCTGACATGACCATTCTCAAACAAACAAGCAACTGTGATTTTGTCACGGGCAAGATCAATGCAGCCTGCATTCCGGAATTTATCGGACACCTTGTCGTTGTGGTGTTTCAGGCGGTCTCGGTATTTTTCCTCATCAATGTGATGTACGCTGGGTATCAACTTGCGATCTCTCACATGAGCGAGGGTGACAAAGGCGCGGGAAAAGAACGGATCCGGTGGTCGATCATCGGTCTGGTCGTCTGCGTCTGCACCTTCCTCATTCTTGAGCTCGTGCTCAGTAAAATCCTCTGAATCTATGACTCCCAAGAAATCCTCCGACGCGTTCACCTCGTTCCGTATTCTCGGAAAACGTGCGCAGGCATTGCTCGTGCGCGCAAGCCAAGAGTTCAAGCGCCGTGAACAGAAACTGTTGGAGCCCGCGGAAAACATGCGAGAAGAATCAGGGAAGGAAGAGCTCACCGTGCGCTTTGCACCCTTGAGTATCGTCCAGGCGGCGATGCTGCTCGTCGCGATCGCGCTCGGCGCGTGGATGATCCTGGTACTGCGGGACAAGATCATCTTGCTGCTCCTCAGCTTCTTCGTCGCGGGCATCATTGATCCCGGCGTGCGAATGCTCGAACGCATGGGTTTCCCGCGCGGGATTGGGATTTTACTCCATTACTTCGTCGCGCTTTGCGTGGTGATGTTCTTAGTGATCTCACTGATTCCGATCATCGCAACCCAGCTCCAGCAGATCGCTCTGCTCATCAACGCTCAGGTGAATCACTTCTTGCTCAACCCCCAGTTTTCCCTGCCGCTCGTGACTCCTGAGGTGAACCAGGAACTTTCCGACGTCGCAAAATCGACGCTGCAGAGCTTATCGATCAATAAGTTCACAGACGCCCTGCAACAAATGGGAACCAACATGTCGTCGCTGCGACAGTTTTCCCTGACGTTCGCAGGCATGGCAACGCGGATCGCGGGCTCGGTGGTCGATTTCTTCATTCGCCTCGTCGTCGTGCTCGTCCTTGCGTTCTTCATACAGTTCGAGCGCGAACATCTGCGCGTGTGGTTCCGCAGTTTCTTCCGCTACCGGCAGCGGGTCTACATCGACAGCAAATTAGAGGCGATCCAGCAGAAGATCGGCCAGTGGGCGCGGGGACAGGTCTTGCTTGGCGTCAGTATCGGACTGCTCGTGTTCGTCGCCCTCGCGATTCTCCGGATCCCCTACGCCGCCACCCTCGCGGTCCTTGCGGGCTTCACGGAGTTCATTCCTTACATTGGCCCTTTCATTGCAGCGGTTCCCGCGGTCCTGATTGCCGTCACGGAAGGTGGATTCCTGTGGGCCCTCATTGTCGCGGGTGTCTACTACGTCGTACAGTGGTGCGAGAATAACTTGCTTGTGCCGCTGATCATGAAGCGTGCAGTCGGGCTCTCCCCCATTGCCATCATCTTCGCCATGCTCGTGGGCTTAAGCTTCCCCGATGTCATACACCCGATCTTGGGCCTCCTCATCGCAGTCCCCGTCACAACGATCATTGCGATCTTCCTGGATGATTGGCGCAAGGCACCGAGTGCATCGATATAAGGTTTGGTTTGCTGTACATTTTGCAGAAATGTTCGACATTTTTGTGAATTACACCACGATTATTCATGGTGCACACTTCCTCTCAGGACCGTAACTATGGTACTGTGTAATGAACGCACCCCTCCTCTATGCACCCCTTTGACCGCTTCACACCGAACGCGAAACTCGCTCTGCAAATTGCAGAGCAGGAGGCAAAGGCGATGCAGAGCAGCTACATCGGGACCGAGCATCTGCTGCTCGGCCTTCTCAGCATCCCAAAATCACTCGCATTCTCCATCTTCACCGGAGCCGGCGTCACGCTCGAAAACGTGCGGATTCTCCTCAAGGCAAGCAAAACCGCAAGTATTGAGGGCAAGCACGTGAAGCACGGCCTCTCGACCTTCCTCCACACCGTCATCGAGCAGGCGGTCGTGACCGCGCACAAGTTCCGGCATGCGAACGTCGGCACGGAGCACCTCCTGTATGCGCTCGTGTCCACGGGGAAGAATGCTGCGACACTGCTGCTGGAGAACATGCAGGTTGTGCCGGACGACTTGAAAATGCACATCGAGGAAATGTTCGGACAAATCTCGCAATTTCGTCAGCAAAATCGCAACGTCGAGCAGTCGCTCGAGGCGTTCTTTCACGGACTCCAGGGCGCGATCGCAGGGTTGCAGGGGGCGGGAGGGGCTCCGAGCGAACCTGAGGGTCTCAAGCGCAAGCGTGACGCAAACAGCAAAACACCCGCGCTCGATTACTTTACGGATGATCTCGTCGCGAAGGCAAAGACAGGCAAAATCGACCCGATCATCGGGCGCGACAAGGAAATCGAACGCATGATCCATATCCTCAACCGCAAGACCAAAAACAATCCCGTGCTCATCGGGGAGCCGGGCGTGGGCAAGACCGCGATCGTCGAAGGCCTCGCGCAACGGATCTCCACGGGTCAGGTCCCAGACGCCCTCAAAAACAAGCGCGTGCTCATCTTGAACCTCGGCTCCATTGTCGCCGGCACGAAGTATCGCGGCGAGTTTGAGCAGCGATTTGAAGACATCATCAAAGAGGCCACGCAGAGCGACAAACAGATCATCCTCTTCATTGACGAAATCCACACGGTCGTGGGCGCCGGCTCCGCGGAAGGCTCGCTCGATGCGGCCAACATCCTGAAGCCCGCCCTCAGCCGAAGCACCATCCAAGTCATCGGCGCGACGACGCTCAACGAATACCGGACCATCGAGAAAGACCGCGCGCTCGAGCGCAGATTCCAGCCGATTCAAGTGGAGGAACCGACCCTCAAGGATACCGTGGAAATTCTCAAGGGCCTCAAGGCATCTTTCGAAAATTTCCATCACTTGAGCATCACCGACGATGCCCTGGAAGCGGCCGTTACCTTAAGTAATCGCTACCTGACCGAACGCTTCCTGCCCGACAAGGCCATCGACGTTCTCGATGAAGCCTCCGCCGGCAAGAGCCTGCAGCACGCGCGCATCTCCCCGGAGCTCAAGTCCCTCGAGGACAAGTTGGAAATCCTCACCCTCAAGCAGCAGGAAGCCGTGAAGGAACAGAAATACCACGCCGCGCTCAAGCTCAAGCAGGAACAACAGGATGTGAAGGAAAAGCGCGACCATATGCTCGCAAACAGCGACGGCGATCGCCGTTCCCCCGTACAGATCAACGGCGATGACATTGCCGCGGTCGTCGCGCGAATGACCGGCGTGCCCGTCATGAAGCTCCTCAAGCCCGAAGCCAAGCGCCTCGCGAACCTCGAGCACGTCCTGCGCCAGCACGTCATCGGCCAAGATGACGCCATCCGCAAAGTTTCCCGCGCCATTCGCCGGAGCCGTGTCGGCATCGGCGACGTCAAACGCCCGATCGGTTCGTTCCTGTTCCTCGGCCCTACGGGTGTCGGCAAGACCGAGCTCGTCCGCACGCTCGCGCGCGAAGTGTTCCACCGCGAGGACGCACTGATCAAAATCGACATGTCCGAATTCATGGAACGTCACAACGTTTCGCGTCTCATCGGCACCACGGCCGGCTACGTCGGCTACGAAGAGGGTGGACAGCTCACGGAGGCCGTGCGCCGCAAACCGTACTCGGTGGTCCTGTTTGATGAAGTGGAAAAAGCTCATCCGGAATTCTTCAACGTGCTCCTGCAAATTCTCGAGGATGGCGTTCTCACCGACGGCCAAGGTAAGCAAGTGGACTTCCGCAACACCATCATCGTCATGACAAGCAACGTCGGAGCCGAAAAACTCACGAAGCAGGCGGCGAAGATCGGATTCAAGCTTGAGGACGAGGCGAAGAAGGAGGAAACAGAGTACGAGGAAAAGCGGCAGGAAGTGATCAAGGAACTCAAAGAGCACCTCCGACCGGAGTTTTTGAACCGCATCGACCACATCATCGTCTTCAACGCCTTGAACCAAATTCACATTCGCAAGATCGTGAAGATGCACTTAGAAGAACTGGCCCTGCGCATGAAGGCGCAGGGCTACGCGATCGACGTCGATCAGAAAGCGGTCAATCTGCTCGCCACCGTCGGATTCGACCCCGAGTATGGCGCTCGCCCCGTGCGGCGTGTCATCCAGGAACGCATCGAAGATGAAATCGCCGAACACATGCTGAAAGGAATGTTCACTCCGGGCGACGTCATTCGCATCGTGCGCAAAGCGGGTGACAAGCTCGAGCTCCTCCATGGAGAAAAAGTCACCGTAGAAGAGGCTCAAGGGCAACCGCAGCAGCAGGAAGCAGAGAGCGTGGAGGTGGCGTAAAACAGCTTCGTTGGCTTCGTTAGCTTCGTTAGGGGTTTTGTGCTATAATAATGGGATTCACTTGTCGCTAGTCACTCACCGCTTTTCGCTCCAATTATGGCCATCGAAGCAATCAAAATCCCGCAGAACGTCCAGATCGAGGACCGCATTATCGGTCCCCTGACCCTCCGACAGATCCTGCTCGTGAGCCTCGGCAACGGTTTCAGTTACGCGCTCTTCACGAGTATCTCGAAAGCCTACGGACTCGTGTCCATCCCGATTCAGATCCTCGTGTGGGTCCCGGGAGTACTGTCGATCGCGTTTGCATTCGTGCGCATCAATGATCTCAGTATGTTGCGGCTATGCATGCTGATGCTCGAGCGGATGAATAAACCGACAGTGCGTATTTGGGGACCGCGTCGCGGCATTATCATCAATATCCGCACCTTCTCCACGCCCGAAAAACAAGGTCTCTCTGACAAAGGAACCGCTGAGGATCTTTCCAAGGAGAAACACTTCGATGAAATCAGCGCGCTGCTCGACCGACCGATGGAAGGAGAATCTGCAGCGGTGAAACCGGTCGACCCAGCGCGGATCCAAGTATCCAAGCAATCGGAAACATCGATTGATGGCGTACAGCCGAAAGTCGCCGTGTCTGTCTTTTCGTCCCCCGCTCCCACCACGCACGTATGACTCCCAAGATCACCGATTCCGTCCGGCGCCGCAAAAAAAACGAAAGCGCGACCACGCAGCGATTCCTCCCTGTCGCGGAAATCCGCAACAACACCATTCTGCTCAAAAACGGGGGCATTCGCGCCGTGATCCAGGTCGAGGCGCTCAACTTCAACCTCAAGAGCGAACTCGAGCAGCAGGCGATCATCAGCGGCTACGGATCGTTCGTAAATACATTGAGCTTTCCTCTGCAGATCATCATCCGCTCGAGCAAGACGAACGTCGACGAATACATCGATCGCGTGAAAGCGATCGGCAATAAGCAGGAGAACGCACTCCTCAAGAATCAGACGCTCACGTACGCCGCCTTCCTGCAGAAGCTGATTGAGATGGCGGACATCATGCAGAAACGCTTCTACGTCGTTGTGCCGGTGGATCACTCCGTCCGTCACAAAACCGTCATCGAGCAGTTCTTCGATTGGATCCACCCGGACGACGCTGCGAGCAAGGTATCGGCACGCAACCACGAATTCACACATGGCCACGTACAACTCAACGAGCGGGTGGAGCTGATTTCCTCAGGGCTCAGCAACATCGGACTGCACTGCAAGCGCCTCCCCACGCGCGATCTCATCGCGCTGATGTACCAGACCTACAACCCCAAAACGAGCCAGACGCAGAAGATGCCGGCAGATATGGAGCAGTTGCATATGGAGAAAACAGCGCTATAATAGCCCCACAGGTTTGCTGCTCGTGCAAGAGCGACCCTGCTTACTTCTCCCCCTTGCACCCCCCTTTGTATGTCTCCAAAGATCTCCCGTACGACCGGTTCTGCGCTCATGGAGAGTCTCATGAAGCAGTCCCCGCCGATCTTCCGACCGAAGCCCGGCGAACTTATTGAAGGGAGTGTCGTATTTCGTGGCAAGAATAAGTTGCTGATCGATATTCACGGTGTCGCGGTCGGGATCATTTCGGGTCGGGAACTGAGAGATTCGTTCAACACATTCAAAGATCTGAGCGTCGGCCACCTTGTCTCGGCCCTGGTTCTCGAGGAAGAGAATGACGAAGGACTCGTGGTCATGAGCCTGCGGATGGCGAGCCAGCGCAAAGCTTGGGACAAGTTTCACAAACTGATCGAGAACGAAACGACCATGAAATTCACCGCTCAGGAAGCCAACAAAGGAGGCCTCATCACGAACATTGACGGCATCCGCGCCTTCCTGCCGGTCTCGCAATTGGCTCCCGTCAACTATCCGCGCGTCAACAACGCCGACA
This sequence comes from Candidatus Peribacteria bacterium, assembly GCA_023245865.1. Taxonomy (GTDB): domain Bacteria; phylum Patescibacteriota; class Gracilibacteria; order Peribacterales; family Peribacteraceae; genus JAHFJN01. Next base: position 502,511 of record JAHFJN010000001.1, read on the forward strand.
GCACCGAGATCATCTCGCGCCTGCAGAAATTCATCGGGCACACCTTCACGGTCAAGATCGTCACGATGGACCAGGAAGCGGGTAAGATCGTCGTCTCGGAGCGCGATGCCATGAGCGAGGAACGCGCCAAGGCCCTCGAGGGCCTGAAGATCGGCGACTCGAAAGATGGGGTCGTCAGCGGCATCGTGAAGTTCGGCCTGTTCGTGACCTTCGAAGGACTCGAGGGCCTCGTCCACATTTCAGAGATCGCCTGGGGCCATGTGAAAAACCCCGCGGAGTTCGCGGAAATGGGCGACCAGGTGCGTGTGAAGGTGATCGGCGTCGACGGAGACAAGCTCAGCTTAAGCATCAAGCAATTGACGAAGGACCCGTGGGAGGAAGTGGCCGAGCGGTATCCTGTTGGCAAGAAAGTGACCGGCACGGTCGTGCGCTTCGCCGACTACGGTGCCTTCATGCGGCTGGAGAAAGACATCAACGGTCTCGTGCACTTGAGCGAAATCTCCCACACGAAGGTCACGGACCCGGCGGAAGCTCTCACGATCGGCCAGAAAGTCGACGCGCAGGTGATCAACATCGACGTCGATGAACGTCGGATCGGCCTCTCGATCAAAGCATTGAAACCGATCGACAAGGAAACGATGGAGCGACTCAAAAAGGAGCGAGAGGCGGAAAGCGAGGCCAAAGCTTCGAAGGAAGCCAACCCCACTTCGCTCAAAGAGCTTCGCGAGGCAAGTGAAGCTAATCAAGCTAACGAAGCTGGGTTCATCGCATCCAAGACCGGCAAGAAGTACTACGCCGCAGGCAGCGCCCAAGCAGAGAAAATTAAAGAAGAGAATCGCATACTGTTCAAGACAGAGAAAGAGGCGGAGGGGGCGGGCTACTCTGCGTAGATGAGGAAAACGGGTTGAATTTTGGGCTAAAAAGGGGGATAATAGCTATGAATGGCCACTTCCTCACCAGAGAAGAATTCAAGTGCTCCGCAGAACTTGGAACACGGCACGCAGGTGCTTCAGCCTGCCAAGCTCGAGGGTGCCAGGATCGACACCGCCGCGCTCACGACCTTCCTGGAAGGAATCAACAGTCTCCGGGTGAGTGAGAGCGAGGCAGGAGGCCCGAGCGAACAGGGTGGAGCTTCAAGCGGCGGAACGGCCATCACCGCGCAAGGCGGCAGCACAGCTATTTCCGCACGTCAGCAGGCTATCGCGAATCTCCCCGCGCAGGCAATCATGCAGCGCCAACTGCAAAAACACATCCGGATGGAAGTGAAAAAGTTGCGCAGCCAGGCAAACGCGATCGCCCGCACATCGCGCCCCGGTGCCGCGTATCACCTCAACCAACTGTATGCCCGCATCCGCAGTCTCAATGCACTGCTCGCGGAACTCTTCGAATCCTCCGTCGAAGCCCTCAAGCGTCTTTTTATTCGAGTCTTCATCGATCGACAAACAATTCTATAAATGAACGTCAGTGTGTCATGGTGATTTAAATATTTTTCTGCGTAAACTTCTTGTGGGAGTGCTTCTCCGTCTTTTCGCTGAAGTACTGGATCATCCACTCGAGCGCGCGGTCAGTCATACTGAGGGGTTTCATGATCACCATTTCGACCTCCTCGGTAATCACGTTGATTCTGCGCATGACCTTGCGAAGATCCACCACAATGAAAAGAACGTGATAGAGTACCACTATCAGCATCACCGCCACCGCAGTGTACAGTCCGTTCATGATGTCCATTGTTGACCACGTCATAGCGTGGATGCCACAGTACCTGCGACCCACCCTATGCGCAAACTGATTTTGAAACTCATCGAGCTCTATCAATGCACGCTCTCTCCCGACCACGGCCCGCTCAAGGCTCTCTATCCCTACGGCTTCTGTCGCCACTCCCCCACCTGTTCAGAGTACGCCAAGGAAGTGATCGAGCGACATGGCATCGTTCTTGGAATTCTCCTCACCTGCAAACAACTGCTCTGCTGTAATCCGTGGTGCACGCCAACACGCATTCAGAGTATCCCGAACGCGCGAAGCACCGCCTCCGCTTCTTCGGGACTCCTCACCTGAGCTGCCTTCATCGATGCTTTTTTGGCCGCTTCCACGTACTGCATCTTGTCATCGAGAAATAGGCACTGCTGCGGGAACTTTCTCATACGGAGGCACGCAACCCGCCACGCAGCAAGTTCGCTCTGTCGCTGGAAGGTGCTGCCACTCTTCTTGGAACACCGCAGATTAGGCGAGAGGAATACATCCTCAAATGCATCGTAGGCCCCCGACTGCCGGAGCGCATCGCGGTGCTGGGGAATGGTATCCGAAAGCGCGTAGAGACTGTAGCCCTTGGACTTTGCCTGCAGCAACAGTGATTGCATCGCGGGAATAATTTCCCCATCGAACGATCGTGTGAACATATCGCGCTGATCAGGCGTGACGGGACATTCGATACGCTCTCCAAATGACTTCCAGAAAGCATCCGTACTCTTCTCCCCCCTCTGCAACGCGGGTATCAATTCATCCCAATACCGCACGAGAGTTTCTTCATCGAGGTGAAACGCATGACAAAAATCCCGGATGATCACAGGATCACTGTCCAAAATCAGAACGCCGCCGACGTCCCACACGAGCGTGTCGACCGGCAATTGTTTCTCGCGCTCTTCGATGGCACTCCGCACATCGGTGATGTCGACCTTGTACTCTCTCTGGAGCCACGCTGCGATGTCTTCATAGTGCTTCCCCCACTGCTTGACCACGTCGGTACTGAGGGTTTTTCTCGCCGCATTCTCGCTTGGCCAAGGTCCGGAAGCTGCGGCAGAAAAAGAGCCTCGTGATGCGTAGTGGTACTCCAAAGTTTCTTCCAACGATTGGATCGTGCTGTCATCCTTTCTCTTCCCGCAAATATCGGCAATGATGACGATCCGTTGTGCGGGGGTGAAGGCATCGATCGATGTGAATTCTTCGGGGTGAAGATACGAACGGTGCGGCTGCAATTGTTCGCGGATGGAACGCGGGATGGAGAGTTTTCTGAGCAGCACATCACCCAGACCGTCATTGCGAAAGTACCGGTGGGGATTCACGCCCTCGGGATGCGTCAGCAATCTTCCTGCATCATGCAAAAGCCCAAGTGTGCGAAATTCATGAGGATTGTAACCAAGTTTCTCTGCGATCCGTGCGGCGAATTCTCCGGTAAGCTGCAGGTGGCTGTGCGTTCGGTAGTTCTCGCCATCCGGAGGAAAAGCGGAGAGCAGGAAGTCCTCCACGCGCCGCGCATCCTCCGCAGTCACCTCGCGCTTTTCTGCAAGGAGTGGAACAGCGCCATACTCACGCGCGACGTTCACAGCTCGCTCGATCGTTGTAGCAACGCGAAGTCCCTCCTCTTCAAAGCGAACTCCCGGACGACTCGTTTCCGGCGTTGTGCGCCATTCTTTCATAGAAATATTATATCCTTGAAAATATTTCTGTCAATGTTCTGCAACGCACTGTTGTCTCGGGTACACTCATTGTATGTCCCCTATGCAGATCATCACGAAAACCATCGATCGCTCCACTTTGAAAAAACTCGCAGAGGAGCGTTTTGGAGACATGGTAAAAGCCGTTGTGGATATCGATCGTCATATCATGGCAATCGGGGGTGAACTGCATTCAGATGAGGAACAGATACTCTTGGAGCAGGGATCAAAACAAGAAAATTTGTGGGGTATCAATCTCTATCCGGATAGATCAGACGAAATCTGGATAGAATTCGATTCCATGATCAATCTTCGACCTCACCAAGGCAATCGTTCGCGCAGTGTCGATGATGCTGCCACGCAAGCAGCCATTCGTGCTACCGTCTCCTCTCTCGTTTCATGAACCCCCCGATGCATCCAGAATTGGCTGCGGGTCGGTGGCACACCTTCCCATTGATGCTGCAACTCGCACACGTGGGCAGCGAAGTCTCGCGCGCTTGCAAAGCAAAAGACAACAACGACCATGAACGACTCTGGTTTGCGTTGGAACGGATGCTCGAACTCCTGGATTTGACCATCGGCGACCCAAAAAACAGATATCGCCTGCGCGAACTCTGTCGGGCGCGGGAAGTGCTCTGTGATTATCTGGTCGGTGGAAATACGTATCATTCAACAACTCCATCACTCGATCGCTATTTTCTGCAATTTGCAATCGCGGCAAAACATTAAAAAAGGGGTGCCGCTTTGGCACCCACGTCCGCTCATGCACCATCCGCTTAATACGGCATCCACCACCGATTAAAGTGTACGCTGGCCACTCCTCCGACTGTGAAAACCAATCCACTCAGAAGCGCATGCCAGAAGGTCGGTACTGAGAGAGTTTCCAGTCCCCAGTACACCGATACACCGACGGTAATGGCAAAGAGGAAAGAAGCGATGCGCATTGATTTCAACGCAAAATACATCGACCATCCATAGCGACCGCTGTGAAATTTACATACGAGCCAGCAGATCGCCGCGTTCACGCCCGTCATGACCCACAACAACCAAAATCCAGCTTCCATCGTCATGGCATCACATCCTTTCGAGAGATAGTGTAGTGAATGAGCAGGAGAGTGATCGTACTCCACCGTGAACCCATGTGTTATAGGTGCTATACCCCCTGCATGTCGCCGATGCAGATTATCAAGATGTACATCGAACATCTCACATGGAGTGTATCAGTCCACCTGCTCGAAGTTCGCGAAAGAAGTGATCGAGCGACATGGCATCGTTCTTGGAATGCTCCTCACCTGCAAACGCCTGCTGTCGTGTAATCCCTGGGCGAAGCCGACAATTCCGATGCTTGACAATATATAATTAAAATGTAAAATGCATTTATGAACAAGAACGAACTCATCGATGCACTCTGCGCACCTGATACGGTTGGAGGTGACATGGTTCGGCAATCCCTCCAAACGTACTTGGCCGATATTCCTGATGAAGACAACACAAAAAAATATCGCCATCGTTTCGAGTCTGCATTGGATAGCGTGTTTGGAAGCGCGCATGGTATCGCACTCTTGCCGGGGCAAGATATGGTCGTGGAGGACCTGTGGGAACAATACAGCGATCGCTTGTCAGAATTGCTTCGTGCATAGAAAAACATGTCTCCTCGCTTCTTTCGATCATCGCGCACAAGTCTGAGCTACAAAACGCCAGAAGCAAAACAGAGTGATGTTGATTTTGTGCGCGCACTGCGAGCAGCCGGAGAACGCGAGGAGCGCATCCACTCTACGCTCGAACATCATAGTCACCTGTCTCAAGCCACCATATACGATTCGCTCATGGAACTGACGATTCGACCCGCTGATGCAGTTATCGCATTGAGGGTGGCTCTCATTTTAAACAAACGCACAGTCGTACAAAGAGCAGCGAAAGTCATCGTAAACGCCGCGTATCTCTCTGATGCAATCAAAAAAGAAGCAGCCTCCCTTCTTCGGTCATCTGGTCAAAGCACCATCACTGCAAGACATGAGAAAAATAACCTGTGAAGAACACGCGATCCCTATTTGACTATTACCAATTTAGTGTTCTATGATTTTGTCGTATGGTTAAAGAGCCTTCCACAAATCCCAATTACTTCGAGGGAGATGATATTTCTCCTACAGCACTCGCAAGACAAATGGCAAAAATCGCCGCTCGTACAACCTATGAACCGCCGCTGTATCGTGTGGATACTGCCACGTTCGTTTCCATGAATGACTGGAGTGAGTACGGGGATCTTTTACGGCAAGAATCGATCAAAGAGCTAATCGGAACCCTGATGAGAGGATCCGACATCCGGCACAGTTTTGCGCGCTCGACACAAGTTGCATTCGTCACCCAGAGAGATAAGAAGGGCTTAGCGGGGGTCGCGTTGATGAACTATGAAAATGAATATCATGATCTGGAGCATCACATCTTCCATTCGGAACCGACGGTGAACGTGCTTGCCTACGGCACCGTGCCAAAAACAGGTCAGATCAATTTTTCTGTTCTGTATCATCTCGCGGAGGTAATTATCAGTTATGCGTCGCATATTGCGGAGGTTCTGTACCCTCACCAAGCACGCTTTGAATCTTCCCCTTTCACGCCGGCTGTGTACCTCAAAGTATCAGAGAATGACGCACTACCGACAAGTCTCGCAGCGGACATCCATACATGCATATCCAATATTATCGGTCATCTGAGCAGGATCGAAGAAACTCTCCCCGTGCTGAAGGGAGGATTCGACGAAAGAATTATGGAGTTGGATGCGGCACTCTCACCCCTCAAGAGTCGACACGCAAACCATGCTCTGGGAACGCGGATGATCAAGAGCAATGCTCTTCTGAAGAAATTGAATCCCGACAGAATACGATGGGGCGGGGATGATGACATCTACAGAGATATGCAACAAACTGCTATCGCTCTGCGCAGACTTCTACGGTCCCTGATGAAAGGAATGGATGATTCCTGCGCCCAATTGTATCCGGCGGCATCCAACCTTTCGCCACTCGTCACCACCGATGCCGAAACGAGCGATGGGGTCATCTCTCTTCAATTGGCACACAATCAAAACATCCAGGGAATTGTTGAGTTTACGCCACAGAATCTACGGGATCCTGATCCCGTAATCAATTTCTCTCATCACAGGAAATCCCCCATTTCCGACCTCGCGGGAGCGCTGTTCACACGCGTGCTGGGGGGCAAGTGGTGGAGGGCGCAGATGCAGTAGAAATCCTTGTTTTTCTTAAAGAGGACTTTACAATCAATCCCCCATGGACGACAACACCCCGACAACAAAGGCAGACATCCGGAGAATTGAAGAGAGTATTCAAAAGCTGACCAAAATCGTACGTTCGATGGCCGAAGGTATGGAAAGACTGCACGAAGCAGATGATCAGATCCTCACAGTCCTCGTCAACGTCGATAAACGCCTCACAGGCAAAGTGGAAAATCACGAATCACGGATCGTGCGTCTGGAAAGTGTGGCAGCCTGAATGGATTGTGGAACTCTATATTGAATGTTATACCAACCTTTTCCCCCATTACCAATAAAAGAGTCGAAATCCGGGAATTTTGATTCAGGATTTTCCATAAATTATATTTTACACATAAATATATTTATGTCAATGGAGCGGGTTACTGGAATCTATTGCAACCATGATGCTAAATCCTTCCAATCTTTTCTATCGCCCATATTCTGATGCGGGTCCTTCGCAACATACGCCTTCGTTCGTTACGAGAGCTTCCATTGCCCCTCTTCCACATATTTCACGTAATTCCTTTACCTGCTCTAGTAACGAATCAGTTAGAAAATAATCTCTTACACAAAGGCACGTAACAGCGATTGACACTCTTCGTAGTTCATTTGTAATGGCCTCTTTTAGTTTTTCGTTTTTAGCTAATTCAGGGTTAGCAATTTCCACTTCTAATTCTTGCTGTCTTTGCATTAAGGCCATTGCAGCATTGCGCGTTCCACGAAGTGCTCTTGTATGACTCCAGTGAGTTCTTTTATAGGACAAATGATCAACAACATTTGCGTCACCAACAGATTTACTTATTGGGAGCCCCAAATCAGTTTTTGAATCATCACCCCTTGGAAGAAGTTCAAAAAAAGGCTTTTCATCAACACGGATACGCATCTTAAAAATTAGGGAAGATATACAGTTTGTTATTGTATATAATGCATGATACTTGTCAAGTACCCCAAAATAGTTTTTTACTTTATTTTTAATGCAGTTCAAATATTGGAGCGGGTAGCGGGAATCGAACCCGCATCCTCAGCTTGGAAGGCTGATGTACTACCACTGTACGATACCCGCGTTGATAAAGAGCCAAGAACAATGAACACGAAAAAGGATACTCACAAGCGACCAATCTGAGAAGAGGAACTAAGATAGAGCTCAGACCTTACAATCTTTTAACGATGAGGACAGCCGGCGAAGCAGCAAGGCCTGCGCATTCCACTTCTCAGCTTCGAGAGTGCCTTCTTTATGCGGATAGTCCGGGTCTCCACTTTTTTGCCCGAAGTCATCCAACAAATCCATTCATTACGCGCGAGGGGCGAAATATCTTCCCATACTTCCTGTGCCTCCGGCGTTGAAAGAAGTGCGCTTCGTACATCCGCGGGAACTGTGTGCACCGTCCCAGAGGAAATTCCTGTTTTCACCATACGTTCATTGTATCAAATCTCTTGCATGGCGTGAGTATGTACGCTATAGTGTACATACTATGACCAAACAAGTCACCGCAACACAGGCACGAAAGGAATTTTTCATGCTCTTGGATCTGGCAAGTAAGCCGGGGCACCAGGTAACCATCACCCATGAAGGTCATCTGCCGGTGATTATGATGTCACAGGAAGATTTTGAAGGATGGGTGGAAACACTGGAAATCATGAGTGACCCCCAATTGATGAAAGATTTGCGCAACTATGAAAAGCAGAAGAAGGCAGGAACCCTGAAAACCATTCCCTGGGAAAAAGTGAAGAAAAAATTACGATTATAATCTATGTTCTCATTGCGAATACTGGCAAAGGCTCAAAAGCAACTTGAGCGACTGCGGGACAGTGATCGAAAACGAATTGGCATGGCGATCAATGAATTGCTCATTGATCCATTCGCCGGGAAAAAATTAAAAGGTGAATGGAAAGATTTCTGGTCGCTGCGTGTCTGGCCATTCCGCATTATCTATGAAATCGACAAAAACATCGTCACCGTCACTATTGTGAATGTCGGCCAACGCAAAGATGTGTACAAAAAGTCATAGCGCCCCGAGATCCAACTCTTCATTCACGCTTACAGCTTTCACGAATTCCTGATCGTGACTGACGAGGATCAGTCCCCCTTCGTACTTGTTGAGTGCCTCGGCGATCACCGGAATGTGGCGGAAGTTGATGTGATTGGTCGGCTCATCGAGGATGAGGAGCGTGGGTTTTTGGAGCAGGAACCGCGCGAAACACAGCAGTCCTTTTTGCCCTTCGGAAAGTGCGATCGCTTTGGTCTGCACCTTGTCGCCGGGCAGCAGAAAGCGCGCCGCGGTCGCATAGATCATCTGATCATTTGGTTTTTCCATCGCGTCCTCCAGAATTTGGTAGACGGTTTTCTCCATCGGCAATCCTGAAAAATCCTGACGGTAGTAGCCAACGGTGACCCCTTTGGTGATCACCGCGCCTTTCTCTTTGCCGTTTGCCAGAGCCTCGAGGAGCGAACTTTTGCCGATGCCATTGGGGCCTGTGATGAGCACGCGGTGTCTGCGGCGCACGGTCACCGACACATTCTTCTTTACGGGCTTGTGATCTTTCATCACAGTCACCGAGGTGATCTGTACGAGGGGCTTTGGGAAAAGCTCGGCATCGATCGTGAACGGCGGAATCGTTTTGTCTTCGCGGCGCACGTCCACTTTATTTTCCTCGGCTTCCGCCACCGCATCGCGCATTTTACTCGCGAGTTTTCGCATTTTTCCGCCTTTGTGGGAAAAGAAGTTGATCTTCTCCTTGCGGTCCAGAATGTCCTTTTCCATCCGAACGTTCTGGCGCTGCTCGCGTTCGATCTGCGCCTCGATCTCGGCGACGACATCGACGTAATCCCCCACGTACTGCTGCACGGTATGTGTATGGGAATCCAGATGCAGCACTCCCTGCGTAAAGCTATTGAGGAAGGCGGCATCATGGGAGATCACGATGCACGTATGCTCGTACATCACGAGAAACCCTGTGAGATGATCGATCCCCGCAGCGTCGAGGTTATTCGTCGGTTCATCGAGCAGCAGTATATCTGGCTCTTGGATAATGGCGTATGCAAGAAGCAGCCGCGCTTTCTGTCCGCCTGAGAATGCATTGATTTTTTTCTCCAGTGGCGCTTTCAGATGCACGACATCGAGCACTCTTTTGATGTGTCGCTCCAGATCGTACTGCTTGTCCTTGAACGCTCCTGCGAAGAATTCCAGAACGGTTTTTGAGAGATCCTCGTGTGCAACCACTTGCCTGGCAATGCCGATGGTCGCGCCTTTTTTGATGTGGATCTCACCCTCCTGAGGCTTGAGAGAGCGCATGATCAATTGAAAGATCGTGCTCTTCCCCGCGCCGTTTTGCCCCATGATCGTTAGCTTCGCGTTCTCACGCACGGAAAAATTCGCACCTGCGAGAATGGGTTTTCGATGATCGTAATGAAACGACACGTCTGCAAACCGTAGGAGGACATCGCCGTGGTCCATATTATTTCTCTTCGGGAAAGAACTTCTTCTCCACCTCATTGACCACGAATGTAAGGTGCGACACGCGTTCACGAATGTCGTGCAGGATGTGACGCACGCGGGCAGGGTGTTCTCTTTTGAGCTGATTGACGCACTCCGTGCAGATGGTCTTGAGAAGATACCGTGCAGTCATCCACGTACTCGATGCGATCGTAATGATGGAAGCGAGGACATCGACTTCCGGAGGGAGTTGATCAGCTGCCAGCGCAAGCGTGAGACCACCGATCACCGTAGTCATCGACAATAACACCTGTATGGATCGTTCTTCGGGTCTCTGATAATCAATAACAGTCCCAATCGCGTTGTGATGAGCAGAGGTACGTTTTATGCGCGCAAACACTCGCTCCTCTCGCCGCTGCTGCTCAGAAATTTCCATGGACGAGGAATCTAGCACGGCGAAGATGGATCGGATAGGTGCTCCTACACAAAACAAAGCGGCAAAATGTCTCCAATCGCTATTCCTATACCTTTTAAATGATATTAAGAAATACTATTGCATTAAAGTCAATAGGTGGTACACTCTCCCTCCTGGCCCATTTGAGGCCATGCTTTCATCCCTTCCCCCTTACCCGTATGAACATCTTCCAAAAGCACACGCAGGCAGGGTTGCTTGCAGGTCTCACGGCGCTGTTTGGCGTCACGGTCGCCTTCACCTCGGCCTACGAGGGCGAAGTCGTCCAAAGTTCCAATATCTTATCGCAGTTCATCTTGAACAACGCGAACGATGTCACCGATATGGCGAATCCGTTCGCCGGTGCATGGTTCGATATGCGAAGCCTCTACAGCCATCCGTGCTATGAGATCGTCGGTATCGAAACACAGATGTGCCATGATCGATTCGGCATCGACCGCGAGCTTAAGAGTTACGTCATGAGCGGTGAGCTGACGCAGTTCTTGCAAGCCCACAATCTGTTTGATCGCGAAAAGACGATCGTCCTGCCGCAGCCTGTACAAAACACGGAGACGATCAACCAAAATGTTCAGACAGACTTTACCCGCTACCTCGGACCGACTGTCCGCGAGAAGAACGAAGAGCAGATCCGTGCGGAGGAAGCGGCACGTTATAATGCCATCCGCGCCGACCGCAGCCACATGCTCTGGGAAATCTGCAGCGACAAGTCCGACAACCAAGCGGAAATCTCCGCCTGCTACCAGAGAAACATCCGTCTCGTTCGCCGCATGAATGTCGTGATCGAGGGGAATGTGAACTGAAAGACTTCGAGAAAACTATGAAATGAACGACCCCGCCCCCGTGCCGAGCACTGGTGCGGGGTTTTTCTTGAAATCACTTTTTCCCATGCTAAAGTGTGGCCCCTATGAAACCCCCACAGAGCACGAGCACCTTCGCCAACCTCTTCAAGAACCCGCTGCAGCCGCCCGCGGCGCGGCCTGCCAGTCAGGAACCGGCCGAGACCGTAGTCCCGTCTATCGAGGAAACACAGAAGCAACCACCATTGATGACGGAGATGCCGGTGTTGAAAGTAAGGGAAGTACGGAAAGTAACGAAGGTACAGAAGGTGATGAAGAAGAAAGAGAAGAATAAGAGGAACGAGAGGAAAAAGAAAAAGCCACGGGGCAAGAAAAAAAGGTGATGCGGAAGAAGAGGCGCTAGGATATTCTTCAACAGATGCAGGATATCAAAAAAGCCCACTTGCACTGGAGCTGTGATGCAGACCCCGGCATCACGCGCGAGCCCAGCGGCAAACATTGGCGATACCGCGACACAAAAGGACGCGTCATTCGTGATGCAAAAACGATCGAACGGATCAACCACATCGGCATTCCCCCCGCATGGAAGAACGTATGGATCTGCCCTTCCCCAAGCGGCCACATGCAAGCGACAGGCAAAGATGCCAAAGGTCGCACGCAATACCGCTATCACGCTCGCTGGCGGGAAGTGCGCGATGCGACAAAATTTCATAAGCTCGAGCTATTTGCGAAACACCTTCCCATCATTCGCAAGCACGTCACCGCGCATCTGCACCTCCCCCACCTCAGCCACGAAAAAATGATCGCGACCGTGGTGCGGCTGCTCGACATCACACACATGCGCATCGGCAATGAAATGTATGAACACGAGAATCATAGCTACGGCCTCACGACACTGCTCGATCGTCACGTCCATGTGCACGGAGCAGAGGTCCGATTTCAATTTCGCGGGAAGAGCGGACAGGACCAAGATGTAACACTGCGAGATCGCACACTCGCACGCATCATCCTCGCGTGTGAGGAATTACCCGGTCACTTTCTGTTCCAGTACATCGATCACAAAGGTGCCTTGCATCCCGTCACCTCCGACCATGTGAACGAATATTTGCACGCAATCACACGTGAGCCATTGAGTGCCAAGGATTTTCGCACGTGGGGAGCAACGGTGCAGGCTGCATTGAGCTTGCTCCATCTTGGAGAAACAGACAATGAACGGGAGCGTGCGTCTCGCATCACCCGTGCCGTTTCGGAAGCAGCACAGGCTCTGGGCAATCGACCCGCGACCTGCAGAAAGTACTACATCGACCCGCGCATTTTGCATGCATACAATAAATCAAGACTTTGTCCATCTCTGGAACGTTATCTACATCGATCAAAAAACACGGGAGATACCCTCCACCCCCTCGAGAAAGGCGTACTCAATGTTATTACACACCAGACCTATTCGATGGACAACTAGGCAGAGACCAGGGCACGCCGTACGCTCGGTGCCCCCTATGAAAAAGCGCACCTTTCGCCACCGCGTTGAACGGACGAGGAACAAGCACTCCCGCGCGGTCTGTAAAGGCGAGACCATTGTGATTCGTTTGGCGCGAAACTTAAGCCGCACAGAGGAGCGCGAACATATTCAGAGTTTGCTTCGGCGGATGACCCACCTGGTCCTCGAGGAGCATCAGAAAATTGCAATCGATCCGTTTCGACATCTCCTGAATGGAGGCCACACGCACACGGTGTTGCTCGGCAGCGGACGCACGATCAATTTCTCTCTTCGAGCCGGCGCACGCACGAAGGCTCTCAAAACTCGGCAAGGATGGCAGATTGATGTGAGCCCGCACATTCGACGCGCGGCGTTGCATCGTTTCCTCTGGTCACTTGTCGCAAAGTCGGAGCGTACACGTATCACCGTACTCGTGCATCAAATCAATCATGAGACACTGCGCGTACCGATACGCGAGGTGAAGGTTCGCTTTGCAACCACACAGTGGGGCAGCTGTTCGCCGCAAGGTGTCATCATGCTCAATACCGCTCTGCTGCTGCTCCCGCCCTCGCTGCTGCATTACGTCATCATCCACGAGCTTGCGCACCGCAACATCGCAAACCACTCCGCACGCTACTGGGAGCACGTAGAATCGGTGCTGCCCACCTACAAGAGAGCCTACCGACAATTGCAGGGATATCGATTGCCGCAACTGTAGTGCATCCTTTATACTTCATACATGTGCAGTATGTTTTTTGATGGTGGCGATGAAGACAAGAAGAATCCCAAGCCCGACGAGGGAGGATCTGCGGCGGGTGATTACGAATCCTCGCACGCGGATGCGGATATTGCGGTGCCAGGCGATGCGCCAGTAGGCAATATGGAATTAGGCGGATAACGAGAAGTCCGCTTCACGACAGAGTAGTCCGAAGAGGAAAATGGGAAGCCCGACGACTCCCGTCCAATCCCCTTCTATTTTTTTGATCAAGAGTTGCCCCGGCCCGTCGATTTGAAACCCGCCGGAGCGCTCCCGCCAGAGGTCTGTCCCGATCCACCACGCAATGTCTGCGTCTGTGAGGGTGCGGAAATGCACGCGGGTGGAATCGAGACCTTCATGCTTTTTCCCATGTGAATCAATCAGACAAAGCGCGCTTCGCACCGTGCACACGTCGGCGCTCTGAAGCCGCAGCATCCGTGCTGCATCCTCTGCGTCAACCGGTTTTTCGAGAAGCGTCCCATCCCGCAAAGCAACGAGGGTATCTGCACCGAGCACAGAGCGACGCGGAAACCGACGCGACACATCCTGTGCTTTTAAGTGCGCAAGTTGCTGCGCGCGCTCTGCCGGTGACAGCGTTGGGTGATTCGGCTCATCGACCGCACTCACGATCACTTCAAACCGCACACCAAGACCTTCGAGCAACTTCGCCCGTTGCGGACTGCGGGAGGCGAGGATCAACGGCATATGTAAGGAATGTATGGAAAGTAAGGGAAGTACGGGAGGTACCTTCATGACCTACTATACCTCCCTTACCTTCAATACATCATCTGACCGGCCGCGCCCCCTTCTTCGCATCGATCAATTCATCGAGGGTGAACTGCCCATCCCTCTTCGGCCCTTGCGTGGCTTTCACACGCGCATGCACGACCGACGTGATCGCTGCGGGGACATCGGGCATCAGGCTGAGACAAAGCGCCTTGAACCCGGGGAGGATCTCCTCCATCGAATCCGGACAGGCGTGCGCACGCTGGTAACGACGAAGCAGTCCGGCTTGGGTGTCATCGAGATTGCTCAGTTTCAGTGCTACATTCGTCGCGGGGGCAGCCTCGTGTTCGGAAGGCAACCCTTTCAAAAACCGCTGAATGCCGACGGGATCGTTCACATCGGGACACACGACATCCTCCCCATCCTTCTGACGCTTGGAACAGAGCGCAATCGCATCTTCGTAATCGCGACGAGTGTTGCGGAACGTATCTTTATTCTCCTTCACCTGTTCGCGCAGATTCGTGACGCTTGCATCGAGCAAAACCTTCCCCTCCGTATCGACAACGAGAGGAAACGCGGCAACGAGCGCGAGCAGTCCAGCGAGAACGTAGTGGGATTTTTGTTGTGTGTTCATACACACATTGTACCATTTTTTGCCTCTTAACGCAATCCTACCGCTTTTTCGACCTTTTCCATCGTTTGACGGGCGATTTTGGATGCTTTCGCTGCACCCTCACGCAGCACCGCTTCCGCTTCTGCGGGATCCTTCTCAAGTTTTATGCGCTTCAGACGCATCGGCGCAAAATGATCCATACATGTTGCGAGCAGCTTCTTTTTTGCATCGCCGTACGAAAGCCCTTTGCGATACTCAACTGCGAGTGCCTTCTGCTCAGATAAAGAGAGGAAGAGTGTGTGGATCTGATACACGGTGCAGGTATCCGGATCTTTGGGATCGTTCGCACCCTTGGAATCCGTCGTGATCCCCATGATGGCCTTCTTGATGGCCGCTTCAGATCCAAAGAGAGGAATGATATTGCCGTAGCTCTTGCTCATTTTCTGTCCGTCGGTCCCGGGGACCACCGCTGCATTCTCGATGATCTGCTCTTCGGGAACGCTAAACGTTTCACCGTAATGATGGTTAAACTTGATCGCTATGTCGCGCGCGATCTCGACGTGCTGTTTTTGATCTTTCCCGACTGGCACGATGTTTGTATCGTAGAGCAGAATGTCCGCCGCCATGAGGACGGGGTACGTAAAAAGCCCTGCAGAAGCGGAAATCCCCTTCCCCACCTTATCCTTATAGCTGACCGCACGCTCGAGGAGCCCCATCGGCGTGAGCGTTGCGAGGATCCACATGAGCTCCGTATGTTCGGGCACGTCCGATTGATAAAAGATAATCGCTTTGCTCGGATCAAACCCGCATGCGAGGTAATCGAGAATGATGTCATGACGAAGCCTCCTCAGTTCGGCCGGATCCTGAACGGTCGTGAGCGCATGGAGATCTGCGATGAAGAAAATGTTCTCATCGACTTTAGGATCGCCCACCCACGCGAGGTTCGGTTTGATCGACCCGAAGTAATTGCCGAGGTGTAACTGCCCCGAGGGCTGGATTCCTGATAAGACGCGCATGGTGGGAGTATATCGTATGGAAGGTAAAGGAAGTAAGGGAGGTATGGGAGGTCCCACTTTCGTTACATTCATTACTTCCCTTACTTTCCGGACTTTTCGCGCAGCTCGCGCAGCGCTTTCTCAAACGACGGCGGCAGCCCTGCCTCGATATGGACCTTCTCCCCCGTGAGGGGGTGTGGGAAATCGAGAGAGAACGCATGCAGGAAGAAGCGGTGATAGTGAAAGTGCTTCGTGAACGCACGATCGAGTTTTTCATTGCCGTAGACCGGATCGAGCAGGAGCGGATGGCCGATGAACTTGAGGTGTTGGCGGATCTGATGTTTGCGACCGGTCTCGATCTGCACTTCGGTGTAGCTGGCCGTCGGGAATGCCTCGATCACCTTGTAATGCGACACCGCATCCACAAGCGTGTTATGCGTGCGTGCGGGTAATTTTCGCTCAATCGTCCCTTCCTTCAGCGCAATCCGACCCGCCGCGAGCGCGCGGTAGCGCTTGATCCACCCACGAAATTCGCTGGCGCGAATCCTGCGCACCGCCTCGGCGGTACGCGCAAAGACGATGACACCGGACGTCCCGAAGTCGAGCCGGTGCACGACACGTAGCTCCGGGTGATTTTTTTTGAGGAAATCAAACAGCGGCGTCTTGCCATGTCCTCCGGCTGCAACCACGAGTTCCCCATCGAGTTTGTTCACAACGAACAAATGTTGATCTTGGTAGAGGATGCGGTCGGCGCGGATGTCTTTCATAGACATAGCATAGCGGAAGTTCGATGATTCCTCCTCTCCCTAAGAGTCGGAACTCAGGAGAGGGGTACGACGTATTGCTTCGATCAGACATCCCTCTTACAATTTTACTCTCCGGACGATTAGCTCAGCTGGTTAGAGCGTTCGATTCACATTCGAAAGGTCCCCGGTTCGAATCCGGGATCGTCCACCATCCCTTGACAGAGCGGCAAAACAGCATTGATGGCACGCGGTAAGAGGGGTAGGACAGGAAAGGTGCAGATCATTCACATCTTCGACGAAGGAGAACGACGATGGACATCACCTGTATTCGAGTGAAGATTTTTGAGGAGAGAGATCGGGAAGAACGACTGCGCGCATTCGTCTCTGTGACATTCGATCATGTGTTCGTTGTCAGAGACATCAAAGTCCTTGAAGGATCGATGGGGCAATTCGTCGCAATGCCAAGTCGAAAACTCACGGACAAATGTCCACAGTGCGGCGGGAAGAATCATCTGCGGGCGGATCACTGCAATCAATGCGGCACTGAACTGGCAGATGACCGTGCTGTCAAAGACGCCAATGGCCGCGCGAAGTTGTACGCCGACGTTGCTCATCCGATCAATCCAAGGTTTCGTGAACATCTGACCGAAAGGATTCTCACAGCATACGAGAAGGAATTGGATCTTTCCAAGCTGCCTGGCTACGTATGCACCTACGACATCTACGACAACGCACGTTCGAGCGTCGAAGCACGGCAAGAAGAATTCGGCGCGGGAATCCTGTAACACCATTGCGTCATATCCATCTGCACCACCACCCCGGCTTCCATCGCGAAGCCGGGGGATTTCGAAAATTGCAATTTCTCTCATCAGACAGTATACTAGTAAACTGACTCATGCGAGGAAGATAGACAATTACTTTTCTTCGACCAGCAAGAGAGACCTGTACTCCGACATCGATTCGCTCAACCATGCTTCAACGAAGGCGCGATGAAGTGCTCCTGCAGATCGGAGAGCTCCTTCTTCGTCAGCCTACGATGATCCACCTTTCCGCCCATCAGTCAGCATAATAGTAAACTGGCTCATGAGGGACAAGTGGAAAAACATCGCCGGTTCTGCCGGAGGTTGACTATAAAGTTGAAGGTGTTATATTTTTAAATATGATTGAAGGGACTCAGTTGACATTTCTACGCGACTCTTCGCCTACCTACGACGATGGAGGATACTATTTCGACACGAGGGGAAAACGGAAAGGAACATCGTTCAATGCTGAACAATACCGAAGTCTTTCGCCGATGCTGCTGGTATTAGAAAGCCAGATAACGAGCCTCATTCCTCGAGCGTGCGGCTGTGAACATGAATACACGATTGCACGAACATTTCCGACGCAGCAAGAGTTTTTGAGCTCGAGCTACAATGATGTACTCGCCTGTTTGTGCCCGGAAGGCATACGAGGGGAAAATCCCAATTGTGCACATCGTGCCAGTGACCTCAATCCAGAACCGTTTGGCCCTGAACTCCATGAGCTTGCCCAGCATCGCGTCATCGATCCTAGGTCGTGGTACCGTTGGTATAAAAAGATGATTGAAAATATCAATGACATCGACATAGCCATCAGTGATAGTTCCCGGGAGCGCTTGAAGAGCATGCAATTGGACGCCGAAAAACGCAGATGGATGCAGGAAGAGAACATCCGGGAACTGCTCCGCATGCAGAATGTCTTGAGGAAAGGCATACAGTCTCTCCTCACGTTCATCGCGTCGTAAGTCTCACCCTCGGAACTCCGCATCATTCATCAGTCTGCTCTCCTCGGGCAAAATTTGATGTTGATATTTACTCCCTAATTTCAGATTGTACGGCGTCTCGGCAGGGCTGCTCATTTGCTCAAACGCCAGCTGGCAGACGCGCATTCCCGGGTAGAGTGCCACCGGCATCCGGTTGAGGTTACTGATTTCGAGTGTGATAGTGCCGCTGAAACCGGGGTCCACAAATCCCGCCGTCGAGTGGACGATGATCCCGAGCCGCCCGAGGGAGCTACGCCCCTCCACCCGCACGACAAGATCATCCGGGACCGTGAGCGTTTCCATCGTGACGCCGAGCACGAATTCTCCCGGCTGTACGATGAACGATTCGCCCTCAGGGATCGTAATCATCCGCATGCGGCCCTGAAAAGTCTCGGGGTTCTTGGGGTCCAGAATCGCGAATTTACTGTGTTCGTAGAGCTTGAAGGTATTCCCGAGTCGCAGATCCATGCTGCTCGCGTGAATGTGAAACGGCATCACCCCGCCATCGATCTTCACCCTGCCCGTGTCAATCGCCTTCTTGATATCCCTATCCGATAAGATCATGCAGTGAGTATAGGGAGAAAATACTTGAAGTGGAAGGACGATGCGATCAGAATCACTCGCAAACCTTATGCCTTCGCTTACAGAACCCGTTCGGCAATCTTCAGCACACGATCTTCGCCGCGCCCACGACGAAGAGTACGCGGAAGCATCCGCAGAGTCGCAGCGTACGATCGATCATGCTATCACAGAATGTCGTTCGCTCTATCGCCATCGCCTCATCAACACGCGCACACGGCAAGAGTATGATAAAATGTGGGAGGGGTTGCGAGCACAGGGTGAGTTGGAAAAGATGCAGGAAAACGTTCATTTTCTCTACGAAGCCGTCGCTGAGGCAATCGATTATGAAGCGGATTTCAAACGTGAAATGAAAAAAGCTCACAAAAACAAATGGATCGGCGATGAGAGCAATGACCGTTGGATGGCGCGTTTTAACGATGAGAATGTACTGGAATGGGATCGCAAGACATGGCTCAAGAATAACTTCCACGTGTACGTGGCAGGCTGGGAACGTGTCGGCAAAAAACAGAGTGACATCGAAAAATTTGCGAAGCACCTGGGTGTGAACGCGAAACAAGTTCCGGAATTGAAGAATGTACTGACAAAATCAGAATTTCTCTCCTTTGAATTCCCCGAACGCGATCGTATGGCAACCACAGCATGGAACGCTTTGCTTCAAAAAGAGGAAAATTTCAATAGAGCTCGTGCGATCTTCACCGACGCGACGCAAGGGCCGGACAAATGTCTGGATCCGAAGAATGTCGACCATTGGCTGAAAATGGCGATGAAGAAGTCATCTCCAGAGGCGTATGCGCAAAAGCTGATCGCGAGCTGGAAGAGTCTGCGTCGACGATTCGATGCCGTGAATAAACAGATGGACAAGGAAGGAATCTCCGAGCACTTCGAGCGCCTTTCCCCCGAAAACTTCTGGTCAATGCCGATCAAGCATCGTGAGCATTATTTGAAGGAAGCGGCAATGCATCTACTCCACCAGAAAGAGAATAAGGAGAAAGGAAAAGTGAACGAAACGAAAACAGAATTACCGACACTTAAAACCCGGATCGAGTCAGGATTACGGATGCAGGACTGGGACAAGGCGAAGCAGGGCTTGGCTGAAGCGAGAAAGATCGCCCCCCAAGACCGCGAGCTCGATCACATGGAACGCTTCCTCAACCGATACGCCGATCCGCACGTGCGCGAACAAAAGAACAAAACCCCTTCACTGAAAGAAACCTTGGAAGCACGCGACCGACTGCGACATTTCGTGCGATTCGAAGCGGGGACAAGCGTGCAGCACAGTTACGCTGCGGTGATGGCAATGGGATACAGGCAAACCAAGCGATTTTTGCAATTGATGTACAACCGCGTCTGGGTGCATGAACGCGGCTACTCCAATCAGTTGCTTGATATGCAGGAAGGATCGAGCAAAGGGAACAAACAAAAGACCGAAGAGCGAATCGAGAACGGCCATGAGTGGTACTTCGAACATAACATCATCGAGGGCAATACCGCCCAGAAGGAAGCGATTCGCGACGAATGTAAAAAACCCCAAGTCCTCCACATGGGACGCGACGGACAGCAAGCGGTCATCGATAAAGTGCGCGCGAACTGCGACAACGAACAATTCGGCTACTGGACAACACTCGTTCCGAAAGAGCTCTCGTATGCCAAGCACAGCGAGATCGTGAAAAACTTCCACTATCAAATCAAGTGCGATATGAAACTCCTCGAGCAAGCGGGAATGGCCTTCACGCTTACTGATGAGGTCCCATTGACCCATGCGGCCTGAAATCCGCTATACTCCGCCGCACCATGCGCATCACTCCCCTCCTCACACTCTCTGCACTCCTCCTCACCGCCTGCGGTACGACCACAGGTGCTCTGCAGAAAGACAATTTGAAAAACCCCCTCTACGCCGCACAGTACTACGCCGACCTCACGGAACGGATGGTGAACCTGGAACTCCAAAAGGACCCCGTGACGAAAGACGCACGGAAGAAGGCGATCATCGATCAAACCCGCAAGAACGGCGTAGCCAATGAACAACGCGCCGCCAGTGTGAAAGCACAGGGTCAAGAGGGAACATTCGTCAGTGACAGCGGGCTTGTGCGTGGAGAGGTGTTGCTCCTCAAACACACTCTCTTCTTCGGCGTGGATTTTGCAGCGGTGCCCGGGCCGGAGCTGCACGTATTTGTGAGCACGGTACTCGATCCGCGTGACGTGCGTTTCCCCGACAGCACCGCAGTGGATCTTGGTCCGCTCCCCGATGTGTTTGGGGCACAGAGTATGAGTATTGCCGAAACCGCAGATCTCTCAAAAATGCGCTCCGCGGTTCTGCACGATGTGAAGCTCGGGCAGATGTATGGGTTTGCGCAATTGAGCAAATAATCATAGCATTTTTCCCGCCTTCCCAGCCGCCTCCTCGATCAATTTCCCGATCGCATCCACGCTATTCTCAACTTTCGTGCCGTTCACGAAGAAGGTCGGCGTGCTATTCACACCCAGTTTTTCCCCTGCCGCTTCCTCAGCCATGATCATAATGCGTTTGATGTGCGATGCCCTGCAACGATCAAACAGAGGCAAATCGAGATGAAGCGAAGTCCCCCACGCATCGAGCTCTGCCGTATTCAACTTCGCCTGTTCGGTGTAGGCCAGGTCCAGAAACTCCCAGAATTTCCCCTGGTCGGCCGCACATTCACTGGCCTCCGCAGCGGCGAGCGCATACTCGTGAATGCGAATCAGCGGGAATTGCTTGAACTCAAAACGAATCTGCGCACCGTACTTCTGGAGCAGCGGTGTCACCACCTTGTTATAGGCACCCTTGCATGCGGGACACTGCAAGTCGCCGTATTCGACGACACTGACGATAGCATTCGCGTTGCTCTTGGGGCTCACGCCCTTCGAGGAATCGGGCGATAAACCGGTCGTATCAACACCGCAGGCAACGAGGGCAAGGAGGGCAGTGGTGAGCAGAAAACGCTTCATAGGTAAGGAAGGTACGGAAAGTAAGGTACTCCTCTTGCGCCTCTGCTACAATCACCTCCCATGTCCCTCTATCGCACCTACCGCCCAAAAGCCTTCGCCGATGTCGCGGGACAAGATCACATTGTGAGCACCCTTGAGCAGGCGGTGAAGCAGGACAAGCTCAGCCACGCCTACCTCTTCTCGGGAACGCGCGGCACGGGCAAAACCTCCATCGCACGAATCCTGAGCAAGCACCTGCTCACGCACGGGATCGGCGATGAACTCTTGCGACAGCATATCCTCGCCTCGATCGACGAAGGCAGCCTCGTGGACCTGATCGAGATCGATGCCGCGAGCAACACGGGTGTCGATAACATCCGGGAGCTGATTGAAAAAATACAATTCTCTCCCGTAGTCGGCGGCGCGAAGGTCTACATCATCGACGAAGTGCACATGCTCAGCAAAGGGGCCTTCAATGCACTCTTAAAAACCCTCGAGGAACCCCCCGCCTACGCGTACTTCATCCTCGCAACGACCGAACTCCATAAGATCCCCGCCACCATCCAATCGCGCTGCCAGCGCTTTCTCTTCCGTCCGATTCGCGAGGAGGATTTGATCGCACGGCTCCAGTACATCGCGGACGCGGAACATATCACGGTCGAGCGCACGGCTCTGCGCGCCATCGCTCACTCGGTGCAGGGCAGCATGCGCGATGCTATTTCACTCCTTGATCAACTGCGCTCGCTCCCCAATATCACCATCACAGCAGTCCATGAGCGCGTGGGCGAGACCGGGCACGAGTACGTCGAACAGATGCTCGCGGCAATCGACGCGCAGGATGCCGGCCTGATCATGGAACTCGTACGAAAACTCGAGGAAGCGGCCGCCCCGCTCGAGCAATTCACACGATTGCTCCTCGCAGCAGCGCGCGATCGTTTGCATCAGCGGATAGAGGCAAAGCAAGATACGAAAGTCTCACTGGAGCTCCTCGACGCTTTGTTGACGACAATCAAAGATCTGCGCATCGCCCCCGTCCCGGGACTCGTCCTGGAATCGCAGCTGCTTTCGATCATCACACCAACGGGAGCAATCACGAAAGTGGCAGTCGCGCCGGCTACTGTTGACGTCATGGTTCGTCCCTCGACTACGCTCGGGATGACACAAACTATTCAGGATCCTGTGAAAAACTCAGAGACTCCCCTTAAATCCGCAGAAATCCTCGCTCCCGACCTCACTCTCAGTACACTCACGGAAGTCTGGCCGCAGATTGTCGAAGGGGCACAGCCCGCATCCGTAAAAATGTCTCTCAAAAACGGACAGCTCCATGCACTCGAGGACACGAGCGTCGTCCTGCGTTTCACCTCCCTCTTTCATCGCGACAAAGCGGGCTCCACGGAAGGGTTGCGGTCCATTGAAGACGCACTCGAGCGGATCTTCAAGCGCAGACTCAAGATCAAATGTGTTCTGGATAGCGAAGTCCACGCAGCGGCACCTATGGGGTCGGAAGCGTCGGTGAACCTCGCGGAAGCAGCGGCGGAAATTTTCTAAAATGTTACTGGTTGCTGGTTACTCGTTTCTCGTCACTATGGATCTTCGCAATCAGAAAGAGCATCTGCGACGGGCAATTAAAGAGCGCGCCACTCGTCTCACTCCTGAGCAACGCCGTGCCGAGAGTCGCAGCATCGCGCGGCGGATCCAAGAAAATCTCCCGGAAGGCACCCTCACTATGTGCGCGTACTATCCGATGCCGACGGAGGCGGACCTGCGAGAACTGATCAAAGAATTAATCGAAAACGGGCATCGCCTCTATCTTCCAAAATTTACAAAAAACCATTTCGAATTTCGTGGCATTGCATCCATCGGAGATCTCATTGCAGGAAAATTCGGACTGCAGGAGCCATCTGGAAGTGCCCCCCTGCTCGATCTGAAGCATGTCAATGTCGCCCTGATTCCCGGTGTCGCATTTGACCGCCTCGGCAACCGCCTCGGCCGCGGGAACGGAGGATTCGATCGGTGGATCCGTGATCTGAAAAAAGTGAATCCCGGGGCCCTCGTCTGGGGAATCGCATTGGAACATCAATTGGCAAATGACATTCCAACCGAACCGCACGATCAGCGCGTGGATGCAATCGTGACGACACGAGAGATTATTACTTCACCGCTTCCACACTAAGCGCCATCTTGCCAAGCTGCTCCATATTCATCGCAACTTCGAGTGAAGGTGCAACAACGGCATTGATCACGATCACATCCACATCCTCATAGAGTTTCTTGGCGTTCACGTCCGGCGGCGCGATCACGGCGTGCGGATGCTCGGCGACAAATTTCTGCACGCGGTCGTTGGCGAGTTTCTCGGTTGCGGGGAACTTCACGAGCTTGGTCATGATGACCGCCTTGTCCGCCTTCAGCACGAGTAACACGCTCTCCGGATACGACGTGCCCCCCACGGGCCTGCCGATACCGATGACATAGACCGTCACGAGTCCACTCCCATTCTTCGTTACTCTGCACTGCATCGGCTTCTGCCGATCAACGGGCAAATACGCACCGGAACTCATCAGCGCCGCGCACGACTTGGAAGCTGTGATCGCATTTTTCACGGCCGTCGAGAGGTAAAAACCGCTGGCGGTCTTCGGCACCTGATCATACGTAATGAGCGTAGAGAGTGTTCCCTTGAGCGGGGTTGCGCTGTAGCGCGAATGCACGGGGTACATCATACGGATCCCCAGAGTGTCGGCCGTCACCATCTTCCACTCCACACGATCTTGGAAAAAATAGAACCAACCTGCAATGAGCGCCACGAGCAAAATTCCGATGCCGAGAAATGTTTTCATGGGCCCCACTCTACTCTATGCTGCAAGTCATGCCAAGCTACGACGCACTGCAGGCAACGGACCCGCTCATCTACGCAGCACTCAAAGGCGAGATGCGGCGCCAAGCGGAGGGCGTGGAGCTGATCGCCTCGGAGAATTACATCTCCCCCGCCGTGCTTGAAACGATGGGAACGGTCTTCAACAATAAATATGCGGAGGGCTATCCCGGGCACCGCTACTACGGCGGGCAGGAGTTCACGGACATCGTGGAACAATTGGCGATTGATCGAGCAAAAAAGTTATTCAACTGTGAACATGCGAATGTCCAACCGCACGCGGGCTGTCCCGCCAACGCCTGCATGTATTTTGCACTGCTCGAACCGGGCGACACCGTCATGGGGATGGATCTGAGCCACGGCGGCCACCTCAGCCACGGCCACCCCGTCACCTACCTCACCAAAATCTTCAAATTTGTGCGCTACAAAATGAAAGACATCGAGACGGGTGAAATCGACTACGATGAAATGCGAAGAGTCGCCCTCGAACATAAACCCAAGATCATCCTCGCCGGATTTTCCGCGTACCCGCGCGAACTCCATTACGCGAAGATGAAAGAAATCGCGCAGGAAGTTGGTGCCTACACGGTCGCCGACATGGCACACATCGCAGGACTGATCGCGGGCGGGGCACTCAGAAACCCGTTCGACGACGGATTCGATGTGATTACGACGACGACCCATAAGACACTGCGCGGGCCTCGCGGGGGTATGATCCTCTGCCGCGAAGCCACACTTGGCAAAAAGATCGACAAAGCAGTCTTTCCAGGGTTTCAGGGTGGCCCGATCATGCAGATGATCGCCGCGAAGGCGGTGGCCTTTGGTGAAGCGTTGAAACCGGAATTTAAGGTCTACGCTGCACAGATCATCAAAAACAGCAAGCACCTCGCACAGTTTTTCATGGACCGCGGCGCGAAACTCATCACGAACGGCACCGACAATCACCTCATGCTCATCGACTGCGTGAAATCCTTTGGCATCGGCGGCGCGGAAGTGGAAACAACCCTCGACCGCATCGGCATCACGCTCAATAAAAACATGATCCCCGATGATACGCGAAAACCGATGGACCCCTCTGGCGTACGCCTCGGGACCCCCGCGATCACCACCCGCGGCATGAAAGAATCGGAGATGGAGCAACTGGGGACCTTCATCCTCTCGGCAATCGAGAAGCGCTCTGACAGCGCCGCGCTCGAGAAATTGCATGGAGAAGTAAAGAATTTTTGTCTTCGTTATCCTGTGCCTGGAATTGAATAAAAATTGTATACAATAATAAGAAATATGTTTTATAGAAGGGAAAATGTCGTATGTAACTTTTTGAATACAATTTGTATCCAAACAATGATCTCCACTTACCTCTATATCAGTTCCTTGCGAAGGGGGTGCTGCCTGCGTACGATGATATGAAACCCAAAGAAACACACACCTGTTCCTTACGCGACTTACGCTCGTTCCCCCCGGCCAACATTTGTCACCACATTTGAACCATCTGGGTATGCGGAACGTGATCCGTGTCGCTCAAATAAGACTCCCCTCGGGGAGTCTTTTTGTTGAGCGCTGCAGCGCGAAACCCCTCCGTAGCCTTGCGCGGAGGAGGGTGATATGATTTGCCCATCATGAAGAGAATCCGACAAAGTTTTTTGCATGCATGGCACGGGCTGCTCCATGCACTCGAACGCGAGAGGAATCTGCGAACATTTGCCATCGTCGATGCGCTCGTTCTTTTCCTTGGGGCATATCTGCACCTTCTCATATGGGAGTGGCTCGCAGTGATTATTGCGGGAGGAATCTTCCTCTGCACGGAACTGCTCAATACCGCACTCGAACGAACAGTCGATGTCATCGATGAAAACAGAAAAATTGCAGGGGGCGCGGGGTTTCACGCAGGCCTCAAGCAAGCGAAAGATGTAGGGGCGTCGGCCTCGTTGATCGCGCTCATTCTCAATATCGTAGTCATTGTGATGGTGCTATGGCCGTACGTGGGCATCTTCGTGAAGAAATGATCCCTGCGCCGGGGGTGGATCATTTCACGTGAGCTTTTTCCTTTTCCTCTTCGCGTCATCGAACTGTCGGAGAAAAAACTCTTCTTGCTGGTTGCAGGCGACATCGTACGATACATACAAGGGTGGCCCCGTTTGGGGCAAGGGCGGCAAGTTGCAAAGCGCATGGAACCCGAGCAGCATGGTGTGAAAAAAGAGCTTCACACCGCCCATCAGGGAATCCCGTAGAAGGAATTCCATGCAGAGTGCAATGGCGACGAGCAGGTAGGACATGGTCCTCACCTCCTTTCAAGGATCAATGTGGCGCAGAGATCCGCGCTACTGTACAAGGAAAAAAAATATGCGCAAGTAGGGGCAAGGCATGCCTTGCCCCTACATTTTTTTCTCCTTCTTTGCCTTCGCCTCGAGCATTCCTTTGCTGGGCGGAGGCACGCCGCCCGTCGCAATCAATCTCTTCTCAAGGTCTGCCATCTGCATCTTCTCCGGATCACTCAGGGGCTCCCCGAGAAATTCCTTTTTGCGCAGCGCATTGAACTCATTCATCCACATTTCGCGGTCTCTCCACGCACGGTATTCGTCCAATTTCATCCCCTTTGCCTTCGCTTTTTTTCTCTCCTCTTCCTCTTTTTCTTTGTTCTTCTCGGCCTTCTTTGCAACCACCTTCGCCTCCCCCGCCGATGCAGCCCACCGATGGATTTTTTCTTCCACAACGCTTCGTTTCTGAGCGTAACGTTCGCGGCTTAGGGTACGCAGAATCTCCACCCGCTTGTCATCCTGTTCGTACTTCGGTGGAGCCAGCGTTGCAACCGAGAACGGCTTGCTCGGCACACCATCGATCATGAGGCGCATGTACGCGTGGTACTTCGGGAGACTCAGAATGTCTTTCGCGCTCACCATTTCCTCAAATTGCAGACTGAGCTCTTCGGCATCGTCACTGCCCACTTGGAAACTGACCATCGATCCCACGTTGCCAAAGACCGCATCGCGCAAGCTGGTATCGTTGCCCGCGATCAAGAGCTGTCCGACATACTGGTGCGCAACGGTGAGGGCCAAACGATACTTGCGCGCTTCACTGAGAATCGTTGCAAACGATTTGGTTGCGAAGTTCTGGAATTCGTCGACGTAGAGGTAGAAATCTTTGCGATCTTTTTCCGGAATATCGGCCCTGCTCATGGCATCGATCTGAAATTTCGTGACGAGCATCGAGCCGAGGAACGCGGAGGTGTCTTCGCCGAGTTTTCCTTTGCTGAGGTTCACGAGGACAATCTTGCCCGTGTCCATCGCATGGCGCACGTCAAGAGTGCTTCGCACCTGACCGATGATGTTACGAATCAGCGGCGTCGTGAGCAATTGTCCGATCTTGTTCTGGATCGCCGCGACAGCCTCGGTGCGGTACTTGTCGCTCCAGCCGGCATATTCCGTCTCCCAGAAACTCTTCACAACCGGATCCGTGATGTTTGCGACCATTTTTGCGCAGTACGCGCTGTCACCAAACATCCGCAGAATCCCAAGCATGGACGAACCTTCGTTTTCGAGCAGAGCCAAAAGGGTATTGCGGAGAATGTGCTCCATGCGTCCGCTGAAGGCTTCCGGCCAGAGCTTGGTAAACACGCTCATGAGCCCTGAGCAAATCAGCGAGCGCTGATCGGGATCCTTGCTTTCGAGCATGTTGAAAGAGACAGGGTAATCGCGGTCCGCAGGGTCAAAAAGAATCACGTCGTTGCTGCGACTCCTTGGAATGAACTGCAAAATGGATTCGATCAAATCTCCGTGCGGATCGATGACGGCAATCCCCTTGCCGCTATGGATGTCGGAATAAATCATGTTTTCGAGGATGGTGGTTTTTCCCATGCCCGTTTTTCCGATCACGTACATGTGGCGACGGCGGTCATCGGGGCGGATGCCGAACTGCTGGCGATGGCCGTGGAACAGTGATTCACCGAGGATCGTCAGATTCTCCTTCGTATCAGCCTGCCCTGAGCTTGTGGAATGGGTCACATCTGGAATCGGCAAATTCACCGGCGGCTCGAGCTTTTTGGCCGTCACCCAATCCATGTTGGAAGTTTTCACGAGAATGTTCGGAATATGCCAGAGGGTCGCCACCTCTTCGGCGGAGAGCACGTAGGGGCTCCGTGTGAAGTGCTGAGGAATGGCGGAGCCAACGACGGGATCAGTCATATGAAAGCCGTTACTTTGGGGCAGTGTGAATTGACGGAAGCTCCCTGCGATCTCGCGGACTTTCGCGAGCGCTTCGCTCTGGTACTTCGCCGGTGTGATCACGCTCACGCGAACGGTCGTGAGGAAGAGGAGTCTGTTCACCTTATCCACCGCACCGCTGAGCTTGTCCTCGCGCTCGTGGCTGCGCATGCTGACCTTGCTTGGGTCATCGGCGTGTGAATCCTCTGTCCCCTCTCCCGTGAAGAGCGATATATTCATCTTCGGCTGGAGCCCCGAAAACCATACCCTCCACCCACCGAGCAACATATCGATGGGAAAGAAGAGAAATCTGCGCCACCCGCGTGCTAAGTGCACCGCGGCAAACAGCCGTGCGTACGCGTCCCAGTGCTTGGAGATGCCCTTCTCGAGGAACGGCAAAAATTTGAGCGCACGCTTGCGGAAACGCGGCGCCATCGGATGCAACAAAATCTGCACGTGCCCCCGCATGGCGGGATAGGGATAACGCACGAGCGTCGAGGTAACGCCCGCGATCGTGTCGATGTTTTGCCGGGTCATCAAGTCGGTGAACTGCGGATAGCGTTTGATGGGGAAAACTTCCGGTTCGTGGAGCGTCAGCTCCGCGGACACAACGATTTCACCATCCTTCGGCTCAAATAAATCCGGTGACTCCATGTCAATTTCTGCATCGGGGAATTGTCCGTAGAGTTGACTCTCAATAAGAGGCGCCGCTTCAGCATTGGAGCGCGTGAAGAGTCCGATTTTCCCCTCCGCAAGGCCGATTTCCAGACTCAGCATGTCACGCTTGCCGTGGAGGCTATGGAGAGCCGAGAGTGCGGTCTCGGTCATTAAGGGCCCGCGCGACGCACTGACCTCATCGGGGTCAGGCAGGCTCGGCCGAATGCGGAGGAGAACAGCACTCATGTACTTCGCAGGAGATCAGCAACCAATTCGAGCGCCACCGTGTCATACGCGTAGTCCATCCGCATCGGCCCGATGATGCCAATCGCCCCGGTTTCCCCGCGCAGTTGATAGCGGGTCACGATCAAGCTGCAACTCTGGATTTCGGGGAGCACATGCTCGTTACCGATGTAGCAGCGCACATCATCGGTGAGCTCAATGTGTTCGAGGAGATCGCCGATCTTATGCTCGAGAACTTCCACAATCCCGCTCGCGAGCAGCGGATGAGTCTGGAACTCCGGCTGGCGGAGCGTATTTGCGAGGCCAAGGTAGTACACGCGGTCCTTGTGCGGCACGGTCGCAAACGCAACGTTCGTGACCATCTGCGAGAGCAAGCTGACCGCCTCATACACGCGCTCCTGGTCCTTGCGGCGAAAATACAGATCTTTCAGTGTCTCAAATTTCTGCCGGACTCGCTGCTCCTGCAATGATGGCTCCATGAACTCTTTCACGTACATCTGATACCCTTTCGCAGTCGGAATCCGCCCCGCCGAAACGTGCGGCTGCTCG
The DNA here is from genome assembly GCA_023245865.1 of Candidatus Peribacteria bacterium. Taxonomy (GTDB): domain Bacteria; phylum Patescibacteriota; class Gracilibacteria; order Peribacterales; family Peribacteraceae; genus JAHFJN01. Next base: position 533,046 of record JAHFJN010000001.1, read on the forward strand.
AGGAAGCCTTCCTCGCCAAGATAGCGCATTTCATTGCGAATGGTGGCACAGCTCACGCAGAAACTCCCGGCCTCCAGAATATGATGGGAGCCGATGGGTGTTGCTGTTTGGATGAATTGGTCAATGATCGCAGCCAGCAGCTTCGCCTGACGAGTATTCATGGTTCTCAGTATAGCACTCATCGCTGGTGAGTGCTACGCCGCGATCAATCCAAATTAAGCATTCGGAGCGATCGAAACGACCTTTTGGATGGTACCGGCTGCTGCTTTCTCCCCTGCTTCAACGGGAGCATCCATGCCTCCGGATCGATCATGCCGAATGTCTTCTGACGTACGTGTGCGAGGAGCGTGAGGATCGATTCATTCCATATCTCTTCTTTTTGCATCACTTCCCGCGTCGGCTGCGTGATGCGTACCAGATCGGTCAGGAACCGTTCCCAGCCCTCTTTTTGACCACTGAGCATCGTGCGACGTTGGAATTGATACGCAATCTCCAGTGGCGTATGGACAATACACGGCTGCATCGCGGGTGCCAGGCGACAGCGCAAAGCCTCTGCAATCTGCAGTGCCCGTGACTGATGATAGTCATGCGTCACCGCCTCCACACGAGGACTGACGGGAATGTGACTGCGCAGATCGAATACTTTTCGCAGTTCCTCGTACGTACGGCGCGAATGAGAATCGACAATGGGAGCAAGCAAACGTTTGCGGACCGGTTCCGGCACGATGCCCTGAAAAATTGTCAGATTCGTTTCCGCTCCGGTGCGAGGCTTAAGTCCCCAGTCCCACTGGCACCCCTCGACAAACATCAACTGCGCGCCCTCACCCTCGGGGAGCTGCAAGCCCTGCATACTCGCAGCAACGACACGCCCGATATTCTCCACGAGCGGCCGATTGTTCGTGCGAGCATCTTCCAGGAGATCGAGATACTGCTGCTGCGTGGGAACGGTCCCGGTATAGGGATCCATACCCGTCATCAACCTTTCATTCCTGCGACGCACCTCCTGCGCATCGTTCCCGGTCGGCGCGGGGGCGTCTCCTTTGAAAAGCGGTGTGAGGGCAATGGTACGCATGGCAGCAACGATAAGATTGAAACAATAACGAAATTATTGTTCAGAATAGTTCACCTTCGCAGGAGGTTGAGCATACAGATGTTTATAGTGATTGCCACTGAGCAATTCATACAGGAATTCACACCGCCGCACGGCCCCAAGAGCCAGATGATGCATATTTGCAAGACGATTCCATCGATGAAACTGCCTCTCTGAGCTGATGTGTGGATAGCAAGGATGCGGCTCGAACACAGACATAACCGGATAAGCTGCTATATCAATCGAGGACAGCAGGCCAATCTTCTCGAGAGCCTTACGAAGGGTTGCGATCACGCGCAACATATGAAATTGTTCTGCAACAATATTCGTTCTTGGAAATTGCCCATCCTGTAGGAGAGCCACCGTATTACGCGCATTTTCAATAGTGTTGTACGACGGATCTAGTTTGTAACGATCGTAAAATTCCGCATCACAATCGGTGAGAACACGCTCTGAAACCGAAGCAGGGAAATGATCCGCAATATAGTGCTTCATACGCTGCGCCTCTTGAAGACTGCCGTGAATCCCATCACCTCGCTTCCCTTTTTCACCGCAATTACCTCCCGCAATGAAGAGCAATGCGTCATGGTTGATCTGTACAAGCTGTGCTGCACGGTGCGCATTGCCTCTGCTTAAATCATTAACCGTGACTTTATCCTGTGCAGATCCGTCTCCCACAGTATACGTGAGGCTACCGAAATCCTGCAATTTGCCGTAAAGACTGCGCTTTCCCATATAAATACCATAAAACTTTAAATTGATTTTGTCAATATTTACACCGCCTTCTCCTTCTTCGCCGCAGTGGCCGCAGCGCGCTTCTTGAAACGATCCACGCGGCCGCCGCGCAGGTCCTTCTGTTGTTTACCGGTGTAGATGGGGTGGCAATTGCGACAGGTTTCGACCGTGAGAACCTTCATGGTGCTTGGGATCAAATACACCGCCCCGCAGGTACTGCAGGTCGTTTTGGCGTCCTTGTGCATTTCGGGGTGGATGGCAGTCTTCATGGTTGCAGTATTCTATACAAAAAACGGGCTGTTGCAAGCTCAGAAATCACTGTATGTATTTTCTTCATTTCTTTGATGACCTCCTCTATGGGGACTCGTTTTGTCTTTCCACCATCCGTAAAATCCACCACCGTTTTCCAGCCCTTTTCGGGAACTACAATGTAATCAGGTAATGTTTCAGTGGATATTTTCTTCTTCATAGAACGCATTGGAAATGCATCTAGGTGTACATATACAATCATTTGAGTAACCTGCAAATATATTCTCTTGAATTATCCCTAAACATTCTATATAATTCCTATAGCTTTCCAATATTTACGCTATGCAGACCTCCATTGCCGTAGACCGATTGACGAGGGACCGCGCGGCAAAGCGTGCAAAGGCTGAGCGCTTGCCATTGGCCGCGGTCGTACGGCTCCTTTTAAATGATTATGCCGACGGCCATCTGAGTATCGTCGTACGCACCTTCGCCGAACCTATCGATGTCGATGCACGCACTCAGAAGAAAATGGATACAGTAACGGCACAATGGCGTGCTACGATGAAAGCATGATTGTCGTCATCGCAGAAAGTATTCGGAAAAAAGAATTCAAGCACGGAGAAATCCCTCCCGCAGACCTAGAAACTATTTTGAGCAGTTATGGCGAAGGCATTTTCGTCCCGATTAAGGGGGAATCATTGCCAAAAGCATCGCGGCTCGTGAAGTTGTATGCGACGACCGTCCAGGGAGCGAGACGCATTGTTTTCCTTGTCGAGGTTGAAAGCGGCACGGGATTCTTCTTGTTTTATAGAGGAAAAAACGATCCCATTGGGAAAAACATCAGCATCAAGAATCCAGTGTTTAAGAAGCGTTTACTGACGTATCTCGATCTCCTCAGCGCGGACATCGCTTCCGGACGACGCACAGTGTATGAAACAAAGTAAGCTTCGGTTGTAAAGGAAGCTACAAGCTAACGAAGCTAACGTCACACTTCCTTCACTGCCTTCCTCTTGCTCCTTTTCGCCGCTTTTTCGATCACCTCGGCTTCTTCGAAGAGTTCTTCCGCCTCCCCCGCCCTTTCCTCTTCCGCTGCTGCCGCGAGCGCTTCCTCGGCTTCTTTGTCGAACATCACCACGCTCATGGTCGCCACTTTATCGGGCGGATCCAAACGCATCACAATCACACCCTGGGTTGCACGACCGCGGGACGGGATATCGGTGAGACCCATGCGAATCGTCTGGCCTTGCTTGCTGATGCAGAGCAGATCCCCTTCCGCACCTTCCTCGAGCACGACTGCCCCGATGATGTCTCCGGTCTTCGCAGTGAGTTGCGCAGCCTTCACTCCCGATCCTCCACGACCCTGGAACCGGTATTCGGTGACGGGACTCATTTTCCCAAGCCCATTCTCCATGACAACCATCAATTTGCTCTTGCTGGCATCGCGAATCACGCCCGCCTCGACCACGCGGTCTTTGTCAGCGAGGCGAATGCCGTAGACGCCCGCGGCGCTGCGACCCATCGGGCGGACGTCGTCCTCCTTGAAGCGGATTGCTTTCCCTTTCTGGCTGACGATGAGGATTTCATTCTTGCCATCGGTCGTGACCACCCATTGCAGATTCTCACCCTCAGGCAGTTTCTGCGCGATGAGACCGCTGCGGCGGATATTTTGGAATTCCCCCACTTCCGTGCGTTTCACAGTGCCCTGGTCTGTGACCATGAAGAGGTACTTCGCTTGGCTGAGGTCCGCCTTGAGGATGGCAGTGAGACGCTCCTCGGGTTTGAGTTGAAGCAAATTCACGATCGCCTGACCGCGCGCCACTCTGCCGGCCTGCGGCAATTCGTACGCGGGCAATTGGAAAAGTCTGCCGGTATTCGTGAAAAAAAGCAGATCGTCGTGGTTCATGACGTGGAGGATCGAAAGCACTTCATCGTCCTCTCGCACATCGGCACCCTTCACCCCTTTGCCACCACGATGTTGCGCGCGGAATTGCAAGGGGCTGAGGCGCTTCACGTAACCGCTGCGGGTTAAGGTCACAATCATCGGTGCATTCGGGATCGTGTCTTTCGCACTGAATTCCCCCGCGGCACTCGTCACGACAGCCGTTCTACGATCGTCACCGTAGGTTTGCTTGATGGCCGCAAGTTCGTCGCTGAAAACCTTGTCGATTTTCTTCTTGCTCCCGAGGATCTCATCGCACTCCTTGATGAATGCCTTCGTCACTTTCAATTCGTCCTCGATTTTCCTCCGTTCGAGACCCGCGAGTCTGCGCAGCTGCATCTCCAAGATGGCATTGGATTGAATCTCCGACAGCTTGAACTTTTTCATGAGACTGTCCCGCGCCTCCTCCTGCGTTTCGCTCTGTTTGATGGTCTTGATGATGGCGTCGATGTTATCAAGCGCGATCGTGAGTCCCTCGAGGATGTGTGCCCGCTCTTTCGCGCGGTCACGTTCGAACGTGACACGCCGCGTGATCACCGTTCTTCGGTGATCGATGAAAATCTGGAGCAGTTCCTGCAAGTTCATAAGGCGCGGCTGCAGCCCATCCGCAAGCGCGATCATGTTGTACCCGAAACTGGTCTGCAGATCGGTGTGTTTGTAGAGCTGGTTCAAAATCTTCTGCGGATACGCGTCCTTTTTCATTTCGACGATGATGCGAATACCGTCGCGATCGGATTCATCGCGAATATCACTGATGCCGACGATCACTTTGTCATTCACGAGTTGCGCCATCTTCTGAATGAGCAGAGATTTATTCACCTGATACGGAATCTCACTGATGCGGATGTGAAATCTCCCCGATGTCATCTCCTCGATCTCTGCCTTGCCGCGCATCATCACGCTCCCGCGACCGGTGAGGTACGCCTGCTTGATCGCCTCTTTGTCGTAGATGATGCCGCCCGTCGGAAAATCCGGCCCCTGCACGAACTTAAGCAGATCCTCGACCGTGGCATCGGGATTCTCGAGTAAGTGATGAATGGCATTGATGAGTTCGTGGAGATTATGCGGCGGAATGTTTGTCGCCATACCGACCGCGATACCGACCGTGCCATTGAGGAGCAGGTTCGGAATCTTGCTCGGGAGCACCGCGGGTTCCTTGCGGCTGGCATCGTAGTTCGGCACGAACTCGACCGTATTTTTATCAATATCACTGAGGATATCGTCCGTAATCTTCTCCATGCGCGACTCCGTGTAGCGCATCGCAGCGGCACCGTCTCCGTCGATCGATCCGAAGTTTCCCTGGCCGTCGACCAATGGATAGCGCATCGAAAATTCCTGAGCCATACGTACGAGCGCCTCATAGATGGAGGAATCGCCATGCGGGTGATACTTACCCATCACATCACCGACGATGAGGGCGGACTTCCTGTATTTGGCGGCGGAGCGCAGCCCCAGCTGATGCATGCCATACAAAATGCGCCGATGCACCGGCTTGAGGCCGTCCCGCGCATCGGGGAGTGCCCGCGCGACGATCACGCTCATCGCATACGAAAGATAACTCTCTTCCATTTCACTCACAATCGGCCGGGGCGCGATCCGCCCGATGTTACTTAAGCCCTCGCCGCTGCCGCTCTGCAGAGGTTGTTGATCGGGCGACAGTGCGTCTCCTTTCGCGGCCATAGAAAAAAAGAGGGGTCAGAGGGGATGATAGCAAAGTTACGCTACAATACAATCATGCCGAGTATCATCTCTACACCCATCGCCCTTCGACTGTGCTCAGGGTGACACAGAAATTACTACGCGTTGTATGTTATCCATCATTTCTACACCAATCGGCAATTTAGGTGATATCACCCTGCGGGCGATCGAGACGCTCAAAAAATGTGATGCGGTGGTGTGCGAGGACACGAGGGTAACGGGAGGGCTCTTGCATCAATTGGCGCTCGCGAAAAAAGAATTGATCAGCTTCCATGGCTACAGTGACGAAGGGAAACTACGGATGATTTTGCAGCGCCTCGAGCGAGGCGATCACATCGCCCTCGTGAGTGATGCGGGAACGCCCGGGATTTCGGATCCCGGATTTGCGCTTGTAAGCCGCACAGCGGAAGCAGGTATCCAGATCGAGGTCCTCCCCGGGCCCACGGCTTTTCTCGCGGCACTCTCGGCCTCGGGGCTCCCGATCAATCATTTTCTGTACCTCGGATTTCTGCCGTTAAAAAAAGGACGGAAGTCTCTCATCGCGACATTCAAAGATACACCTCACACGATCGTCTTTTATGAATCCGTGCATCGGATCGAGCGCACTTTGATGGAATTGGCAGAGGCATTGCAGACCCAACCTGAGCGAAATGTGGTGATCGCCCGCGAGCTTACGAAGATGCATGAAGAGACGGTGCGAACAACCGTCGCAGAATTACCTGCGGTCGCAAAATCGGTGATGAAGAAGGGGGAGTTTGTGGTTGTGGTGGGGCCGCTATAAAAGTGTCATCCTGAGCGTGTCATCCCGAGCGGAGACGAGGGACGACACAGTGTGTATGGTTCGTCTCCGCTCACCATGACACAGAATTTCGCTTCCCTCCTCCGGCAATACGATTACACCCTTCCGCCCGATCTCATTGCGAAGGAACCTGCGCAACCCAGAGACAGCGCGCGGCTGCTTGTGTACGACCGCAACAAAGATGCAATCCGGTTCGACACATTCGCAAACATCACCAATGATCTCCCAAAAAATGCGGTCCTTGTCCTCAATGAAACCAAGGTGATCCCGGCACGGATGCGGTTACAAAAAGAAACGGGGGGAATGATCGGGGCGTTGTACGTCGAAACCTGTAGGGGCAAGGCATGCCTTGCCCCTACGCCGACAATACGTGTGCTCGCCGACGGCACGTTCAAATCAGGGGACCGACTCGGATGGACCGATAATTATTTCTTCACGGTCATTGCCCGCGAGGAAAAAGAGGCGGTACTGCAACCGTCGTTTCCGAGTGATCAGTTGATGACGCTCCTCGAAAAGTTTGGCGAGACACCGCTCCCGCCGTACATGAAAGACTCCCCGTTGTCCGAGCCAGCTCGTCGCGAGGAATATCAGACCATCTTTGCGCGCGAACAGGGGTCCGTCGCCGCACCAACGGCGGGCCTGCACTTCACGAAAGAATTGATCAAAAAAATTGAACAACATGGATGCACTATCGAGAAGATCACGCTCCATGTGAACCTCGGAACGTTTGCGCCGCTCACCGAAGAAAATATCCGCGAAAGGCGCCTCCACAGGGAACATTTTTCGATCGCACCCGACGTTGCCTCGCGCTTGAACGATGCAAAAAAACACGGTCGACCGATAGTCGCGGTTGGGACGACCGTGGTGCGGGGGTTGGAATCCGCATGTGCTGTAGGGGCAAGGCATGCCTTGCCCCTACTCGAAAAATTATCCGGCACCACCGACATTTTCATCACCGAGCACGATCATCTCCACTTCGTCGACCACCTCATCACCAATTTTCACGTCCCGCGAAGCAGCCTCCTCATGCTCGTTGCCGCTTTTACCGGCAGAGAAAAACTGCTCGAGCTGTATCAAAAAGCAATCGGAGAACGCATGCGATTTTTCAGCTTCGGAGATGGGATGTTGATTCTCTAATTTTTGCTATACTCCCCGCATGATCGCTCACCTTCGCGGCATCATCAGCAAAGGGCCTGTAGGTGAGATGACGATTGATGTCAGCGGTGTAGGGTATAAGGTGCAGGTTCCAACGGCAGTATGGGATGAAGTCGCAGAAAACACGCCGACGCTGGTGCACATTTTCACGTACGTCCGTGAGGACCGGTTAGATTTATACGGATTTTTGGACGCACACACCAAAACCCTCTTCGAAACCTTGATCGGGCTTTCCGGCATCGGGCCGAAACTCGGTCTCGAACTCTGCAGTGCGCCTCGCGCGCTCCTGCTGCAGGCCGTGAACGACAACGACGCAAGCCTGCTCAGCCAAATCAAAGGCATCGGCAAGAAAACCGCGGAGAAGCTCTTGCTGGAACTGAAAAGTTTGATGGAAAAACATCCGCATATTTTTGTCACCGCGGGATCCACGGAGACACTGCGTGCCGAGTACGATCAAGATGTCATCGCCGCGCTCACGCAACTCGGCTTCTCGGTGCAAGAGGTGCATCGCATCCTTCCGACGCTCCCGAAAGAACTCGTCACGACCGAGGAGCGCGTCACCGCCGCCCTACGAAGTTTATAGAATGTTAACCCTCGACATCACCACCGCGCTCGCAAAAATGATCACCCCCTCGCACGGCATCCCCGATGCGGAGATGTTGGCGATCCGCACCTCCATGCGACGGCTCGTGACACAGTGGAGGGAAGAGTGCGAACGAGGAGAGCACGCGTGGGTTCAGGATCCCTACAATGACGCCATCATCAAGCAGGTGAAGGAGACGGCGAAGCGCATTCGCAGTGAGGGTATTCAGACCGTTCTCTGGATAGGGATCGGCGGATCGGCCTTAGGCCCGAAAGTGATCCAAGAAGTCTTTGAAACGCCGGACACGATCGAGTTCATTGTGGTCGATACGATCGACCCGAGCGTGCTTGCCTTGTATCTCGACATCATCGACTGGAAACATGCCTGCATCGTCGTCGCGAGTAAGTCCGGCGAAACCCTCGAGACTGTGAGCACGTTCTTCCTCTTCTGGGAAAAGCTCACGCATGTTCTTGGCAAACAAGCAGCCAGCCGCGTGATTGCGATTACGGATCCCGCGGAAGGATTTTTGCGCGATTTCTGCGCCGAGCAACTCATCGATATGCTGCCGCTCCCGAAAGAAGTCGGAGGACGCTACTCGATTTTTACACCGATCGGACTTCTCCCCTTGGCACTGCTCGAAGGGGATGTGAGTAAATTTATTCTCGGCGCGATGGATATGGAGACAGCTTCAAAACAGGAACGCCTCGACGAGAACCCCGCCGCTATGCTTGCAAGCGTGCAGTATCTGCTCGAGAGCAAGCGCGGGTACGTGATTCGCGTGATCATGCCGTACATCCAACGTCTCGTATCCCTTGCACGCTGGAACCAGCAATTGATCGCCGAGAGCCTCGGCAAGAATGAAGTCCATAACCCGTTCCCCTTGGCTTCCATCGGAACCCAAGATCAGCATTCCCTCCTCCAACAGTGGACCCAAGGCCCCCGCAAATCCTGGCATCTGTTCATTCACGAAACCGAAAAACAGCGCGTGTTCGTGCCCGCAGAAGTGCCGGACGGTTGGACCCATATCGCCGGAAAGAGCTTCGGACAACTGCTCGACGCCAGCCTCGCCGGAACGAGCCAAGGGCTTACAGCAGCCAAAAGACCATACGTAAGCGTGAGCGTCACCCGCCTCGACGAGTATCACTTGGGGCAACTCTTTTTCTGTTTCATGGCAGAGGTGGTCCTGCTCGGAAAGCTCTACCGCATCGATCCGTACGGACAACCGGGCGTAGAAAAGAGCAAGAAATTCACGAAGGAGATTTTGACGCGGGGGAGGGGGGAATAATGGAGAATGGAAAATTGAGAATGGAAAAAGAACAAACAAAGTCGTATACTTTCATCACTTTCCATCCATCAATGAGTAATGCCGTCACCGACGCCACCTTCGATGCCGATGTCCTCAAGTCCCCTCTCCCAGTCCTTGTGGATTTCTGGGCGCCGTGGTGCGGGCCGTGCAAAGCGATGCTGCCGATCGTCGAGGAGCTCGAGAAAGAGTACGAGGGAAAAGTAAAAATCGTGAAGATGAACGTCGACGAACACACGGTCGTCCCGGGGAACTACAACATCATGAGCATCCCCACGTTCATCATCTTCAAGGGCGGCAAAGTCCTGAACCAATTCGTTGGCGGACGGAGCAAGAGCGATATGAAACGTGAGCTCGATGCCGCAATCGCCGCCTGACATTCGCATGGTCTTTACGCTCAGCATCATCGGCATGATCGGAGCAATCGCGATGCTGAAATATCGCCAGCAAGTGGGAGACATGATGGGAGAAGCGGGGTGGATGAGTGCCTTTGGGGGTGTGTATAATTTCGTCGTCATCCTCGCGATCTTCATCTTGTTTTGGAGCATCACGAGTTTAACTGGAACGCAGGACGTGCTCTTCCGTCCGTTTTTGTATCTGTTCCCGGGAGGTGCACGGATGGGGGTGGGGCAATAGAGTTTGTTGCTACGTTTTCACGTACCTCGTCCCGCGACCTTGTCCAATGCGCCTGATCTTCTTAAGGACGATAAGCCGATTCAATGCTTGTCGAACGGTCACCTCGACAATACCCGTGGCTTTGGCAATATCGCCGCGCGATGCTTCATCAACGTGAGAGAGATATTGCCACACCTCATACTGCTTGGGAGAAAGAATGTCCTCGACTTTCTCTTCTTCAAGGTATGAGAGAGCCTTACTGGCTTGTTCTTTGATGACAGAAAGAAAGAAATTGAGCCACGGATCAATGGTATCGTGGTCTGTTCTGAATGTCTCCTGCGACTTGCGCAGTGCTATGTAGTATTCGTCCTTGCGATGCTCGATGATTTGTTCATGGGAAACGTACTGCACGAAAATGTAACCAGATCGCAGGAGTAAGAGGTTCGTGAGGACGCGTGACAATCGCCCGTTTCCATCTTCAAAGGGATGGATTTTGAGAAACTCGACAATGAAGTTCGCAATGACAAGCAGCTGATGGAAGCGGCTTTTCTCCAGAGCTTCTCTCGTCCATTCCACCAGTTCCTGCATTTCCTTTGCGGCGAGGTATGCGGGTGTCGTCTCGAAGAGAACTTTTACAACCTGTCCATCTGCTCCGAGAACACCTACGGTGTTCTCTTTCTTTTTATACACACCACGATGTGTGCCGTCCTTCGTGGAATATTTGAGGAGTTGGTTGTGAAGCGAGATGATGACGCTCTCGCGTAGCGCAAGAGTCTCAAAGCTATCGAATACATTCTGAAGCGTTTGAAGATAGCCTTGTACTTCTTGCGAGTCCCGATCAGCAAATTTTGACACTGCTAGACCGCGCATGACTTTCTCTACTTCCTCATCGGTGAGTTTTGCACCTTCAATACGAGTCGAGGCACCGGCGGATGTGATGAGCGTCGATTTCTTGAGATTGGTGACGGCCTGGGGCGTCATCCGCAAACCTGATTTGAATTCCCCTCGGATGCCATCGATCTCGGCGAGGAGAGCAACGATGTGTGGCTCAGGAGTCTTCACCCGTTGATCGAACTTTTGAGCAACCATAGGGATATAGAAGATATATCCGATAATACTCGATTATATCAGAAGATCAATGAAATGTTTCTGGCCGCCCGAGACGCGGCATGAGAGCATTGAGCGAGTGCTGATGAAAGACTATGCTCAGTCCACGATCTTTCCATCATCACAATTCTTTCGTGGGGCTGTAGCTCAGTTGGTAGAGCGCCTGCTTTGCAAGCAGGAGGTCAGGGGTTCGAATCCCCTCAGCTCCACCATGACAACTATGCACACTTTGATCTAGTTTGATCAGAAAGCGCCACTTGGCGCTTTTTTGTTGCACTTTGAACAGACTGCACAACTTTGCGCGACTTTGCATACTCATCGGTTTAAGTCCCTCTAGCTCGACCATTCTTTGTTGGGAACAAGTCTACTAACATCATTTGCTTTCATGCTTCAGGCGAAGCATGAATGTCCTGAAACTTGCAAATCAAACACAAGTGATTAAACTTGCAGTTAATTCCTCGTTTTGCTCTATGGCCAAATCTACAACGAAAAAAGTTTTGAAGGCATTGCTCTATATAGCAATAGGATTGGGTGAGGTTTTTGTTATTTTTATGCTGTTGTCTTTAATAGGTAATTTCCTTGGTCGTCCTCTGGGGTTCGGTTCTGTCGCCTTAGTTGATCCAACTGATCCGACCCATCAGACCTTTGCGAAAGGGATCTTTGAACATCCATTACTTCCATCGCTGATTTTCGGGGCGATTACTTATTTTGTTGTTAAGTTCTTCAGAAAAAACAAAAACGCATAACGCGAAATCGTTTCAATTCTATTCTGCTCGACCATTCTTTCTCTCGAACCAGTCCAGTCCACCTGGTTTCTTTAGTATCTCAGTCGATCAAGTGTTCACGCACTATGCCCCCAGACTTCAGAGACAAGTTACCTGAGAAATGGAGAAACTACGATTTTACCAATGCGATTGGGTTAATGTTGCTGATGAAAGAAATTCAGGATCAGGAACCACTGGATGATCCTAGTGTTCTGAAGATCGATGACGATGGGACGAGACTATATTAGGGACCTCTTACTCCTGGAGATATTTACATAGTTCAATAGCTAAGTTTGTTAACCGACATTGATGGGCAAGTCTTACGCCAGACCTGTCACTGTGGTCCCTATCACCTATGAGTTTCTTTTTGACAAGATCATCTTCATAAAAGTCCACAATCCCAGCCGATACTAAGTTCTGCGATGCGCCAGCAATGTAGTCTGGCCATTGATCAGCCCCTCGGCTGCTCTTTTCTACTTCTTCGCGCGTGCGAGTTTTGAAGAGCCGATACGCTGTACCGAGAATAATCAGTTCCTCTGCATTCAACGTCCTACAAATGCGGAGCAACTGCTGCGGCCGTGGATTTGCCCACTCGGACGAAGGAGATGCTGCCGCCTTCAGAAAAATCTTTTTCATCGCCTCCGTCCTCTTCTGGTCGGGCTTATCCTTATCCAGTGAATCGAACATTTCCACACGGCACTCTGCAGCTTGTTCGGTTTCTGCGTACTCCGGCTTGATTTTTCCTTCCTGAACCATTCTCTGCCATTCTCCAGCAACAGCACGAAACCCTCCTTCCTTTTGTTGGTTTTGAATTATTCTGGATACAGTCTTAACCAAGTCATCTTTTCCTGATGTCAGTAGAGTTGTGAGGCCTGGGACCAGACTGTTCATCGTAAAATCCTTAGCCCGTTGAGTTAGCTTTCCGGCCTTCGGTATCTTTACTTTAGACACTGCTGCATCTTAGCATTTTTTGATCTTTTTTCACGCGCTCTCTCGTTGAGTCTTTAGGTGTTCTGCATTCTGTGGCACTTCATAAAACTCATGAATCAAGAGTCTTAGAAATGACAATATCTTCTCTGCACTCTCCTTCGTGGCATTTTGCAACTGCTCGTCATCAGGATGAGCACTGAGATTCCCGTATTCTCGAATTTCCTCTGCCACCGGATGAAATGCCTTCCGCAATATGTTTTTCTTTATCGCCCAGTCAATGGCATCAACAAGGTTACGCTTCGTGCATCCCTGCTCCTTAAGACATCTTTGTAAAACCCTGCGACTCATCATCATCGATGCCTTGTACGAGCCAGCATCGAGACATGTTCCCGCTTCATGAAATTCATCTCGAATTGGTTGTGAAATATTAATGGCAGAATCAATTTCATAATGGCCGTTTGGGAACATTCTTACAAAGACTCCTGTCCTGCCATCGTGAACACGCAGCATCAATTTACGACATTCTTGATTGTTGCATCTGAGAATCTTCCAATTTTCGAGAAATGAAGAACCGTTCCATTCAGGATTTGTCATCACATGGGCTGTGCCGCAGTTTGGACATTTATCAACAACCTCTGACATGTTTTGAGTTTACCAGACAGGCTTTCCTCAGCCCAACTTTTGGAATATAGTCGAGGTTATGGAACAAAAGCCTAAAAAGAAGAATCAATGGTTTGGCAAAATTGAGAGCAGAGAAGATGCCCTCAAAGTTATCAAAGATAGTTCGAATGGTTTCTACGTTATTGCGGCCATTCAGGCTGGTATTGGTGTGTTTCTTGCTCCTTCAATGATACTGGATGGAGTAATCTATGCTGTTCTAGGCTTCCTATTAAGAAAATTTAACAGCCGTGTTGTAGCAGTTCTCCTACTACTCTTTAGTGCCTTATCTGTATTTGCAACAGCAAGTAATCAGTTTGGTCGAGGTGGCACAGGAGGTAGCAATATAGTTCTTGCTGTGATTATCCTTTGGGCTGCCGTTCGTGCTGTACAAGCCACATTCAAACTGCCCAAGTTGAAATAGGGAAAAGTTCCAAATCGTTCCCCACAGCTCATTGACGGCATACATGTTTTCATAGTGTAAGAGCACATTCCATCGCCTGTGGGTTCTTAAGAATAGATCTGACAAAATCCAGTGAATTCCTCAGTGCCAAGAGCATTTCTGATAGAGTAAGTGCATCCACTTTCAGACGTCTGTCGAGTTCCAAATCGTTCCCTACAGCTCCACCATTCGTCCTTCGACTGTGCTCAGGATGACATTATTTGCTCGCTCATGGTAGCCAACCGTCAGCCGTCGCCTCAGGGCTATGGCCGACAAGTAGTCAGGAAATCGTACGTGAAAGGTCCGCCTCCGCTCGCTATCGCGAGGCTACGGTGGACAACCTCCTGCGGAGGTTGGAGGTGCCGGTGGGAATCGCACCCACGCATGGGGGTTTTGCAGACCCCTGCCTTTCTACTTGGCTACGGCACCAACGCCGTATCACTTACCCAGAATATCCTTCTCTTTTTTCAGAGTCACCCCTTTCTGCATGGTAAGCGCAAAGGGGATGCCCTTGAACTTGATGATTTCCATGAGATACAAGTGGATCGCCCCGCTCAGATCCATCCCGATTTTTTTCAGGATCCTCTGAGCGGATTTCTTGGTCTTCGGATCGACGCGGACTTGGATGGTGGACATGGTTTCATGGTAGCAATGCGGTATGACATTGTCAATACATTGTACTACCAACTACTCACTACTCACTTGTCACGGCGAAGTCTCATCGACGTAGCCGGATCACTGCTTTGCCGCCTGCAGCGTTGCATTTTTGACGATCAGTTGGACCTGCGCGGTGACGGCGTCGTCAACGGTGACCGGCGTGGCACCCGTGTAACTGTACCCTGCCGAACCCGAAACGATACTGACCTGCGTGAAGCGGGTTTTGGGTTGATCGGCTTGCGGTTGAGCGGTGAAGGTGTGCATCGTGACCTTCTGGCCGTCGACCGTGATCTGCTCGGTATTCACTTTGGCATACCCCGGCATCGCCTGCACCGACTGCATCGAGGCATTGCTGTATTCCTCCGCGGTCATCTGCTTGGTGAGCGGTTCGCGGGTCACGGTGACAGTCGCAAACTGACCCGAGACGGGAGCATCCGCTTGGAACGCAACGAGCACTTCCGGCGGCACACCGCGCGCGTCGAGCTGTCCGCGATCAACGACGTGCCACCCCGCGGGAATACAGGTGCCGACCGTGCCATCGAAGTACACGTTCGCGCACGCGACGGTGGTCGAGGTCGTACTGCTGCCACAGGCGGCAAGGAGGAACGTAAGGGTGGCGAGGGAGAGGAGGCGGTTCATCGAGGATGATGATAGCAGCCCACCGGTCTATGGTCGAGCGCGCCCATTCCTGGGCGCAGCCACGACACCCTGCGGCCAAGCCAACATCCCTGCGGCCAAGAATGGCCGCTCTGGGTAAATGAAAATCAGGAAATATATAGACATTTTCAAAAATTACATCCTGATATACCTCTCTCCATTGAGCAAAGGTCCGTTTTTTGGTACAATAATGAGATTTATGCGTCGCTTCCTCCTCCAAACTCTGATCACGGCTCTCGGCATCAGCATGCCGGTCGTTGTCTTCGCGGTCAGTCAACTCACCGTGGAAGATTCCGTCGCGGGACTCGGGCTCTCGGTTCAGGTGAGCGCACTCCCCCCTTCCGCGCACGCCACACTGGCTCTCAGGAACCCTGCAGGGTCTAAAACGGAGATCCCCGTGACTGCGGACACGAAGGGGGATGTCACCGTGCAGGTACCGGGAACAAAAACGCAGCAAGCCGGCAGCTACGTCTTCACCGTGGAAGAGGACGCAACAGTTGTTGCAGGACCGGTGACGGCGACGGTGCTTCCGGAATCGCTGGATACGAACATGTCGATGATCCAGAGCTGGTCGCCGCGGATTCGGGCTGACGGCCGCGACAGCGCCGAAATCACCGCCACACTCCTCGACAAATTCGGAAATCCCTTACCCGGGAGACCGGTCACGCTCGTGAGCAGCCGCACGGACGACCGCATCACCGCCCTCACGCCCCAAACAGACGGCAAAGGAATCGAGCATTTTACACTCACAACGCGCACTCCCGGACTCATTGTGCTTCGCGCGATCGATCTCTTGAGTGGCAAGACGGTGCAAGCGACGGCAGAGATCGAAGCGGGGACTTTGCCGGCGCTCGGCGGGGACGACACGCAGTCCGATACGCGCACATCAACCGAGAGCTATGCACGCTTCTTCGCGTCGGTCGATGCACTCAACCCGATCATCGACAGCTTCGAAGTGACGACGAGCGATACGCTCCCGATCGGTCAAGAAGCACCGAAGGTCATCATCCGCGCGATCGATAAGGCGGGGAATACCGTTCAGGGGTACCTCGGCACCGTGGAGTTTCGTTCGACCGACCCGCAGGCGACACTGCCGAATTTCGGCAGCTATGCGTTCAAAGATCGCGACCAAGGCCAGAAACAATTCCCGCTCGTGCTCAAGTTCCAGACCCCCGGCGAGCAGACGCTGCTCGTGCAGGACAAAAACGACCACAGCATCACGGGGCAGAAGAAGATCCAAGTCGGAGGCGGCTCTGCGCATGGCGCGGCGGGTATTCAGATCACCAACTACAAAGACGGCGATTACGTAAGCACCCTGACGATTACGATCGAGGGCACGGGCCCCAAGTACGCGAATCTCCTCGTCATGGGCGGCGCGCAGGATGCCACCGGCTCCACCGATCAAGACGGCAAGTTCTCAATCCCGGTCACGCTCGCGGCCACTCAGCACGAATTTACCATCAGAGTCCGCGACGACGCCGGGCGCAATGACAGCGGTCCGCTGCATCTCGTTCTCGATCAAGTGCCACCGACCATCGGCACGGTCACGTTTTCGCCCGAGCACCCGGAAGCGAATCAAAAAGTACTGATCGCCGTGCAAAGTGAATCGAAACTTGGCCAAGTCACGCTCAAACTCCCGACCACCGGCGGTACGTCCGTGCAATCGATCACGCTCGCGGAGAATCCGACTGCGTCGGGCTCGTATCAAGCGTTCTTCACGGCCCCCGTTGCGGGCGCGTACCAACCGTCGATCAGCGCCATGGACAAAGCGGGCAACGTCACCGAAGTGCGAACGACCTTTGCGGTCGGAGCGCAGGGACTCCCCACCGTGCAGAATGTCCGCGCGCAGGCCTCTGTGAATGCGGTCACGCTCGAGTGGGATCCCCTCACCGTGGAAGCCCTCGACGGGTACCGCATCTACGTGGGCGAGACCGCGCAGAATTTCCTCTACACCCTCGACACCGGGCGCGTCACGACGAAGGCGACCGTGCGCGGACTCACACCGGGCAAGACGTACTTCTTCGCGGTGACCGCGCTCAGTAAAAACCTCGAGAGCAAGGAGAAGAGCAAACCCGTGCAGAGCAAAGTGCTGGGACTCACACTCGATGTGAAGCCCGGTGAGGGCAGCCTGCACGTGACGTGGTCGAGCTTGTCGACGGATCTGCCCTTGAGCACGTTTATCCTCGAGTACGGCGTCGAGCCGGACAGCTACACCGAAACACGCATGCTCAACGGAGAACTGCGCGATGTCACCGTACGCGATCTGCTGAACGGCGTCACGTACTACTTGCGCCTGACCCCCGTCACCGTCACCGGCGACAAGCTTGCGGATTTGTCGGCCAAAGGTCAGGGCACGCCAAACGGCACGGGATTCAAAGCGGGCCCCGGTGACCCGATTCCGTTCGATGCCACCCACCGCCCGGGCAATACCCCGCATGCCATCGACCAATTGAGCAATAACGGTATCCCGTCCGCTCTGTGGATGAGCCTCGCCGCAGTGGCTTTCTGCATAGGACTCTTCCTCTGGCATCGGCAAAAGATGCTGCGCCAACACGCAGCCTTCCTGCGAGCCATGGAAGCACGCTACCATCGATAACAATGGGCTCCCCGCTTGCCGCTCACCACTTGCCGCTCCACACGGTTTCCATCGGCGCAGCGGCGTTCGATCTCTTTCTGCGGACGGATCTCTCGACTCTGCATACATGCAACGGCCAACGCACGATCGCGTTTGAGGTTGGAGGCAAGCAGCGAATCGAAACCGTGATCGGTGGCTGTGGCGGTGGCGCGGCCAATACCAGCGTGGGACTCAGTCGCCTCGGGATGCATGCTGCGTTTTGCGGGATGCTCTCGGATGATCAATGGGGGCAAATCCTTCGCAAAAGTTTGGAAGAGGAAGACGTCGATGTCCGCCTTGCGACCGTCATCGAGAACGAAACCGCGAGCTTCTCGATCGTGCTGCTGCTGCCAAACGGCGAGCGCACGATCCTCAATGATCCGGGCGTCACGCGCCACCTCCATGATGTCACGTTCGATCGCGCTGCGGTTGGCAAAGCAGATGCCATCTACTTCAACCATATCCATGCGGATTCGTGCGTCATTGAAGATGATCTGCTTTCGATGAAACGTGCGAAGCCCTCGATGTATCTCACGTGGAACCCGGGAGGAAACCAACTCAAGGAGGGACTGCGCAAGCCAAGCAACCGCGCGCTCGTCGCCTGTACCGATCTGCTCCTGCTCAACAAAGAAGAAGCACTCGCCTTCACCGATACACCAACGGAGAAGGACGCGCTCACAGCATTGATCGATGCCGGGGCCAAGGTCGTCTGCATCACCGATGGACCCCGGGGGGCCACCGCTACGAACGGAAAAATGATCTATCACTGCCCGGCTCTTGATGGAAACGTCGTTGATACCACCGGTGCCGGTGACGCGTTCGGGAGCGCGATGACGTGGGCACTTTTGCAGGGTTTTGACTTGCCAATGAGCGTGCGAGCGGGTACCATAAATGCACAGAGCGTCGTTCAGGTGATCGGGGCCGAGAGTGGCCTTCTCACAGAAGATCAGATGCACAGTAAACTCCAATGCTATGGCTGACGAAACACTCATCCACATCCAGGAACTCCTTGAGAACGCGCAAGCGTCCTTGAAGACGGCGAACACGATGCTGCGCGACCTCACGGGTGTTGCGGATCTCTCCCACGAGCGTCACGTCCAGCGGGCAACGCGCACCTCACCCTCCACGCAAGCGACAGGACGCGTGATCGAGGGGAGTTTCGACGGACAGAACATGATCGACTCTACCGGCCAGAGTTATCCGGTGCCGGCGAACTATGCGAGTAAGAGCAAACTCGTCGAGGGCGACGGCATGAAACTCACCATCACCGACGAAGGGAAATTCATCTACAAACAAATCGCGCCGATCGAACGCAGAATCACCAAAGGCGTGCTCATTCAAGAGGACGGACAGTACAAGGTCCTCGCGGAAGGTAAACCGTATAGAGTGCTCCTAGCATCCGTCACCTTCTACCGCGCGGAAGTGGGAGACCAGGTCTCGGTACTCCTCCCCCCGGGCGAAGCGCAGTGGGCCGCGATCGATGCGGTGCTCCCCAAGCACCTCGCCGAAGCCGCCGCACGTGACACCGTGCAGAGCTCGCTACGCGACGGTGAACTGAGCCCGATGATGAGCGCCGCTCCTGAACTTTCCCTCGATGACGATGAACCGGTGAAGAAGGTGAGGAAGAGGAAGGTTGAATAAGCTACACTCGTGGGGTATGCCCCTCTCCCCTCGCGTCACGATTCCGGTTGCAGCGGCGGTGATCTGCGTAGCCCTCATCGTGGGCCTGCTTTCGTGGCAACTCAGAACGACACGCGCAACGCTTACCCAAAGCCTCACCCCCGTGAGTACGTCAACACTGACGACCCCCTTGCCCTCCAACACCTCCGACACGAGTGCGGACATCGACAGCGGTGATGTATCCCTCACGCACGTGCGCGCGGGCGATCTCTTTGCCTTGCGCGGGCAGTGGGCAAATGCCGAGAAGGAATACCAAGCAGCCGTCAGTGCTGGCGGAGGTCTCACCGCGCTTCGTAAATTAGCCCAGGCAGAGCTCCAGCGGCGTGACGTGCGCAGTGCTCGCACCACGCTTGAGCAGCTCCAGCGTAGCGGCGCCAGGCCTGAAGATCTGCTCCTGCTCGAGAGCATCATTGATCTCAGGACCGGTGAGCTGGAAAAAGCGCGCAGCCTGCTCACAGCCGCGCCCGACAGTCCCCAGAAACACTACGGACTCGGGCTGCTCGCGCTCATTGGCTCTGATCACGAGACCGCAAAAAAGGAACTGACACTGGTCCTGAGCGGATGGGAGACGGTGCTGCGCTCCTATGCACGCGCGTTGCTGAGCGCCTACGAAGAGTACGCGCTGTTCCCTCAGAGTCCGCCGATCCATCTGATGACATTGCTCAGTCGAGCACTTGCAGAGGTGCAGGAATGCGAGCTTGCGCTGCCGATGCTCAGCCAAGTCACCCGCACACAGGACGATTACCGCGACGCGTGGATCGTGGAGGGGTACTGCGAACTCACAACCGAGAGGAATCAAGAAGCGCTTTCCTCGCTCGAACGTGCGTACCAACTCGACCCTGAAAAACCGGAGACCCAGTATTTCCTCGCGCGCGCGTACAGCGCGCTCGCGGATCACGGCAACGCGGTCACGTTCCTGCAGTACGCACTCCAGAATGGATTTGAGCCCGAGGCGGACGCGCGACAACTGCTTGCAGAAGAGGCGCTCAGCGCCGGCAACGTCACGCTCGCGCTCGATCAGTATAACGCCCTTACCAAGCTGCCGCAGAGTGCGCTTGCGACCTACAGTACCTTCGTGAACGCCGCTCTCACTGCAGGGAAAAATCAAGAAGCCCTCGTGAAAGCAGAGGAAGCAATGCAACGCTGGCCAAACGAAAAAATCGCGAAAGATCTGCTCGAGAGCGTGCAACAACGCCTCAAACAACTGTGACACGGCGGCAGCTCCTCATGGGCGTGAGCATCGCTGCCATCCTTCTGCCTCTTGCGGGTGCGGTGGTGATGCTGCTCTTGCCAAGCAGGGCTATGCCGGCGGATTTTCTGCCGGCGGACAGAACCATTGCCCTCTTTTCGCAGATCCATGAAATCGATCGTTTCCCCATGCTCAAGACTGTTCCTTTTACAAATACTACCGTTGCCGTCGCCTTTCTCGATCTGGGAAGTGGCGCCATTGCCGGAGTCCTCTTCGAGCCGGCACCCTTCCCAAGCACCCTCCCCTTTGCCATCAGTGTCTCAGACCCAAGAGCCAATATGCTGCTGCGAAACATCCAACATCCCTTGAGTCGCGATCCGTCTTTCCGGCTGCTTGCACCAAGCAAGAATTTCATGCGCCCATGGGCCTACCTCCATGTGCCCACATTCGGAACGCTTTTCTCACTCGATCGACCCGTCGTGTACGTGCCATCCAAAACAGGTTTCGATCTCTCCATGGGGGCAAAGGATGCGCGGGAATATTTTTCGCCGCTGGAGATGAGCCCTCCCAGGCTTTTTGAGAGCCCGCTGTTCATTCTCCACTCGTCCGATGCCGCCGCGCATTTTTCTCTGATGACATCGTTTCTGAACGACGAACCCTCCACGGTTATGGAGAGCGTGCTGCGCACCCTGCTCAAAGCAACATTCGGCCCCGATGTGAGTCCGGCGTACGATCTCCTGCCACTGCTCGAGTACGAAACTGCGCTGCATGTCGCAGAGGATCCGCGTACGCACGCACTGCAGTTTGTACTGATCGGAAGCACGGCGCAGTCAACGGAAAAAAGCGCAACCATCGACCGCATCTTTCAATCGATGACAAGGGAGCTACGAACCATCCGTCACGTGTCGCGCACATTCGATGACAAGTACGTCTTTCGCGGCGTTGCTGCCGATGAGAGTCTCCTCTCCCGCCAATCGTCGCTCTCGGGTACGTGGAAAATCGAGAGCGTGACACAGACCGAAACGAAGCAACGAGTCTTGCTTGCTCGCAGTGGCAACCATTTTATTCTCAGTAACGCTCCCGATGCCTTCGCGCGCGCGCTTGCGATCAATACGAGTGAAGTCCGCGATTCTCTGGAACCTCTTCCGGCGAGCGTCGGACTCATGGAACGATCCTCCGGGGAGCAATTCCTCAAGGAACACCTTCCCACCCTTTTTGCAGGGCACCCCCTCGGTACCGGCACGGGCAAGTATATCCAATGGCAACTGCTGCGTAGTGGTGCGAAATTAACGCTCCGAGTGAAAGAATAAATATTCATGGAGGGGTCCGGCCGTGCGCGGGGGTGAAGGGGAAGCCCTGTGCGAATGCCCACCATGACGAGCAGACGTCGAAGCCCTGGAGACGTCTGCGAGGAAATGACAGGGCGGGCGGAGGGGAGCCCACGGCCGGTGCACTTTCTTTGTCACTTTCTTTTTGCATAGAAAAGAAAGTGGAAAGCGGGCATGCCAATGGCATGCCCCTACAGAATCGTTGTTACCTAGACAACAAAGAACATTCAGGCTACCGTCTGCGGGCTATGTCCTTCATCAAACTTTCGAGGTTCTTCCTCCCGCTGTCGGCAATCCTTGTGCTGCTTTCGTGGACCGTGTTTTTCTATCCCGGCCCGCTCGTCAGCATCGAATTCACCGGTGGCACCTTGATGGAACTCACGATTCCCGCAGGCAAGATGCAGAGCGATCTCGCGCTCAGCCTCCGAACTTTCCGATGGGAAAATACCGTGTTTGAGGAATCGATCTCACGCACGAAAACCGGCAGCTTTTTTGTACGCACCCCGACCCTCACCAATGAGGAACACGCCGCGCTGCTTGCGCACTTGAGAACCAATCTGCAGAAGGTCGACGAGCTGCAGTACACGACAATCGGCCCCACGGTCGGCGCCAACCTGAAGGAGCGCGCGTTCTGGGCGCTCATGGTCGCATGTCTTGCGATCATGACCTTCGTCGCATTCTCATTCCGCAAGATTCCGAAGAGCTTAAGTCCCTGGCGTTTCGGCCTCGCCGCGATCGTCGCGCTCGTCCATGACGTCAGCATCTTGCTCGGGGTCTTCACGATCCTCAGTCACGTCACGACCTTCCAAATGGACACCCTATTTACCACGGCGCTGCTCAGCATCATGGGCCACTCCGTCAGCGACACCATCGTCATCTTCGACCGTATCCGCGAGACGCTCCATCTGAGTGACAAGCACGAAACCTTCGCCGCGGTCGCGGACAAGGCGCTCCATGCATGCGTCAGCCGTACGATCAACACGGGACTGGGCATTCTCATCATGCTCACTGCCCTCTTTGCATTTGGGTCCGAAAGCATCCGTTGGTTCATTCTCGCGCTCATCATCGGGACCGTAGTCGGCATGTACAGCAGCTACTTCGTCGCGACACCTCTGCTCGTGTACTGGAAAAAGAAATGAATCTCGAACGCCTCCCTAAGTCTCGCTCCCAAACGAAGCTCGCCTTCACGAAGGAGCAGGTACAGGCAGCGGAGTTACAGGCGCTCGAGCGACTCCGTACGAAGATCGAGATCAAAGGATTTCGCGTCGGCCACGCACCACTTGAGAGTGTGCGCGAGCGCGTGAAACCGGAGCACCTGCTAGAAGAAACGATTCACACGCTCCTCAGGGACGTCATCCCTTCTCTCATCAAGGAGCATGACCTGCGCCCGGTGCTCCCGCCGCGGATCGAGATACAAAAACGCGACCCTCTCGAACTCTCCGTCACCTTCATCGAAAAACCAACCGCGACCATCAAGAGCTCGAAACTTACGATAGCAAAGAAGGGCACCGCCCCGAAAGAAACGGACGTCCAGAAAGTAATCGATTCGGTGCTCAGTGAACACCGCACTGCAAACATCGTCGAGCGTGCCGCCAAGAACGACGATCAAATGACGATTGATTTCCACGCGACGGACAATGCCGGCCAGGAGATCACGGGGCTTCGCGCGAGCGAGTACAAAGTGTTGATCGGCAGCTCGCACCTCCTCCCCGGATTCGAAGATCAATTACTCGGACTCAAGAAAGGCGAGAAGAAGTCGTTCACCCTCACCCTGCCTGAAAAATTTCAAGCAGAACAGCTCCGCGGAAAACCAGCGACGTTCCATGTCACGGTGAAAACAGTCGAGGAAACACATCTCCCCGCGTTCGATGATGCGTTCGCGAAAGAAAAATTGCAGTCGACCTCAGCCGAGGCATTTAAGGCAACCGTCCGTGATTCCCTTCAAAAACAGGAGGAGCAGTTCGAACGCATGCGACGCGAAAATGAACTCCTCACCGCCATCCGTACGTCCACCACCGCCGAGATCGCCGACGAGCTGCTGGCAGAGGAAATGCGATCGATCGTGAACGAGTGGACCGAACGGGTGAAGAAGGAGCAGATCAACCCCGAAGATGCGCTCAAAAAAGAGGGAAAAACCGTGCAGCAGAAGCAGGAGGAATGGAAAAAACAGGCGGAGGATCGCTGGAAGCTACGCCTCGGCATCAGTGCTCTCATCGAAGAGAAAAAAATCACCGTCAGCGCCGAGGAACTGCAAACAGCCTTTGATGATTTTCTCTCGCGCGTCCCGGGAGCAGAGAAAGACCACGCGAAGAAGGAATTAGAAAGTCACGGCACCCTCTACGAGGAACTGCGCTGGAGAGCGATGGTGGAGAAGACGCTGGAGCTGCTACTCCAGTAAGTTACTCGTTCACTCGTTTCTGGTTTCTTGTTCGTAACGAGCAACGAGCAAACCAGCAACGTTTTGTCATGACCGTTCCCCCCACTTCACCCCCACCCGTCTCCCCGGATTCACATTGTTCAGCATCTTGCAGCGAACCGCATGCACGCAGACGTCTCCCCTGCGACCGATCACGCCCGCAAGGGGCGGATTTCCCCCTGCGTCCGGCTTGCAGCAGCGCGCAAACCGCACGGGCATGGGAATGAGCCCCTCCACCCGGGCAACGAGTGCGATCTTCTTTTTCACCGCACGCTTCTCGGACACTGTGATCTTTTCTCGCACGTCCGGAGGCGCACGCTCGCCTGACTTCATGGCAAGGTATCGTTTCAGGCGCGAGCGAGCCGAGGCGGTCCGAAGGAGTTGCATCCAGCGCGGGGAGGGACGCGGGTCGGCATGCCGCAGAATTTCCACGATGTCGCCGTTTTCGAGTGCGTGATCGAGCGGCACGATCGATCCGTTGACCTTCGCGGCGCGGAAACTGAGACCCAGCGTCGTATGCACATGGAACGCAAAATCAAGCGTGGTCGCCCCCTCGGGGAGTTCGATGATGTCCCCGCGCGGCGTCAGGACGAAAATGTGATCGCGTGGAATCAGATGCTGCGTGAGCGCGCGCTGCAGTCGAGCCCGCTCGGCGGCATGTTCGGCCGTGCCGCCTTCTTTGTAACTCCAGTGCGCCGCAATACCGAGCTCCGCCTCCTGCTGCATCAAAAGGGTCCGCACCTGGACCTCGACGCAGAGTTTTTCAGGAACACCAGACAACCGAGCGAGCGTCGTGTGCAAACTCTGGTAGCCGTTGGGCTTGGGAAACGCGATGTAATCTTTGAACTTCCCCACGATCGGGTGGCCGATCCGGTGGAGCAATCCGAGCGTCTGGTAACACTCCGCCTCTTCTCGCACAATCACGCGCACAGCGTAGAGATCGTTGAGATCCTCCACATGCGTGATCGTTTTCTCCTTCATTTTTTGAAAAATGCTGTAGGGCTGCTTCTCGCGAATGGCAACCTCCGCCGCTACCCCTGCCTCGTGCAGATACCGACGAAGCTCCAAAGCGACATCCGGCAAAAATTCTCCGTAGCGCCGGTGACACTCCTCCAACTGCTCGACAATTTTGACGCTGTCGACCGGATACAGCACCGGAAACGCCAAGCTCTCCAGCTTCTGCTTGAGCCAGTAGATACCGAGTCGAGCGGCGACCGGAGCGTAGAGTTGTAACGTATCGCGACCGAGGCGACGCCGCTCCTGGACGCCGATCACCGAGAGGTGCTTGAGGAGTTGATGTTGATGACTGAGCAGGAGCACGACGAGCGGCAATTCACTGCTGACTTTCAGAAACATCAATCGCATGCTCTCCAGGGTCATCCGCTGATTGTTGGATGTCACGTACGAAAAGAGATGAATGCCGCTAATCATCTGACGCACGACCGGTCCGAACTTTTGTTCGACTTTCGCAAGCGTCCACGATGTATCTTCGGTGATGTGATGCAGCAGACACGCAATCAACGCATCATCATCCGGATCGAACGTCAGAAACGTCTGGAGCACGCCCAAGCAATGTTCCAGGATGGACTCCCCCGTCCAGTGCATGCGATCTGCGTAGACTGTCTGCGCCGTATGCAATGCCTCCCGCAGACGCGGCAGCGCACGTGAGCCGGATGTGCGGGGATGCTGCACAAGCAATTGCTCAAAGCGCAGAGTCTCCGGCGGTGAGTGCACGGCGTGCGCCATGGATGCAAATGGTACCAGAAAACGATCATTCGATCCAGAATACTACCCGCTTCTCGCTTACCGGTTAGGGCTATTGAGGATTCCCTTGACTTCCCCTTTTTTCCCTCTATGATAATGGCCTGTCCGAAGACCGAGGGCGTTAGGCCGCAGGCCGAAGGTAAGTCCCTCCGAGGCACACAGCATCGCTCATCCGGCTCCGGCTTGGTGATTCGTGCCGTATGCCTCGCTGGTCTCCCGGACGGGAGTCCAGCTTTTAGTATGTACCCCATTTTATGGCGTTAACGAAGGCGGAAAAAACGGCTCAACTCACGGATCTTAAAGAGAAAATGCAAAAGGCGCAGTCTGTGATGTTCGCCCACTACATCGGCCTCAAAGTCGGCGAAGTCTCCGATCTTCGCGGTCGCCTGAAAACGGGCAAGGCCGAGATGAAAGTCGCCAAGAAAACCCTTATGCAAATTGCCGCCAAAGAGACGGGCCTGCCGGAACTCCCGGAGAGCGCGATGGATGGTGCGGTCGCCTGCATCTTCAGCTTCGCGGACCCGATGACCGGTGCACAGGTTGCCTTCAAATACTCCAAAGATCATCCGCAGGTGGAACTGATCGGCGGGGTCTTCGATGGCAAACTCCTGAGCCAGGCCGAGGCGGTCGCCTTCGCCAAGATGCCGACGCGCGATCAATTGCTCGGAATGTTTGTTTCTATGCTGCAATCCCCGCTTCGCCAATTCGCCTCGATCTGCTCTTCCCCGCTTCGCCAATTCGCTCTTGCTACCTCCGAACTCGCGAAGAAAAAAACATAATCATCTATTTCTATTTTCTATCTCCTATTTCCTACCTTCCTAGCATATGGATACCGCCACGATCGAGCTGAAACAACAGGAAAAAGCCGTCATCGACGCATTAGAAAAACTCAACGTTGTGGAGCTCAATAACGTCGTTAAGTACATGGAAACTGTTTACGGCATCAGTGCCGCTCCCGTCGCTGCAGCCGCCGCCCCTGCCGTCGGAGGTGGAGCTGCCGCCGAAGAGGAAAAGAGCAGCTACAACATCGAGCTGACCGAAGCTGGTGCGCAGAAGATCGCCGTCATCAAGGTCGTCCGCGAAATCACAGGCCTCGCGCTCGGTGATGCCAAAGCGAAAGTCGACACCGCCCCGCAGATCCTTAAAGAGGGTGTGGCCAAGGCCGATGCGGAAACAATGAAGAAGAAGCTCGAAGAGGCAGGAGCGAAGGTGACACTGAAATAAGCAATGTTTTGTTTATAGAGACGCCATGCCATGACGTCTCTATAAGTGTGCGGTACGAATATTGTGGCAATTTATGTTGACATCCCCCCAACGACCGCTATACTGCCCTTACAACAGCGTCCTTCGTTCAAGTCATTCAGGTTGTACCCGCCATCAACGGCAGTCACCCGCGAAACTCAGAGAAGGAAGTCTGTGACTCTTATTTCCTTCTTTTTCTTCCGTATGGCTGATCAACAGATCACCTGCCGCGACTGCGGCGCCGCGTTCACGTTCACCGATGGTGAACAGGAATTCTACGCCACAAAGAACCTGAGTGCTCCTCAGCGTTGCAAGGCCTGCCGCTCCGCCCGCAAGAACGACCGCGGTACTCGTGAAATGCACGATGCCGTGTGCGCTCAATGTGGGTCTGCGTGCCAGGTTCCGTTCAAGCCCCGTCCTGTCGAGGAGGGTGGCAAGCCGGTCCTATGCAAAGCGTGCTTCATGGCAAGCCGCGATGCATCCGGCCCGAGGATGGCTGCTTAATACAAGCTTCTCATTCGCAAGGAAAAAGGTGTCCGCAAGGGCATCTTTTTTTATGCCATAATGAAACTATGCTCCAACATCGCTACCCCGAACTCGATCTCCTGCGGACCGTCGCACTCAGCGCGATGATCCTCTACCACACGGCGTACGATCTCGCCGCGTTCTATGGATTCCAGATAGATGTACTAAGCGGCGGCTGGTGGCTGCTCGCACGCAGCACCGCAACCCTCTTCCTTCTGCTTGTCGGCATCAGCTTCGTCATCTCCTGGGATCGCACGCCAACCGATCAGCGTACGCGAAAATATTGGCAACGCGGATGCTTGCTCCTTGCGGTCGCAATGATGGTCTCGCTGGCAACACTCGTCTTCGACGCTTCTTCGTACGTGCGGTTCGGAATCCTGCACTTGATCGCAACATCGATCCTGGTGCTGCCATTCTTCATGCGTTTCACATTCTGGAATGCCCCGCTTGGCGTCCTCTGCATCCTCATTGGCCAGTTCATCCCCCCTCCCCACTTCACTACCATCGACCACTTTTCGCCGCTTCCGTGGTTCGGCGTGATCCTGCTTGGCACAGCCCTCGGCGACCTCCTCTACATCCGATGGATTGCATGGAGAAAATATTGTTCGTCGCTGTTCGCTCATCGCTTATCGCTCATCGCTCTCAGCTGGCCCTCCCGCCACTCCCTCCTCATCTACCTCGTGCATCAGCCGATTATGTTGCTTCTGCTGAAGCTAGTTTTTAGTTTGTAGTTGGTAGTTTGTAGTGACAGCGAAAAGAACTATACTTCCCCCATGCCCTTCACGGTCCGTCGTTTAGCGGATGACAAAAAACCGCGTTTCAAAATTCCCGCTTGGCTCACCATCAGAGTCGTGCGTCTGCTGCAGGGACTGCGCCGTAAGCACGCGGAAGAAAAGGAAGCATCCAACCGCATCCTCATGTTCAAGCGCCTCCTCGTCATCCTCCTCGCACTGCTCTGCGCCGTCGCGGTCGCATCTGCCGCGGTGCAAACGCTCGTGCAAGTCAAAATACTCAGTGTCCAGAATGTCGCAACGATCACCGCTTCGCCGCTTCCGGTCGATACCTACGACCACACGAACGTGCTGTTGCTTGGGGAAGGAGACAAAACACACGACGGACTCGATCTCACTGACAGCATTATGGTCGCAAGCATCGATGCAAAGACCAAGGGGGTCGCGCTCCTCTCGCTCCCGCGCGATCTCTACTTCCTGAAGACCAATCGCATGGGCGCAGGCCGCATCAACACACTCTACCGCGACTACAAAGGCCTTCTGGTGTCGCAAAGCATGAAACGCCCCGAGGCTTCGAAAGCCGCCATGGCGGAAATCGGCCTCGAAGTCGGCTCTGCGCTTGGCCTTGAGATCCATCACATCATCAAAGTGGACTTCAGCGGATTTACACAATTGGTGGATGCCATCGGCGGCGTCGATATCGACGTGCCACAGGATCTTACGGACCCCGAGTACCCCGGCACCGAAGACAGCTACGAAACCTTCACGCTGCTTGCGGGCCCGCAGCACCTCGACGGCGAAACGGCACTCAAGTATGCGCGCAGTCGGCACTCAACGAGCGATTTCGATCGCTCCCGTCGCCAGCAGCAAATCCTGAGCGCCGTGAGCGCTCAAGCGAAAAACTCGGGGCTGCTCACTCACCCAAGCAAGATCCTGCAATTGCTTGGCATTCTCACTGGCCACATGGAGACGACGCTCACCGTGCGCGAGATGGTGGGGCTCGCGGACATCGCACGCGGTATCGATCGCTCTCACATCGCAATGCTCCAACTCAATGACGAAAACGGCCTCTACGACGTGCCCCTGCGCGCGGGAGGATTTCTCTACGCACCTCCCCGCGATCAGTTCGAAGGGGCCTCGGTGCTGCTCCCCGTCTCGATCCCCGAGTTCCCGGTGACCTGGAAACAGATCCGCGTCCTCGCGCAGCTCTTCCTCAACGATCGCACAGTCGAAACCACTCCTGCGATCACCGTCCTCAATGCAGGGGCAAAGGAAGGGAGCGGCCGCAAGCTCAGCGGCGAACTCACGCGCTACGGATTTGCAATCGAAGACGTACGAAACGCAACGAGAAACGAGCAACGAGCAACATCCGTCATGAATGCGCCCGCGGCGGAGCAACCCCGCGCCCTCCCCCTCGCCAACCTTCTCAAAATCCCGTTTGAGCCTTCCGAAAGCGGCAGCGGCCTGACGATCTTGCTTGGAAAAAACTACAGCTATACTCCCCTCCAGGCGCTTCTCACGCCCCCGCAATGACCCCGCGCGAAATCATCGCACAAGCTTGGGCCATCACCACAAAAACCGCCGCAGTCCGGCGTTGGTCGTTTGTGTCGTCGCTCTTTGAAACCATGCTCAACGTGAAGCTCCTCATCTACCAAGTCTACTTCGCGTTCAAGTACATCGATGGGAGCGGCGGCGCGGGATTCTTCGACATCGAGATTATGATCTACCAATCGATGCCGTTCTGGCTGTTCCTCAGTATCGTCAGCTTCTTTGTCACGCTGATCGTCGTCGAACTCTTCATCCCCCACTTCTGCACCGGTGCCATCATCGGCCTCGCCGCGAAGTCCTATCGCGGTGAACCCGTCAAAGGAGGCCTGGTGCTCGGGCTCTACAACTTCTTCCCGATCTTCGCGATCCATGAATTTCTGGGACTCGCGGGACTCTCGATCGTCATCACGGTCTTCTCGCTGATCTTGCGGTACGTCAGTGGCGACATCAAATACTGGTGCATAGGGGTGCTGGCCTTTCTCTTCCTGCTCAGCAATGTCCTCAAATTCCTTTTCAGCTTCGCCAACGAAGGCGTGGTGCTCCAAAAACTGAATATCTTCCATGCCATCGGCCGCAGCTTCAAGCTGATCATGTCACACCTCAGCCACATCATGTTCCTGCTGCTGCTGCTGTTTGTGATCTCGATCCGCATTCTCCTCAACGTCGCGACCGTGATCCTCGTCCCCGCGATCGTCGTCGGCATTGCGGTGCTGCTCACGCACGTCTTCTCGCAAGCCCTCGCGTACTCGATCGCTGCGATTGTGGGCATCGCGCTCATCATCATCGCCAGCTACTTCTTCGCCTACGTCCACGCCTTCAAGCACTGCGTCTGGACGATCACCTACCTCGAACTCACGAAGCACAAGGATTTGGATGTGATCCTTTGAAATGTGTCACCCTGAAGGATTTTGCATGTGCAAAAATTTTCTCGATGGGTCCTCAGCTACCAAATTCTTGCTCCCACACATCCCGATCCCACACAATCCACGGACTATCGGATGGAATCGTCGTTCGAATCGGCTTGCCGGTTTTCATGCAAGTGCGGTCGTAGAGACGGATACCACCGAGAGCGTGGAGACGCTGGGTGATCCGTTCTTCATAGGTCTCACGAGGAAGTGGAACATTGAACTCCCGGTAGCGTTTGATTTCCTGAGATGTGAGTTTAAAGGGCTTGCCGGAGCGGCTGCTGTGTAGCATGAGAGTTGTGTCATCGGCAGGCAAATGATCAGGCAGATCTTTGGCATCGATTGTATGAGCTGCATCTGGTAATGCATCGTCGCGCCATCGATATCCATAGTCCACGGCCTGCTCCTTCGTGAGGGGAAAATAGAATTGAGCCAGCGAGTGATTATACGGAACGGGTGAGCATGTGATGGGGAAGAATTCGCCCCACTCCCCATGTTTTCTCATCTGTTCGATGATCTGCGGCACTAACGCTTCGTACTCTTCCTTCGTATACTGCTTGTTTAAAATGCAGTACTTTTTTCGGTGCAGACCGGTACATCCGAAACAGTCTGAACAGCTCACACAATATGCGCAATAGAGCATATCCGATGTGCCCTCCCACACACTCACACAGAAGTGGGTACGCACTGCATCCAGTCCGAGAATACATCCTTCGTAACAGTACTCCGCTCGAATACCGAAGAGTGTCACATCGCGGCAGTGATGCACATCATGAAACAACATCTGACAGTCTTTCAGGTGCTCTCCTGACTGCACAAACACGGATTCCTGAACGTCGTTGCACTGCACCAAATAATTTCCGGTGCAGCCATTGACCATCCGTGCGACGCAATGCGGCCTTGGATGTGTCCTTGCGAAAACTTCAAACGCTTCGATGAAGGCCGTGCGATCACTCCATGATGAAAACGTATGGGCTAGGGCAGCGAATTCTTCCGGCGTCTTCTGTTCATTGAAGACGCAGTATTCGCGTTGTCGCTGATTCACGCAACCGATGCAGTGACGACAACCAAGACAATTGAGCAAAAAGAAACTGTCACTGCAATTTTCACAGCTTGTGCTGGACTGAAGCTCATAGCATCGCTGGCAATCGATGCATTCTACACACCGCTCGCAATACGCGGTCCGTGTACAGTCGATACAATCGCGGCATAACTCTATATTGTCGGAAGCGATACAATCCTGTGAATCGGAAATATTGAAACAGAGATAACAATTCTTACACTTATCGGCATTGTTCGAATAATCGCTGTTTTCCATGCGAGTGTTATCCAGCGCAAAACGCGGCGATCGATTGTGAACTTCCATAAACTGATCGAAAAATGATCGATCCAAATCCACCGAAGCTGCCGATGTATGCGGATCCCAATGATCCGAAAACCAAAGACTGTTCTCATATGCAGGAAACGGACTTTCCGGCGTCCACATGCTGAAGCCCGCATGCTCTGGCGATGCATCGGGATTGCGGTACACGAAGCAATGATTCCGCCACGCCATCCTTCGCTGCGCACGGCAGAGGGAACAAAGAGTGGGTGGTGGAATCAACTCCTTTTTGCCGCTGAACGAGGGTGACACTTCCTCAAGAAACGCCAGATCGTCATCGGTGATCTCAAAACTCGTCTGACACTGTGCACACGTTCGCTGCATAGGGGAGAGTATACCTCATTCCAACCATCAACTCCCCCTCCCTCTTCACGACGCAGCCAGCCCCGCTCAATTACAGTATACTAGTATACTGTACATGAGGAAAAAATGAGCTTGAGGCATTCAGTAAACGCTCGCAAGGTAGCAAGATTCACAATACACAATCTCCGGCCGCTCTGTGCTGTAGCTCGTGGCAATTGGCTTTTGGCACTTGGCACACTCGCGGTTCCAGATTTTGTACGGGGTGCGCATGGCGAGACGGCGACGACGACGCTCATCGGGATGAAGACGGGGCAGTGGCAAGCCTTCGCGTTGGTAAAAATCGAGCTCTTGCTTGATGATGCGAAATGGTTTACCAGTCACCTCACACACTCTTGTAGAATCAGGTACTACCTCTGGTATCTGTGGCAGCTCCTCCTCGGCGTCCTTCCACTTCCAGCCTTTTGCAAGCACTTCTTCCTTTGTGAGTGGAAAATGCTCCTGTGCGAACGTTTCATTGTACGCAAACGGTGAGAGTTCGATCGGAAAAAACTCCCCCCATTCCCCGGTACTTCGCATATGCTCAATGATCCGCGGGACGAGTTCATTATATTCCTGCTCCGTATACTGCTTGTTCAAGATGCAGTACTGCTTGCTTGTGACTCCGACACAACCAAAACAGTGCGAAGAGTTTTTACAATTCTCACTGTAATACACATACTGACAATTCCCGACGAAACTCATGAACGCAGAGTTTCGCGTACTACTGGCCGCTCCATGCATCTCGTAGAGAATTTCCCCGTTCTTGCCTGCCGAACTGCAATCCATCATGTCTTTGGCCTGCCAACCGCAGAGCTGACAATGACGCAAATCTTGTGAACCCAAATGCAAATCGTAGCAATCAATGCAGCTCTTTGATTGTTCGATGTAGTTTCCCGTGCACCCTTCGGATTGCGTGATGCGCGCCGCGAGTGTCGGCAGTGTCACTCTCCACCGATCGAAAGTTTCGCGCTCGCGATCGAGGCCACCCTCCAATACTTCTGTTCGCTTCGCTTCGTATTCTTCTTTGGAGACAGGTTTGTTGTACAGGTAATACTCCTTGTTCCGCAGGTTTTTGCAACCGATGCAGTGATGACAATCGCGGCAATCTTCGAGCAGGATCGAATCCTGACAATTCTGACATTCATGACAGAAAAAGCAGTGATAGCAGTTGTTGCAATCGACGCATTGATAGAGCAGTTCCCCACCAACGCATACCAGACAATCCATGGAATTCTTCCCCATCGTCCACGAACTGTAGTACACGTCCTCGCAGAGAAAACACGAGAACGCGAGGTAGCAATTCTTATTATTCATCCCAAAGGCCGTGTAGTCGCTGTTCTCCGCAGTGCCATCCTGGTGCATCCCGCGGCGAGGCACTTGCCGCATGAGCTCCGCGAATTGCGCAAAGAAAGGTTTGGAGAAATCAAAATCTCTGCCGTAACTCAAGGCATCCCACTCGTCGCTGTACCATGCCGATTCGCTGAAAACTGTGTAGGGTTTGTCTTCGGAATACAGCGAGATCATTGGCTTTCCTGTGTGTGCACAGATTCTTCGATAGAGTTTGGTCTCATTGCGCTGAGCAAATCTCCGCTGCATCCTGCACGATGGACAATGGGTCGGCGGAGGTAAGGGATATTTGATATTCGCGATAACGGGTGAGATTTTATCGAGGAGTCGCAGATCCTCCTCGGTGATCTCAAACGCCTGTGAACACTCGGTGCAATTTCTTTCCATGAAGCGACAGTATAGAGTGCTTGGCATGACGCAGGAAGTAGGAAGTCGGCAAAAACGCGATGTGTGGCTATGGGCGCTCTACGATTTTGCAAACTCGATCGCGTTCGTGAATTTGTCGCTCTACTTCGGCCTCTGGTTCATCACCGAGCATCATGGATCCGACGCGTGGATGAGCGCGTCCGTCGCCATTTCGACGATTGCGATCTTGCTGCTCCTCCCGGTCCTCGGGAAAATGTCCGACCATGCACGCAGACGCATGCCATTCCTCGCGGTCTGCTCACTCCTCTGCATCGCCTCCTTGATCGCACTCGGCTTCGTCATGGGCATTACCGAAACTCTGACGCTCACAGCAACGATCATCGTTATCGCGCTCTACAGCTTCTTCAACTTCTTCTACAATTCCTGCTTCGCATTCTACGATGCCTTCCTGCGGGAATTCACGATGAGCGGACGATCGCTCGAACGTACGTCGGGGTTCGGCATGGGTATGGGCCAAGTAGGCAATGTCGTCGGACTCGCGCTCGCGATCCCGCTCGCGCAGGGGAAAGTTTCCTTCCTCGGCATGACCGGCAAGCCGCTCATCTTCGTCATCGCAGGAGTGCTGTTTCTGCTCTGCGCATTGCCGGTCTTCCTCCTCCTCAAAGACCGTCCCGCAGCAACAGATTCCGTGAAGCTGGGTCGCAGCATCCGCGAGACGTTCCACGATCTGCGTCACATTCGCAAATATCCGGATGTCTTCTGGTACCTCGTCACCTACTGCCTGTTTGCCGATGCGATGCTGACGCTCGCGATGTTCGTCTCTTCCTATCTGGATATCGTTGCGAAGATGCCCGATACCCAAAAGAGCATCACATTCATCCTCGCGGTGTTTGCCGGCGTCATAGGGTCATTCGTGTGCCCCCTCTTCGTACGGCTCTGCGCCACGCGCAAGCGGGCGATCTCGCTCTGCATCGCGCTTTGGACCGTCGTCCTTATCCTCTTTGTCACCACCACAACCCCTTGGCTCTTCACCATCATCGTGGCACTCAACGGCTTTGCGTTCGGTGCACTGTTCTCGCTCTCCCGCGCATTTTTCGCACACCTCGTCCCCGCGGACAAGCAAGCCGAGATGTTTAGTCTATACGCGCTCTTCGAGCGCACTGCATCGATCTTCGGGCCACTGCTCTGGAGCGCAACCGCCGCGGCATTCGCACCGTTCGGTCCCGACCGCTACCGTTTCTCCATCATCGCGCTTGCCATCCTCGTCCTCATCAGCTTCTTTACGATGCAGAAGGTGAAGGAACCGACGCTTCCCTCTCCCTTTGAGGGAGAGGGTTAGGGTGAGGGGCATTAGTAAACCTCTGCCAGGTAACACTCCTCGCAATACACAATCTCCGGCCTCTCGGGCGCATAGTTTGATTGAATAGTCTTGCCGCAATAATTGCATTGTCGTTCCCACAGGCGATACGGATTTTTTCGACGCAATCTGTCTGCACTGCGTTCATCAGGATGCAGGTGAGGGAGGGGAAGGCCCATCGATCGATAGAAGGCTAATTCCTGTTTCACGAAGTTGAATGGTCTTCCGGTTTTCTGGCAGATCACCGGCCTCAGGAGAACGTCATCGTTTGTCTGCTCGATGGTGCTGGGCAATTGATCGACCGTGATGCTGCGTGGAGGAAGTTCCGTTTCATCGTCGTTGCGCCATTGCCATGCTTGTGCGATGGCGTCTTCGCGTGACAATGGGAAATATTCCTGCGCAAGAGATTCATTGTAAGCGAATTGAGAAACAAAAGGCGGGAAGTATTCGCCCCACTCTCCCGCTTTCTGCATGGCTGCGATGATCAATTGCACGGTCTTCGGATAGTCCTCGGGTGTGTATTGTGTGTTAAGGATGCAGTGCTGCTGATGTTTTAGTCCCACGCATCCGAAGCAGTTCTTACAGTTTTTACAGTCGATGGAGTAGTACGTGTTATTGCAATCCCAACACAAATAGTTGCCCATGCAGTACTGACCCATGGAGCAACACATCTCCAGGGACCACTGCACTCCCGTCGGGGATCCGAAATTGGCATCGTATGCACACAAACCCTTTGGCATGAATGCTACATATCGACAGTGTTCAGAATCCGACATATCAAAACAGGAGCAACAGTCTTTGCAGTTGGTCTGCATGTCGCCGGAGCAATCTTCACAGGCAAACAAATGTGAGGCGCGATGCGGTTTGTCCCGCTTGAATTCCTGGAATTGGTCCGTGAGCGCGCGGATCCGTTCGACTGTCAGACCCCCCAGAAGTTCTCCTTTGCGTTTCTCGTACGTTTCTCGATCGAGTTTTTCATTGAATATGCAGTATTCCTGCTGCTGCAGGCCAAGGCACATAATGCAGTTTTTGCATCCGATACAATCTTCCACCAGAAAACAGTCACTGCAGTTTTGGCAGTAGGAAAAATACGCGCAATGGTAACATCGTGAGGCTGCCACCCCTTCATAACAGCGTTCAGAGGAGAAAATAGACAAGCAATCGACACAATCTTTGCACGTAATGACAAATTTCCCGTACATGCAATCTTCCGCATGACTGACGCCGAATACCAGATAACTGTTTTTCACATTCAACGAGTAATTCGTGTACGCACTGTTTTCGACGTTTGTCGTATTGAGTGACGGGTGCGGCACTTCCCGGTTGAGTGAATGCACTTGCTCCATGAAAGAGCGGCTTACATCGAATGTTCTGCCGTACGTTTTCCCATCCCATTGGTCGCTCCACCATTCATCCTGATCGTAGATAACGTAAGGCTTCTCGGTTGCAACTGTTGAAATAATCGGCTTGCCTGAAAGATCGCTTTTCCGATGATAGAGGTTGCGCTCGTTTCGAAACAGCAATCGCCGGATCAGGCGGCAGATGGGACAGAGCGTCGGTGCGGGAATGGGATATTTTTCTCCGCCGAACTCCGGCGAGATGCTTTCGTAAAAGGCAAGATCTTCATCCGTGATCACGAAGGATTCCTGACACTGTGCACACGTTCGCTGCATAGGAAGCAGTATACCTCATTACAACCACCAACTCCTCCTCTCCTTTGCGACGCAGCCAGCCCCACGTAATTACAATATACTAGTATACTGTATATGAGGAAAAAGTGAGGCAATCAGTAAACAGTCGCAAGGTAGCATTCCTCGCAGTACACAATCTCCGGCCTTTCGGGACTGTAGCTTGTTTGAATTGCCTTGCCACATTTCATACACGGGCGCTCCCAGAATTTCCGGGGATTGCGACGCAGGAAACGATCTTTATGCCGCTGAATCCAGTTGCGCCTTGGGATTGGGAGCCTCTGCTGACGATAGAATTTCAGTTCCTGCGCGATGATCTTGAACGGCTTGCCCGTGACTTCGCACACTATCGCCCATTGCAGGATATCATCGGGCACATCATCGATGTTGTCCGGCACTTGATCTGCTCTGATCGTACGGTCAGCCACGGATGGCTGCTCCTGCATATCATCCCATTTCCAACCCTTCGCAATCGCCCGCTCCCGCGTCAGCAGATAGTACTGTTGAGCGCTCGTTTTGTTATATCCAAACGGTGAATGGGCCACGGGAAACAGTTCACCCCACTCCCCCGACTTTTTCATATGCGCGATGATTTTCGGAACCAGCTGCTCGTACTCCTCCTTCGTATACTGCTTATTGAGAATACAATATTGTTTATGATGCATGTTGGCACAGCCGAAGCAAAACTTGCAGGACTGCACGCGCCAGCAATATGTGACATCGTTGCAACTGACGTGCACATTGTGGGAGAAAAGTGCATGGTAGGTATCGTTGCCGGCAATCGAGCATTCGTAGGACTCCTGAAGATTGAGGCCGTACTGATAAATGTCATAGTCATTCTTGGCTCCCGTGACAACCTGATAGAGAAATTTACCGTCTTCTACGTCTTCACAATCAAAACTGCTGTGCGTGTTTTTGCAATTCGCCAGATGATCGCCGGAACAATTCTCCACATTATACGTCTGCAATTGGCGGAATGTGTGAAGTAATTCCAGAGCTTTCAGGCGTGGGCGCTGTGCTTCATACTGGACATGAGACCCCAGATCGATCGCATCGATCGTCGCTTCGTATTCTTCCTTTGTGAGCTGTTTGTTTTCGAAAAAATATTCTTTGTTGCGTAGTCCCACGCACAGAAAACAATTCTTACATCCGATACAATCTCGTAAAAATGCCCCGGTATTGCAGTTGCGGCAATCCTGGCAACTCTTGAGATCATAGCAGCCATGGACATCCACACAGTCATAGCATAACTCACATTGCAGGTTGTAGAACCCATCCGCACACGAGCGATTGCGTTTAAAGCCATACCCGTAGTAGCAATCTTCGCAGAAGTCCGCATGCATGATCAGGTAACAGTTCTTGGCAAACCCCGCATAGTGAATGTAATCGGAATTCACATTGGTACCCTCACTGAGTAAATTCTGCACGGGGCATGCCAAGCGCATTTCTTGGAACTGATCAAAAAAAGACCTACTGAAATCCATGCCCCTGCCAAAGTCGCACGGATCCCATCTATCCCCCTGCCAGCATTCCCGACAGTAGATCGTGCATGGATTTTCCGGCGGCTGCTCGGTGATGATACGTTTCGCGCAGAGCACGCATATCGTTTGATAGAAAAACTGCTCGTTACAATACGAAAGCCTTCTCTGCTGCCGGCAATCGGGGCAGTGAGTCGGTGGTGGAATCTCATATTTCTTCCCCGCAATCACCGGCGAAAGCTGATCGAGGAACGCAAGATCGTCGTTGGTGATCTCGAAGCTTGCCTGACATTGGGTGCACATTCGCTGCATAGCAATCAGTATACCTCTTTCAAATAACACTCCTCACAGTACACCACTTCCGGCCTCTCGGGGCTGTATGTCGTTTGAATTGCGTTCCCACACTTTGCACACGATCGATCCCACAGATGTCGGGGATTTCGCATCGCGAGTCTCTTCCGATGGCGCTCATCGGGATGCAGTCGCGGGATCGGGAGCTGCATCCTGCGATAGAACTCCAGTTCTTTTCTGATGATGCGAAAGGGTTTGCCCGTGACCCTGCACCGAATCGCCCACTCTGTGATGTCATCGGGAATCTCTTCGATGCTGTCAGGCAACTGCATAGCCTCGATGATTTTTGCAACCTGCGGCGAGAGCGTTTCGTGTTCGCTCCACTTCCATCCGCGGACCACGAGATCTCCCTTTGTGCCGGGAAAGTATTCCAGTGCGACCGTTTCGTTGTACCCAAAGGGACTGATGCTTGATGGCAGAAATTTCCCCCACGAATTGTCTGCTTGCATGCTCCCGATAATCGCAGAGGCTAACGCCTCATACTCCTCTTTCGTGTACTGTTTATTCAAAATGCAGTACTCATGTTTGCGCAGTCCCACGCACCCAAAACAATTCTTGCAATCCGTGCATTGGAAGCAGTACATGCTGTCACTACACCGTTCACATTGAACCGAAAAGAGAACATTGAACGAATAGCCAACCCCCGTGCACTGATAGAGAAGCTCGGAATCATATCCATACCCATACAAATCTTGAGAGGACTTGCAGCGCTTGCTGCAATCCAAGTATGCACAATCCTCAGCTTTGAATACCTCAAAGCAGAGTCTGCAGTTTTTGGTATTGAAGAGAAAGTCTCCTGTGCTGTTTTCAGTATTCACCGACTGTCGCTCGCGATGGATCGCCTTCGTGACAAGCTCTGCGAAACGCTCGCGAAGCCCTTCATGCTTCGAAAAACTTCCCGCCCCGAGCAAGCTCGCCGACTGGCGGTCATACTCCTCTTTGCTCACCTTCTCGTTGAAAATGCAGTACGAGGCATGCGTGAGATTCGTGCAGCCGATGCAATGATCGCAGCCGACACAGTTAAAGAGGAACGTGGAGTCCTGGCACTGGCTACAATTTTGGCAGTGAGTAGCGTTATAGCAATTGCTCGCATTGATGCACTCGTAACACCATTCGCAATTCTGGCACGTACTCATATCCATGCAATCTTTGCTCTCAATGAGACCCTTGCTGTAGTAGCAATCCTGCAGAAGTCCACTATTGAACACGAGGTAGCAATCTTTGCACGGCCCCGCCCAGTTCGTGTAGTCACTGTTTTCCGGTCTGCCCGTGATGAAGAGCCCGCGATGAGCAACAGCCTTCAAGAGTGCATCAAACTGCTCCCAAAATAATGTGCCGTCCTCATACGCGCGCCCGAACTGCATCGCATCCCACCTATCACTTGGCCAGCACTGTTCGCAAAGAACGTTGTAGGGAAGATCCGCATGGTACATACACACAATCGTTTTCTTGCAGAGCGCACAGGGGCGGTTATATAAACTGCGCTCATTGCGCCACACCATGCGCCGCACCGACCGACAATTGGGACACATCTCGGGCGCGGGAATCGGATACTTTTTGCCCGCGATCACGGGAGACACGGCATCATAAAATGCAACATCTTCAACGGTAATATCGTAGCTCGCCTCGCAT
Source organism: Candidatus Peribacteria bacterium (assembly GCA_023245865.1). GTDB lineage: Bacteria > Patescibacteriota > Gracilibacteria > Peribacterales > Peribacteraceae > JAHFJN01. The sequence goes on from JAHFJN010000001.1 coordinate 574,310, forward strand.
TGGGAACACATACGCTGCATAGGAAGCAGTATACCTCTTTTCAAACCACCAACTCCACCTCCACCCCCCCCCTCGCGACGCAGCCGACCGCTCAATTACAGTATACTAGTATACTGTATATGAGGAAAATGTCCGAGCATAGATTGTGTCCGACCATGACATCGGTACTATGGTCCTATATCTCCCATAGCCCTCATTACAGGCAGCACGGCAGGGATCGGAGAAGCAACCGCGCGGTTGCTCGCGCGAAACGCGTATGATTTGATCATCAACGGTCGGAGGCGCGAGCGGTTGGATGCGCTGAAGAAGGAGCTGCAAGCGACATCGACGATCCGGGTGCTGCCGCTCTGCTTCGACGTCCGCGATCGCCAGGCGGTCACTCATGCCATCAACAATCTTCCGTCTGAATGGAAACAGATAGATGTGCTGATTAACAATGCGGGACTGGGCCTCGGCCTCGGTCCGATTGATGAAGGTAACCCTAACGATTGGGACACGATGATCGATACGAACATCAAGGGGTTACTTTCGGTCTCTCACGCCGTGATGCCGGGCATGATCGCGCGAAAATCGGGCCACATCGTCAATATCGGTTCGATCGCGGGCAAAGAGGTGTACGCCGGCGGCAACATCTACTGCATGACCAAGCATGCGGTCGATGCGCTGACCAAAGCGATGCGGATCGACCTGCTCCCCCACGGCATTCGCGTGACGGGCATTCACCCGGGGATGGTGGATACCGAATTTAATGTCGTACGCTTCAAAGGGGACACGGCGAAAGCTGCCGCACGTTCCGCGGGTTTACGCGTTCTGGACCCCGTAGACGTCGCCGAAACTATCCTCTTCGCCCTCACCCGCCCCGCCCACGTCTGCATCAATGAACTCACTGTGATGCCAACCGCGCAGGCGAGCACAACGTATTATCATAAAGAGTAATCACAAAACAAAATCCCTCCTTGTCTCTCTGGACCTCTTGACGGTGTTCGCACGTCCACCTATGATGGTGTACGTCTGTCCTTTCCGCTCTATGCCCCTCACCCCCCACCAACGTACGACCCTGAATTACATCGGCGAATTCCAGCGTAAACGCGGTTATAGCCCTTCCCTTTCCGATCTTGCGATTGCCTTTGGTGTCCGCAGCAAAAACGCAATTGCGAAGGTGGTGAACGCACTCACGAAGGCGGGTTTTCTCCAAAAAGATCCGAAAGGTCGCATTAAAATTCTCGAAATCGCGGAGGCGGGTGTAGCCGCGATGTCCCTTCCTCTCTTCGGACCGATCTCCGCGGGGTTTGCGGCGGCGGCCGAGGAACAGGCCGAGGAAAATATCACGCTCGAAAACTATCTCGTGCGCGATCGCAACAGCACCTTTCTCCTGCGCGTAAAAGGAAACAGCATGATCAATGCCGGCATCCATGAAGGTGACCTTGTCATCGTGGAGCGGGGCCGCGAGCCAAAACTCAATGATATCGTCGTCGGAGTCTTGGACGGGGAATACACTCTCAAGCGCCTCAAGCGCGACAAGGGGAAGTACTACCTGCAAGCGGAAAACCCCGACTACCCCGATTTGTATGCAATGGAAGATTTGCAAGTCGCGGGGGTGGTACGTGGGGTGATGAGAAAGTATTAATGTCCTTTATGATTGCACACGTTGATGCGGACAGTTTCTTCGCGTCTGTTCTTGAACGGCTCGATCCAGGCCTCAAAGGGGAGCCACTCCTCGCACTCGGGATGGGCGGCGGGTGCGTGATCGCCGCAAGTTACGCTGCGAAGGCAAAAGGCGTACGGACCGGTATGCGTCTGAAGGATGCACTGCAACTCTGCCCGCATGCGGTCTGCCGTGCATCGGATTTCAATGAGACCTCGATCGCGAGTCATCAGATCGAGGCGATCATTCAGGATCACTGTCCCATCATCGAGCAGATGTCGATCGATGAATGGTTCCTCGATCTCACCTCTCTCGTTGGGGGTGTTCCGTTCGATCCCTATCTCTGGGCAAGGGATCTCCAGAGTGAAATCTTGAAGATGACGAGCTTGAGTGTGTCCATTGGCATTGCTCCCACAAAAATCCTCTCAAAAATGGCAGGCGAGTACAAAAAGCCTGCCGGCGTAACCGTTCTTGAGAAGCGCGACCTTGAAAAATTCCTCTCCGATCGCCCCGCGGCTGCGATTCCGGGAATCGGCAAGGCTCGCCAGAAGCACAGCGAGAAACGCAAATGGGTGACGGCATGGGATTTTGCCAATGCAGACCGCTGTACGGTCGTACAACTCTTTGGACGTCCTGGGGCGGATTTACAACGAGAACTCCTGGGGGAAAGACTCTCAAGGGTGGAAGAGGATGACCGTCCACCGCAGTCGATCTCACGCTGTCGCAGCTTTCGTAAAACAGCGAGAAATGATCAATTGTGGGCACATATCATGCAACATCTCAGTTACACGGTCCTCAAGATGCGAAAGCAGAAATTAGCCTGCCGTGGCATCTCCGTGTGGCTGCGCGAAGGATACGATTCTCACAGCGGTACGAACTTTCGTCTCCCGCAGTTGAGTGACACGGAGGAAGTCATTGCACCATTCGTACGCAAATGTTTTTCACGGATTCAGAAAAAGGGAATCGCGTACACGCAGGCGGGGTTGTGTTTGTGGGATCTGGCAGCAAAAACCACGACGCAATTCTCACTCTTTCAAAGCCCACACGATACCATGCGCGATGAGTCGCTCCAGAAATCACTCGATCAACTCAGGGTGCAGTACGGTCGCGAGGTGGTTGTCCGCGGCAGTGCGCTTGCGGTCAATGAACCGCATGAAAAACATCTGGATTTCTCGATGCTATAGTTGTTTCAATCGTTCCTCAATTTTCTGAATCTTGTCTTTGGTTTCCAGCAATCTCCCCTTCTGCTCGTCGATTAATGTGGCAGGGGCTTTTGCGAGAAATTGTTCATTGCCCAGTTTCGCCTCGATGCCACTCGCAAATTTCTGCAACTGCTCCTGTTCTTTGATTAAACTCGCTTTCTCTTTTTCGAGATCCACCAATCCCTCAAGTGACAGATGCACTTCGATGTCCGTGAGGAAAGCCGTCGCGACATTCTCCATCGTTTTTGCCTTCGTCAGAAGGGTAAGACTACCGACCTTTCCCATGCGACGAATATGAGATTCTTGCGATTCGAGTAATGCAGAATGCTTGCCGCTCACGAGGGTCACGGAAATCTCTTTGCCCGGCTCCACGTTTTGATCCGTTCGCAGTTTGCGGATTGCCTGGATGACGCCAATAAGAATGAGGAGGTCTTTTTCCGCTGCAGGATCTTTGTGCTCTTGCTTCACCACAGGCCATTTCTCGGCAATGAGCATACCCGCTTCTTTGGGTTTCACGGATGCCCAGAGTTCCTCGGTGATGAATGGACAATACGGATGCAAGAGCTTGAGAATGCGCCGCAGCACGTGAACGAGCACGGCATGATTCGCAGTCCCCTTGGAAAGTTCGAGGTACCAGTCACAGTAGAAATCCCACACGAATGTGTACAGGCGATCGCCCACCTCACTTAAATGGTACAATGCCAATCCCTTCGTCACATCTTCGACGAGGACTTCCGATGCATGAAGAATCGCACGATCTGCCAATGATAATTCTCGAAGCTCGAAGCTCGAAGCTCGAAGCTGTGACAGATCAATCTTAGCCTTCTCGCACTCTAAAAGAACAAAGCGACTCGCATTCCATAGCTTATTGATAAAGTTGCGGTACCCCGCGATTTTCTCTTCGTACAGGCGTGAATCCGCACCCGGACTCTGCCCCACAATCATGCTCAGGCGCAGCGCATCAGCACCATACTTCGCAATCATATCGAGCGGATCGATCATCGTCTCGGGGTGACTCTTGCTCATTTTTTTACCGTCGCGCGTGCGAATGAGCCCGTGCAAGTAGACCGTCTTGAAGGGGATCTGCCCCGTCGCGTACGTTGTCATGAGGATCATGCGCGCCACCCAGAAGAAGAGAATGTCATAGCCCGTCTCCATCACGCTCGTCGGATGGAATGTCTGGAAATCGGGACTGCGCTTGAGGATGTCTGCGAGCGAGAGTGAGGGGTCTGCGGCCGCTTTGGGATCGATCAATGTGCTCCATGTCCACTGCGAGACACCGTACCACGTATCGAGGGTATCGGAATCTTGTATCCAGCCATTGCCCTTCGGCGGCTCCACGCCGACGTACACTTCATCGCCTTTGTACCACGCGGGGATTCGATGACCCCACCAAATTTGGCGGGAAATACACCAATCACGCAGGTTGTCGATCCAGTGAAAATACGTCTTCTCAAATCGATCAGGAATAATGGTGATATCACCGTGATGCACCACCGCATGCATGATCTGCTTGAGGCTCATTAATTTTGTGTCACCCTGAGCCGTGTCATGGTGAGCCTGTCGAACCACGAAGGGCACAACTTCTTTGTTCACATCAATGAACCACTGCAGCTTGATCTGCGGTTCCACGAGTCCTCCACCGCGACTGCTGATCGCGACATTATGGACATACGCAGGATCCGTCTTCACCAGTAGTCCCTTCGCAGCCAGCTTCTCCACAATCAACGGGCGCGCATCTTCAATCTTCATCCCGGCAAATTCTCCGGCGATCGAAAGCAATTTTCCTGATTCATCGATGATCTGCTCTTTCTCCAGTCCGTGGCGCTCGGCGATTTCGAAGTCGATGTGATCATGCCACGGCGTGATTGTCATCACACCCGTGCCGAATGCCATGTCGATGACGCTGTCTTTGATCACTGTTGCGCGCACGGGACCATTGATCCACTCGGCATCGAAGGTTTGTCCGTGCTTGTACTTCTTGTATCGCTTGTCATCGGGATGCATGACCACGTATTTGTCCCCGAATTTTGTTTCTGGTCGGGACGTGCTGATTTCAAACGGACCGTACTTGAATGTGTACAAGGGTGACTTCTCTTCCTCATACACCACTTCATCGTCGGACAATGTCGTCTGGAGTTTTGGGTCCCAGTTCACCATCCGATGTCCACGATAGATGATGCCGCAGTCATACATATCCTTGAATACGGCGTACGTCGAACGCTCAAGGGCCGGATCCATGGTGTAGCGCTCGTGCGACCAGTCGCAGCTGGCACCCATTTTGCGCACCTGACCGCGAATCGTGCCGCGACTGCTCTCTACAAATTGTCGGATCCGCTTCAGGAGCTCCTCCCGACCCAGACTTTTGCGCGGATCGGCAATGTGTTCTTCCTTCTGAATTTTTCGAATCACCACACTCTCGGTTGCAATCGATGCGTGGTCGGTGCCAGGCACCCAAAGCGTCCTTTTTCCCTGCATGCGAGCGAAGCGGATGAAGATGTCCTCGAGCGCAAGCATGACCGCATGCCCCAGGTGCAGCTGACCCGTGGCATTGGGAGGAGGCATGCTGATCGTGAATGGTTCGCCATCCGCAGGACATGATTCCGGCTTGAATGCCCCGCTCTCCTCCCACATCTTGTAGATGCGGTCTTCCACCGCCTGTGGGTTGTACGCTTTATCAAGCATGGGGGGAGTGTATCGTGTTCCTTCATTTAAAAAAACGGCTGCCTTTGCAGGCCGCCGTTCAATGATGGAAAGAACAGAACTCGCGGGGGTTGCCCGCGAAGCCGGATACTTATACTGGGTGCAGAGAGGCAATGCAAGGGAATTTGTGCTATACTGCAATCATGGAAATTTCAAAAGATCACTACGGACTACTCACAGGCATCATCCACGCACCCGAAAATCCCATTCTCGATCTTCCGGCAAAGTTCATTCATGGAACCAGGAATGTCCTTTTCGATACGCTCAACATCAAGATTCTCACGCAAATCGCCCGGCACGTCATCTGACCCTATGCCCACCTTTGATTTCGCCTGCGCCAAGTGCCATCAACATTTCGAGGCGATAGTCCCTTTCGGTACCAAGAAATTTCCCGCGTGCCCCGCGTGCGGGAGCGTGAAGATAGAAAAACTGCTCTCGATGCCCGGGATCGCTTTTAAAGGGAGTGGGTTTTATAAGACGGATAGTAGTGCGAAAACGAAGTCGGAAGGACCGAAAAAGGCAGAAGGGCAGGAGATGAAGAAGAAAGAAAAAAAAGAAACATCGGCAGAGGAGACGACGAGAGAAATTCCAAAGAAGTCCGTGGAGGTGCCCGCCGCCACGGGGGGTGAAGGAGAAGCCCTGTAATTGCGAAGCAACATGACGAAGCAGACGTCGAAGCCCTGGAGACGTCTGCGAGGAATGACAGGGCGGGCAGAGGAGGATTGGCGGCGGAGCGCTGGAGCCTGTCCTGAGCTCTGTCGAAGGGGTTCTTTTCTGGCCTTGAGAAAAGAACACAATTATGATATAATAGTAATCGATAAAAACTCACTCCCCCTCCCCCCTCCGGCATCCGAATTTCTTTGAGAGAATTACAAATTTGAGCTACCCCAAGCTCTTTCTGCTGTGGCTCGCTCTCAATATCGTCTGCAGCGGAGTCTATGCCGCACTCGCAACGTTCCATAGTGCCAATGCCCCGACGCTACTCGCAGATATGCCACCTCTCGAGCGCACGTTCAACAGCTTCTACTTCAGCATCATTACCGCAACCTCGGTCGGCTACGGCGACATCGTTCCGCAGGGATTTTCGAAAGTACTTTCGATGCTCCAGGCGATCACCGCCCTTCTGATCTTCGCGGTCTTTGTCACCAAATTAGTCTCACGCCGGCAAGACATCGCGCTCCACGAAGTACACCGCATGACCTTCGAGGGAATCTTCACAAGCATCCGCCAGGGGCTCTTTATCGTACGCAAAGACTTCGACGAGCTCATTCGAGGCGTCGAGGAAGGGCGCGCACTCACGGCGCGCGACTGGGAAAACCTCACGACCGCGTTCCTGCAGGCGCAGAGCCTCATCGAAGAAATCCCCGAACTCTATAACGGCACGCTCCATGATCTCGCGACGATCGACATCACACGGGAGCGTCTGCTGTTCGAAGCGATCCATCGAACGATCCAACGGATCGATCGCTTGATCAGTGTGCTTGAGAAACACGAACCCGGGTGGCAGCAGCAGCGTAACGCCATGAAGGAACTCCACAGCGTGATCGCGATCTTAGATCGCATCATGCCGCTCTGGCGGCAGCGGTCTCCCTACCACGAGGTCAAAGAGTTCGAGGACATCTTCGGCCTCAGTTCGCAGTTGCATGAAAGAATAAAGAACACACTACCAAGATCATAGAAAAGTGTGTCATGGTGAGCACAGTCGAACCACGACACACGGTCATACACTTCACATTTATCTCCTCGGTGGCCCGCGACGATCGCCCCCGCTGAAGGGCCTGCGCACGGGCGCAACGTAGCCTTCGGGCGGCGGGGTCATTTGCTTGAGGGACATGCGGGTTTTACCTTCGATGGGGTCAAACTCGACGCACTTGGCTTTCACTTCTTGCCCCACTTGCAGCACGTCTTCAACGTTTTCGGTGCGTGTCCACTGAAGCTCGGAAATATGAATCATCGCGTCCTTGCCGCGCAGAAACTCGACGATCGCGCCGGTCCCGGCGATGATCCGTACCACCTTGCAATCGTAGACTTTGCCGACCTCCGGCTTGGCAACGATCCCCTGGATCCACTCCTTGGCCTTCTGCATCGCTTCACCATTCACAGATGTCACAAAGACGAGTCCGCTGTCTTCGATGTCGATCTCAACGCCAAGCTCACCCGTGATCTTCTGGATCATCTCTCCACCCTTGCCGATGATCAGGCGAATGTCTTCGGGGTTCACCTGGATCGTCTCGATTCGCGGAGCATAGGGGCTGAGTTCTTTGCGTGGTTCAGCGATGGCCGCGAGCATGGCTTTCAGGATCGTCGCGCGGCCCGTGCGTGCGCGCTCGAGCGCCTCTACAAAGACAGAATCGGGCAGTCCTTTGATCTTAATATCCATCTGGATGGCGGTCACACCCTTGGCCGTCCCTGTCACCTTAAAATCCATATCGCCACCGAAGTCTTCTTCGTCTTGGAGGTCCGAGAGGATGATGTACTTTCCCGCGTCTTCATCACTGATGAGTCCGAGCGCAATGCCCGAAACAGGTGCGCTGATCGGGACGCCCGCCGCCATGAGGGCGAGCGTGGAACCGCACGTTGCCGCCATGGAACTGCTTCCATTACTCTCAAGAATTTCGGTGACCGTGCGGATGGTGTAGGGGAAATCTTCTTCTTTCGGGAGCACCGGCTCAAGACCGCGCTGGGCGAGGTTCCCGTGACCGACCTCGCGGTTGCCGACGAAGAGCCTGTTGCTCGTCTCCCCCACCGAGAACGGCGGGAAGTTATAGTGATGCATGTAGCGCAGCTTATGTTCGCCTTCCATCCCTTCGACGATTTGCTTGTCACCGGGAGCACCGAGGGTGCAGGTCGTCATGCCCTGCGTCTCGCCGCGTTGAAAGAGAGCAGACCCGTGTACGCGCTTCGGGAGCACATCTACCATCGCCGAAAGAGCACGGATCTCATCGACCTTGCGACCGCTCATGCGTAGTCCGTCCTCCAGAATCGAGCGACGCACCTCCGCCTTCACGATCTTGTCGACAAACGATGCTCCGTGCGAACAGAGTTCATCGAGCTCCTTGAGCTGCTCACCGCTCATCGCTTTTCGCTTATCGCTGCCAAACTCTTCTTCGAGTTTGGCTCCGGCACCGTCCATAAAATCCTGCATCACCTTGCGGCGCGTAAGCTTTGGCAAATCATCCTTGATCGCCTTCGTGACGGTCGGGAGAATCCAATCTTTCAAAAACGCGTACGCCTCGTCGTGGGTGTAGGGCTCACTGACTTCAAACTTCGGCTTGCCGATCTCTTTTTGAATGTCGCTAAAAAACTTGGCGATCTTCTGCGCCCATTTCTTGCCAAATTCGATCGCGCGCAGAACCTCCGCCTCCGGCACTTGGTTGGCCCCCGCCTCGATCATCACCACTTTTTCAAGCGAGGCCGTCACAAACATATCAAGATCAGACTTCGTGCGTGCCTCAGCAGAAGGATTGAGGACCAGCTCCCCGCCAATGAGACCCACACGCACCGTCCCGAGCGCACCCTCAAACGGGCAATCAGAGATGGCAACAGCGAGGTTGGCGGCATTCGATGCCACGATGTCGTGCTCGTGCTCAAAGTCGTAACTGAGCACGGTGCAGAAGACCTGGATGTCATTGCGAATGTGCTTCGGGAACATCGGACGCAGTCCTCGGTCGATCACGCGCGCAAGGAGCACATAATCATCGGACGGACGACCTTCACGCTTACGAAATCTTGATCCTCCGATCTTGCCGCCGGCGTAGAATTTTTCCTGGTACACGACCTGCAGCGGCAGGAAATCCACTCCCCCGCGCGGCTTACCACTCACCGTGCAGTTACCCATGCAGACGGTATCGCCCATCTGCGCGAGCACCGTGGCATTCGCCTGACGAGCGATCAGACCGGTACGTACCGTAAATTTTTGATCCCCGAGCTCGAGGGAATATTCTTTTTCTTGAGACATAAAAAATGAGGGAAAGAGAACCGATTCCCCTTCCACTCTTGGATTCACATGTCAGAGAGGTGCGGCAACCTCACGTCATGGTGAGCTTGCCGAATCCATGACGTACGACCACGCTGACACGTAAATCCAGGGAACAGTAGGAGGAACGGCGAAATTGAGGAAAGAACTGGGAGGAGTGTACAGGTTTCTTGGCAGATGTGAAGGGCTTATCTCTTGAGTCCATGCACCTCGAGCACCTCCTGGTACTGCGTCGGCTTATTCATCTTGAGGTAATTCAGGAGCTTGCGGCGGTGTGCGACTTTACCGAGCAGCCCGCGGCGGGCGCTGTGGTCCTTCTTGTGATCTTGCAGGTGCTTGGTGAGCATCTCGATCTCGGTGGTCAAGATCGCGATCTGCACTTGCGGCGAGCCGGTGTCCTTTTCGTGGGTCTGAGATTTCTGAATCAGCTTCTTCTTTTTCGTGCGCTTGAGGGCCATAGAGAGAGGTGAAGGAAAAACAGAACAAAAAACCTTTGCCGGGCAGCAGGGGCGGTTTCGCCTCCCGGAGCGCGGACGGAAGTGAATTGTACTTACGAGTGGATAAAAAGCAAGTGGACAGTCGTCCACCGCATGCTAGGATATCGCCATGACTCCACTCTATCTTCTAGCTGGTTTAATTCTTCTTGTTTGCACCTATGTTGCATGGAAACTGAACGCAAGGCAGAGCACAGATGCCACCGTGTTACGCGAAATGCTCGAGAATCTCCGGCGCGACATAGTGGAAACAAAGGATAAATTGCATGAGGGAATGGGGAAGAACGCGCAGGGAATCCAAGAGAGGCTGGAAAAAACAATCGATCTGGTGAACAAGCAATTAGGAGGAATGGATAACCGCATTGATAAACGTGTGATTGATATTAATTCGCGCCTAGATAAAGCGGCAGAGATGATGGGGCTTGTTCAAAAACAATATGGCAATGTAGAAAATCTGTCCACAGATATAAAACGTTTGCAAGAAGCATTTAAAGCACCAAAACCGCGCGGCGGGTTCAGTGAGAAAGCTCTTTTCGATCTTGCTTCACAAATGCTGCCTGCACAAAAATTGCATGCACAGTTTACTTTTAAAACCGGAGCGATGGTTGATCTGATGATCGAGACTGCGCAGGGTAGATTGTGCATTGATGCAAAGTTCCCGCTCGAAAATTATCTGAAGTTAATCGATGATCCTGAAAATACAACCATAAAACAGGCATTTATTAATGACGTAAAAAAGCACATTCGAGACGTGGCAAAAAAATACATCCTGCAAGACGAACAAACTCTCAATTCCGCCTGCATGTACGTTCCGTCCGATGCAGTGATTTACGAAATTCTGCGTGAACCGGAGCTCACTGAATTGGCTAATGATTCGCGCATCACGTTACTTTCCCCCCATACTCTTCAGGCGTACTTGGGAATTTTATATGCGGCTTATCAAAGCCAGCAATTTGCGGAGAATGCCGAGCAAGTTCTAGGTATGATTCGTGGGATTCAACAGCAAAATGGGAAGTTGGGTGAAGAATTAAGACTGCTGCAAAAACATCTCACAAATGCCTCGAGCAAAATGAATGATGTTTCATCAGAACATACTCGTCTGGACATGCAGATAGAACAAGCGAACCAACTGGAAAGTCCTGATAGAAAAAAAATTATCAAGGAGGCAACTGTAAAGGCTTTCAAAAGCCAGATCTCCACATCTGCTCATGAGGTAGTATGAGCGCGATGAAAACCACCTCGCAGGATTTAATTTTCGGCACCCTCAATACTCCGCAAACAGAGGCAGTGAAGGCGATCAAGGGACCGGTGCTGATTTTGGCGGGAGCGGGCAGCGGCAAAACCCGCGCCCTCACACACCGCATCGCCTACCTCATCGATCAGGGCGTACCGGCATGGCAGATCCTCGCCGTGACATTTACGAACAAAGCCGCAACGGAGATGAAGGAGAGAGTGAAGAGTCTGCTGCACCTAACCGAAGGGCAAGAACCACCCTCTCCCATTGGGAGAGGGGTTGGGGGTGAGGGGCGTCTGCCGGTTATGGGCACGTTCCACAGTATCTGCGTACGTATCCTTCGCCGCGACATCGAACGGCTTGGGAGAGACCGTAATTTCGTGATCTACGACAGCGATGATCAGGAGAAGCTGATGAAGCAGGTGTTGAAAGACATGCGGATCGAAGAGGCCGAGCTCAAAGCCAGAGCCGCGCTCGGGTACGTCGGACGCTTTAAAAGTGAAGCGGTCAGCCCGAGTGAGGCAAAAGTGCAGGCCACCAGCGACCGCATGCACACGATCATCCAAGTCTATGCACGCTATCAAAAAACGCTCCATGAAAACTCCGCACTCGATTTCGATGACTTGATCCTCGAGACCGTGCGACTGTTCCATGAATGCCCACCTGTCCTCGATCGTTACCAAGAAACCTGGCGCTACCTCAATGTCGACGAGTACCAAGACACGAACCACGCACAGTATCTGCTGATCTCGCAACTTGCGCGGAAGTACCGAAACCTCTGCGTCATCGGTGACCCGGATCAATCGATCTATGCGTTTCGCGGCGCGGACATTCGAAACATTCTGGAATTTCAGAAGGAGTATCCCGACGCTATCCAGATCAAGCTCGAGCAGAATTATCGCTCCACGCAGCCGATCCTCTCCGCAGCCGATGGCATCATAGCGCCCAATCCCAACCGCCCCCCAAAAAAAATGTGGACAGAGAAGAGCGAGGGCCCGAGTGTCGTCGTTCATGAAGTGCGCGATGAAAAACGCGAAGCCGAGGAAGTCGTGCACGCAGTCGAGCAGCATCGGAAGTCGGGCGTGCCGCTACGCGAACAAGTGATCTTGTATCGCACGCACGCGCAGTCTCGACTGTTTGAAGAAGCGTGCATGCGATCGGGAATCCCCTACCGCATTCTCGGCGGCGTGAAGTTCTACGCACGCAAAGAAGTGAAGGATGTCCTTGCCTACCTCTACACAATCCTCAACCCGAGTGACACCGTGAGCATGCTGCGAATCATCAATGTTCCAAGCAGAAAAATCGGCGAAACAACCCTGGGAAGAATCCAAGAATATGCATCGACCAATCACAAAACTCTCTGGGAGAGCCTGCAGGATGCAAAAGACAGTCCGAAGATCCAACAATTCGTCAGTATCATCGAACGATTCAACATACGCGCCAATACGGAAGTCGTGAGCGCCCTTGCGGAGTCGCTCCTTGCGGAATTAAAAATGGAACAGTGGCTCAAAGAGGGGCAGGAAGCGGAAGGTGAAGAGCGATGGCAGAACGTGCAGGAGCTCCTCACCGTCATGCATAAATACGACGGACTGGATCCGAAAACGTCCCTCACGAGTTTCCTCGAAGAAGTCGCGCTCGTCTCCGAAGTCGATAAATTAACGGATGGTGGCAAAGACGCTCTTACCCTCATGACACTCCATCTTTGCAAAGGACTCGAATTTGAATCGGTGAATATCGTCGGCTGCGAGGAGGGACTTTTTCCCCACAGTAACAGCATGTTCGATAAGGAGCAGTTGGAGGAAGAGCGGCGACTCATGTACGTGGGAATGACGCGCGCACGGACGCACCTACGACTCCTCTTTGCGCAAAATCGCTACCTCTGGGGTGAAAATAAGAGCAGCCCGCCGAGCCGATTCCTCGACGATCTCCCCGAGAGCGTGATCGAGCGCAGGAGCGATGACATCTTGAGTGCGTTTGCATGGGCATCGGATAGTGCTGTGGAAAAATCACGACAAGGATCGTTACAACCATTCATTCAGAAGGACGACCTGAACATTGAATTCAATCAGGATCTCTCCTTCGATGAATCCACAAAAAGCGCAAATATCGAAATCGGCACTCGTATCGCTCACCCGACGTTTGGAGAAGGCACCATCCTCACGCGCCGCGGGGATGTCGTCGAGATCGCGTTTGATAACGGGCAGAAGAAAACCTTTGCCTTGAGCATCGCGCCGTTGAAGGTCATCTAAACATCGTCCCCCTCACAACCGGTTGCTCCACATCGACCCACGTAAACGCCCCTTCGGTATCGGTCCAGGTGATTGCGCCCGCACTATTCACGGTACCAGGATCATTGAGGGTGAGACGAAGCGTTGGGTTCAACGCACCGTTTGGAACGCTCACGTCTCCATAGATACGCATTGTTTTATTATCGTCGATCTGCCCGATGTCGGTCGGGATCGCGCTGCACGTAACAATGGTCGAAGCGACCGTGCACGAAGACGTTGTATCGATGCCATTGGTTTTCAGAGAAACGTTCGAGACTGTCACTCCTCCCGTTTGCTCGATCTGAAATTGCAACTGCGTCACGCGTACGTGCGCCGAAGCATCCGTGCGCGTACTCACGAAGCGCAGCTCCGCAAGCATCTGCGCGGTACCGTTTGTGAGCGGAGCCTCCGATGCCCCGACGTTTTTTATACTCACAATGGATCCGCGCGCGGTTCTGGATAGCGGGAAGGTATCGCTCGAGACATTGGTGTACGCCTCGTTGCTCCACTCTCCGTTGCCCGAGACTTCCACCGATCCCACCTGTATGAGTTCATTGCTGACTCCCCCACTCTCGTGACTGCGCAGCCGCGCACGAACGTAGATCGAGACATCTTGTCGACGCGGGAGTGAGAGACGACCCGCCGCAATCGTCGTACGGTACGTGAGCGTACTTTGCTGGGTAGCAGTGCCGAGCAGACGATCCTCTGCATCATAGACGAGAAACGAATCGACCGAGGGCGCAGCCGAGGCAATATTCACGGTGATCGCAGTCACCTGCACAGGCTCACTCGTGCTGAAGAACTTCACACCCGCGAGCATCGGAGTCGTTTGACCGAGGAGGAGAAGATGGGAGCGGACGGAGTTCTCGACAGAGCTCGAACTGACATTGTTGAAAGCAGGATTCGAAACCGAGGATATCGACGAACGCGAGGATGATCGGTTCGACGAAATCTGACGCAGTGAGCGATGAGTGATGCGCTTGGACGCAACGAAAAAGCGAGCATCCGCCACATTGACCGTCATCAATGCCATGATGCATGTACACACCAATGCTGAAACGAATGAGGAAAAACGCATGGCAGCAGTATAAACAGTCCTCTGTATACTTCCTACGTAATACTCTACATTTTCTTTCATGGCTGATCTTCGTGCCCGCGTCATCTCATTCTGCCAGAAGCATCGCCTGCGGTTTGATACGGACCTTGGGCAGCATTTTCTGATTGAGGATTTGGTACTGGATGCCATTCTCGATGCGGCACAGATACAAAAGAACGATCACATCGTGGAAATCGGCGCGGGCCTCGGAATCCTCACCGAAAAATTATTGGAACGATCAATGAACGTTACCGCGATTGAAATCGATGCACGGCTGATACCGTTGATGAACACATATTTGGGTAGGGGCATGGCATGCCATGCCCCTACGATCATTCAAAAAAACGCCCTCCAGGTCCCCTTTCCGAACACCCCATATAAAATCGTCGCCAACATCCCCTACCACATCACGTCGCCGCTGCTTCGCCACGCGTTTTTAGAAGGAACACGCGCACCGACATCGATGACACTCTTGATACAACGTGAAGTTGCAGAGCGCATCGTAGATACTGAAGATGCAAGCCTCCTCACGATCGTCGTTGCGCTCTTTGGTACACCGAGAATCGTCACGCATGTCCCTCCCGAGAGTTTTCTGCCGCCACCGAAGGTGGATTCCGCAGTGCTCCACATCGACTGCTTTGCAGAGCCTCGCACCAATTCCGCAACGATGGAAAAAATCTTCCTCCTCACAAAGATTGCCTTCGCGCAGAAACGAAAGATGCTGAGGAACAGCTTGGGTGCACTTCCCTACGGAGAAGCGATCATGAAAGCGGCAAGCGTAGATCCGACACGACGACCGCAAACGCTCACGCTCGACGAATGGATCACACTCGCACGCAGCATGCCATGAAGCCTTCGCACATCAGTTACGGCATTTGCGGGAGCATCATTTTCGTCGTGTTTCTGCTTCAGTGGTTTCAACCGCCACACACCGTAATTCCCGAAAGGCGCACCGCAATCGAAGGCGTGATTGATGATGCACCTGATGTGCGTGCGACAAAAATTCTCTATACGGTGGTGACGAGTTCGGGAAAAGTGCTCGTCACCGATCGTCGCATGTGGCCGCGCTTTGCATACGGCGACCGCGTGCGCGTGACCGGCACTCTCAAGCAACCGAAACCCACAGAAACATTTGCATACGACAACTACTTGAGTTTGTTTGATATCTATACGGTGATGGATGCGTCATTTATGCGCGTTCTTCCCTCTCCCTCCGGGAGAGGCCTGCCTGCCGGACAGGCAGGGTTAGGGAGAGGGGTCATGAGTTTTCTGATCACCCTCCGTAACCGCTTCGAATCAGAGATCAATCGTGTCTACCCAGAACCACACGCATCCCTTCTCGCGGGCTTACTCACGGGCTCGCGCCGCGGCATGCCCGCGCACCTTACGCTCGCCTTCAAGCAAACAGGCCTCACCCACATTATCGCGATCAGCGGCACCAATATTACGATCGTCCTCAGTGTCATCGGCGGGATCCTCTTCTTTCTGCCGCTCCGTTGGCGCTTCCTGCCTTCGATCATCGCCATCACCGCCTTCACGCTGCTTGTCGGTGCTTCTGCTTCTGTGGTCCGGGCTGCCATCATGGGCATTCTCGGGCTCGTTGCACTCCAAACAGGAAGACTGAAAGAGGGACGCCTCCTCATTCTCTGGACCGCGACCCTGATGCTCCTTTGGAACCCGAAGTACTTGTGGTACGACGCGGGTTTTCAGTTGTCATTTCTCGCGGTAATCGGCCTCAACGAATTCGGGCCCATCTTGAAAATTTGGCTTCGCAGAGTCCCGAACACATTCAAGATCCGAGAAACCTTGACGATGACTATCGCCGCGCAAATCTTCGCAATGCCGTGGGTGGTGTATTCGTTTGGCACGCTCTCGCTGATTTCCCCGCTCGCAAACATCCTCGTCGCCCCGCTTGTCCCCTTTGCCATGCTGTTTGGATTCCTCGGCACTATTCTGAGTTGGATCTTCTTCCCGCTTGGACAACTGGTCGGTTACATCGGCTGGGGCCTCCTTGAACTCATCATCGACATCGCAACGTACGGCGCCAAAATCCCGTACGCTTCGCTCACGACACCCGGAGTGAGTGTGTGGGTGATTGGATTGTATTATGTGATGGTGATTGGGGGGCTGTTGCTGCTGAGGAATGGCCCTACCATCGATACACAAACACCTTCGTCGGCCCAAACCTCCCCTTAACAATCTTTGTCTCGACAGGCATGCGATTGGGAAACGGGAATGTCAAACAGACAACCATCGTCCCCGGACGAAGCTCACGATCAAATTTCGCACCAAGCTTCTCCATGATGTTTGGAAAAAGATACAGAAACACCCGATCGGCGTTTCGAATATCCATCGTAAATGCACTCTGGAGCTTAAGCTCGATCGGTATACGCAACACTTTCGCCCGTAGGAACCCCCAGAACCAGAGCGTCGGCACAATTTCACAACCGACTGCGGTCACCTTTGGATAGCGCTTCTTCACAGCGGTCAAAAATCGCCCATCGCCCGCTCCGAGATCGAACACGGTTTCATTGCCTTTGAGATCGAGCATTGTGATCATTTCCCGCACGAGCCGATGGGGAGTCGGCACCGAAGGAACTCCTGTGAAAAGATTGGCCACCGTGATCATCAGCAGCCCGAAGACCACGATGCAGGCAAACCCAAGGATGAAGTCAATCAAGAGCACTCTGCGGGGAAGAGAGGAAACGCATTGTAACAACAAGTGTCATAAGAGGCACAACGATCATTTGGAGAACCGGAAGGACGCCGATGCCAAGGAGGGTCGGCATTGCGCCATAGACCCAACGATGCATCGAGAGAGCCCACCACTCAAAACTCACGGCGAGAAATGCACCAATCAAGAGTGGAACAATCCATGTCATTGCATGTGAATACACCGTTCGATCCGATACCCAGAAAAAATTCCGATTCAGAGCGGCAAGTACGGCATAGATGATCAACATAAAAACCATATCTCCTGTTGCAGCCGCCTGAAAACAGATCCAGAAATGCTGTGAGAACGATTGATATCCAACAAACAGAGGTGCCTGCGCATTTTCCCAAAGAAGATGGAGGAGAAAACTGGATCCGAAATATAAGAAGATCGCCCTCTTCATACAAAAAATCTAGGAATGAGACCAATCAAAATCGACGGTCAATACCTTTCCCTTGATCTGAAATTGCGTGAACATACGATGCTCCCCCCGCAAGCCGTGAACGAAAAACTGCGGCGGGTCCGTAGATTTGTACCCCACATATTCCATGAAAGGATGCGCATGCAGATAGTCCCCCATCGGAGAAATAAGAACGCTGTGCCCGAGAGCACCCAAGTACGGTTCCGGTTGAATAACGTTACCGTGCGCATCACGAATGTCATACAGGAACGTCACGCCGTCCGCGGACACTTGGGGCGAGACACTCACCGTGTATCCATCGACATTCTTGGTCATTGCTGCATCTGCGACCAGTCCTGTTGGACCGCGATCCCCCGAGTACTCTCGAGAAAAACGAATGACGTGCACGTTTTGATGTTGATCGACGAAATCCGCGTAGAACCAGTACGTGCCGCCCGCTTCGGGCGTAAAACTCACATGCCACATGCCCTTCGCATCGCGCGTGGGATGCAGATGAGAAAAATGGCGAAGATCATCGCGCACAATGATCAGATGTAATTCTTTCGTGTGCGATACTCCGTAATCGTTAAACACATGATCACCATCCATCACCGCAAAGGAAAGGCTGTGCTCTTCGCTCTCGTCTTGTATCGAAAATCCTTCGCTGACGGTCGAAGATTGTTCATGCTGCATCGCACCACTCATCGGCGACAACGTGTTAGCACTGATCCGCGCAAACAAGAAAAAAATGGTGCTGAATCCCACAGTCATGATGACCGGGGCAATGTCTGAGAGGTAGTTTCGTAGCAGAGGATGAAACCCTTTGAGCAGAAGCGAATTACTGACAACCGAGACCGAACTGAACGCCATTGCAAGCCCCGCAAGCTCGGGACGCAGGATCAACCCAAACGACGCAAACGCCCGCGCCGCAATCGGGATACCGATGACATTGAAAAAGAGTGCGAAGAACATGTTCTGCTTGATTTTACTGACCGTCGCACGGCTCAAGTGGATCGCAGTGACAACATCTCGCAGATCATTTTTTACGAGCACGATCCCGCCTGTTTCAATAGCGATATCGGTGCCGCTGCCCATGGCGATGCCAAGATCGGCCTGCGCGAGCGCGGGGCTGTCATTGATACCATCGCCGACCATCGCGACTTTTTTACCTTGCTCCTGCAATTTTTTGACCTCATTCGCTTTTCCTTCAGGCAATATTTCTGCAAGCACATGCTCAATCCCGACTTGGGCGGCAATGGCGTGCGCCGTGCGTTGATTATCGCCCGTGATCATGTACGGAGTCAGACCCATCTTTTTCATCTGTATAATCGCATCGCGCGAGGTTTCTTTGAGGGTGTCTGCAACGGCGATGATGCCGATCATCTGCGTGTCATCTGCGAGGATCATGACAGTTTTTCCTGCTTCCTCGAGATCTTGGAGGGGCGTTGCACGCAATGCTCCTACGTCAATGTGCATTCGTTCCATCAATGCACGATTTCCGAAGAAATATTGTTTGCCATCAATCGTGCCTTCAATACCGTGACCGGGGATCGCTTTAAACCCTTCGACTACGCTCAGGGTGACACCCCTAACTTTGGCATGATGCACAATGCTCTCGGCAAGGGGATGCTCGGAGCCTTGCTCGAGCGAGGCGGCAAGCAAAAGAATTTTCATTGTTCCCTCTCCCTCCGGGAGAGGGTTGGGTGAGGGGCACACGACAATATCCGTCACTTCCGGCTTCCCCTTCGTCAGGGTCCCCGTTTTATCGAGCACGACGGTATTGATGGTGTTGGCCGCCTCGAGCGGCTCGCCGCCGCGAATGAGGATCCCAAGCTCCGCTCCCTTGCCCGTTGCGACCATGAGAGCGGTAGGAGTCGCAAGCCCGAGCGCGCACGGACACGCGATCACGATCACCGACACAAATGCAAGCATCGCAAAACCGATCGTCGCTCCGAGGAGCAACCACACAATAAGCGTGACAACTGCGATGATGATGACCGCAGGTACGAACCACCCGCTCACGGCATCCGCAAAATTTTGAATGGGCGCGCGGCTCCCCTGCGCTTCCTCCACAAATTGAATGATCCGCGCGAGGGCGGTGTCACTCCCGATCCTTTCTGCCCTGAATTCAATCGATCCATGCCCGTTCATCGTCGCACCAAAGACGTGATCCCCCACGTTCTTTTCCTGAGGAATACTCTCACCCGTCAGCATCGACTCATCGATGGATGTGCTCCCCTTCATTACAATGCCATCGACTGGAATTTTCTCTCCCGGACGCACGACCACGATGTCGCCGACGATGACTTCCTCGATCGCGATATCCACAGTTGCCCCATCTCTGATGACACGCGCCGTCTTCGCCTGGAGTCCCATCAATTTTTCAATCGCAGCGCTCGTTGCTCCTTTTGCCCGCGCCTCGAGCCATTTTCCAAGGAGTACGAACATGATCAGAAGCGCAGATACTTCGAAGTAGAGGTGCGGATCATGAACAAAAAAGTTATACAAACTGTAGAGGTATGCCGTGCTCGTGCCGATCGCAATCAAGCTATCCATCGTGAACATTTTCATCCGCAGCCCCGAATAGAGCCCTCTGTAGAACCCAGCCCCAAGCCAAAACTGCACGGGGGTCGCAAGCAGAAGTGAAAGAATCTCCATGTTCGATTCAATCACAGCAGGTAGTGGCAGCGCAGGAATGAATGATTGCAGCATGAAGTAGAGAAGCGGCACGCAGAAGATAAGCGCAGAGAAAAACGCGGTCTTCCTCGCGCGAATCTCCGCAACGCGCCTGCGATGATCCGCATCGCGGTCACGCGCATCGTAGAGTCCCGCTCCGTAGCCCGCAGTTTTGATTGCGCTCACGAGATCTTCCACCTGCACTATCAAAGGATCGATCCGCACCTGTGCTCTGCCCGTCGCGTAATTCACATGCACCTCCAACACACCGGGCTTCTTCTTGAGTTGCCTCGTAATGAGCGCACTGCAACTCGCACAGTGCATGCCGGTGATGGTGAGAGTGATGCGCTCTTGTGACATTGTGATCTAAGGAAGGGGGGAAATTTTGTACTTCGGATCAATTGATTCGATTTCTTCCGTCCATTTTTTCAGGTCGAAGGTTTCATCATGGTCGATGGTTACTTTTTTTGTCACGACATCAACATCAACTTTCTGGATCGAAGGAAACTCAGAGCTCACATCTTTGATAAGTGCCGCGCACGACGCACAGTGAATGCCGGGGATGGAGAAAATAGTGGTAGGCATGGAGACATGCGGAAGCAAATAAAGATCAGAAAGCGGCATCAATCGCACTCTTGAACGCGCTGAACGGCTGCGCGCCGGAGAGTGCCTGACTCTTTTGCGTCTTCAGATTGAGAACGAAGTTGCCGGGAGTGCCGTTGACACCGGCCGCCCCACCGGCCGTCTGCTGCTCTTGGACATGCTTGGTATATTTCCCGGTGTC
Organism: Candidatus Peribacteria bacterium; assembly: GCA_023245865.1. Lineage (GTDB taxonomy): Bacteria > Patescibacteriota > Gracilibacteria > Peribacterales > Peribacteraceae > JAHFJN01. The sequence continues at coordinate 595,500 of JAHFJN010000001.1, forward strand.
GAGGCAGTTCTTGAATTTCGCTTCATTCAGACCGAGTTCTTTTGCGAGAGGGACAAGTTTGTCGAGCGCGAACCCTGTTCCATTGGACGTCGTCCGTTCAAAGATGGCGTCATGATATTGCCAAAACTTTCCCTGATCATTCGCACACTCAGAGGCTTCTGCTTCCTTCTCTGCATTCGCATGGAATCCGAGAGGAAAGTGTCGATAGACGAATGCCACTTTGTTTCCATAGTCCTGAGTGATCTGCTGCATCGTCGGATGATTGCGCTTGCTGAACGGACACTCGAAATCTGAGTATTCGATGACGGCGACTGTGGCTTTGCTGAGATCACCCCGAATATGGTCGGTCTTAGCATCAACGGGCGGTACCGGCGCGGAGGGTGCGGGAGGCTGCGGTGTCGGAGTCGGCACACTCGGGGTCGGTGCAGACGGGGCCTGCGCAACTTGCTGCGCTGCGCCGCCAAAAGCGGACCCTCCGCCATTCCACGTACCGATACCAAAGCCGACAATGATTCCAAGGAGACCGATGGTTGCGGCCATCCATGGATTGTTGCCGGAGGATGAGCGGATGCTTGGGGATGTTGTCTGTGATGCTTCTTGCCATTGGATTGCCATAGGTGTGAGAGAAAAAGGAATTAAAGAACATGGAAAGATCCTCGTACCATCCCCATCGAGCAGCTGAACGCGAGCGTGCCCGGGTTCGGCGCAGTGAAGTCGACTTCGTTGATGCCGTTCGTGAGTGCCTGCGTGATATTGAGATCGGGCACGACGATCTGGCTCGTGCAACCCGCGGCACCCGCGCCATCGATCATCCATTTGACGGGCACACCTGCTTTGATCGTAAGATTGCTTGGCTCATAACCGTTCCGCGTGACTTTCATGGAGATCTCTTGGACCCCACCGATGACGACCGGAGCGGACCCAACGGCGGCGGACGGACCTTGCAGCATGGAAGCAAAACTGATTCCCGTCAGTGCAAAACCGCTGTTCAAATTGAAGAGCGCCAAAACAAGAACGAGTGCGCCGGAAAAACGCAAAAATAACCGCGAAGTCGTTCCCGTGGCCGTCGAAGAAATGGCACTGAGTCCGATCAGTGACGGCAGCGTCCCGAGCGCGAAAGTGAACATCGTCAGAGCACCGATGACAAAATTTCCCGATGCGAGTGCAACAAGTTGCAGCGACTGCGTGAAACCGCAGGGGAGAAAGAAGGTGAACGCGCCGAGCATAAACGGTGCGGCAGGATGATCACTCTCGGAGAGATCATGGATCCAGTGCGAAAGTTTTTTGGGCGGTCGAATGCCGAAAATGCCTTTGGGAATCACTTGAAGTATCGTGAGCGCGAGATACAGCATAATAAACGCCACAGCGATACTCATGTATCCCGACATCTTGGTACTCAGGGTGACAGATTGACCAACAAGTCCTACCACGCCACCGAGGATGCCATAGGAAGCGAGGCGACCGATATTGAAATGCAGAAGCGGCTTGAATTTTTCCCACGACGTTTCCGCGCGGTGCAGTTCGTTGTGCTTGGCAGCGAGCGCGAGGAGTAATCCACCGGTCACAGCAAGGCAACTGCTCGTTCCGGCAACAAGTCCGATGACAAAGATACCGCCGAAGGACAGTGCCCCCGAGGTGGAGGGAGCGAGGGAAACGAGATCAAAAGCTTGCAGCAACTTATAGATGGCAAAAATGATCAGCAGAGAACCGCCGATCTCCATCCATTTGTTCTGCGAAGTCTCACTGCCGGGTGCCGCTTCGTCAGAATCCTGCAGTCGGTAACCGGCTTTGCGGATGATGTGTTCGATACGATCGGAGGAGGGCAGTGCCTCCGGATGGGCCGTGATAACCGCAAGCCCCTTGCGATGATCGACATGTACGTCGATGACTCCGGGGACAGCCCTGATTTTGCGCTCCAGAAGGATCTCGCAGCTCCCGCATGTCATTCCGGCAATGCAGATTCGCGCTTGAAGATGTTTGGATTCAGACATAGGAGAAGAGAAGAAGATAATAACATCCGCTCTTCACGATCATTGAAGCATCACGACCGCTGCGGTCAAAGGAGAATTGCCGGGCGGACCGTTGGTCTGCGTCAGAGATTGCCCGACATCCGCGGATCTGCCGATGATGGTCGGTGAGGGCGGAAGTGCGAGGGCGGCAAACTGCAACGGAGAACGACTCATGACCGTATGAGCAAGATCGCTGCGCTCAGAGAGACAATGCCCGGCGCAGCCTGCACTCATGGGACTCGGCTGTTCCTTCATAAGCTGAGCGCAGTGCGTGCAATGCACCGGCGACATCGGCACCAAGGGGCTCATCATCTCCTCCATAAATTCGTCATGCGGCATGGGCATCTCTTTGGCCACAGCATTTGGCATCAGACACACATTGCCGAGTAGCAGCGACAGGAGAAATGCAAATGTGAATGCCTTAGTCATCGGGCATCATGCTAGCACATCAAAGCCGCTGCCGATATACTTTGCGTAGGTTCTTTGCACACGGCCCCATCGTCTAACGGTTAGGACGCAGGATTTTCATTCCTGCAATCCGGGTTCGATTCCCGGTGGGGCTGCCATAGTGAAAAATCGACATCAGAAATACTATGTTTTGGCTTAGGAATCACGAAGGATCGAAGTTCGATCCGCTCTGATTTCTGGTTCATCGCTTCCAAGCCTTCTTTGATCTTCAAGAACGGAAATCTGGCTTCACACTGCACAATCCCGTCTTTCATTGTCCAGTTCGAGCCAATTGCCGTGAGGATAACTTTCTGAGTATCCACGCTGCCTATATCGAAGAACTTCAAGGCGTTGAAAGAGAATTCAAAGGTTTTGATGGTCCTATCTATTGCAGTATCTACATTCAATTCATTGTCATCGAGAAGCCTTTTGGCATGGTCTCGTTCTTTAGTAAGCGAGTTCTTTTGCACTTTAAACTCATCTTCACTAATTACTGAGCGGTCCATGTTATCAACTGCCACATAGAGTTTTACAAGATTCTGAATGGCTGCCATAGCATTGTCGTACTTGCGTCGGAACTCTGCCAACTGCTTCTGCTGCCCTTTCTTATCCATCTCATGCATCCGCTCCATTTTATCCTTCAACCAAACTAGCAATCGCTCTGAGATCGTTATGGCTTCGATATACTTCCTGAGTTGTGGAGTCATCTCATCTTTATTGAGCTGTACGGTCTGGGAACACGGACCCTTCTTCTTTGTGCATCGATAATAGAGATGCACCCGTACATCCCCGTTCTTTTGTTTTTTTCGTTGAACATCACAGGTAATCATTGAATCGCATTCAGCGCAGTGAATCAGACCAGTGAAGGGAGAATTATGCTTTCGATTATTCGGCCTACCGTCCCTCCCTAGAATCATTTGCGCCCTCTCATACTCGGCATAAGTAATCATTGCGGGATGTTTCCCTTTGTAGAATTCTTTCTTCCACCAGAAATAACCCGCACAGAAAGGCGAGGCGAAAATTTTATAAAGACTACTGAGTGTGACTGGATGCTCTGGGCGCTTCTTAGTGGCACGGGCGGTCATGCCCCAGTCTTCCACCATGATGTACCAGATTTGTGGGACGGTGTAGCCACCCGTCAGCAGGAGCCTCCATGCCTTCTGCATGTTTTCATACCGAAGATCATCTTCAGCGATAAAGCATCGACCTCGCTCACCTGGATTGATGTTGCTATAGCCAAGAGGAGCTTTCCCAGGGAACTGTCCAATCTTGCACTTCGTGGTCATGCCTCTAGTCACATCTACACCCAACTTTTCCGATTGGTACTTTGATTGAGAGAGGGCAAAACTGAGCATCATTTTGCCCTCTGGCGAATTACTGAAAAAATAGGAACCGAACTGCAAATCTTTTATGACCTTGCGATCTAGTGCGTAAATCACCTCAGCTGCATCAATTGGGTTGCGGCTTAGACGATCAGGATGCCAAACGATTATCCCATCTGCTTCACCAGCCTCTATGCGTCTAAGCATGTCTTTGAACTTGGGGCGGTTGTAGGGCTTGAAGGCGCTACCGTCCTCCTCAATTTCCTCTACGATCTCTAGGTGCTGGAACTTCAACAGCAGCTCTTGGCGTTGCGATTGGATCGAGAGCGCCTGTTTCTCTTCGTCGGTGCTTCTACGGGCATACAAGAAGTATTTATAGGCCATAGGGGTGGGTGAATTGAGGGATGCCCATAATCAAGGGCAGTATATAATTAGTTGGCTTAAAATCAACCATCGTTTACGATGAAACAGAAGGTCCTCTGCTCTGGATGCGCTGTTACATAGTCTTTAAAGAATTGCACCATTGGTAACATTTCCTTAGAGCCAAACCACGGCTCACCTTCCAATACATCTTCAAGCGAGGGTAGCTCTTCTTGGCCGATGATATAAACACCACGTTCATGACGCTCTAGATTCAGAAAGGCTTCTCCAATGCCGCTCTTTTCAAGCACTGAAATCGCGCAGTGTGGTATCTCTGGGATCGATGATCCTACGGGACTGTTCCAATTAACATTTGCAGGAAAGATTCTCATGCGAACTGGGGGAATCGGAAGTAAAAGCTGTGAAGCAGAAGTATTCTTGGCTGGGGTGGCTCTCCATGTACCCCGTAAGGGCGCGAAGGAGTAGTTGGTCATCGACGTTTCCTTTCCATTCCACATCCTCGCCTCCGAGGATTGCGTGCATCGTCGCTAAGTCAGTTTGGTCATCAACAGTTAGGAAGCATATGAAGCTACATTTCTCCGATGAATACAGTGTCCCAATTCCGCTATCTGCGAGCCTTTTAAGGGCATCGAATGTGAGATGTGGAAGCGGAATCGTCCTGGCGCAGCAGTTCCAATTTCGTTGTGCGGGAATGAGGTCCATAAAAATGAAGGGTAGAAAAATAAAGATCAGAATTCGTCTGACGCAAGAAAACAGTAAGTGTTGTATGGCGTAGGATTTTTTTCTATATATTCAAGAATCGTTTGCGCGAGTTTATTTATTGCATCAAGCATTTCGGGCGGCACGGCATACCAGTTTTTCTTCTTCAGAACATCTCGTAGACACTCAATATAATGGCTATCAAAAACCAGAAAGCCCATATTGTGGTCGCATGGGTTTATGTATGCCTCACCGCAGGAGTTCTGTGCGAGCTTCACAATAAGGCAATGCGAATTCTCGTCTTCGTATAGCGTTGGAGTAAAATCCCATTCTAATTTGGCAGTGCGGAGATTCATAAAGTGAGGGTAAAAAAATGAAATTAATTCATGAGCATGAACAGGTATTCCTCTCGCTGATGAGTTGTCGCATACCCAATGATTGACTCGATAGCTGCTTGAAGAAGAGGTTCTTCTTTCCAATCCTTAAGTTCCTCAATTTCATATTTGTCGAGCATTAAGAATGCGATGGCGGGGTCTTCCTGTCCCATGTCATGCGTTCTAATAAATACAGAGCCGATGCCGCCCTGAGGAAGGCGATCCATTAGCAGGACTGAATTTTCATCCTCATACAGAGGATGTTTGCCGTCTGAGTCGAAGGATGCGTGAATTTCCATGAGAGTAATTGGAGGAAAAATTAAACAGAATTACACACTGTAGGATTGGCTTTATTCGGTACTGGAATTAAGTGGATCTGACCCCGTGTTCCATTTGAAGTGTGAGCGGCATTCTTCCGAGCTGAACCACATAAAGTCTTCCTGGAACTGGATACCCTTTTCGGTTGTTAGATCGTCAGGGTCCCACTCCTCGCAGATGCCGAGGATTTTCATTGTCTGCATTTCGTGGAGAGCCGTTGGCTTTGATACCTTTAAGACTTTCTCCACTTGTCCCGTTGTAATCCTCCCGCCACGTTCGATAAGTGCGTGCAGCAGCTCTGCACGATGCCCTGGGGCAGAATCGCAAGCGAGCAGGACCACGCATGGCATGTCCTCATCCGTAATGTGTTCCCTCCCAAGAGCAACAGCGTGGCCTCTGGCGAGGTTGTAAAGCAGCTGGTTGAGTCGGTCAGGTTTCTCAATGACGGGAGAGTGGTACACCAATTCTTCGCCCGTATCGTTGCGCTCCCTATCGGTATTCAATGTCCCACGGAGCTTTGCCAAGAGGCTCGCGCATCGTGCGATGATCATGAGATGGCTTGCCTGATCTTTGGATTTATCCCATGCGATGCCGTCACGGTGCTTTGCCCAGAGTGTTCGCAGCAGGTCGCCCGTTACTTTACGACACACCATTTCTTTCTCCTTACAGGCATTGCCCTGTAATTGGCGCACAAGCTCCTCATTCGTCTTTGTCTTCATGTGCAGACCCAAGAAGAACAGGCGCGGTCCCTGGTTTCCCATGACCTTCCAAACGCGCCTTGGGATAGGCGTAGAAGCCGCGAGCAACATGAAAAGGTAATCGCCTGTGCGGGTCCGTTGCCCGTGAACTCCTCCATCCGTTGCAAGTCCCTCTCCATCGAGTACGCGGGTAAGAATGCCCACGTTTGAGATAAGGTCCTCCTCTCGCGCAGAAAATACCGTAGCGAGGTCGCGGATGCAGAACATGCGGTATTTAAGGCGAGGAAGCAGGTCTACCTTTTCCAGGTCTTCACGTTTGACGTTTGCGGCATTCGATACGAAGGACGCGGGACTAAATTTATCCGATGGATACATAAGTTCGGGAAGCCCAGACTCGGCAAAAAAGTTAATTGTTATCGTTTTGCCAGCCGCTGGAACATCGATGAGAACGAGTGCGAAGGGATTGGTAATGTCCTTGATGAGCAACTGTGCGACGGTGCTTAACGCGATCTCAGAGGCTACAACGAGTTCCTGAAAGTTCTCCCGAATAACGCTCCTCCATTCGTTGATTTCGACAGGCTGCTTTGGCGCAGTCAGTAGAGCAACTCGTGGTCGGCTGTCATTTTCATCCTTCTTTTTATCACCTGATTTTGGTGTTTTTTTGGCGAAGGACAACAGTTCGGTCTTGAAGTCCTTTCCCTTTTTCTTGCAGTGGCGAGCGAAGTCAGTGATGTCGCCGCCATCGCCAAGCAGTTCGGGTAATTCAATTCTGAAAAGCTCAATATCAGGTCTCTTTTTTTCGAAAAGACGCATCGTTTTGTCGGCTCCCTTCCTGCCCGCATCATCGAGGTCAAAACAAATAGTGACCTTGATACCTTTTGGGAAGTATTTGAGCCATTCTTCTTTGAAAGTTCCTGCGCCACCAGTTGAGCAAATTGCCTCTATTCCATTCCCGATAAGCAAGAGTGCGTCTGGTTCGCCTTCACAGAGAATGATGTCCGTTGCATCGCCAATGTAGGGCAACGGATACAGCGTAGCTGGGCTTCCTTTGGGATATACCAAGTTTTTAGGTTGATTCTCCTTACCGTCACTTGGTCTCTTCAGCTTATAGAAAAGCGGTTTGCCCTCTGCATCACGGATAGGGATTACAACCCATTTGTTCTGCGCGTGGACAGTCCATGCGATGCCCTGGCTCTCCAGGATGTCCTTGGACACGCATCGTTCCTCAAGCCAGTACTTGAGTTCACCAGAGGGCAACGGCTGTAACTTGAGGGGTTTCTGTGTCATAGGAAGCAGGTGGAAAGGAATTCGGCTGCCTCCTTCAAAGAGCATTCGTTGATGTGCATCACGAGATCCAAAGTGGACCCCTGTGATACGCCACCCTGCTCTTTGCCTGAAAACCGCTTCCAGGTGTTTGTTTTCTCAAACAATGTGAGCGAGGTTATCTCGCCATCCACTCTCATGGCATACGCACCTGCTCCCGTCTTCACAACTTCAACACCAATCTGATGTGCGACTTCAAGGATTGGGATTTGCCGTAGAGCATCGAAGTTCTTATGCATAGAAGTGAGGTGAGAGGAGTGGTGAGAGTGAAGGGTGAGCTTTGCGTTCCAAATTGTTGCGAGCGTGATAAGGCTTGAGATAAAGCGGTTTTCTGCTGATAAATCTTGAGTATTAGCGCGATTAAAAGTAGAATTCTTCATAAGGAATAAGGGAAAAGAGCTAGTCTTCTTGCAAGGAGGGCGGCTATTTTTCCTGTTTATGGAGCTTGCGGCATTATCATGGGGATGGCTGTGTAAGGAGGTAAGCGAAATGAACTAGTGCCTCTGCCTCTTTCCGTGCCTGTTCCTGGGTCATTTCAACGCCAAATTCCTCACGGATAATTTCGATGAACTCAGCCACGTCTGAATCATTGAGGCTCATAGTTGAAAGTCGTAAAGGATGTGCTTTGCGCGTTTAAGCGAAGTCAAAAGAGACTGTGCAGGACACATCAAAGTGTCACTCCAGTAAGCTTGGAGGATTTGTTGCAAATTGGGCGACTGCTCAAAAACGAATACGACCCGATGCGGTTCTGTTCGGTCTATCGTGATGAGTTTGCACTGCTTGTGGAGCAGTACGGCTGCCGTTGGAAGATCGTGTGTTCTGTAATCCTGCATGATGGTTGCAGGAAATCACATAGCTGCCCCTCATTGCACGGTATCCGATGCGTCTTCATTTACTTTGATTTCTTTCGATTTGTTTTCATTCGCAGGCTTATTTTATTTTCAAATTGGGGAAGGCGGGGCAGGTTTCTCTTCGAGAGATCATCTTCATAAATTGGGTTGGCGAACACTACCCTGTAATTTGATGTTGCTGGGAAAAACATTTTTCGTAGATCTCCCTGAAAACCCAAGGATGTTATGACATCTGGTATTTTTCTCTTCTCATTATTCTGAATTTGCCTCAATTGCGAAGTTTCTAGGATGATGGGATTTGTATCCACTTTTTTCAAAAGAATTTCGCACAAGCGATCCCCAATGCTTCCCGATTGTGGTTTTCCGAATGCGATGCCATTAATGAAAAGTTCTCCTGATAATTCGTCACGGCTAAGCAGATACGCAATAGATCGAATGTTTTCTTGCTCTGTAGCAATTGGGACAGCTTCCTTTTGCAGAGATGCCTCTTCTAACATTGCAGTTACGTCTAATCTACTGGCAAGTGCAGACAGTTTCTCTTCATTTGGAAAGAAGGTAATTCTGTTCATTCGGTCATAGCCATCAAGTGCCGCAGGACCAATGTAATTCCAGGCCATGGGTTCCAACTTAGCTCGTGGATAATGGAAGGTTACTTCTTGAAGATATCCTTCATTCTTCATTAGAAGACACAAATCATGCAATCCTCTTTTAGAGAGACTTGGAATACTAGCTATCATTTCAGAAGGATCGATGACGATAGTTCCTTCAGGGGTACGCAGCGGTCTGTAATCAAGTACTACCTGTGCTATACGCATTTTCTTCTCCTCGATGGACAAATAGCTCTGCTCTTTGAGGGGCATTGGAGATTGGGATTTCGCGATAGGTGCGAGCTTTTTCACAAGTATCAGGAGTTCGAGTTGTCCATTCTCATTCTTTTTGATTTCATCAATTTCAATTTCTTTAAGTTCATCAAGGGCAAGTAATGTTTCCAAGGGCTTATACCCCTCACTAGTTATCTCATCTTCTAACTTAAAATCCTTGGCGCTCACCCAGAACCCCTTGGAATGCTTATATACTGCATGCTTATGTGCCAATATTTCGGACGTGATTGCCTTCTGCTGTGGCCAGTCCAATACATGAGTTTGCCAATCAAGCAGTTCAGCATCGTTGATGAAATTCTGTATATATGAATCGTAAAGTGGCTGAAGCTCTCCTCGGAGTTGGTCGTGCTCTGAAACGAGCTGTAAGTTAACAGGATTGAATTGGATGAAATCTTTAGTAGTTGTTATTGAAGGATCTTCATGTGGGTTCTCTTCCAAATTTAACTTGAAATCTCGATTGATGACCTCCTGTCGTGCGAGCACCAAAGTGTCGGCAAGAATGCCAGATTCTCCAAGGGTCGTCATTATTAGGTGTTCTGCTTTCACTAATTCCCACATGTTAATGGATTTTACATTCGTATATTCGGATGTACCGCCTGGTAATGTCTGACGGATCATTTTTATCATTCTCATACAATCCGTCCTGTCATATTCAAATTCCTCTTGGCTAGTTACAATAAATTCGCACCGCATGCTATGTAAGCGAGCACTATGGCAGATGTTCAAAACATCATGAATGGGAGGGAACACGGAACTGGCGCATTCGCCAAAGGATGCACGTTTCCAGAGCAAATCTATGAGAAAAGCATCTTTTAAATCCCTCAATACCTCTTCAGCTGTCATCGTTCCATCAACAGTATTAATATCGCAATTTTCCTTTACCCAAACCAAATAATTTTTCAGTACCTTGAGAACAATCAAAGTATTTGGGTGCAGTAGCGGTTTTTTCTTCTCAATACGCATATTGTACAAATACTATCTTTAATGTGCTTTATATGGAATGTGTCATGTCACATAATCTCCCTACTGCGACATCAAACCAGCTGTGGCTGTTTAGCAGCAAGAACGATAAAGTGATTCGTATGTCGTCCTACTTGTTCCTCGATGAAACAGGAGATCATGGCCTGAAGCACCTCGATCCGAATTTCCCCATCTTCCTTCTCTGTGGCTGCCTCTTTACGGAGAAGGCTCTTGTTGCCCATCAGCAGGATTTAGACGCGATAAAGATGAAGTACTGGAAAACGACGAGCGTTATCTTGCACTCACGGGACATCCGCAAGTGTGAAGGTCCGTTCCAAATATTCTTTGATCTCTCACTCAAACAATCCTTCTATGCCGATCTCGATCAGGCGATGGAACGAGCAGAATTCACAGTAATTGCCGCCGCAATCAACAAGGAAGAGCACATCAAGAAATATGGGCGACTCGCTCATGATCCCTATGATGTTTCTCTTTCATTCATTATGGAGCGTCTCGTGTATTGTCTCGATGACCAGGGAGCATCGAGCGATGCAAAACTCATCTTTGAAAAGCGAGGCTACAAGGAAGATATGCAGCTGATTGCACATTTCAACTCCATCCGTGATGTGGGGACGCATTTTGTGAGTGCTGAGCGAATACAGCAGCGCATTATCGGCTGTGATTTCTTAGCGAAGAAAGAGAATGCTATTGGACTTCAGTGTGCTGATCTTTGTGCCTACCCTCTTGCTCGTAGCTTGGTCTTAAAAGGAGAGCCTTCAAAAGCGGCAGATATCATCTCCAAAAAGATCTATCGCAAGGGCACAAAGGTGCATGGATTGAAAATCTTTCCATAGCAAAAAGTCCTAGTTTCCTAGGACCCCTTACCGACCGGGGACACCCCGATCCATTGGCTCCATAGTATCTAATAGATGAACAAATGTCCACCTAAAAGTAAGGTTTATAAGACTTATTCACTTAGCCAAAACCAATACTCATTCTTTAGCCTATCGCTTAAACGATAGGAATTGGCATGAGAAAGGACTCCAAGATAGGAATGGAGAGATTGTTCAACTGACTCCTTGCTACCCGTGCCATTCCTACAGGCTATCGCTCTCAGGTGTAGCTTTCTGAACATTCGTTGTTTTGTGCGAGTGCGAACAACCCTGCAATGAGGCAAAAGAACGTAGCCGAGGAAATCTATTCCCTGACGATACCTCCGCATTGAGATTTTCCGAGGATGGAGATCAAGGCACAGATACTCCTGAAGAAACGCCCTTATAGGCTGGATGAGGCCACGTAAATACTCAGGATCATTCGAGACTATGGCAAAATCATCGGTATAGCGGACATAGTTCTGAACGCGCAGAGTGTGCTTTATGAATTGATCCAGCTCGTTCAGATAGACGTTGGCAAAAAGTTGGGAAGTAAGATTGCCAATAGGAACTCCCTTGGTTGCAGGAGTAAATCGAGCCGATTTGAAGCTGCCCACAATATCTTTGAGGAGCCACATTGCATCATCATCTTTCATGCGTTTTCCAAGGATGTTCAGCAAAATATTGTGGTCAACGCTATCAAAGAACTTATGGATGTCGCACTGTAGAACAAAGCAGCGTTCATGACCATTTCGGCTGATCTTACTCAGCATTTTCTCCAAGGAATCCACGGCTTTATGAGTCCCTTTGCCATCACGACAAGAAAATGAATGTGAAATAAACGAAGGTTCAAAGATAGGATTCAAAATGGAGAAAACTGCATGATGCAGAATGCGGTCACGGACTGTGGCTTTGTGAATGTGCCGCTGCTTGGGGTCGCAGATGAAGAAGGCAGAGTAAGGGCTGTGCGTGTATGTCCGTGACTCCAACTCCCTGTGCAGCGCGAAGGTATTTTCTTCCAGCTTCCACTCAAATTCCTGTACGTCAGTCCGAGACCCCTTGCCTCTCTTAAAACCCTCCCAAGATGAGAATAAGTGCTCTAGCGCAATGATGCGGTTGAATATATCCTTGTGAACTTTCATACACTTTCTTATGGAGGAACTGGATATTCCCATCTTCAAACGGGCTTACGAACTCTATAAGACCATGCACGGTTACAGAGGAACCGTGCCTAAAGCAGATCGGCATACCCTCTGGCAGCGCATTGAAAGTCTTACTTTGGAGGCGTTGGAAGGTATTCTGCTGGCCAGTCAGCTTTCCAAAACCCAAAAGCTCCAGCCGCTGGAGCAAGTGAGCGTGAAGCTCAATATGCTCCGTGTCCTTCTGCGCCTTGCCAAGGATATCAAGGCCATTGATCTGAAGAAGTACGCCACATTGGAGATGATCGTTGATGAGATGGGCAGGATGCTTGGCGGCTGGATCAAGTCTGTGAAGGAACGATAGTAGGTTTGGCTGAGAGGGAAGTTCCGCGAGAGGGAGAGGCCGAGATCGTCATTCGAGTTGTCAGGCCTATCGTTGTTGACGTTCGCGCCGTCTGAATCGCAATTGCCAAGATAAACGAGGTTGCCATCCGAGGAGTGATTGCCCTTTCCCGTCCGTATCACTGGGAATCGAGGTTTACGCCCAGCCGTACAAAAAAACACTGGGTTATATCCTCTCTCCCCTGAATTTAATGTGGTAGCAACCATCCCGTGGAACGGGGTGATACCTACGCTAGGAAAGAGCAAGAAGTTCCCTCTCAGTCTTCGCCCATGCGCTACCGTTCTCCGTAGAGAAGCGATATTCTGATGGGTTCCACCTACGCAGAGCTTCAGTGGTAACGAAGCGAGGGTGACAGCGAGCAGGAACCGTAATCCCTGCTACATGAGCGGACACCACAAACACAGTACATTGCTGAATAGCAATATTGCCAATATAAAAAATTTGCAGCCGAGAATTCAAGGATTCAATAGGCTCAAAACTTCAAAGCTCAAGGCTCAGAGGAACTTCCGCGAGAGGGAGAGGCCGAGATCGCCATCCGAGACGCCAGGCCTACCGCCGCCGACGCCCGCGCCGCCCGAATCGCAATAGCCAAGAAAAACGAGGCCGCCATCCGAGGAGAGTGTGGGAGTCCAAGTGTAATTATCTTCCAAGATACGTTCGCCCTTATTTCGGTAGCTCTGGAGGAAATCATACAGAGCTTCAGCAGGAGTATGCCGCATGAGACGATTGAGCTTCAGCACAGAGAGCTGCTTAGCCGCTTCTTCCCAATTACTATCCATGAGTTTTTCAATGTTCTTCTTCAATTTCTTGAACTCATCAACGGCCACCTGATAGGGAGGAGGCAATGGCTTTCCTGCAAACAGCGTGTCCGTCACATAATCCGCAAGCAGTTGGGTCTGTTCAAGATAGTTCTTTTCAGTTGAGTCTGGCAGTACCGTGTCCGATGTGAATGCCCAGCAGAGATCAGGAGTTTCTTTCGTGAAGAAATCCTCTTTCTCGTACCAGTCGGTATCGTACAGAACCTTATCCCCATCCTTTTCAAAGGTATCAGATAGAAGCTCGTTCATCTTCTGCATGGTAAGAGGTTTGCCATCTGGGGCTTTATTCACGCGCAGCCGCAACGTGTGTCCCAACTTCGCATGACGTTCCAATTCTTCCTTGGAAGGCAAGGTAGGGATATCTGCTTCCCTCAGTTCAATGCCGAATACTTTCTTCACTTCCTCAATTCCAAAGAAGCGGCCATTCATCATCTCTTTGGCTTTCTCGATGGATGCACTTGGCTTTGCGGATGGCACAGTAAGGACGCTGCTCAGTTTTTGCTGGAGAGTGCCAAGGAGCCTATGTAATTCCTTCTTCTCTGCTGCTGGAGCATGGGGCAGCCTGGAAAGATTGCGTACCTCTTCAAGAATCGGATCAGCAACTTGCCGCACGTCCGCGCTGCCCTGGTAGCCAGGGCTGCTTTGTACTCGATGGATGAAGGATTCGTTTTCCATGATGCAAAAGGTGATTTTTCGTCAGTAGCGGAGGATTTCAAGGAATAAGTATTCAAAAAGTTCAAGGCTTCAAGAGAGCAAAGTTCAGGGGAACTCCCGCGAGAGGGAGAGGCCGAGAACGCCAAACGAGAAGTCAGGCCCATCGTAGAAGACGCGCGCGCCGTCTGAATCGCAACGGCCAAGAAAAACGAGGTAGCCATCCGAGGAGACTTCATTCGTCCATGTCCATTTGTCCTTTAGAGTGCGCTTTTTATCACTTGTGGCGCGGAGCGTTTGCACGAAATCAAACAGCGCAGCCGCTGGCTTGTGGCGTAGCGTGTTGAGTTTCAACTTTGACAGTTTCTGTGCGGCAGCTTTCCAGTCGCTGCTCATCAGGCGTGTAATTTCGGGCTTTGCAGTGTCAAATTCTCGCAGTGCCTCCTCATACTCCGCTGGCACTTTCTCCCCCTTGAAGAGAGTGTTGCGAACGTAGTCAGCGAGGAATTCCGTCTGCTGCAAGTAGTTCTTTCCAGTAGAGCCAGAGAGAACCGTATCCGTGGTAAAGACCCAAGCGGTTTTCGGAACATCATTCGTGAAGAATGATTCTGTTTTGTACCAGTCTCTTGGGTACAACACTTTTCCATCTTTATCCTTCGCAAATTTCTCCTCCATCAGTTCTGCCATGCGTTTCATCGTGAGAGGTGTGCCATCGGCTGCTTTGCTTACGCGCAGCCGCAGCGTGTGGCCGAGTTTGGCATGACGCTCAATCTCCTTTCGTGGAGGCATTGCAGGGACTTCAGAAGGCTTGAGTTTGATGCCGAATGATTTTTCCAATTCCGTGAGACCGAAGAATTGCCCTGCTCCCATCAATTCTCTGGCCTCATGCTCCTCTGCCGAGGTCGCGGGTACGGCTTCTGCCGTGGGAACAGCACCTTCTAGGAGATCAAGAATCTGCTGCTTGCGTTCCGCAATTTCCGCATCAATATCACGTCTTCCCGTTTCCAATCCTTTGCGCTTGGAAGGGGTAGCGGGTGCGGTGTAGGAAACATGGCTCACAAGCTCCTCCAGCTTTTGCCTGTCCTCATCGGCAAGCAGCTTATTGACGTAGTAGTACCTGAGAGCTTTCTGAAAGGTCTCAGTGATATCGCCATTGTAGAAACGCGATACGAAGTCACGGACGCGCCGTGGCTCCTCACGGTCATCGTAAGCGAAAGGCTGAGGCTGGCCGCTAGCAATGGAACGCTGCTGCAAGAGACCATTGGCAGCCGCATGGAATTCCATGTACTTCTCAGCGATCAGCTCAATGCCAGGAATCTCCGCCATTTGCTCATCGGTTAGCGCATAGTCTCTGGGTATGACGAGCGCATTGCTTTGCACATGCTCCTCTTTCTTGCCCACTCCAAAGAGTGCTTTTGTGGAAAACTTGAACGCTTCTGGGGGCAATCTGTCAGGCAATTTTTGATACACCCATCGGCGCAATTGAGCAGGGTCAAGCGCGGGACGCTGGAGATAGCCCTTACCAGGAGGGTTCATGAAAGCTGCAACCTTCGTACATTCTTTGTTTGTGGAAATATCTTCTGAGGCATCCTCAGACAACACCACTTTGCCGCCTCGTTCCAATGCATCCAGTACCTCATGGAGACGGATAAGAACGTTAGGCGCGGCGGCATTAAACTCATCAAGGATGATGACTTTTATCTTTCCTTTCTCCTGTCGTAGTCCGCTTGTTACCCTGCCATCTGCAAAGACATATTCAGGGTCTGTAGGACCCGTTTTATTGGCATTAGGAATGTACTTGCCCATAAGATCTTCCACGTCCGTAGCACCATTGAGGTTTACATAGTGGACTTCCCATCCAAGTTCAGATGCCATCTTGCGAACGGCAGTCGTTTTTCCAATGCTCGTGCCAGCCTCAATCAGAATCGGCTCTCCCATGAGGAAGCTGATAGCGAGCTTCTGCTGCAACTGGAGCACGGAGAAACGGTCATTGATGTATTCAGCGTATTTCCCTTTTTCAGGAATGAGCGGACTCTCGCGGTTTTCCGCTTTTGGCAGTCGCACTCCCGCATAGGAGACAGCATCATCTGCGTCTTCTATAGGTGCCGAGAATGTATCGGGTTGAGTGCTCACGAATTAAGATTGGTAAACGATGCCTGTACTGGCAAGAAAATCCATGCCGTTCTTTTGCGCCGAAACCAGCGTGTCTTTCGTCAGGAGGAGTACGAGCGTAACACCCTCGTAGCGGGGCGTAGAGACCTGTGGTTGCATCGTAGAGCGGTTCCACATCTCCACCTGGCCTGTCGGATATTGCACTGAAAAATCATAGTAATCTTTCGCGTGGGAAGCATCAGCGAGAATGCTGTATGCCTTACCTGGGTGATCGGAGGCAATGGAGAATTCCAAAGGAGTATTCACAGAAGCGAACCCTAGAACATCTAGCTCCCTTTTGAGAGATGCCAGTTCCTCCTCATCTTTCGCAATCACAAGCGACACCTCCTTCTGCCCTAGGGCATAGGTGATGAAGTCGGTGATAGCGGATGTTGACATGCTCATATTATATTACATTATAACACTAAATACCTCCCTGATCAATGACACTTCGCAGAAGCGTAGCCAGTTTCTTGGATAGCTCCTTTGCCTCAATATCGGCAATGCTATGAGGATAATAGGAGGAAACGTGTCCTGTTCCCAGTCCTATACCCAGTCCAATAAGATACTGATCGGTATTTTCAAGAATACTACGCACCTCCATTGAGAGTTCATATTTGCCACGAGGATGCATGGGCGATTCCTCAGGCTTTCCATCAGAAAGGACAACGAGGAACTTTTCTGATT
Organism: Candidatus Peribacteria bacterium; assembly: GCA_023245865.1. Classification (GTDB taxonomy): domain Bacteria; phylum Patescibacteriota; class Gracilibacteria; order Peribacterales; family Peribacteraceae; genus JAHFJN01. Next base: position 612,484 of record JAHFJN010000001.1, read on the forward strand.
CCTTCTGTCTCGCAAGCCGCTCAGATGCTTGTCTGAGCGCCCAACCGTCATCGTTATACTGTGCCTTACCCGTATCGCTGCAATCAGATACCTCTTTGAGCATTCCTCCCATCTGTTCTTGCTTCTGTGTGCTCAGCTCCTCTCCGTAGGACTGGTACGGGTAGATACGATCATTAAATCCCAGTATCTCCATCTTGATTGAGAGCCGATTCAGCACCTCAGCAAGGGCGACAACCGCCTTAAAGGTCTCTTGAATTTTTCTGCCATTATTCATGGAACCAGAGAGATCTACGAGAAGCGTAATAGCGTAATCCTCCTCTGTAGGAAGCTCTCTCCGTTCCCATGCCTTGCTCTGCACGGCAGGGACTCCTTTCGCTCTTTCCTGCATCCGCTTGGTCATGTTGATACGCTTGCCTGTGGGGTTCCCTTTAAGCCATTTGCGAGCGCGGCGTTCCGTGAATATCTCGCGCAGATCATTCTCTAGTTCATCAATGATGGGCAGCACTTCTCTGCGTGTTGCTTCGTACACATTGGCATCTTTTCCCAGAAGCTGTTCCACTTGTCTCTTGAACTGTTCCACTTCGGGATGTGGAACGGTTTTCTCAAGATCCTCACCTTCAGAGGAGTCCACATCTTTCTTCACTTCCTTTTTCTGTGCAGCCTCAGGTGTTTGCGAGAGCTTTCCTTGAATGGCATCAGCAATCTCATCCGCAAATTCTTTCAGCGCAGCCTGGGCTTTTTCTTCCAATTCCCTGCGTTCTTCCTCAGGTAACTCCTCAATCGCTTTACGGATTTTTTCTTTCAGGCTCTCAGGCAAGCTATCCAAATCCACAATGCCGACTGGCTTGCCATCGTCGGCTGTAGCTTCAAGAGCGGCCTGTGGCGTTCCTTGTGTTTCCTGCCCGCCCTCTTGCCCCTTCTGAGCCAGTGCTTTGGCAATGGCCTGAGCCACGGCTTGCTGGATAGCTTCCCCCAAGGCTTGCCGTTCCTCATCGGTGAGGCCATCTATGAACGATGAATCCTCCTTCTGCTGCATGTCCTTCAAAAACTCCTGCATCTCCTCATCTTTTTTGTCTTTCTCAATGAGGGTCTGAAAGAGCGGCCAAACCTCATCACGGTTGATCTCGTAGCTCTGCTTCGAGTACTCGCTAATAACCGCTTCACTTGTGTCTGCTTCTGCCCTGTTTGGATATCTCCACCATGAATCCCTCGCAGCTTCTAATGTCTTTGCTACGACATCACGCACCTCTTCAGGAAGATCAGGTGTAAGTTCCGAAGGCTGCTCCTGCACCTCCCTAAACCATTGCTTGATGTACTCAAATCCAGCGAGCATGAAACGGGGTCGGAAACCTATTTTCTCTTTGGATTCCTCCTTTGCTTTTTTCTCCTCGTCCATATCTGAGGCATACGCAGCTGCCATCTGCTTTCCAAAGAGAGGGTAGGCTTCAGCAACGAAGTTATTGATGCGTGGATCTTCAATGGAATTCATCATGAATGGGAATCCAGGTTGCTTCCATGTCTCCAATGGAATGTGATCGGTGCGTGAAATTCTCCTATGGCCGCCTTCATGCGAAATCACAAATCGCAGATAATCCATCGGTTTCTCCAGCAAATCCTTGGGATCGATCCGCACGATGTTTTGATCAAAATCCCAATGCCATCCTGCCCCAGGTTCATTCAACTCCACAGGCATGGCGAAGTCCTTTCCGATGAACGATGCGAGAGAGGAAAGAATTTGCCGTTTCTTCAAAATCTCCGCTTGCTGAGGACCATCAAATGACTTGAGAATTTCCTGTTCGCGGACCGCACGAAATCTACCGTTTTCCTCTCTATCTTCATCAGGCCGTCCCCAGTCTGGACGTTTCATACATTATATTTTACTGTATTACTACGAATAAATCAAGCTAGAAAGCCCGAATGAGCGTGTTCTACCGCAGTCAGTCATGAATTCACATGCTGACTGTAAGATGTCGGGTAAAGGGCTTTTATCTGTTTTATCGCCCTTTCTTTCCTCTCTTGGGTTTCTGCGATGCCTTCCGTTCGCGTTCGCGCTGGAAGGCCAGAATATCGCTCTCCAAGAAGACTTTTCCCGTAGAGATTTTCTGACACCTCATTTTCCCCGTCTCTACCAGGTAATCAATGTACTGACGGGAAACCTTGAGATACTTCATCACATCTCCCATGCCCATGAGTTTGGGAAGTTCTTGCATAGCGCAACAAGCTTGTCTTCTTACGCTATCGCTGATGTGTGTTTATAGCAGTTGCTGTATAGCAGTATAAAAATAGCTCTCCGTACTGATTTTTAGGAAGGCTATTGGTATTGGAGTCTATATAGTTGCAACAAAAATTGTATTTCACAGAACACAAATACTGCGCTATCCAAGCCTACTGAACGTGGATCGGCTGCATCATCACAGCGTGATTCTTAAGTCTGTCCAAGTTATGAAAGTATCTCTGGGTAGTGGCGGGGTTGGAATGTCGCGCAAAATCCTGCGCTGCAATGAGGGTTGCTCCTCCATTGATGAGATGAGTGATGGAAGAATGTCTCAGTGAATGAGTGCTGACATGCGGATGATCAATACCAAGCCCTTTTAGCCGTACCTTGACCATATGCTGGATACTGCGCCTCGCAATCCGCTCTTTTGCGCGGTGGGTTGTGCCTACAAATAAAGGATCTGCTTCTTGAAGTGTGCCGCGTGTTTCTAAGTATGATTTGATAGTTGTATTCACATCATCTCGAATACGGGTATCGATGTTCTTGCCTCCCTTGCCCCGCACTTTCAATACTAAACAGCCATCAGTTTGTACTAAGTCTCCGATATTTGCTCGTGTGATCTCACAAACTCGTAGGCCATTTATGAGGAGAAGGGCGATGATCGCCTTATCCCTTTTTCCTCTAATGCTTGTAGATTCAATGGAGCTGAGAAGATGATTGCACTCAGCCAAACTTAAGATTTCCCTTGTTGTCTCATTACTGACTTTGGGAAGCTTCAGCCCAGATGCAGGATTGATTGGAATAACGCCCTGCTCGTAAAGAAAACAGAAAAGCCTTCGCAAAACTGTCAGCTTCTTTGCGATAGTTGCTGGCTTTAATCCTCTGTTTTCCAGTCCCTCTTTATATCCAATTAGATCATGCAGAGTCACCTCTGCTGCCCTCTTCTTTATGGCTCGATAAAAAAGCTCAACCTCTGCTCTATAGTCACGCTTTGTGTTGAAGCAGGACTGGTTACGGATAAAAGAAAGGACATGATCTGAAGATGGCTCTACCATGGTTGTCACTGCCCGCGTGGTGATCATCTGCATGGCTGTAGCCTATCATATTGTTGGCTTGTAGCCAACTATTATTAAAAGGCCATTGGAAGCAAAATAGTAGGCATGAAGCAAACAATGCAAAAGGCGATGGGCAGAACAGATGTGGCTGAGTATCTGGGCGTATCACGTCAATATGTGGACAGGCTGGTGAAGGAATCAAAGCTGCCTTTTCAGGAAACATCAGCAGGAATGATTTTTATGGAGAGCGATGTATTGGCCTACAAAAAAGAGCGAATGGAGAAGGCAAAGAGTGACACGCGCATTCGCCTGAAGAAGAGCAGAAGTAAATGAAGGCTCTTGACTAATTCACATAAATGTATATTATGTAATAATATGACTCATCCTGATGATCCTCAGCAAGCTGATATAGAAAAGACTCCTACTTCTCCTGAGAACACAGATTCCACGGCAGAAGTAGGTTTACAGAAAGTAACCAAAGACGCTATTGGGGATGCGCTAGACCCTGTTTTAGCACGCAAAGAGCAGAAACTCGGAGTGCTTTCTGCAAAGCGTGAATCCAAGGAATTAAGCCCCTATGATTTCGATTTGAACTACATCTATCAGCTGAATGAAGCAGGGTTGCCCCTTACTCGGAAGGACATGCTGCATGAGACAGGCAATCAGGCTCTTGTCCTCACGCGAGAGGATTTTGAAGTACTGGGCTGTTTAGATTTCATTCACGCTTCAGGGGAGAGAATGGTGATCGAGGCAGAAAGCCTCGATCCTAAAGACGTGTTCATTCTCTATCCACATGAAGTAGGTGATCAAGAAAAAAGCGATGAGGCAGCTCAATAATATTAGAAGGATGTAAAGTATGAACCTCCGAGGGAAAAACTGGTTACTCCTCTCCATAAGCCGTGTCCTTACGAAGGGGCATTAAGTGAAATAGACGGTGTGCAGTTGTGATTAAACGTCACTTCTTTTTGCTCTTACTTTCTCTTTTCTCCTTCTCCACTTCAAGTTCGTGCAATCTGCCCTCATGATGAGCCGACGTTTGATGTTTGCGAGTAAGCGAAAATAATCGATCCCTGCCTGTCGCTGTTTAGGGGTAAGTGTCATAAAGATCAAAGGAAGATAAACCTGCACACCGTCCTTCCAACGATATCGCCATTGCGCAGTACGAACCTTAGGTGCAATAAAATTTAATCACCGATGCGGATCTTCTCCGTGTTTTTACACTTGGGATAGTTGCTGCATCCAAAGAACACTCCATACCGTCCTTTCTTGGGTTTCATCGTGCCTCCGCAGCTAGGAAGAGGACACTCATAAGACTCTAAGCTCTTGATATCTATGCTTTCCGTCTTCTTCTTTTGCATTTCCCTCGCGTTCGTCTTCGCTCCGCACTCGCTGCATTCAAAATAAACTCCAAACTTACCATTCTTCCAAATGGTTATACCGTTGCATTCGTCACACAGAGGATTTTCTTGTTCATGGATGTTGCTGCCTTTTGTTCCAGATGGAGTGCAGACCAGTTGGGATATCTGGCTGCATGTTTTCTTTCCAGGGATTCTCAACATGCTTTCCGATGAGTTGGTATGAGAGAGGATATTGAGTGATCCATGCCAAAGTATTGAGTCATCAATCACGCAAATCTTTTCGTGCATCTTGGAGCGCAGATCAATAGTCACGCCTGCATCTATAAGAGCCTGTACGGCAGGTGTAAGCCCATTCGCCATGATCTCTCCCAATTCATCAATAGGGCGCATCACCAAACGTATGGTTACTCCGCGCCTCTGGGCATCCTTAAAGAGTTCTACCCACCTGCTAAGGCCGTTGAGGGTTACGAAGGGTGAGAAGATCGTGATGGATTTCTTTGCCTTCTGAATGTCCTGCGTGAATGCAGGATAGAAACTGCCCTCATTGAAAGCCCCTGCGCTATCCATATCGAGCTTAAGTTTTGTCTTTGTGATGCGCTCAAGAGCGTCATGCCAGTCCTGATCTCCAATCGGTAGCAGATCGCGCACATCAAGCGGTGAGCCATGCTTCTCAAAGTATTTAAGAATGCTCAACACGAGCATGTCATCCTCAGCCGTTCTTCTCAAGAACTCAAAATTGGCTACCAGAATGACATGCTCTTTAGCTCTACTGAAAGCCACATTCAATAACCTGCCGCCCTCCTCCTCTCTTTGCGTTGCTGAGAGGAATTTACCTAAGCGCACACCCTCTGAGTCCGTGAGATCAATAATCATTGTCTCCTTTTCGTTCCCTTGGAATCTATGAACAGTAGAGGCAAATGTTGCTGGCCTTCCCAATTTATCTTCTACAAGTGAAGCTATGAGTTTCGTCTGAGCGGAATAGGGAGAGACGATTCCCAGCGTTGTATTTTCCTCATCTGCTTTCGGCAGGTATTTCTTCTGCGCGAAGAACGAGACGATGTTGCGGATGAGCAACGCATGGAACAGGTTATAGCGCGAATACCCTCCCAACTTCATGGAAGCCCAGGGATGGAAAGTAGAGGTATCAATATAGAGAAGATGTTCTTTGGACAGAGGCATCTTTGAGACGTTCTTTTTTACACTCTCATCTGGAATCAGAGGATGATCGTAGTAAAAATGCTCATTGATACAGTCACAGATGGTTTTCTTCATGCGGAATTGTATTTGGAGCGCACAAAGGTACTCAGGCAGCTTCTTGGACTGCACCTTCTTAGGAATGCCAGCCATCTCAAATACGTCCTTCTTAAGCCATTCTAGAGCCTTTGGCTCGTTGGACATGACGATGGGTGAAAGCTGCCTGAAATCCCCAGCGATGACCACAGACTGCGTAGCAAGCCCACAAGCGTAGTACGTCATGGGCAGCATTACCATTGAAGCCTCATCCACGATTACTACATCAAACTCTCTATGCAGATGAGATTCCAAGAATGTTCTGTAAACGGTGGTGGCTAAGATGCGGCAGTTCTTGAGCACCTGCTCTCGCATGGCGGCCAGTTGAGTATCAATTTCTTTCAATTGGAGACGCAAATTCTCTAGCTGCTTCTCCGTAGTGGAGATCGCGGAAGGGTAAGATGAAACATTGGGATGTTCCTTAAGGTTTGCTTGGATGTTTTTCAGCAGTTCTTCCGTCTCTTTGGCCTCTTTCCCCGCATGAGCCACAGCCTTATCAATCTCTGCCGCTGCATCAATGCAGGACTTACGCATGATATCCACCTGTCCCATCTGTCGCATGATCTTCTCTGGATGCAAACCCATCACCATGCGCTTGAGTGAGCCAGCACTCTTTGCTCGTTCCAGCTTTTCTTCCAGCGCGTCTTTTTTGCTCTGATACAGAGAGATTTTTGACGATAGCCCAGCACGTTTCTGTTGATTGGCGTGAAGATTCTTTGCAGCATAGTCCGCATTCTTTTCAACATCTTTGAGCGTCTGATGAAAACGAATAGCTTCTTGCATCGGTTGTATTTGCCCCTCTAGGTGTGAGATTTCCAGCACGAGCTTCTGCCTTTCTCCCTGTAGTCCTTCGCTCAGACGTTCCACGATCTCATCAATGAGTACTTGTTTCCCATGCTTCTCAATCAATTCCTCCTTCATGGCTGGCCCCAAACGGATAACTGTGCCGCGCTGATACTCCTCATCTGTCACTAAGCGCTCTGCTACTTTTTCCAAAGCGGTATCCACGGCAATATTCGTATTGGATACGAGCAGTACAGAAAGGCCTTTGCGATAGAACCCCTCTACGACACGCGCCAATGTTGTGGTCTTCCCTGTTCCAGGCGGCCCCCAGACGTAAGTAACCTCGCTACCAAGTGATCGGCGGATGATTCTCTGCTTCTCCTCATTCATTCCTTCAAGTAGCAATGCCTCATCTAGCTCAGCATCCGCAGAGGCGATATGGCCCTCTCCAATAGCCTTCCTAGCGAGCGTAGTGTTGAAAGCAGCCTCTCCGCTCTGCACTTCGCTTAGACGCTCCTTAAGGCGTTCTAAGAGGAAGGAGTTATCAATAATGATACGTGCACTTGAGATTGAATCTCCCAAGTCAGCTTCTAAGGCGACTATAAGCACGCCTTCGTTCGTGGAAACAATGATTCCTGGGATGTCGTCTTTCCCACAGGCAAGACGTATGGGCGAGTCATCCTTCAATTGAGTACCTTCAATATCCTCTGAGAGAGGGAAGCGATAGAGGGTATTTGTTCCCTCAGTCTGAAGGCGCTCACCTCCGCGCACAGTAATCTGCTGGGAGTTGCCCTTCTTGCGAATGGCGGCAACCTCTAGGCCTAGAGCCTCAATCATGTTTGTCAGATTGTCTGCCATGAAGAAGGGAGAACTATGACTTCTTAGGCAGAAATTTTAATCTTAGAATTCTGTCTGAGACTCATACTCATAATGCTCGAAGTATTGCACAGAATGTCGGTTATGGGACATAGATCTTCTTTGCGACGGTTCCATCGCCGCTGGCATAGATGAGTATGAAGTCCTGCTGATCTCTTGGCAGGATGAAAGCCACTGCACCATCGGTGTAGGACCCAGGCTGGAGGTTCACAGCATCGAAGTAATTGCCCAGGCTGTAGGTCGCAGACTCATGCGTATAGGCACGTCCCTGTGCGTCCATGATGGTGATGTAGTTAGGGTTCGCGTGAATGACATTGCTTCCGACATTCTTCACAAACACCCCAACACGGACATAGGAATAATCCTTTGGACTATTTACACAGCTATAACTCAGACAGTTGCTACGGATTGTCTCTTTGTATGCCGCGACTTGGACATCTCCATTGCCTTCGTACTGGTTCATGCTCTCCTTGAGATCCTGGATACGCTTTTTCTCGGCTTCCGCAGCCAATCGTTTCTGTTCCTTCTCTTGATCAGCTGCGACGCGCTTCTCATCAAATTTGAGGTTCTTCACTTCAATTTCTTTTGAACCATTCGCGTAGCCGTCTGCCTTGGCTGTAATCGCGTACTTGTTTGTCTGCGCGTTGTAAGCAGTATCGAATGCTATGAGTAATGAACCGCTGCCATTGGCATTGAGAGTAACGCTCTGCTCATCCTTACCCTTCACGGTAACGGTTGTACCTGGCAATCCGTTTAGTTGCAGCTCAAACTTTGAGTTTCCTGTTTCCAATACGGAATTAGTCACATTTATAGTCGCGCTCTTTCGCTGAAAGACACTTTCAGCTCTAGTTTCAACAACCTTTGGATTGAACCTTCCACCTGTGACAGTAGCAACAATTTCGATCTTTCCCGTGTCAGTCCCACTTGGCGCATCAAGGGCAACCTTGAAAGTATCTCCGTCCATTTGAACAGGCTTGCCGTTCACGGAAAGCTCTAATTTGCAGGGGCAGCTTGTAGCTGCCTTTCCTGTTATCTCAACGCTATTTCCTGTGAACTCATACTTCTCACTTAGCTCCATTGCGGCGCTCCTAGGCGCGTTGTAGCCCCTCACAGCGACTATTAATATGAAGACAGCGGCAATCGGTACCACAATTTTCCAATGTCTCTTGGAGAAGGCAAAGATACCGAGAAGCCAACGCTTAAGTTTCGCTCGAAGTGCGGGTTTCTTATAGAGATACCAGATCACAATTCCTGGAATAGTGATATACCACAGGAGGATGCTGGCTAATCCAATGAGACACCAAACCAAGACTTTAGGGGAAATCTTGATATCTCCTGTCTTCTTTTGCAGTGTGGATTTCTGTTGTTGTTGGACTGGGAGATCTTCTCCGCAGTGTTTACAGCGAATTGCATCCTTCTTTATTTCCTCAGCACAAAAAGGACATTTTTTGGTATCAGCCATAGGTTATTTGGGAATCCGATGAAGCATTCCATCACGGACAGACATGCGTGTTTTGCAGGAGGTGCATTTCACAACTTTCTTCCCGTTCATGATGATCACCTCATGCTGGCAATAAGGGCAGTTGCCCTGACTCAACGCGAGGAACATCACTGGCGAGAGAAGGATTGCTCCTCCTCCGATGAGCATCATCGGAATACCAATGATACTTCCAATTACGGTTAGCGTTACCAAACCTCCCAAGCCAGTCATCACAACTCCGAATAGAATGCTCACGCCTAGCGATTTGCCGAAACCTGCTTTCCTCAAAAGGGTGGCTTTTCCATCAGAACTTTGAGGCTTTACGGCTGAGGACCCATCGGAAAGATCTGCTTTGCAATGCTTACATTTCACTGCTTCCGCTTTGATCTCTTCAGCGCAGAACGGGCATTTCCGCATTTGTTGAGTAGGAGGTGTCATAAACAAAAAGGAGTTATTTGAAGCTCTTTTGGTAACCAGCTGCAGTGGCCGCTTTTTCGGAGTCAAAACACATCAATTCACTTAGAGGCTCCTTGAAGAATTCGCTGTCTTTTGTGTAGTAAAGTTTCTGACCCTCATGCAGTCCTGCTCTAATCGTGCAGAGCGTTTCTTTGTCAGACTTACTCAACACTTCCACTGTGAAATCGTCGTATGCGCCAGTGATCAAAAACTCATAACTATCGTCGCCCTTAACGCTGCTCTGGGTGACAACCACGGGGATACGATTGAAGTGGCAACTGAAACCCTCCCGAATGTATTCATATTTGTACCAACAGTACTGCATCTCAAGATACTCATCGTCTGTGAGATAGCCTCTCGCAAAGTCAGCACGGTGGCTCTCCGTGGACTTCGTGAGCTTGCCGCTTCGGAGATCCTTATCAAATCCCTGCACCGAAATCTTCTCATTCTTTCTCGTAACTTCTAAAACAGCCTGTGTTCCCAAATAGCTTTCCTCCGAACCCGTAATACGAATTTTCCACTGGGGGTTTTGAAGAAGGTTGATTGGGAAGAATCCTGCTTTCTTTGTAGAAGTAGTTTTTGCAGATGCGCTGCTTACCTGAGATTGCTGCCTCCAACTCGGCTTTATTGCTCTTCGAGGCGCAACTTGGGTGGTCGTAGAAGACTTCAGTTTTGCACTCGATGAAGATCCCTGTGTCGCAGCAATCGCTGGACTGAAATTGAAAAGGGAAGCTACTAATGCTGCTGCGAGAATTGGACGGTACATACGCATATTCATGTAAGTAGAGAGGAATTAGTTGCAGTTCAAAGCTTTGCGCCATCCTGCTGCTTTTGCTTCGCTCTCAGAACAGAACCAACGCTCGCCAGCAGATGCATCGATCTGAGTTGCGTTATAGCTTCCGCAGCCCTCTACGTGGTAAATCTTCTCTTTGCTTGTACTGATATTTCCTTTGATTGTGCATGAGCCTGATTCCGAAGATACTGAGGACTTCGAACTGCTCTGCCTCATAGTTGCAGTTGAAGATGAGGATTTCGAAGATGTCTTTGAATAATCACACTTCGCTCCCCAAAGACCCTTTTGTGATTCGGAAGCTCCCTTTTCAAGCTCGTTGTATTGTTCAAGGCGAGGGTGCGGGTAACTCTTATAGCTGAAGGCGAAGCCGTCTTTGATCATCTGCGCTCCGATGTCTTTGTCTTTGATACTTACGTACCTAAGTAACCGTCCATACTTGTCCTTATCTTCGACTGGGTTCTTTTCGAGAGTCACCTTCTTTCGGTTTAAGAGTGCTTTCATTTTTGCTGAAGCTTCCTTTCCGTAGCATTGGACCGTCTTGCGAGGGTCCACAGTCTCAGGAGTATCAATACCGATGATCCGAACCTTCTCCAACTTACCAGTTGAAAGCTTCACTTGAACGGTATCGCCATCGACAACTCTTACCACCGTTGCGCTCTCATTTCCTGTCGCAGTAGCGGCAAGTGCAAGCGGAGATAGGCTGAGTACGCAGCTGGCAATAGCAGCATATTTGAATAAATGTCTTCTCATAAAAATGGGGGAATTGCGGTTTAGTGTATCTCTTATATTGCTATATAGCAATTACACAGAATATTCATTCTGTGACATACATATTTATCCTCATGCTGGATGCATAGAGCAACCCAAGACACCTCCTACAGGCATACTGTCCGCAGTCCTGGCGATAAAGATTTAGGAATGCCTGATCGCATCGAGGACAAAGGAAGTAATATCTATACCCATTTCTCAGATTGGTGAGCATCCCAGATACTTGAAGCTCCTGGATGCCGAATCTGCCTTCCAGCTGCAATATTGCTCCTATAGAAAAATCAGGGATTGCGGCTCGCACATCGTGAATTGTGAGCTTTTCAGCCCGCTCAATTAGAGAGGCTTTCGACATGAAGAGGCTTTGAGGAATCTGCTAAATCTTTAGGAGGCACGCCTTGATTGATCTGCTGGTTCTGAGCAAAGAACGCATTCTTCGCTTTCACATGTATTGGTGGATTGCACAGATTTTGAAGTGTCTGTGTAATTCGAATGATCTGATCATTGGCTGTCTCGATACCTAGACGCGCCTCCTTCATGTATCTGGTTTTATCAGGGTCATAACTATACGAAGTGGTTGTGTCATCTTCATTAGATTTGTACTTAGAAGCGTGAAGCATTTTTTCGTAGGACCATGACATACTCCAAGCAGATACCAAACGATCAATCAGTATTCTCTTATAGGCGGTATCGCCTTTGAATTCATCGAGCAGTTCTGTATGAAGCCTTTCCGCTGCACCTTTCAACTGCTTATCTGCAAGCGTCACAGGCAGTCGCCCCCCGTGGAGTAAAACGCGAACATTTACTTTTGCTTCAACTGCTGATGCCTCCGCATACTCAGCCTTTGTAAGCTTTTTCTTTGACGACTTTTCTAGCAGTTTGAAAAACGTGAGGTCATCCATACGATCTTCATATGCCAATTTCGATTCCTCAGGCTTCTGAGGGTGTTCCTTAACGATGAGATCGAGAGTAGCCATAGTGAGAAGAGTAAATTTACAAATCGAACCCATTTTCATTGTTCATATTCACATCAAGCGCAGCAGCTAAAGGCGGCTGATTGCCCTGTCTAGCGCTCTGTAGCCTCTGAAGCTCGTGAAGAGAATGCATGTACATCCGATGAAGATTGGACTCCCCACGGTGGATAGCTAACAGTTCTTTTTCGGGTGGAATGAGTCTTGAATCCTCTTCAGCCATATCCCTCTCCATCTCCATTGCTTCCCACATCCGCAAGCGCACTTTTGCATTCTCAAGCATATACCCTGCGAATTCGCGGGCGATTTTGGTCATGTCGATCAATGTCTGCCTATCTTCTTCCGAAATGGCTGGATCAATGATCCTATCTTCCCAACGGACTGCTTCGAATTTAACGGCGTGTAGCCGTGACTGCGCTACAAAATCAAAATCCAAGATATGTTTGATCTGTGAAAATTCATGTGTTGTTCCAAACCGATCCCTCAGCTGCTCTCTGAAATGAGGGCTTAACGGAAGACCAAACCATTCCAGCGCAGTAACGAAATTATCTACTGAATCAACCAATGACTTACATACAAGGCTTGTACGGAAATGCTCTACATAGTCGATTGTTGGCCGCTCTGCATGTACGAGAAAATGCTGTGTGTCCTCAAGCGAATGCTTCATACGGGCTTCCATGCGGCCTTTTAAGACCATCGCGCTTTCCGCTCTAGTGATACGCGCAAGCCTCCACTGGAGCGAAACAATCCTGTCTACTAGAGTCGTTTCAACAATCCCTACGGGTTGAAGCTCTCCAAAGAATTGTGATCGCATATCTTTATACAGCTCTTCATCCTCAATCTCTTCAAGGACTACAGCCTTTGAGAAAATCCCGTACTTAGTCGCGTTCTTACTAGATACGGCTTTACCCTGTGGCGTTTTCACACCTCCTAGAAGCGCATTATTGCGATTTGCCGTGAGCTGCTTATCAGAGGTTGAGGTGGTCATGGTTAAAATATAGTTTGCCACAGCCCAACTATTTTTTGTAGGGTGCCGTTTGGAATAAAGGAAATCTGACGGTGTGTAATTACGCAGTAGTACTCTTCTGTGCAATAAGCGAATTACCGTGAACTAGGGACATTGAAGACCATAACGGTAAGTTTCAGTTCCTTGCTCTTATCGCTTGGGTGATGGAAGTCATAGCTGAATGTTGTGGTGTTCTTAAGATGGGATGATTGAGGAGCGGTCTTCCTGACAAAGCATTCATGCGTTTCCGCTGCCTTTTGAATCTTATTCAAAATCTCGGAGAAGCCTTTATTGTTGGAGAAGACGATCAATGAGGTTTTGGTATCTCTCCAAGTTACGTAACTCAAGAGCTGATCGATGGCTTCTTTCATTTGTTTCTCACCCTTCCAAATTTTGCATTCAGCAATGAAACAGTGATGATTCTGCCAAAGGACATAGATATCCGTCTTCCCAGCAGCACTGAAGGTCTCAGCTGTGGCATCCAATACATATTGGCTATTCAATGTTAGAAGAAGGAAATCGCGTATCTCAGGTTCATCCAATTTTGTGAAACTCTTCGGGCTTTTCTCCATGTAGAGAGATATGTTCTGAATTATGCCCAAAATTTCTTCGTATACTCTTTGATCGAGAGCTGGATCAAGCTGTCCTCCCTTTGGTCCTGGTTGAGCTGAATGAATCGTAAGCTCTTTCCTCTTTAAGGGTATTGGGTAAGTTTTTGGTGCATCAGACCGTATCTTGAGCGGAATGCCGAGTGACGCTGATAGCTGTCTACCCTGGTTCAGCTTGTCTTTCCTGAGAGTGATTAACTGCACAATCTTTTTCTCTGCTCTTTGATTATAAGCATCGACATCAATTTTCACCCATTCCAAATACTTTCTTATCGTCTCTAAGTTTTGCTGAATATTATCGCGTAACGATTCTGAATCTCCATTATGAACTCTGTAAGGAATATGGATTTCCTGACTGTGCAAAAAACCCCTTGGAAATGAAAGCTGATGTGAGGAAGGACGCATTGTTAGTAACGAGCCATCTCCGAAATAAGGTAGAACCACTGTGATATCAGTGGAAGGAACCGACTGCTGCACATCGTTTATCCAAGTTTCCATAAGTATTTTGGATTCTTTTGGTTCTAACTGATACATCTGATCCTCTCGTAAAATGGGGCAATCGAGGATGGATCGCTGGCGCACTAAACTAGCGCACTCCTCTATGGATTTCTCTTCAATCGTCGTTTCGTCAATTTCCTCTACATTTCTAGCAATCTCTGCCTCCATATTTCTCAAGTGGTTGAAGAGTTCGCCCCTTTCCGTAAACAGAAATTGGTTCATGGCTGTATATTGCTCTGACTTAATCAAAAACGAAACCCACAGATACATTTTACGATATAGAGCGCTTTATCGATCACACTGCGAGAATTGGAAGGTCGAAGGTCTCCTGTGACTCAGCCCAGAAAGTTCGAATCATCTCCCCTAGGGGCTGCCAGTTTACCTTTTCTTCTTAGGGAGTGAGGATGCAAAAGAGGATGCCTTCTCGACCCACGCAAAGAGATCAGTATCCTTCTTATAACCCGCAGGTTGTACGAAGAGCCATCCCCTCATCGGTCTCCCCGTAATGTCCATCACGCGCACATGCGGTTTTTTTAGTTCGATTGTCGCTTCATCGACTGACAGGCGGATCACAAGAAGATCCTTCCAGATGCCACAACACATGTTGCCGTGAACGAGGAAGGCAATACCACCGAACATATTCTTCTCACTGATACCCGCTCGTGGCAGCAGCATCGGGCGCATGCGCTCGGCAAGAGTTTTATCGTAAGGCATAGAAGCAAAAAATCAGGAGGCAACGCGGGAACTTCCCTCGTTTCTGTAAATGAATCCAAAGAGAAGTCCGATCAGTGTGAAATGAATGAAGGTGAATCCCCCCGCAAGAAGAAACCATAGGGTGAGTGATGAGACATGCTGCTTCGCAACTTCGGCGATCACACTGCCACTGCCGAAGAACAAGCCCATCAGCCAAAAGAACATAAGTGCTTCCTTCAGTGGATGCTGCCCTCTGCAAAAGCGCGGGAACAACCATGAAAGCAGCCAACCTTGAATGACCATCGAGAGAATACCAAGGACGAAATTGGGATGATCAAGGTTCGCGTAAACCCCCAGTGCATCGTAGACATTGCGAAACAAGATCAAGTGCCACGTTGCTCCCAAGGCAAATGTGATAATGATGTATCCAAGCCAGCCAGTGAGAAATTTCTGAGACATTCAGTGAAAGGAGAAAGACGAAATTATAGCAAAAACGACGAAAGTCACTTGAGTGATCTTTTCCTTGTTACAAAATACCCAATAGCCAAAGCGAAAACTGCCAAAAATGCCAGCCCGCCCACTACCGCAGTGATGGGATTACTTTCGGTGGCAACATGCAGTACTTCTAGTTTCTGATGTGCATCGTGACCCAATACCTTCTCCTCGGTTGCCTCTATCTGCTCATGGGTCTGAGAGGATTTTGCCAGCTGCTCAGCCCGCTCCTGCTCCGCTGTGTGTCCTTCCTCAGCAAGAGAAACAATGGGCCATGTGAAGAGCAAACAAGTGACTGCCAGAAAGATGGAGATTTGCCTCTTGATACAATCAGCATTGTATCATTTTTTCTTTGTTCGTCTAAACAGTAGCATGAAGTAACTGATTCTCTTTCTTCTTAGCCCATAGGTTGGGGATACCTTTGAGAACATTGTACCAATCAATAGCTGTCTCTATAGTCTTGTTTGTAGCTTGTACGTCACGGGCTGCCCTCACACCACCGTCTTCCACGAACATGCTTCCTTGCATTTGGCGCAGTACTGTTCGCCGTACTCGTGGCGCTTACCTTGCGTACATGCCGCACTGCAACACCCGGACCGCATGGAGCGTCTCGCTTCACTGGAAATCACGACCGCCACCTTTTTCCCTTTGAGGTGCTTGCCGCAGTAGTCCTTCCCGCGCGTTTGCTGGTGGCATCCTTCGACAATGCACTGTTTCTTCGAGGTATACATGAAAAGAGAGTGTACGCGTCGTGCTCCAAAGAAGCAATGCACCACATCCTGTTTTTGCGCAAAAAGATGCGATTTCTCCTGGCTATTGCCTTTCCTGGGGGGTATCCTCTCAGTCTATTTTTTCTCCTACTTTTTTATGGTTACAGGTATTATCAAGACGAAAACAGAAAAGGGTTTCGGTTTTATCAAGGTCGAAGGATCTGCGGACGTGTTCTTCCATAACAGCGCGTGCAATGGACAGTACGACAGCTTGAACGTCGGTCAGACGGTCTCGTTCGATTTGGTGCAAGGTGACAAGGGCCCGAAGGCCGAGAATGTCGTCGCTGCAGAGGGCGCCATGGCGGCATCCGGCATGGATGACAGTATGGCTGCTTAATCGAGATCACAGAGTATACGCAGGGGCCGCGCAACGTGCTGCGGCTTTTTGCGTATGGTCAGTCTGAGTAGATCAAAATAGCCTTTTACGCTATAATGGTAAGAAATGTCCAAACATACACACTGCATTCTCTGGACGGCGCTCCTCGGGGTATTGCTGATCAACATACTCTCCATGGTAGACAGTCGATTGACGGGAACGGTATCGCAGGAATCCATCGTCATCTGCCATGTCCCACCTGATCCCGACGAGACCATGACTATTCTGGCAAACGCACTAAAAGGACATTTGAAGCACGGCGATTACGAAGGACCCTGTCAGACCTCCTCATCTTCAGCAGGCAGCAATGTCAGCTCCATCGACAGCAGTTCATCTGCTGATTTCAGTGCGACTTCTTCATCATCCAGTGAAACCTCATCCTCTTCAAGCAGCTCATCGAGCATGATTAGTGAATCACCATCTTCTTCCAGTACATCGTCTTCCAGCAGCCAATCGAGTGAAGCGGTAAGCAGCGACGTGCCACATTGGGCTGCGGATACCTCCTCTGTTGAACAGACGCGATCTGTCTCGATATCGGGTGGGGGTGGGGGTGGCTGGGTCGACAATACGCCGATTTTCCGCGGGCACGGCCTCGGGGAACACGCGTCGGTATTGGACTTCGTTCTGCACATGCACGGTCTGGAGCCAAGCTCGACCGATAGCTTTGGCACCGGCTCGCTGCCGATCGACAATCCAGCCATCGATCAGGCACTCAGAGCGCATGCAGCCATTTGCAGTATGTCTCGATATTTTCAACAACTGCTGATTGCACGACCTACGACCCCCGACTTCTACGTCGAATGGATCGCGACCAGGCTCGCCAATACGATCGGTGAAGATCCCGATGACATGAAAGAGGCGCTGCTCGGTCGCCCGCATCATCACACGAAAGAGAACACGCTTCCAGAGGACATGCACGAGGAAAAATGTGGCGCGGACCCGTATCTGTATGCACCCTCACTTGAGGAGCCGATCAGACACGGTCAGCACACCGACGAAAGTCACCCAATGGAGATGGAGGGAACTCTTCCGGACCTTCACATCATGGATGAGAGCACTGATAGAACCGTCGACTTCTCCGTCATGCAAGGTACGGACATATTCAAGGACTACGGCACCAGCTTAACGCACGAAATGCACCTGATCATCGTGCGCGATGATTTCCGCTCCTTCTACCACATTCATCCCAAACGCGATGCATTCGGCGTCTGGCATATTCCGTTCACGCCCGAGATGGGAGGAACCTATTGGTTGTACGCCAACTTCGCCGATAAAAACGGACACTCATACGCACTGCGCTTCATACGAAACTATCCCGGTGCCACGGGACCCGTCGGCATGACGATTGACATCAGCCGCGAGCGGGAAGTCGACGGCTATCGCATCCGTCTGGAACCCATGACGACCCCCGATGGCATGGCGTTTGCGTATCACATCACCGATGCAAGCGGCGAACCGGCACGTCTGGAAAACTTCATGGGTGCGTTCGGGCATAGCGTCATTATTTCCACCGAAGGCTTCTTCATTCACTCGCATCCGTCCATGCGAGCAAACGGAGACCCCATCTTCTACGTCGATACGCCCCCGGGAGGATTCTCGCGCATCTTCACGCAGTTCCAAATTAACGGCACCGTCCACACCGTCGTCTTTGACTGGGCACACTGAACGACCGCCGCACATTACTTTCTCCCCATCGCCTGCTCGATTTCTTTCGCGACGCGATGCGGGTGGGGCACCATCGGAATATCAGTGCCGCCTTGGAACCGCAGCGTCCCGTAATGGAAAATATTCTGCAGGAGCCCTTTGTGATATGCCTCAACCGTCCGCATTTTATCGAACGAATTTTCCTGCATATCATCATGAAAGAGCAGATGCGTATCGAAGTGAATGCTGCGTTGATTCGTGAGCACAATACAATCGATCGCCTCGCTCAGCAGCCGCAGGAAGAACCAATGATGCGTAAGCAGCAAGAGCACAAGCCCCGCGACGAAGGTTATATGAGAAAGCCACATCACATGCTCTGCGCTGAATCCCGCAAGCACAAAAAGCAGCAAACTGATACTCAGGAGCAGCACATACACAAACACCGGGTACACGAACCGGATCCAGTGCTCCCCAATGATACGGATCAGGTGCTCGCCGGTCGGGTTGGTCGTTGACGTCACAGAAGGTGCGGTTGGAACAGAAAAAGCCACAGGGAGATCGCGCCGATGCCGAGTGTGGAGAAAATATAGAGCGCGACGAGGACGCGATGTTGTGGCATCAAAGCCTCCCCATTCTGCAGTGAAAGGAAAAGCTCCTTCTGCTTGTGCTGCATCCGCCGAAAGAACAGCAGCACAATAACCATCGCAAGGAGAGACAGTAGTTCAATCGTGAAGACGAGGAACGTCGTTATGGCCATACCGGTGGAGGAAAAAAGAGAAGACATGGCACGATGTGAGCGTACGAAGTATACTCGTCTTCTTCCCCCTCATAGCATGATGTACAACATGATGTCCGGAGCCGCCGTGAGCTCCAACATACTGTTTCTCTGGCCTCTGCACATCCTCTCCGTCATTGCCTTCTTCACGGGCGTGCTGCTCCTGCTCTTCTGGGCATACAAGCATCTCTCGGGACAGCAACTCTGGAAATGGGGATGGGTGCTCGTCATCCTCGGATCTATCGTATGTTTATTCACCGTCGCTACGATGGGACATCCATGGGTCGGCGGATACGGATCAAGAACGAGCGGAATAAAAATGATGTGGAACCAAGGAGTAAAAAGCGACGATGCTGCACAAGCGAAAGAAGAAGCGGAAGGGAAAGAGATTTTCGACAAACTCCAATCGAAGCAATTGAAATGCACCGATGTCACCGACAGTGATTTTGAATTAGTCGGCGAATATGTGATGGGTCAACGCCTCGGTAGCGCAGCGCATCTGCAGATGAACACCATGATGAAAACGATGATGGGAGATGCTGGCGAGGAGCAGATGCACGCTCAGATGGGCAAACGAGCGACCGGCTGCTGAAATCATTCGCTGATATTCGGGAATGTTCGATCTTTTTCAGAAATAATCAACGGTTCGACCTTCGGCCACGCAATCGCGATTGCCGGATCATCATAGCGCACGCCCCGCTCCGCAAAGGGTTCGTAGAATGCGGAGGCACTGTAGGAAAATTCCGTACGATCGGCGAGTGTCACGTACCCGTGCGCGCAGCCTGCGGGGACGTAGATGAGTTGGTTGTCTCCTTCGCGAAGTTCCGTCCCGATCCACTGCTTGTACGTCTTCGAAGCCGATCGCATGTCGACAATGACATCGAAGAGTGCGCCGCGGACGCAGCGACCAAGTTTCACTTCTTCGTGCGGTGCGATTTGATAGTGAAGGCCGCGAAGCGTTCCCGCTCGTTCGTTGAAGGAGGTGTTGCTCTGGACCCAGTGGATATTCAGTCCTGCGTCACGAAACTCCCGCTCGCAGTACGTGCGCGAAAAGGTCCCACGCTCATCGGTGTGGGGCTCGAGTGCAATCACGTACGCGCCGGCGATCGAGAGAGGACGCAGCTTCATGCGGGGAGTATACGCTTCATTGCAGTGAGTCCTTCGCGTGGCGCAAGCATCTTCCTGCCGATGATTCGCTCGAGTGCAGATGTATCGAGGCAGACATTTTTGGGTCTGAGCGCCCCCTGCCTCAGTTCACTCGATGGAACGGGGACGAGCAGCGTTGTCGGGAGTTCAAACACGCTGCAAATTTCGCGCGCGAAATCAAACCGCGCGAGCGTCTCTGGTCCGACCGCGTGGAATAAACCGCTCACGCGCTTGGCCGCAAGCTCGCGCGAAACCTCCGCAAGATCCGGCGCATACGTTGGATTATTCGATTGATCCATTGCCACCGACATCGTCCTCCCCGCACGAAGCTCCCGCAAAACGCGCATCGCAAAGTTTTTCCCCTGATGCTCGAGCCCATAGACAACACCCGGGCGCAGGATCAAGGATGTCGGACGGCGTTCACGGATCAATGTTTCTGTGATCACCTTCTGCCGACCGTATTCGTTCACGGGGTGTGGCACATCGTCCTCTTTGTAGGGCGGGTGCAGCCCATCAAACACATAATCGGAGGAGAAGTACACGAGATGTACGTTGCTGCCCTGGAGAAGATCAATGAGCGCCTCGACGGCATCGACGTTCACAGCCTTGGTGCCCACGGGGTCACGCTCGACCTGCTCCGCATTCACGATCGCCGCGGGCACGTAGACGATGTCGGGCCGGAACTCTTCGAGAATTTTTCGGACTGCTGTGCGATCACAGAGGTCAAGCGGAACAAGGCCGTCGACTTTTGTGTGGCAGTACGTGCCGAGCACGACCGCATCGGACGCTTGCGCGGCCTGCAGCAATGCAGAACCCACCAGCCCCGACGCGCCGATGATGAGTTCACGACTCTGCATACCATGCGATGGTGTGCCGAAGTCCTTCCTCAAGCGAGACCTGCGGCTCCCACCCGAGGAGTTTCTGTGCGAGCGCGGAGCTGAGATACTGATCGTGAATCTCGGCCTTCGCTTCATTCAAAATTGTCGGTGGCAAATGCTCGCAGTGCATCAGACGCGTGATTACCTCCACGATCTCAAGGACCGAGATCGGCTGATTGGGTCCGAAGTTAAACGCCCTCGGAGAATTCGGGGGAAGATTTGCATCGGCGAGGAGCAGGTACGCGTTCACGACATCGGTCACGTACAAATAATCACGCAGGTACGTGCCGTCACTGCGAATAACGGGCGCTTCGCCTCGATGTAAGCTCCGAATGGTCCCCGGAACGATTCTACTCTCGTGCATGTCTCCCCCGCCGTAAATATTGCCGCAGCGCGCGACCCGAACTGGCAGCGCGTACGTTTCTGCGTACGTGAGGGCAAGCAGATCGGTGCACGACTTCGACACATCGTACGGATGACGCCCCGCAAGCGGCGTCTCCTCGGTGTAGGGTAAATCGTCGCAGTCACCGTACGCTTTATCGCTCGACGCAACGACGATCGCACGGAACGGCGTTTTGCGAGTTCTGCAGGCTTCGAGGAGGTGATACGTTCCACGGATGTTGGACTCAAATGTGTTCAGGGGATCCTGCAACGCTTCGCCGACGAGCGTCTCTGCCCCCAAGTGAAAGACAGTGTCGACACTCTCCACCGCGCGCTTGAGGGCAGCGTAGTCCTGGAGCGCGCCTTCGACGACGGTCGTTTGCCGATCAATCTTTTCACGCAGCAGCATGCTCCCCTGTTCACGTTCATGAATGAGTACCGAAACTGCCGCTCCGCGTGCGAGCAATTCTTTCACGAGCCAAGACCCGACAAATCCCGTCGCACCCGTGACGAGAACCTGCCGTCCCTGCCAATGATTCACTTCCATTTCTTCCAAGGGGCATTGCCGGATTGCCAGAGTGATTCGAGAAGGCGCATTTCTCTGAGCGTATCCATCGGTTGCCAGAAACCGGTGTGGCGGTAGGCCATGAGCTCACCTTTCTCCGCGAGCTTCTCAAGAGGGTCGCGCTCCCAGAGCGTGCTGTCGCCTTCGATGTAGTTGAGAACCTCCGGTTCAAGGACGAAAAATCCTCCATTGATCCATCCCTCGTTTGTCGGACTCTTCTCGGTGAATTCCCGGACACTGTCACCCTCGAGTACCAGCCCGCCGAAGCGAGGCACCGGCCGCACTGCAGTGATCGTCGCGAGTTTTCCGTGCGCGCGGTGGAAGGCGAGCAGTGCCTGGATATCGATATCCGCGAGTCCGTCGCCGTACGTCATCATGAATGTCCCGTCATGAAGCCACGACGCAAGCCGCTTGAGACGCCCGCCCGTTTGCGTGGTGAGGCCGGTGTCCACAAGGTGCGCGGTGATATCATCGGAGGAAGTACCGTGCGTTTGGATACTGCCGTTTTTGAGGTCGACGGTGAGACCGCGGCGAAGGTAGTAGTGATTCAGAAAATACTCGAGGATCACCTCGCCTTTGTTCCCGAGGGCCACGACAAATTCACTCTCACCCTGCGCGGCGTAGAGCTTCATGATATGCATGAGGATGGGAAGTCCCCCGATATCAACCATGGGTTTAGGCTTCACGCCCGTTTCCTCCTGGAGGCGTGTACCGAGTCCGCCGGCTAAAATGACTGTCTTCATGGAGCAGGAGTATATTATAGTATTTCTGCATGAAGATCACTGCGGTCCTGCCGGCATTCAACAGCGAAAAAACGCTGCAGAAGACCTACGACGCGATCCCCAAAAACGTCATCAGCGAGGTGATACTCGTCAATAACGCGAGCTCCGATAACACGCGCGCGATCGCGGAGAAGATTCCGGGGTTAATGGTGATCAACCACGAACGCAATCGCGGCTACGGCGGGAGTCAGAAAACGTGCTATCGCACCGCAATCGAACGCGGCGCGGACATCGTGATCATGATCCACTCCGACTTTCAGTATGACCCCGCGTACGTGCCACAAATGGTGCAGCCGATCATTGAAGGACGCTACGACATGGTCATGGGATCGCGGTTCCTGCGCGAAGATCCGAGAGGTGCCGGCATGAATTGGTGGCGCTACTGGGGCAATCGACTGCTCAGCACCTTGCAAGCGCGGATGCTCGGGGTGCGTCTCTCGGAATTTCATTCGGGATACCGCGCATACAACCGAAAGCTCCTCACCGAAGTTCCCTACCACACATTTTCCGATGATTTTGTATTCGATTCGCAGATGATCGCCGCGGTCGCACGTCGAGGGCTCAAAATCGGCGAAGTACCGATTCCGACGAACTACCACAACGACTGCTCCTCGCTCTCGTTTTTGGGCGGCGTGAAGTTCGGCCTCGCGACATTGAAGACGTTGTTTTATTGAAACAAGCGTCCGCCTTAAGGCGGACGCTTGTTCTTTATTTGTGGTGTTATGAGGGCTCCTTAGCAGCAGCCCCCGCAACCACTTTCACCACCGATCATAGAATTGGGGAGAAAAGAAATAACAAGCTCAGTATACACACAAAAACCACCTTGTCTATCACTCTCCCTTGACGAGTGATAATCCCCTCACCCTGCCCTCTCCCTAGGGGAGAGGGAATTCCTTCTTCTTCCCCAAATCATCGCGATGGTACTTCCCAAATTCCTCAATTTTGACGCACGTATCATTCTTCACCACCGGCCCTTCGATGCAGAGTCGTATCCCCAGCGGATCCACCACACAGTTGCCGCAGAGTCCGTAGCCGCATTTCATGTAGCGCTCCAGCGAGAGCTGGCTCGGGATCTTGTACTTCGCCGTGACCTCCGAGATTTTCTTGAGCATCATCTCGGGTCCGCAGGCAAAGACCTGATCGATCGGCGAACAGTCCGGTTTCCCTTTTCCCTTTTTCTCGACAGGACAGCTTGCGAGCAGTTTTTCAAGGACATCGGTATTGTATCCCTTGTACCCCATCGAGCCGTCATTCGTTGCGATATGGAGCGATACGTGCGGCAGCTTTTCAAATTCCTGGAGGTAGAGCAGATGTTCCTTGCCGCGTGCGCCGATGATGACCTCAAGCGTGCAGCCGTGCGCTACAGAGTTCTCTGCAATGAAGTACATCGGCGCGGCCCCGTAGCCCCCCGCGACGAGCGCGATGTGCTCGCCCGGTTTCCACTCGTAGAAAGTGCCAAAAGGCCCGCGTAGACCCACCAGATCCCCGACTTGTTTCTCTGCGAGAGCTTCCGACATATCACCGACCGCGAAGAACGTGATCTTGGTGACGGCACCGTCGTCATACGCGACACTCATCGGGTTCTCATCGATGCCCGGCAGCCACACCATCACGAACTGCCCGGGCTTGGCTCCGAGGGATCCATCGAATGTGTAGGTGCGCACCATTTCTGTTTCTTGCTTGATCTCCTTGATGCGATAGGTGCGAGGTAACTGTGATTGGAGAGGAATAGACATAGGATTAGGGGGCATGTTTCATCGATGTTCCTTTGATGCCGCGGGCAAGGAGTGCCTTGTGCATGCCGCCAATCATATCGCTGATCTCCCATACTCCTTCGTTTGTGCACCAGAGTTGAATTTCCTCGCAGATTTTTCTAAACACATCGATGCCGCGTGTGCCGACCGCCGTGCCGATCCCTACCAAGCTAGCTCCTGCGAGCATCAGTTCGAGCGCGTCTTCCCCCGTGTAAATACCACCCGTGCCGATGATCGGCACCTTTCCACCGGTCGCTTCAAAGATCTCCGCAATGCAGCGAACTGCGATGGGCTTCAGGGCCGGACCCGAGAGCCCTCCTTTGTGAGCAGCTAAGATCGGCATGCGGCTGCGAAGATCAATCGCCATGCCGGGGCCCGCGGTATTGATCGCAGTGATGCCATCGGCACCGGCGTCCACGCAAGCTTTTGCGATCTCGCCGATATTCGGGACATTGGGCGTGAGTTTCGCAAAACAAGGAATCGGTCCGATCTCTTTACGTACGGCCTTCAGAATCGTTCCGGCCTCGTTCCCGTCCTCTGCAAATAATTTTCCGCGCAGCTTCAAAAATGTCGGCGTCGAGAGATTCACTTCGATAAAGTCCGGCTTGAGCGTGGCCACCACCGCTGCGATCGAGGCGAATTCTTTCGGGGAAAGTCCGATGATATTGGCGATCAGCGGAATCGGCTGATCCTTCATAAAATCCCCGATCTCCTCTTTCGCTTTTTCGGGGCCTGCGTCCGGAACGCCGACGGCGTTCAATGTCCAGTGTTCGGTTGCGATGATCGTCGGATTGCGGTTCCCTTGGTGCTCCACAGGCCACAGCGATTTTGTGGTGATCGCCCCCGCGCCGTTTTCTGCGCAATATCGCCAACTGCTCGCCGTGATCCCCATGATACCGGAGGCGAGAACGGTGGGGTTACTGAACGGTACCCCGAGGATCGTTTGCTGCAGGTTCATCGAAAGATAGCTTACACGCTCCGTGCTTTCGGAAACAACGTATCTCTCCTCACCCACACTGCAACGAAGAGAATGAGACCGAAGAGGAGGAGACGAAGAGAACCTATGAATTCGGAAGGAATAGGAAGGAACCGCATTCCTTCGCGAAGCAGCGTCAGAAGAATGAGAGAGCAGAGCACTCCCGGAACACTCCCCGGTTTGCCCGCCACAACGACCATGACGAAGAAAATGAAGACGGGAAAATTCAAATCGGAAGGATGCACCAAGAACACATACTGGCAATAGATCACATTTGTGATGAGTGCACCGAGCCCCCCGATGAGAAACGCAATGACCGTCACCCACCTCCGATCAATGCCAAGCGAACCGGCGTACCAGAGCTGCTCTGCCAGGGCATCGAGGCTCCTGCCAAACGATCCACGATGGAGGACGAAGAGAAACAGGATCCATAGTAAAGCGATGATAAACGTGAAGAGGGCAAACGACTGGGTGGTCTGCAGAAAGAAAAATCGTGGAATGTCCGGGAGTCCGCGTGTCCCGCGAGTGAGCGAGATCCAATTGATGACGACTGCAAGCAGCGACAGATGTATGGCGATCGCCATGACGCCGAACGCATCGGGTTCCAGTCGCAGCGCCAACCATGCGAACAAGAGTGAAATAATCATGGTGAGAACAAAACCGATCGCGATGGCGGAAGGATACGAAAAACCGTGCATCAGCGGAACAAATACACCGTACGTGGCGACCGTGGACACTCCTATCGGGCCAAAGTGGAAGATCTTTCCCTTTCCAAAGATCAGGTTGAACCCGAGAATATTCGGAATCGACATGCAGATCATCGCGACGATGTGCCAGAAAAATTGCATATCAGGCGAGGCGCTGAGAAGTGGCAAAAAGTCCCTGCGGTTTCCACAGGAGAAACACAATGATGAAGAGAAGCGCTACCGTACTCTGGTACCCCGCAGACACATAGAAAGTCCCGAACCAATGCACGCCGACGAGCAATTGCTCAAGGATCGCAATGAGGTACGCACAGAGAACCGCTCCCCAGATATTCCCTTTTCCGCCCGCGATGATCGCCGCGTAGGCTTTGATCGTCAGCGGAAACGCAATCGTTGTCGAGAGTGTTTGATCGATACCCAGAAAAATCCCACCGGCGGCCGCAAAGACACCGCTCATGATGAACACAATACGGTGCAGGAGAGGTGCAGGGACCCCCAGACTCATGGCAGCAAGGGGATTTTGAACGACCGCACGGAGTTTTCTGCCAAACGGCGTGGAGTGAAACAAACATGCGAACCCGCAGAGGAGGAGCAACGTGCACATGATCAACGTGAGTTGCGTGAACGTCGCCTGCATGCCGACAATGCTGATCATCCCCCCACCCGTGGTCGGGATCGAACGCGGACGTTCGCTCCAGAGCAGCAAGATCGCGGCATCGAGAATCATACTGAGAGCGATCGTGGTCACGAGCGGCAGAAAGCGGTGATGCTTGTAAAACGGATTCACGAAAAGCTCAAAACTTGCCCAGGAGAGTGCCGCACCCATCAGGAGTCCAAGAACAATACTGGCGCTGAGCGGGAGCCCCAGCGGCACATGAAACCACCACGTCGCGTACCCTCCGACGAGTACCATCTGCCCGAGTGCGAGGTTGAAGACTCCGAGTACCCCATACACGAGCGCGAGCCCGCCCGCGATCAGTGCCGCAAGCGAGCCCGCAATGAGACCGTTCATGAGCAGTTGCATGACATTACGGTAGCGTAATGTTGCCGACTGTTATAATTTTGCCACCGGTGAACTTTTTCGAGACGTAGGAGATACCCACTGGGTCGCCGGCCTTATCGAAATGGAACGTTCCGACGATGCCCGTATATGGCTGCATGCCATAAAGGTAATCACGAACCGCAGGTCCGTCTGTTCCTGCGGCCTTGAACGCCTGCGCAAACACATTCATGGCATCGAACGCATACGCCACCCAAGAAATACTCGACTTCGGTTCACCGTACTTCGCCTTCACATCGGTTTCAAATTTCGTTCCCTCGCCCGCCGTCGGCACATTGATGAGTGTCACTCCTTCGGCTGCATCGCCCGCGACCTGCACGACAACGGCGGAATCCATCGTATCTGCCCCTGTGATCCTCTGCGTAAACCCTTGCTGTCGGAACTGCTGCACCATCACGGCATCCACGGCGTCCGAATTGGCATTGGGTACAAAGACATCAAACTGCGCAGACTTCATGCGGGTCAGAAGCGAGCGGAAATCCTTCGTGCCCGGCTCAACGTTTTCATCGAACACAACGGAACCGGCAGGGAGATCTTTCTTGAGCGAGACTTTGAGTGCCTGCGCGTAATCGGTGTTCTCGCTCATGAGGGCGACCTTCGCCAACTTGTTGTCTGCAAAATATTTCGCCATCGCTTTCGTCTTTCCCGCATCACTCGGATAGTCGCGGAAGACGAAGTCTCCTGCTTTACTGACATCGGGGCTGCTGCTTCCCGGTGAGATCATGGGCACCTTGCCTGCCTCGGCAATCGGAGCGGCTGCGAGGGTTTCGCCGCTGCAGAGACCTCCGATGATGGCAACGACCTTGTCGACGTTCACGAGTTTCTGGGCGGCGTTCGCTGCATCCGCGCCGGAGCACTTGCCATCTTCCGCAATAAGTTCGAGTTGTTTGCCATTGATACCTCCTGCAGCATTGATGCGATCAATCGCGAGGCGCGTGCCACTCAGCATATCAGCACCGATCGCAGCGGCGTCTCCCGTGAGAGGACCGATGAGACCGATCTTGATCGTAGTGCCGCTTGGCTGACAGGCAGCGAGCGCGAGCATCGCGAGCGATGGAAGAAGAGCGAGACGCTTCATAGAAAGGATGGGAAGAGGATTGGGGTTCACTATACCAATTCTGCACCGAAATACAATTCCTGCAACTCTTTACTTTTCTTCACCTCCTGCGGCTTGCCGGTAAGAACCACCCTGCCCACATCCATCACGATCACGCGATCGCAGATGCGGCTGATGAACGGCAAATCGTGTTCGATGATCACGACGGTTTTTCCTTCTATTTTGAGCTGACGAATCAGGTCCGCCACCTGCTCCGTCATCTTCGGACTCACACCCGCTGTCGGCTCATCGAGGAGGAAAAAAGTTTTCCCGCTCTTGAGGGTGCGTGCGATCTCAAGCAGCCGCATTTGCCCTCCGCTTAAGCTCCCCGCCTTCTTCTTCGCATGACTCAGTAACCCCACCATATCGAGGGTACCATGTACGACATCTTTGAGGTTTCCTAAATTTTTGCGATCTTGCTTCGGGAGTGCTTCGAGTGCGACGAGCACATTCTCCTCGAGCGTCATCTCGCGGAAGATCCCGAAGTTCTGAAAGACGCGGCCGATCCCAAGCTTCGCGCGCTTGCTCGGCGACACATTCGTGATGTCCTGCCCGCGGTAATGAACACTCCCGCTTGTTGGCTTTAGAAAACCCGAGAGCACATTGAAGAGCGTGGTTTTCCCCGAACCATTGGGGCCTATGAGCCCGACGATTTCCCCCTCGTCCACGCTCAAGGAAACTCCATGTAAGATGGAATGATCTTGAATGGTCAATGACAAATGAGAAACGGATAAGAGACTCATAAATAAAGAGTAGCAGACTATCTCTTCACTACTTCTTTCAAAAACGCCGCAAATAGTGGATGTGGTCGGTGCGGGCGACTCAGGAACTCGGGATGAAATTGCGAGCCCACCATGAACGGATGATCCTTCACTTCGACAATTTCGGCGAGGCCGGTCTCCGGCCAGATCCCGGAAAAGAGAAGGCCGTTCTTCTCAAGTTCTTGTTTGAAATCATTATTGAATTCGTAGCGGTGGCGGTGGCGTTCTGAAACTGTTGTCTCCCCGTATGCCTTCGCCGCTTTGCTGCCAGGGACTAGTTTGCACGTGTACGCGCCGAGGCGGAGCGTCCCCCCCTTCTCCTTATCTTTGTGCTGACCGGGGAGGAAGTGGACGACATACTTGTCGCGCGTCAGTGCCCCCGCTTCGTCAAATTCTTCGCTGGTGAGCTCACTGTCTTTGAACACCGACCGCGCAAACTCGATCGTCATGATCTGGGCGCCGAGGCAGAGGCCAAGGTACGGGATCTTTTTGGTGCGAGCATAGTTGGCTGCGGCGATTTTCCCTTCGATCCCGCGTGTCCCGAATCCTCCGGGTACTAAAATTCCATCGGCCTTCTTGAGTAAGTCCCACGCCTCCGAATCTTTCCTTTGAAGCTTTTCGCTGTCCACCCACAAAATCTCCGCCTTCGCGCCGTTGAAGACCGCCGCGCTCTTGATCGCTTCGATCACGCTCAAGTATGCATCTTCGAGGTGGGTGTATTTCCCGACAAGTGCGATCGTCACTTCTTTCGTCGCGGCCTCATGGCGACGCATCCCCTCCTCCCACTCGTGCATGTTCGGACGCAGGTTCCCGAGATCCAATGCTTTGCCGATAATCTGTGCGATGCGGTACTGCTGGAGGTGGAGCGGCACGTCGTAGATGCTCGGCATGGTAGGGGCCGGGATCACAGCCTCGCGCGGCACGCCGCAGAAGGTACTGATTTTATCGAGCAGGTCATCGGGGATCTTATAGTCCGCGCGGGTGAGGATCATGTCGGGCTGGAGTCCGATTCTTCGAAGTTCACGGACGGAGAGCTGCGTCGGCTTCGTCTTGAGTTCTTTGCTGCCTTTCAAGTACGGCAACAAGGTGAGGTGCACATGGAAGAGTCGATTGGCTCCGAGTTCACTGCGCATCTGACGAACTGCCTCCAAAAACGGCTCTCCTTCGATATCCCCGACCGTGCCTCCGACTTCCACCATCATGATGTCCGTGCCACTCGCTTTGGCCGCGCCCGTGATCGTTTTTTTGATGGCATCGGTAATGTGAGGAACCACTTGGATGGTCCCCCCGAGGAAATCACCTTTGCGCTCGCGCGCGAGCACGTCGGTGTAGATCCGCCCCGTTGTCACGGTACTCAATTTACTCATCGGCTCGTCGATGAAGCGTTCGTAATGTCCGAGATCCAAGTCCGTTTCCGCACCGTCATCGGTGACAAACACTTCGCCGTGCTGAAACGGCGACATCGTACCGGGATCCACATTCAAATAGGGATCCAGTTTCTGGACAAAGACCTTGAGTCCGCACGCTTTTAAAATCGCGCCGATCGATGCGGCTGCGATCCCCTTGCCGAGACTGCTGCACACACCTCCTGTAACAATGATGTATTTCGCTTGCCGGCCGTAGCTCTTCTTTGAGCGAAGGCCGGGCGTCTCAATTGAAACCATAGGAGAAACTGGGCAAGTTCAGGGGAGGAGCCCGCCTCTATACTACGAAAAGCGGAGAAAGAAGCAAGCAAAATGAAATTCAGCATCATTTATTCAGCTTCTTCGGCATTTTGCGCCGCCCGATAGAACCGGGCTCGGACAAACCGTCCATGCAAAGGTTCCGGGGTACCGTTCACATTCACAATTTCGATCTGGCGGTTCGCCTCGGGACGATCCGCATCGAGCAAACGAGAATTACCATGCATAATCGTCGTGCTCGTTTCATCATTGATGACAGTTTCCCGATCGAGCATCGCATGATGTTTGAGATGTCCGACATTGATTTTCCCGACGAGAAATCCTCCAGGATCAAGATGTGAGGGTAATCCCTTTCTCTCTCTGCGGAATGCCCCCAGTAGTTTTCTGCCTGATGCGCGCGTCTCAAAGATAGCTCGCAATTGTGCAACAGTCATATGAGGAATCTCGTAATGCATGTCCTCCAGAGGATACAAAATGCTTTGGATGGGTTTGGATTCGATATCCGGTAAAAATTCCTCCACCGGTTGATCGGACCGAATCGCTGAATCTTTTGGTGTGAGAATGGCACGCACAATCGGTGTGTACTTCCCATCCGCCAATTGCCTCAATGCCCGCAGCAGTCTTCCATTCGTACGATCTGAAAGATCTGTCACGAGGGTATCGATGACGAGCCCGTTTGCATCGAATCCGATTTCGGTCGTCTCTTGTTCGAAACCCTCCAAGCCACTCTGCGCAGCAAAACTGCGGATACTGAATTGAATGGAACCCGGGACGGAACCGCTCTGAATCTTCTCGGCAAGCAATTGCTCCTGCCACCGCAGCGGCACTTTCACTTGAATCATCCGGGCATCGCTCTTATAGATTGAATGTGTATCCGGTATATCGCTCATCCCCGTTAGCACACCATCGCTCGTGACCAATGCTTCGGAGGGAGAAAGTTCCATAATAATCAGATAGTACGCCCCGTGCGGGCGGTACGAAATCCGGCCATCACGCCCTGCACGTATCCTTGCACATGGGGCAACGACAACTGATCGTTCATTTCTGAACGCAGTCCCTTCTCCGCATCAACGGAGAAAAAGGGATGTGAAAGATTGCGAACTAAGGTACATACACGCTGCGCGGCATTTTGCCGATTGAATCCCCCCGCAAAACCAACGATCACATCGGACCCGAACGTGCGCTTGAGCGCGACGTGTATTTTGATCGCTTCGTCGATGACGATATCTTTCCCTTGTCCGCAGGACGGATCGATCAGCACATGCTGGAACGCACCGCGATGCTGATCGATTTCATCGAGAACGGCAACGACACCTTGCTTCATGAGTGTCGGCCGCACTTGGTAAATCAGCTGCATTTCAGGATATGCTTCGAGAATGCGCTCGATCTCCTTTTTGGAAGGAGTTCCATTGATCTGTGCGGTGCGGCAAAGATGATCGCGATACAGATCATGAAAGATGTTGATGAGATGCGTCGCAAACTCATGCTCGCCATTTGTCTCATAGTGCACGACGGGCAAGGCTCTTGTGCCGGTTTTCTCTGCAAGCTTCACGAGCGACGGGAGGTCTTTGACATGTCTGGGGTTCGTGGATGAGCCTCCGGTTACCAATTCTTTACTCGCAAGGAAACCGACCATACCCGTGCGATACGCACTGTTATGAAGTCCGTGTTGCTCAAACACTTGGAGCAACGGCTCCAGCTCTTCCTGTTTCGTAACGCCCGTGACGCCGACGTAGGGTTTTGTTGGAGAGATGCTTGACATAAATACAATATACACTGTAAATTACCATTTGCAACCATATGCTTCAGCAACCCCAGCTTACATTTCCGGAAGATACGCAGACGGATGTCGTTATTCCGAGAGCAAAAAACAGAGGACGGGGCAATGCGATCGGGCTACCGGGGGGCGCATACGGATTTCAAATGGAAATAGCACGTATGTTACACAAAGCGAACGGTGGAATGCATGGAACCATTGATCCTGCACATCAACCGGAACTTGCCCACACCGATCCGCGCGTACATATTCATGGGCATCCCAACTGGGCTGATCCGAAAAATATTGTGAGTTTTCATGCACGCGGACACCGTGCCGCGATCGACAATCTTAATCTTGTTCCGGACTATTGGTTCCTGCCAACCATATCCGTCTCACAGAGTTACTTCGGGCACCCAAGCATCAAAAATGCCATGGACGCAGGCCGGCTGAGGCCAGATAACAAAAACCTGTTTGCAGACGGAACATATGTTGTCACGGACATCAACATCGACCCGGTCTGGCACCTAGACGGGCTCGCGGAGCGTATCGGCATGGATGCATATGGTTTCCGGGACCATCTCTTTAAGATCACCAATCATCGCGAGCTGATTGAGCTCCCCGAAATCCCTTACTTTCTGCCACCGATGGATGGGCCGAACATCCATGTTTTTGGAGACATCAGTAAACTGCAGGATCCGAGTACCCCCATTGCTGCGCGCAGTCACGACTACTGTCGGGACGGCGATAATTATGGTCTACGTTGCACCTGCGCTCCTTTCAAAGAATTCGCCATTGAAGAAATGCTCAAGCTCGCAATCGAGCGCGATGGCGTCGGACTCCTCGTGCTCTACCCAGAGGAAGGCAGAAATCTGGGGTCGGTCATCAAACATCTAGTCTATAATCGCAGAGAGACCCGTCCCGAAGGCGACACTGCAGCGTTGTACATGGAAACGACCGAGGATATCGCAGGCGGCGAAGATGCCCGTATGCACTGGAGTAAGCCCGATGCCTACAAGTGGTTGCTCGGTCCGCAGGCCCGCATCGATTACTGGCTCTCCGAAAATCCGCACAAGAGAGACGCACTGCAAGAACAGGGAATTCAGATCGGAGAAATCGTGAATCTGCCTGAAGAACGGATTCCAGAACGTGCACGAGTGGAAATTAACGCAAAGCGAGGATTCGCCGGATACAGCGGCAAGGTACTACCCAGTATTGGCCACGACGCTGTCACTCCCGCGTGATTCATAAACAGTAATTCCCCCCTGCATCCGTGATGGCGATGGTATGCGGGTGGCTCTCCTTGAGGCTCGCTTCGGTGATGCGGATGAACTCTGCGTTTTTGTGGAATTCCCGGAGGTTCTTGGACCCCACGTAGTAGAACGCAGAGCGCAGACTCCCTGCTGCTTGATACAAAAAATCACCGACGCTGCCCTTGAGGGGAACCACCCCCTCCACCCCCTCGGGAATTAATTTTTTCGCATCGGTCTTCATCGATTGCCCATAGCGCTCCGCGCCTCCCCGCTGCATCGCAGAAACCGACCCCATCCCGCGGTACTGCTTGAACTTTTTGCCGTCGATCGTGACGGTTTCCCCCGCAGACTCTTCGTACCCCGCAAGCATCGACCCGAGCATCACAGCACTTGCACCTGTCGCGAGCGCTTTTGCGATGTCGCCCATTTGGCGGATGCCGCCATCGGCAATGAAAGTTACCTTAGAGCCACGAACAGCACGTGCGACCTCCATCAATGCCGTCACTTGCGGCACACCCATCCCTGTGACGATCCGTGTGGTGCAGATGCTCCCGGGACCGACGCCCACTCGGAGGATATCCGCACCCGCTTTGATCAAGTCCTTCGCACCCTCGTACGTTGCGATATTGCCCGCCATGATCACCACTTTCTTGCCATGGTTTTTTTTGATGAAGCGAACGGCGTCCATGATGAAGTCACTGTGTCCGTGGCCGCTATCGACGACGATCATATCTACGCCCACATTCACAAGAGCCTTCACGCGCTGCTCCATGTCCGTGCCTGCGCCGATCGCTGCGGCCGCGATCAATTTTTTCTTCTTCACGTCTTTCACGAGTCCGGCCTGTTTTTCAATGGTAAGATTGCGGTGCAAAACCCCCAGTCCGCCTGCTTCCGCAATTGCAATCGCCATGCTTCCTTCCGTCACGGTATCCATCGGAGAACTCAGGATCGGAAGCTTCAGCGTGATCCGCGGATGCAAGGTTGTCGTAAGATCCACTTTTTCACGTGCGACCGTAGCCTTGCGTGGAAGCAAAAGCACGTCATCGAAGGTCAGGCCTTCAGAGGTACAAATTTTTACCATGTTCGGTGGGAATGAAAGTGCACTCAAATGCCCAAGCGATAATTTGGTCGATCTGCGCCTCATCAAAGATCTCATGCGTGCGCAGTAACTCGATCTCTTTCGTGAGGTTCGTGCGCAGCATCGAAGGGTTGTCGGTATTAATGCAGAACTTCACTTCGTTTTTCCAGAGCGTCTGCAATACCTCCTTGAGGTGCTTGCCGTCCTTGATGAATCCGACGCTCAAGTTTGAGGTAGGGCATAGACACATCGTGAGATTCTTTTTGCGCACCTTCTCCATCAGTTTCTTGTCGGTATAGGCGCGAAAACCATGGTTCAAGCGATCGAGCGGGAGAACATCGAGCACGTGATCCATCTCCTCCGCGGTACCATCTTCCCCCGTATGCACGGTCGTCTTGAGGCCGCTTGCACGCGCCTCCGCATAGAGATCGGTGTAATCCTCGTACTTGAAGCCCTCTTTTTTCGGGCCGGCGATGTCGATGCCAACAACCCCGCGCGATCGATACTTGATGGCCTTGCGTACGATGATCGCATTCACGTCCTTCGGAAGTCTGCGGTCAAGCATCAGCATAAGCCCCGCGCGCACTTTCGGAAATTCCGCGAGCGCGCGCTCCATGCCGCGAAGGGCAGCGAGGATGATTTGATCGAGATCCCGCTCGCCTTCGCGATTGCGATAGAGCGGATTAAAGCCCGGC
This sequence comes from Candidatus Peribacteria bacterium, assembly GCA_023245865.1. Taxonomy (GTDB): domain Bacteria; phylum Patescibacteriota; class Gracilibacteria; order Peribacterales; family Peribacteraceae; genus JAHFJN01. The sequence continues at coordinate 647,955 of JAHFJN010000001.1, forward strand.
TCCTGTAATGTGATGTTATTCACGCGATACGCACCCGAGATCACCTCGTAGAGCGTGCGCTCCATAGCAACCGGCGAACTCTGCACGAGTTCCGTGAGGTGGAAGAGTTTGTGGTAGTCCTCCCACGTGACCTTCTCTTTATTGAGCGTGACCAAATCAAAAAATTCCCAGTAGTCTTTACTCGGCAGCTTGATCCCCTGCTCATGCGCAATACTCCAGAGCACGTGCGGCTCGACCGACTGTCCGAGGTGGAAGTGCAACTCCGCGAGCTCCTTTTGGGGTCTGCTTAGCGTAACCATAGGGTATTCTTACCCTAAGCGCAGGCTGAAGGCAAATGGAAATCAGAATTCAGGCTGTGCTCCATCCAAACGGGACCGTCCTTCTTGGAAACCCGCGCTGGTTTGTTCCACCGACTGGCCGTATTCATGATATTCAGCAGTATTGTCAGCACCTGCGAAGGAGGTACCAGATGTTTCTCCGTCCGTGGCATCCTCGGTGTACTCACGATAGTTTTCAAAACGCGGATGCATGGAAACAATGCGCGTATCACCTTCTCTTCGGGGCCCGCGCACTCTCCTGTATTTCTCGACTTTTGTTTCACCGACGCGGGGCGGGGCATCAAACTGGACAAGGTTCGAAGCATTGCCGGATACCCATATTTTCCACTTGGATTTATCTCTGTTTTTAAAATGTTCAATCTCCGGGGAACTTTCGCGGGTCTTTGAATAGTTTGTGCTGCCAATGGCAAAATTCGCACCCGCTCTCTTCACTGCATTCATATGTCCCGATGTATCTAGGACTCCTCCATCCGCACCGATGAGAACTGTTTTAAGAAAATCATGATTCTCCAATTTTTCACGAACGGATTCAACCGCTGCAACTTGGGGGACACCGTAATTTGTCACTTCACGCGTAATACAAACAGGAGACGGACCGACACCCACCCATATGCCCGTTGCGCCTGCATCCGCAGCACGAAGAGCGCCATCGCCAGTGGCAACATTACCGGCATGCAACTCAAGTGTCGGATCCAATTCGTCTATGAGTTTCCGGATTTCAGAGATAAAGATGAATGGATCAGTGCCACGATCCAGATGCGCGCGATCCACCTTGAAGCCTTTACCAACCATTTTTTTTTCGATCCACGTACGAATCAATTCAATATTTTTCTCATCGTGACGAAGGCCAACCAGATATGCCAATCCACCACGCTGGTTGTCCAGATGCGGGGCAAATCTCAATTGGAATCCAGCGGATCGCTTTGATGTAACCCCAACCACACGATTACCATCCATGATAGGCAAAAATTCCTCTCCTTTTTCATCAAGTAAATCCACCACTCCCTCAGCATCAATTCCCTTCTCGGCACAGAGCACTTTATGCGCAGGTCTATAAATTTCGCGAATAGAGACGTTCGTCCTCCCTTTCGCTTTTTTTATTTCATTCGGACCGACAATGCCAAGAAATTCTCCGTCACGGTTGAAATGATCACGGTCTCCGTCCAATACAATTGCAAAATCATCTTCATATCGTTGAATGAGATGCCAGTAATCTCTGACTTTTGCATCCAAAGTGAGAGAACAAAACTCACGATACAAGGGGTCTGCATTTCGTAAGGCACGAGAATATCTTGTTAATTTCCTATCCATTGCTTGAATATCTCTCTCCTGCATGACAGTACCTGTCATACCATAACGAGGCGCAGCCAATAATCCTCGCAAACTGATATTGACCGAATTCGCTACGATGATAGGAACAGATCCCAAACGAGGCGGGGTGATATCAATTTCATCTCGTGATCGCTTCGGCTCTGCCAAAGGATATTTTTTGGCAAGAGCCCAGATGATCCGATTGTATGCATGGAACACTAACTGAGCTTGCCCACGCAATTTACTCAAATCGGCTTTGCTTGTGTCCTCTGTCTGTTTGGCATCAATGACTGCCTGTTCAGAATTTTTGTGCTCATCATGCAAATTATTCAGCATTCTTCTGTCTTCTTCGTTCGTAATCACCCTCATCAACCGCTCGTACATCGGATTTGTCGGCACACCGGTGACATCCATCGGTGTCACTGCGATTTCTGGAGAGTGCTTCATGAGAAAGAAGGAGAGTGGCTGGAATACTACAACTCTTTCGATTTATGTCAACTAGTTCAATGCCACCAACCATTCACGCTGTACAAACTCGCGGTGAGGACGGAGACCATCGACATCAGCTTCACGAGGATGTTGAGAGAAGGTCCCGAGGTGTCCTTGAAGGGGTCTCCCACGGTGTCCCCGACGACCGCGGCTTTGTGCGGATCACTGCCTTTGCCGCCGAAGTGCCCCGACTCGATGTACTTTTTTGCGTTGTCCCACGCGCCGCCGCTGTTACTCATGGACATCCCAAGCATGACAGAACTCACGAGCGTGCCTGCAAGCAGCCCACCCAAGGCTTCGCGCCCGAGCAAAAGTCCGGTGAGCACCGGTGAGACGATCGCAAGGAGCCCTGGCAAGACCATCTGACGAATTGCGGAGGAGGTCGCTATCGCCACGCACGTTGCGGAATCGGCTTCCGCCGTGCCTTCCATGAGGCCTTTGATTTCTCGAAATTGTCGTCGCACTTCTTCGATCATCGCAACCGCGGCACGCCCCACCGCGCGCATCGTGAGCGAACTGAAGAGGTACGGAATCATGCCGCCGATGAGGAGGCCGATCAGCGTGAAGGGATTACTGACATCGATCCCGGTCAGCCCGGAATTTTCTTTGAATGCTCCAAAGAGCGCGAGCACCATGAACGCGGCGACACCGATCGCAAAGCCTTTGCCGATCGCAGCGGTGGTGTTGCCGGCACTGTCGAGTGCGTCGGTCCTCTCGCGCACTTCATGGTGTAATTTAGCCATTTCCGCGATCCCCCCCGCGTTATCCGCGACCGGCCCGAAGGCATCGACCGCAAGGGTCATCCCGAGTGTCGAGAGCATCCCGACCGCGCCGACGCCGATACCGTAGAGACCCTGCGTCAGGTACGCGATCGCGATCGCAATGGCGATCACAAGAACAGGAAGAGCGGTCGACATGTAGCCAAGCGCGAGCCCCTCGATGAGGGTCGTCGCCGCTCCGGTCTTTGCGGACGCTGCGAGGGTGCGCACCGGATGATACGAATGCGAGGTGTAGTATTCGGTGAGAAGGCCGATCAGCACGCCGGCAATAAGCCCCGCCGTGAGCGAGAGGAAGACGCCCATCGCAACCGCACTCGGAAGAAACTGTACGCAAAGCCAGTACGTACCAAGCAGCATGAGCAGAGCCGAAGCGAGCATGCCGTTTTTAAGCGCAGCCTGCACGCCGTGCGGCCGCTTGGTGCGAACGACCGCGGTCGCGATGATCGAGGCGATGCATCCGATCCCGGAGACGAGCAGCGGAAAGAGCAACGCCTTGTCGACGCCCCCCTCCCCCCACTCCACGTGCAACCCCACGAGCATCGTAGCTAAGATCGCCCCGACGTAACTTTCAAAGAGGTCCGCTCCCATGCCCGCGACATCACCGACGTTATCGCCGACGCTGTCTGCGATCACCGCGGGGTTGCGCGGGTCATCTTCAGGAATTCCCGCTTCAACTTTGCCAACGAGATCCGCCCCCACATCCGCAGCTTTTGTGTAGATCCCCCCGCCCACACGCGCAAACAGCGCGACACAACTCGCGCCGAACCCAAAGCCTGTCACCGCTTGCAGCGCCGCGTTGATGTCCATCGTGCGAAGGAGCCACAGGAGCGCTCCCGTGAACCCAAGCAACCCGAGTCCGACAACCGAGAATCCCATGGTGGCACCGCTCAGGAAGGAAACACGTAGAGCCTTGCCAACGCTCACAGTGGCCGCGTGAGCAGTCCGCACGTTCGCGATCGTTGCGGTTCGCATGCCGATGAATCCGGCGAGGCCTGAGCAAAGTGCGCCGATGAGGAAACTGGCGCCCGTCGGAACTCCCAAGAAATACGTGAGAACGGCGGCAACAATCAACATGAACGGAATGATCACGCTGTACTCCCGCGTGAGAAACGCCATCGCACCCGTACGAATCTGCGCGGCGATTTTCTGCATGAGGGGCGTGCCGGGATCTTGGCTACCGATCACAATGCGAAACATCATCGCAGCAACAAGCGCAATCGCTCCGGCGGCAACCGTCCACAGGAGTCCATTATGAAAAGAGAGAGTCGTCATAGTGCCGCACATCATGCAGGGGAGGCAGCGAGGCCGCAACCCTATTTCTTCCTCCTCACTCTCTTTACCGCCTTCTTCATACGGACTTCCGCCTTCTTCGTCGCACGCACAACCACTTTCTTCGCCTTGCCTGCGCCCTTGCCGATCATGCTTTTCAGATCGTGCTGAAGTTTCTTGGCGTTGTCCTGGACATACTTTTTGGCTTTGTGGAGGTTTTGCTGAATTTCATCGCTCTCGACGAATTGTTTCATTTCGTGTCCGATTTTCTTACTGTCGTGCTGCAGATGTTTTGCGAGGATCTTCCCCGCGGATTCCGCATCTTTCGCATCGGAAAGTTCCTCACGAAGTTTCGAATTGCTGAACACATACCCGGCCATCGCGCCGCCAAGGGCACCAAGGAGGAGGGAGAGTTTTTTCATAGATTTTCTTTGGAAAGAAACAAAGTGATTGTAGTACTTTCTTGTCTGGGCAACAAGAAAGTACTCAAAGAAATGCACCGCCGCCAATCCTCCTCCGCCCGCCCTGTGATTCCTCACGAACTGCTCCAAGCCTGCCTGCCGGCAGGCAGGGCTTCGACGTCTGCTTCGTCATGGTGGCTTCGCACAGGGCTTCCCCTTCACCCCCGTGGCGGCGGACCACCCGTGAGGATTACAGAATTTGGCGTAGAATATTTATCTGTTCATCATTCAAAATTTCCTTCAACCGTTCATCCGGCATTCTTTTGATGATGTCGACGCTGCCGAATTTTTTAAGGAGAAGCGTGCGGGTGTCAGGGCCGATGCCGGGGATCCGATCGAGCTGTGACTCCACCGCGCGCGAAGCTGCTCTGCCTTTGCGGTGGCGATTCGCAAAGCGGTGCGCTTCATCGCGCAGCCTCATCAGCAAGAACTTCGCGGCACTGTCCTGCGGGAAAAGTATCGGATCACTGTGACCAGGGACGAACACTTCCTCTTCACGCTTGGCGAGGCCGATCACGGGGATCGAGAGTTTGAATTCCGTCAGCACCGCTCCCACCGCGCTCAGTTGTCCTTTGCCGCCGTCGATCACGAGGAGATCCGGGATCGCCGCGAGGGAAGAATCTGGCTTATGTTGAGAGGTGTCGTAGAGCATCAGGTGAGGGGCCTTCACAAGGTGTCGAAACCCGATCGACGCATACTGCTGCTCAAGTTCGGGCTCCACCCGCGCGTACACTTTCCCTTTCTTCACCGTGCGAAGGATGCTGCGCGCGAGAAAATAGCCGAGGGCGGTTTGTTCGTAGGCAGGGTCGATCGTGAGAGCAGCGAGTTCCAACTTCCCGTCGCTACGATCGAGCCGCACCGATCCTATTTCTTCGCCTTCATGACGAGCAACGAGTAACGAGCCACGATCATCTTTTTTGATGCGATCGAGCGTAATGCCGGCATCTTTCCATCGTTTTTCTTCCGCCTTGAGGCCCCCGGCAATGTGCCGGAGCCTGCGTGCCAGAACCTCTTTCAGCGCACGATAGTCGTCCACCGCCCCGCGCTGCATCGAGTGAATCGTGAAGCTGCGATACTCTGCATTTCTGGGTTTCCCACTGATCAAGACGACCATGCTCCCGACCGTCTCGGTGCCTCCGGTGTGGGAAATATCGTATCCTTCGACTCTCTGTGGAGGAGCGGGAAGATCGAGCGTGCCTGCAAGCTCCGCGAGCGCATTCTCGACATTCCGTGATTCGGCCTCCCAACTGGCTTCCGCTTGGAGTGCCTTCTGCTCGGCATTTTTCTCCGCAAGTTCGAGTAACTTCGATTTATTCCCACGCTCGGGAACACTGATCGATACCTTCCGTTCACGTTTCATAGTGAGATAGGCCACCATTGCCTCACGCCCGGGAAAATCCTCCGCGACGATCACGAGAGATGGCACATCGAGGATCCCATCGTAGTACTGCGGCAAAAATTGCTCGAGGACGGACGCAATTCCCTCCGCTTGTCCCGCAAGCGCAAACGCATGTTCTTTCAGTACCTTCCCCCCACGCTTACGAAAGACAACCACCTGCACTTTATTGCTAAGGCACGCCACTCCGATGATGTCCGCATCGTCACCGGAAGTGTCACTCACGATTTGTTTTTCATCCATTCCTTCGAGAAGTTTTAAGGCATCGCGCAGTGCGGAGGCCTTCTCAAATTTTCGTTCCTCGGCAGACTTTCGCATGAGGTTGTTTGCCGCATCGATGATGTAGTGATGGTCCCCTTTGAAAAATGTGATGACCCTATCGATACGAGATCGATATTCCTCTCTTGTGATCGCCCCCGCACAGAGTCCGTTGCACTTGCCGATCTGAAACTCGAGACATGCATGATCGTTGCTCGTTGCTTGTTTCTTGTTGCTTGTTTCTTGTTTGTTTCTTGGATCTTGCATCTTATTTTTTCTATCAATGGACTGGCTGCACGCTCTGAAATGCACCACCTCCTCAAGCAGTTCCAAAATCATGCGCGTTTCGTATGCACTCAAGTACGGGCCAAAATATTTGGCCGCACGATCGCTGACCTTCCGCACCACCTCCACCCGCGGATACTCCTCCTGCACCGACACCTCCACGTACACGTAATTTTTATCATCCTTCATCATCACGTTATATTTCGGCCGCAGTTCTTTGATCATATTGGTTTCGAGGAGCAGCGCTTCGAGCTCGGTATTGGTCACCGTCAGATCAAAATCTGCGATCTGCTCACGCATTTTCAGCTTCCATGGACCGATGGATTTATCCACCTTCGCACTCACATACGACCGCAAACGGCTGCGCAAATCCTTCGCTTTTCCCACGTAGATCACCGTCCCCGCCTCATTCATCCATTGGTAGACTCCCGGCCCTGTAGGAGCGTGAGCGATTCTTCGACGGAGGGTGGGAAGGGCAGACACACTCAAAGTATAAGGTATAAAGTACGGACATGCCTCTGGTATCTACTCTCGTTCTCAATTACCGCACCCCTCTCCAAGCCGTACGGTGCGTGCAGGCATTGCGTGCGCAATCGATCGCGGACAGGATGGAAATCCTCGTCATCGACAATCATTCCAATGATGATTCGATCGCAATCCTGCGTGCACGTTTGAAAAACATACCGAATCTGCGCATTCTGGAATCACGAAAGAACGAAGGCTACGGTCAAGGGAATGAACTCGGCATGCGGCAGGCACGCGGACGGTACATTCTCATTGTCAATCCCGATAATGAACTGATGCCCGACGCCCTGGAGAAGATGACGAAAGAAATGGACGAACACCCGGACATCGGCATTCTCGCACCGAAGTTGATCCACGAAGACGGCTCCGTTCGCAGCTCCGCGCGGGCGTTGCCCACCTTCTTCGATGCCATCATCAAACGCACGATGTTCTCGCGAGTCTTTCCCGCACGCATGGATCGTTATCTGGAGCGGCAAATGAATCCAAATCAGGATCGAGACGTGGACTGGGTCGTCGGAGCCTGCATCTTGATTCGCCGTACGGCGCTCGAAACAATCGGCGGCTTTGATCCGCGCTTCTTCCTGTTTTTCGAAGACATGGATCTGTGCCGTCGATGTAAAAACGCAGGATACCGCGTTCGCTATTTCCCCAAAGCCGTTGCCAGCGACCAAAAAAGGAGACTCAGTGAAGGGGGCGCGTTCTCCGTCCTCTTTCATAAAACAGGCCGCATTCACATCGCAAGTGCCGTGAAGTACTTTTGGAAGTGGAGAAATGCGGTTTGACGACATTGTCCCCCTTCCCTATGCTGGCAGCCCAATGGATATGGTCGCCCTTCAGGCATCGGCTCGCCCTCAAGATTCGCACATCAAACAGATGCGGCGCGTGGGCCAAGTTCCCGCAATCATCTACGGCAATAAAGCCGACAACATTCTCATTCATTGCGAGGAGGTTTCGCTGAAGAAGGCATATACGAAAGCGGGAGAAAGCACCCTCGTGGAGCTGGATTTGGGTGAAAAGAAATTGCCCGTTCTCTTTCATGCCGTCGATTTTGATCCCGTGAGTGACCGCATGATCCACGTCGACTTCTACGCCGTCGACATGAAAAAGAAGGTGACCGCCGAGGTGCACATTCGCTTCGAAGGTGAATCACCCGCGGTAAAAGAACATGGAGCGATCCTGGTGACCGCGCTGCATGAAGTGGAAGTGGAATGTCTCCCTGTCGATCTGCCGCACGACTTGGCGATCGACATCGCGGGCCTCAAGGAATTTCGCGACACGCTCACCGTTGCAAACATTATCGTTCCAAAAGGCGTGAAGATTCTCACGCCGGCAGAGTCGGTGATCGCCATCGCTCAGCAACCTCGCGAGGAGGAAAAGGTGGAAGAGGTGGTAGCACCTGTTGCAGATGGAACTGCGGTTCCGGCTGCGGATGGCGCGGCTCCCGCCTCCGCTGAAGCTACAGCGGGCAAGCCCGCTGCGGATGCAAAGAAAGACGAGGGGAAGAAGGAGAAAAAGTAAGGAATACCCTCATCCCCAACCCTTCTCCCGCCCCACCGCATGCCCGCCTGCCGATAGGCAGGCTTACTGGGAGAAGGGAGTACTTTCGTATTCCCTCTCCTGGCAAGGAACGTGGGAGGCAGGAGAGGGTAAGGGTGAGGTGCTACTTTCTCTGTTTCCTCTTTTTCTTCTCGATCCCTTCGCCGTTCTCCCTCAAAAACTCCGGTAGGAGCATCGGGGGTTTGATACCGGGGATCTGTTCAATCACGTCAAGATCTTCGAGTGCGATTTTGCCGATGTAAAGACGCTTCAAATCACCTCCCTGTGCCAGGAACTCTTGAATCGCGCGCTGTCCGCGGAAGTACACAATGCCTTTGGTGAAAGCTCCCGCCTCGCTGGTATCGCTCAGTCCCCGTTTGATGTCGATGGCTTTCGTGAGGGCACGCTCGGCGCTATGCCCCAGTTCCTCCTGCAGATACGCACGCGTGTCCGCGAAGGAATGTTCGAGCGCATACACCGTGCCCAGAATCAATCGTGCCGGGTCGAAGCGTTTCTCATTATGGGGAGAGAGGAAACGATTCTGATTCTCGATCGCAAGACCCTCCTGCGTGTCCAGGTAATTCGCACACCCGCGCCGCAGGAGCGTATAGGGTTGCTGGTCACCGTTCTCCGCCGTGAGCACGTGTGTCTCGATCTCATGCGCAATAAGTGCGGGAATGTACCGAGGCGGAAAAAGCGCGTTGTCGCGCAGGTACACATGCTTGCCGCCGACGGCAATCCGCGCGACGAGATTTTCGCGGATACTCACCTGCCAATCATGCAGACCGTAACGCTCGAGCACCTCTGTAAAGAGCGGTGCCGCACGGTGCGCGGTAAGCATCTCATCTGCGGGTGTCGGAAGTTCGCACGCCATTCGACTCTTCAGCAGCGATGCTGCGGAGGTGATCAGAATCGAGCTCGGGAGACCAAAGAGTGCGGCAGACGCCTCCGTCAGTCGCCGTGCATCCCCGCGAGCACGGAGCAGCGAGATGCGCAGGAGCAATTCTCTTCTCTTCTTTTTGAGCAACACCCCGATAGGAGTGTCGTCCGGAAGCAACGAGAGAAGACGCTCCTCCATTTCATCGATATTCTCCGGGAGTGCGCCATAGCGAAAGACAGGGTTGTACCGGGTATCCGCCTCCGCACGTGCGCGCTCTTCCGATAAATTTTCAGGTTTCAGGTGCTTGAGCACCAACAATTCTTCGTCGAGTTGCGTCATGAGTTTATCGATGGCACGCAGATCGTCTTTCACTGTAGAAACAGTCGTCGAAGCACGCACAACTTTCGTGGGATCAATGAGAAAACCGGCGAGATCCCTCCGACCGATCATCATCCGCACGGTCGAAGGCATGTTCTGATCTTCGCGGACAACTGTCTGGATTTTTTTGCCGCCGAGCGTGAATTTGATCCGGTACCCTCCCTCCACCTGCTGCAATTCCGAAAGCAGATTCGATGCCACCGTCGAACGTTCCTGATCGGGCGCGATGAGCGCGGGGATCTCCACGGTCGTACCTGCGCCGGAGACACTCACGGTTTCACGCGTCGCGAGGACAGGACGCTCAGGGTCTTCAGGCGCTGCGGGCTGTCGCACTTTCTCACCAAAGAGATCCTGCGCGAGGCGCACGCCCTTCTCAGGCGTACTGACTGTCACCCCCGCCACACGCTCAAGCCGCGATCGCAGCGGTGCCAAATTTGCGACCTGGACCATCAGGCCCGCACGTGCGTTGACTTCAAGCAGTACCGGCCCCTGCTCGGCATCGATCGTAAGATCGACTGCAAGGTAACCGATATTCGTGATCGACTGGATGCGCGATGCAATGAGGAGCAATTCCTCGAAATGTGGAATCTGTACCCCTGCAGGTGATCCACCATGCGGGAGCACATCGATGATGCGGTTGTACTGCGTTGCGTACGTGGTCACGCCTTTGCTGAGATCGATCCCGATGCCGATCCCCCCCTGGTGCACGTTCGCTTTGCCGTGACTTCCTGCTGTCGGAATCCGGAGCATCGCCATCACCGGAACGAGGTTAAAGACGACGATCCGAATGTCCGGAAGTCCCGCTGGACGAAAGGGCGCGAAGCAACTGTCGGGAATGAGAATGCGCTCGAAAAATGCCGCGTCCCTTCGGCCGTTCACGGAGTACTGCCCGTCGAGAATATCCTCGATGTGCTCGCGGAGTTTCTTTTCTGAGATGGGTTGCTTCCCTTCTTCAAGAAACAAACCATCCTTGCGTCCTTTAAAAATGAGAATGCCCTCTCCCCCGAAACCATTATTGGGCTTGAGAACGCACTCATCGGGAAGCTGCGAAAAATCGAACGTGCCTAGTTGCTCGCGGGTTTCAATGCGTGCGTAAATCTTCGCGACCGGAATCCCGCGCGCCGCGAGGAACGCTTTCGTCTTCAATTTGTCATCCGCAAACGCCACTGCCTTGCGCGGGTTAAACGGCTTCACGTAGAGCAAATTACGGGCATTGAGGCCGAGAACGCCGTGATGGGAGAAAAAAGAAAACATTATTCCTCTTGCAGATGTCGGAACACTTCCTTAAACCTCACATACTCAACGAGCCGCAGCCCCGTCCACCGTCCGAGGATCACATCAATGACAATCGTGAGGAGTATCAACTCCGGGTATGCGAGCACGATCGACTGAAAGACCGCCCACTGAACGATGAACACGCAGAGAAGCGAGGCCAGAATCGTCTCGATGACACCGATGATCGCACTGCGCCACCCCTCCTCCGTCTTGAGATTCATAAAACTCTCGGAGAGCGTCGACATAATGAGGAGGATGAAAATCGTCTCTCGGGAGAACGTAATGCCGAAACTTGCACTGAGTCCCATGAGCAGCAGCAGCGTGAAGCTCACGACCGTCAGAATGATCGCAACTTTGGGAATGTAGAGCAGCCGCCACCGTTTCATGAGCATGCGCGTCGCGTAGCCCATAAAGAGAATAAGAAGCAGAAAGAGCACGCCCAATTTCCACCCGAGCGCGAGGAAGCTCAGCGCAATGATGGAAGGCGTGTAGAGGCCGAATGTCGTGATGCCGATCACCTGCTTGAGGATCGCGAGGATCATGGCGATCACGGGCAGCACCAGCAGCAAAATCACCGTCTGACTCGGCACCCCTTTGGTGAGCATCGCGTTCACGAGTGAGCTGAGCAGGTTCCACGGACGCAGTCCCGCGGTCGATGCATTGATGCTGACGTGCTCGATATCGCGCCGGTTGATCTCCTGGACAAACTGATCGACGCTCGCGGACGTCAGCAGCGTATCGATCGCCTCTTTGCGCGTGAGCATAATCTGTTCGGGCTTCAGCACCGAGTACGGGCCGCGCGCCGTGCGGGCTAAGGTATTGAGACTGCGATCGGTGATCAGCACGATCGTTTGACTGTGAATACCAGCAAGGAGGGTGTCACTGCCCTGCACCGCCCTGAGCAGCGACTGAAGCCCCGCGATGCCCTCTGTCCAAAACACAATCACATTCGCGCCGAGAAGTGCATCGTTCTGTTCACTCAGAAGCGCTGCGAGCGCTTCCTCGTCGCTGAGAGGCGAAGTGGATGGACTTGGCTGCAGGACGCGGAGAAACACGCCCGCATCGGCCGCAACTTGGCGATGAACCGTAAGCTTGTCCGCAGGTACGGTCGCATCCGCTACGAGCGTGATTTTACGAACGTACACATTCACCGCATGCGTGACCTCCGACGTCATTTTCCCTCCTCCCGGTTGAGGCATGGTCACAACTAAACGGAAGATCAGCGTTCCCGGACGCTCGGGTGTGTAGACCGCTTCGACCGTCTCACTGATCGGCTGCGTTTTCCCAAGAATGTACCAGCGATACTGCACCGTGCTGTCCGTCGCCTTATTGAGACTCCCCTCGAGGACGATCGTGCGGCCGACTGCGATATCTTCGGGCCCGCTGATGATGGGGACGAGCGTCTGCGCATGGGCGAGGAGAGGCAACGCAAGAATGCCAAGCGAGAGAAGGAGCCTACGCAGCATCACGTAGCGAGAAGGGCCTTCTCCTTCTGTCCACGCACGCGCTTGCGGACCGTGCGCAATTCCTTGTACTTGATGAGTTGCGGCTCCAACTTTTCGACCGCGCGATCGAACGCCTCCATGATCTGCGCTTTGCGCGACTCCGCGCGCAGGATCTTCCCCGGGAGTTCCACCGTGAGCATCACCTTCACTTCGTCAGCTTGTTTTTTGGTCGGGCGCTTCTCGGCCTCCACGCGGATCACCGAAGATTCGTCTTTCAGCTTGCCACAATACGTCGCCATTTTGCCGATCTTCCGCGCAAATACCTGCAAATCGTGGTCACTGTACCTAATCCCTTTCTCGAAGTGTTCAATGTGCATAGTGCTCAAGGGGGAACGAGTGAGCGAAGTATAGCACGTCTTCCCTCCTTTTAATGTGTCATGCCGAGTGTTTTCGCGTAGCGAAAAAGTATCGAGGCAGGCCTCCTTGCACTTAAACCATTTTCATGGTACAATATCCATGAAATCCCAAACACATATCTATGGCTACAGACAGTCAAGATCACATGGATAACATCGAGTATGATGTCCTTTATGGCAACGATACCGACGCTGACCAGATACTCCGTGACAGCAAAAAGTGGAAACCAACGCACATTGCACGCCGTATCAAGCGGCAAATTGGATTAGTGCTTGGGGGACTGATCTGAGTGCAGCGAGAAGCGACTCCATCAGTCGAATAATGAAAAAAGTGCTATACGAGACTCCCACAAACAATTATGGAATTTGCACCGAAAAATCCCAAACAGAGCGAGGAAGAGTTCAATGCGTTGCTGTCGGCAATGGAACAATATAATCAACAATTCTCCCTCGGGAAGATGATGGCATCATTCCTGTCTGATCACGTGCATCAAGCTATTGGCACAAATGTTGGAGATGCAGAGGATATTTTCAAAACATCGCGTGAACACCGTCGAATTTCCGAAGGGTCGTTCCTCGATAATCATGCAAACATTCTCAATACGATGGGTTTGAGAATTGAACCCACAGAAGGGAAAAACGCAACTATGTTTGCAGGAGGTGAAGCGCTTGGAACGGGGGAGATGCGCTTGAATATCGGAGATCGAGAAAAGTTTTTGTGCTTTCTGCGCACACTGTCACCGGAGACCGGTAATGATCAATCCCCCTTCGCTCCGAACTTGGGGAAATTAATAGACGTTCTGCAAAAGCAAATCGAAGATCATTACGATATTGATCACCCATCCGACGAAGCCATAAACATGCTCGCTTCGATCGACAGTATCGTCACGGAATATAAGCGCATCGGCTTAGGTAAAAATATTGACGTATTGCATTCGTATCTCGAGAAAATACGTGGAGGATATTTCAGGGAATACCTTCTTATTCGGAGAAATAAAATCATGGTACGTCCGGACGAATGGGGTCCGGCAATATGGCACAAGGACAATTCGGCAGAGTCTCTTAGGACTGCTTGGGACAAGGCAATCGACATATTGGAAAAAGTACAAAAGAATCCTCGTGCTTCCCGACTTGCAAAGGAACTGCAAGAACATTTGATCATGTGTGCGCACCACTCAATACAGCATCTCAAAGATAATCCTGACTGTTACCAAAACACGTCTATTCAATGGAAGGACATGCAGGAAGTTGTGACGGATGCTCTTGAGAGACTTTGAGAGTCGATAGGCAGAATGCGGTGTCCACGCATTGCACCATAAATGCTTTTATGGTACAATATCCATGAAATCCCAAACACATATCTATGGCAAATGAGGCTGTAAATAAGGTCATTGATGGCGTACTCGGGGCAGAGAAAGAGGCCCCGTCACGTGAGGACTTGCTCGACATTGCGGATACCGAGGAAGCCAGGCAGGAGCTGATTGATCAGACCGAGTTTGCCACCAAAAAAAGCAGAGATTTTTTGCGCGCGGAGATTGAAAAGGCGCGCACGTCGCTCGGTGAGGAAGAGCGGGAACAAGCGGAAAAGCTGGCTGTCTTGGAACAAGAATTGGCAGAGGCAGAAACAAATCGCGAGCAGAAGCGCAGGAATCCCGGAGCGGAAGAAAAGAAGAGTTTCATGGAAGAGCTGAAATCGCGCGATACCGCGGGCAAGTTTGCATTGGTAATGGAAAAAATCGGCGAATTCGCCGAAAAGATTGCGGATTTCTTTGAGTCCATGGGAAGCACGACATTGCTGAGCGTGGCTTCCCTGATGGAAAAAATGGGAATGGATGCCGCTTGGGTTGAAGGGCTCCGTGCAATGGCAGGAAAAGAAAAGGCAATCATTCAATCCAAGTTACAAGCCGAGAATTTTACACTCATCAAAGACATCGCCGTCGACGGCAAGACAAAGGATGGCAGAGCTATTGCAAAATTGAAGCAGAAGTACGAGAGCATCTGCAAAGAAAAACTTGAAGAGGCTGTTCGCAAAACATCTGCGGCACCGACGGTGCCCCCCGCAGTGCTCACCATGAAAACAATCAAAACTCAATACAGCTTTGAAAACTTCATGGAGGAACGCATCATGCCGGTCATCCAAAGAAATGAATGGACCCTCAAGATGCCCGATGACAAAGGCCGCAAGCAGTTGAATCTCAGCGACATCGTCCACGCCTGTGAAGTCGCCCATGTCCTTTCCTGACTCTATGTTCACCCGAGGAGCCGAAACACCGAAGGAAGATTTGATGCCCGCCATCCAGAGCGCGCAGGAAAGTACACGCGGCAGCGTTGCCAACACGATCGGTGGTATCGTCGATACGACACTGAGTGTCGGCGTTGGCACGGGGAAAGTGCTAGCCTATGGCTCTGGCAGAGCGATCCGGGGAGTATTTGAAGTAGGCAATGCCATCAAGAAAGGACTCGAAGCAAATCCGTATCCGCAGGCGGCCTAGACACTCGGGTAAATCATGGGAAAGCGTCATGGTAAATGTGCCACATTCATGCTATAATTACATGATTTATGGCAGAACCCAACACAAACAACACCCCCGGCCCTGATCGTGTCACCGAGCTTGTCAAACAGGCAGAGGGATTCGTGAATCGCGAAGACATGATCCAGTATGTAAAAAGTGAGCTGGAACTCATGAAACCCTCCCGCAAGGAGATCGTACAGGCGCGCGAGGAGGTCGAGCGTTCGGAGGTGCTCAAGAAAAATGACACCGCCCGCGAGGCGTTACTCACGGAAGTGGAGAGAAAGAGAGTGGAAATGGAGGAGGAAACGAAGAGTGCGTCGCCGGAAGCAAACACACAGGAAATAAAAGAGTTGCAGGCGAAGAACAAAGAACTTGCAAAACAAGAGACATTCACCGGTGGACTGCAAACCGTATCGGGACAAGTGGTGGATAGCATCCTCCCAAAGCGCCTGACCGATCACATGTCACCACGGCAAAAAACAGCACTCGCCGCCGTCGGCACCGTCGGCCTTGGCGTTCTTGCCTATTTCCTCTTCTTCCGCGGAAAGAAAGGGGTGGAGGCTGGAAGACAGGCATCGAATAAAGGACCATTCATCGCGCTCGGTATCGCTATTTTGGCTTTTTTGGGAATCAAAGCCTACCAGAAATATGATAGGGATGCGCTCGTGAAAAAGAGTAAAGCTAAGGCAAAAGAATGGTCGCAAAAAGGCGTCGAGAAGGGTATGGAGAAAATACAAGGTGGTGCTGATAAAGCCAAAGACATAGAACAAAAGACTGACGTCTTTGGTGGCATTGGGAGAGATGTCGCTGCGCGTGGATTGTTGATCATGCATAGTTCATTAAAACAACGTGCAGGCATCGATGAACAAAGCGACACGGCAGTGACAAACATATTGCAATTCCAAAACATACGCTCGATACCTATTACGGAAATTGTAGCTTTGGGTGATATGGAAAATTATAATGAAGCCCAGTCAGAAACAAAAAAAATATGGGAGAAATATGGCCCTAAAAATCCACGCGAGGAACAATTGCATGCTCTCTATTTCCTTGGGCTTGTTTGCAAGCAACATGAGAAATACATCGTGGGAACAAATACAAAATCAAATAACCCTCTCACGATTGAAGATGCACTTCATAAGCTCGTCCAGCCTGCAGAAGCATTTGATAAAGTAAAACGCGGTCTTGCCGGCAAAGACCTCACACAACTTCCTGCGGTATTGCACGAGGCGTTTAATACGCACATCAATATTGAGCTACCACACATCGGAACTGCATTAGAAAAATTAGGGCTCTCAACAAAAGAAGAGATGCGGGCATTTGTCCTTTTCTGTAGCTCTCACCCAGAAATCTATTTATCTCATACAGATCAGCTGCCCGATGCAATTGAGCCTGATAATCCCTACAAGGAAAAATTCCTCAGGGCCTTCACAAATCTTTCACAGAATGTGAATAGAGGAAAAAAGTACTTCGGATTGTATTTGCACGATGATCGCTTTAAACCAGCTCTGGAGAAATATTGGAATGACAAGATGGAACTCTCCGATGCATTGCAGCTGTATCTGCTCCTAGACCAAGTACCCACACAAAAAGGAGAGCTACCTCACAGCACAAGTGATACTCCACCATTGGTCGCTGCCATGCTCCAACTGCAAGCACTTAAAATGGTCTCTTTTGGGGATGAAGATACAGGCACAAAAATGAAAGCATTCCTGTTCTCAGAGGCAGCAAATACATTCATGGGAATGCCAACAGATATTCACCTACCTCCTGCCGCAAAAGAATTTTTAAATGAATTTGGGGCTATCGTTTGGAATATGACCAAACACGAAGCAAAGAACCTAGTACAACTTCCTCGGAAGGGCTTCATGACCATGCAAGAAATATACCATAAGAATAAACTTACAGTACTCGGTACGGAAGCGGCCGGATACATCGTATGGCGATCAATCTGGGCCGCAGATAACGCAGGCTTAAAGCTTGCAGAAAATGTCGGCAGCACGATGGCACCGCTGCTGATGGAGCAAAAAGCAATACTCGTACGTACACTTGGCAAAATACCCGTTATCAGAGGTCCAGCTCTCGCTCTAAACAAAGTCACACCCAAAGTGACAGGCATGACTAAAATCGGTCTTGTAGGAGTGGCTCTAGACGCCCAGGATTTTTATTTGGATAGACGACCAAAAATACTGGAGGAACTTGGAAAAACGACCGATCCGATTAAGAAAAAATTATTGGAAGATGAACTCTTTAATCAGCAAATGAATTTTGCAATCAATGGAGCGGCTGTTCTTGCACCGACTCCTTGGGGCATTGGCATTTTTGCTGCTAACGGAGGAAAGGAAGCAATACGAAAATCTATCAACGAAGGGACATATTACATACTCCAGACAGAAGCAGAAATGAGAGAAATACCTCCAGGTGCTGATTTGTGGCAGATCATGCGAACGACACAAGGCAATGTGAATATGATGCAGGGAGCTGCTAATATTGGAAATGGAAACGCAGTTGAAAAGGCAAACGAACAAATCCGCACCGAAGCATATCGTGCATACTTTCATCAAATCACATGGAGTCTGGGCGATCTTGGACTTGAATTCCTGAAACCGGAGGAAATTCAAATGAACGAGGAGGAGCAGAAAAAACGTCTAAAAATATTAAATGATGAGCAAAAAACTGAGTTCGTGAATGCAGCAGAGGAATACATACGACACGTAACTAAAAAACACTTCGGCATTGTAGGGCCAGAGGAATTGCGGAATGCAGAGACATATGCACGCTGTGACATCATCGATTGGCGCCGTTCCAAGCTGACAGGGGAACCAATGGAAGTAGGGAAACTACCTTGGGAAGATAGCCGAAATGAAAAAGGAGAACTTATAAAAGGTCGCTTGAATATGGTTAAGGAAAGCACCGAGGCTCAAAAAGAAATAAAAACTGCTGGTTTGAACGCATTACCAAGAGACAATCCGGCAGAATTTACAATGGGAACACTGATGATGTTTCTCAAAGATATCGAGCACGACATTGCTTCATTCGAGGCTAAAATCCTGTCGGAGAATCTCGATCGATGGGAATGGACGGGCGGCGAAGAAGAGAGCAGAAATGCAGCAAGGCAAACGACCGCTTTCCTAATTCAACGGACGCTGGCGACCGAAATCGATCTCCTTCTTCGTATGAGCACCATAACACCCGATGCTTATGAGCTTGCGATCAAGAATCTACGTATGATATTGAATGGTGATCCATTGCAATATCAACGCGATGGAACAGAAAAATATAAATGGCAATCACGTGGATTATTGAAAAAACACTATGGATCCGGACTACTCAGTATGGAAGGAATGCTCGCCTATATCGAAGGAAATCCCTACGTGGAACTGGACTCGTCCCTCGTGGCCAACACGCCGGACAATGCCCTTCCTATCGAACAAATCCTCAATCAGAAAACGGACACCGTTCGCATGATGAGTAATCACTTCTTCGTGAAAGACGCAAAGGGCTATCAGCTTATCCCCATGAAAGACAATACCCCTCTCGGCGATGCCATGAAAAATCTGCGTCGCGAGATTCCATCAAATGAACCATATCGGATTGAGGCAGGAGCCTATGCAATCTACAGACCCGGTGAAGAGATAAAGACCAATATGTATGGACGGCCACAAATTGGCTCAGCAACGTTACGTATGGAGCAGGTATTGCCAGAAACTGAGTTACAAAATAAGAGATTGCTCAAGGAGAAACAGAGAAAAGAGGGCGTTGCAATTCTCAAGCAGGCTGGCGCAGAGGAACAAGCATCCGGTGCCTTCTATGTGCTGAAATACAGCATGTGGGACAAGGCACTCACGTTCTACTTCGATGGGGAAACTGGTAAATGGAAGGTGGCGTTCGGTGGATGGCAAGATCTGGAAAGTAACCGCAGACACACTTCCATGTCAGGACAGAATGCGGAAACATTTGAAGTCTCCGGCATGGCATGGGGTGGGAGTGAAAAATACAATACAGTGATTCGCAAAATTGCAGATATCAATCGTCTTGCCGCCTGACGATGTTCCCCGCCCCCACCACCCCCTGGGCCAAAGCACTGAAGATCTTCGGCGTCTCGCAAAAGATTATCGATGCCGATATTCCTGAGGAAAAAAATCTTCTGAAGATTCATGAGCCGATGCAGATCGGGGGAGTCCCCTTCTCGTTCGCAGAAGAAATCATCGAAAGCGAAGAGGAAATTGTGCTGGAAGTGAACGGCAAGAAGTTCCGAATGCTCGCCGGCAACATAGCGCTTGGGCAGATGATTCAGATTGCCATGCGCGAAGGTGAGGAGGTCCGCCTCACCCTCAGCGGTTTCTACGGCACCTTAACAGGCGAAGGAACGCTGACCCTCGAAGAACTCGGCCGCATTGTCACTGCACTCAAAAACGCACCCGGATCACTCACACTTCCTATCACCTACCTCGATCATCTGAAAAAGGAAAAACGTACAACGGTGACGTTCGAAAAGATGTGATGATGATTCTTACTCCTGGATCAGTGCTCGTATGAACAGTATACTAGTATACTGTTCATGAGGGTCATCGAAGTCTCTTGAAACGACGAAACAATATCGTAAACGTCCTCCAGAGCGTTGCGATCATGACGGGGATTTCGAGGTAATCGATCGAGATCGCCACCCACGCGAGCCAGGCAGGCAGCACCGTCGCTTGCATGCCTGCAAATTGATTCACCACAAATTCATCGGTGATCCAGAAGAGGTGCAACCACTGCGAATTGAGAAGTACGATGAAGATGATGTACCGCCAGGCAAAATCCTTCTTGAGTTCATACACATAGAGGAGCGTGGTCGTGAGCAGCGCGGGAATCTCGGTGTAATCGACGATAATGATCGCGTACTGCCAAAATGCCGATGGATTAAAGTAACTCGTTCCTGTGAGTCGCTGCAGAACAACGTGCGTCGTAAGCCAGAAGAGGTGCACGATCTGCAGCGTAAAAAGAAACGACGTGAGCGTGAGTGCGAGCGCATAGTGGCGCTCGTACCATCGCCAGAACCTGCCACCCTGTTTCCCCGATCGTGTGCGGGGAGCGATCATGCTTATCCAAGAAAGGCATAGAGCTCTTTTTCACTCATCAGTTTCGCCTCCCCTGCTCCACGCCTGCTCACTTCTAACTTTTTCTCCGCAAGCGTCTTTGGGGACACAACCACACGAACCGGCACGCCGATCAAATCTGCATCTGCGAGCTTGAAGCCAACGCTCAGGTCCGTGCGATCATCAAGCAGCACGCGTTTCCCCTTCTTCTCCAAATCCGCCGCCAATGTCGCTGCGACCGTGAATGATTCATCACTCTCTCTCTTGGCAATCGGCACAATGTGAACATCGGCAGGGGCAATGGCGGCAGGCCAGACGAGTCCGCGGTCGTCGCTTCGAGCTTCCGCGATGATTCCCATCAGTCGTGAGATGCCGATCCCGTAACAGCCCATGATCACGTCGCATTTTTTTCCTTCAGCATCGTTATAGGAGAGTTCAAACGCACTGCTGAACTTGGTCCCAAGCTTGAAAATATTCGCCGCTTCGGAGGCCTTTTCCTCGCGAAATTCTTTGCCACCGGTCACAGGGCAAATCGTTACGCCCGGTTCATAGATTTCTTTATTGATCGCGATCCGCTTTCCCGCTTTCTCCGCTTGCACACTCACAAAGACACTGTCTTCGCCTTCGGGCAGGAGCACCTGGTACTCGTGAGAATATTTCGAGAACGTCCCGCCCGATGCATACGTGAGGTACGTCGCATCACTCAAATGTAGACGATTGAAGATGCAGTCGTACGCACCCTGCACGACTTCGTAATAGCGATCGAGATCGGCTTGATCGACATGGAAGCTGTAGAGATCTTTCATCAGAAATTCGCGGCCGCGCAGGATCCCCGACTTCGCACGAAGTTCATTGCGAAATTTCGTCTGAATCTGGTACGCGGCAAACGGCAAATCGCGGTAACTGCGCACGTACTGCTTGGCGATTGGCGTGATCAGTTCCTCGTGCGTGGGGTTCAGACCGTATTCGGTATCCCCCGCTGCCGGCACATGGAAAAGGACATCGAACACTTTGTGGTCCCATCGACCGGTTTTGACCCACGATTCTTTCGCGGAGAGTGCCGAGAGCAAGACCTCCTGCGCACCGATCTGATCCATCTCCTCGCGCACGATCTGCTCGATGCTACGTAGGACCCGTAACCCGAGCGGCAAATAGGAATACACCCCCGCCATCGTTTTATGGATGAACCCCGCACGGGTAAGCAGATCCGCATTCTTGCTGGAGGCATCGGAAGCCGTCTCCTTGGAGGTTTTGGTGAAGAGATGCGTGAGGCGCATAAAAAAAGAGTAGCGATTTTTGCGGCAAACGACAATGCACCATGCTACAATGACCCATCTCTATGCAGGACACCATCATCTCTGCAAGTGGCGTCACCAAGAAGTTCGGCGATTTCACCGCCGTCAATGACGTTTCGTTTGAAGTACAACGCGGCGAGATCCTCGCGTTCCTCGGGCCGAACGGCGCCGGCAAAACGACGACGATCAAGATGCTCACGACACTGCTGAAGCCGACGAGCGGACATGTCTCACTCGATGGGCATGATCCCGCGCACGAACAGAGCGCGGCGCGGCGGACGTTTGGGATCGTGTTTCAGGATCCGAGCCTCGACGATGAACTGACCGCCATGGAAAACATGCAACTGCACGCAGTGCTCTATAGTGTGCCCTCGGACATCCGCAAAACAAGAATCGAAGAATTGCTCCGGTTCGTCGACTTATGGGACCGCAAGGACAGCCTCGTGAAGGAATTTTCCGGCGGCATGAAGCGGCGACTCGAGATCGCACGGAGTCTGCTTCATCACCCCAAAGTGCTCTTTCTCGATGAGCCAACGATCGGGCTCGATCCGCAGACGCGCAATCACCTGTGGGACTACGTGCAAAAGTTGAATCGCGAAGAAGGCATCACGGTGTTTCTGACCACCCACTACATGGAGGAAGCGGAGAAAGTTGCAGGGAGAATCGCGATCATCGATCACGGGAAAATCATGACGATCGGATCCTCGGAGGAGCTCAAGAAGCAGACGACCACTGCCACACTCGAGGAAGCGTTCTTAGCACTCACGGGCAATGCGATTCGCGAGGAAGGTGCCTCGAGCGCCGATACCATGCGCCAGCACCGCGCGATGTGGGGCCGAGGCGGCCGCCGCTAACTCTATGGCTACCATCTACATTCTCTGGCTCCGACAACTCAAGCGCTACTCGCGCTCAAAATCCCGCATGATCGGGTCCCTCGGACAACCTCTCCTCTTTTTGCTCGCGCTCGGGTACGGATTCGGCCCGATCTTCGAAAAAGCCGGCCAAGGGAACTATGTCCAGTTCATCGCGCCGGGAGTGATTGCGATGAGTATTCTTTTTACCGCGGTCTTTTCCGGCATCGAGATCATCTGGGATCGGCAGTTTGGATTCCTGAAAGAAACGCTCGTCGCGCCGGTCTCGCGCACCGCGATCATGCTCGGTCGCACGCTCGGCGGGGCGACTGTCGCGCTCTTCCAAGGCTGCATCATTTTCGTCATCACCATCATCGCAGGATTTCGTCCGGAAACATGGGCGGCGATCCCGATGGCGTTTGTGTTCATGGCGCTTATTGCGCTGCTCTTCACAGCACTCGGCACCGCGATCGCGTGCGTGCTCGAAGACATGCAGGGATTCCCGATCATCATGAACTTCCTCGTGATGCCGCTCTTCTTCTTGAGCGGTGCGCTGTTCCCGCTGAAAGACTTGCCCGGCCCGATTGCGATCATCACACGCCTCGATCCTTTAAGTTACGGCGTCGACGGCTTGCATGGGGCGCTCACGGGCACGCTGCAATTCAGTTACCCTGTCGACATCGCCGTGCTTGGGATCATTTCGATGGTACTGCTGGCGATTGGGTCGTGGTTGTTTTCGAGGATTCAAGTTTAAAAACTCATCCGATGCCGGAGGGCATCCTGCACAAACGCTCGCAGGTGTTCCCAGCCTGAAACGTCGTCAGGGTACGATGCAGGCAAGAGTACACTGGCCCCCTTGTACAGTGCGGGGTCACCGGAAACGAGGAGATCGAAGTTGATCTGCACCGTCTGTACGCGGTCGCGCGAGAGCGTACTGCCGAGCCGAGCAAGGCCGAGAAGCTCCGGCATCGAGAACGTACTTTCCACGTGCTCTGCCGCTCCGGAAAGCAATGATACAGCGAACACGAATTGATGAAGACGCGACATGCGCCGCACTTTTTGACTCAGTGCTTCCAGGATCTGCTGTTGACGCGCAGAGCGATCGAAATCTGTTCCGGAATGACGCGTACGCGCGTATTTGAGAGCAGTAGCACCATCGAGATGTCGGCGCCCTGCGGCAATTTTGAAAAGTCCGGTCGTGTGTTCCGTCAGTGGATACGCGTTATCGATGATCAAAGCTGGAACATCAATGTCCAGGCCCCCGATGCGATCCACCGCCTTCGTGAACGCGGTGAAATCGCCCTTGATGACGCCATGAATTTCGACCCCGAGTTTGTTCCCAAGCTCCTGCGCTACATTTTTGAGCGCTTGAAGGGATACCTGCTTCTCCGTGATCGTCGTGCTCTTGCGAATACGCGCTTTTTCATTGGCATACAAAAGATTGATCCGTTCATCAGGAAGAATGTCATTCTCACTCAGGTACAGATCGCGTGGGATCGAAAGAAGTACGAGGCTATGCGTGGAGGGATCGATGCTCGCAATCATCATGCTGTCGGTTAAGTCCGCGGCGTCATGATCTTTGTCTCCCACACCGAGCAAGAGCACATTGGTATGGCCGTACTGATCATGCGGCCTTGTGATCAACACAAACGAAGTAAGCCAGAGAAGAAGAAGCAGCCCGACAACGATTTCCGTGATGCGATGGTGCCGAGGCTGCAGAGCAAAGTGCCGCTGAAATGTATGCCATCGATGGTGAAGACTTGCAAACATGAGGGGACAGTATAGGGGATCTCTGGACTTTTGAATACCTGCGCGTAGAATCGACGATTGACCTTCCCCCCATCCATCTATGCACGCTCTCGACGCACTCCTGCAGTACCCTGATTATGGGCTTTTGTTCCTGCGCATCGCAGTGGCCGCCACTTTCCTCGCACACGGCCCAAAGAAATTGAACGGAAGTATGGGAGGATTCATGACCTTCATCGGAGTATGTGAAACCCTCGGCGCACTCGCGGTGTTGCTCGGCGTCCTCACGCAGTGGGCGGCACTCGGCCTTGGCATCATCATGTGTGGTGCGATCTATAAAAAGAACATGGAATGGCATGTGCCCTTCGCCGCGAAGGATAAAATGGGGTGGGAGTTTGACCTCATGATCCTCGCCGCGTGCATCGCCCTGCTGACTCTCGGCGCGGGCTCGATGGTTGTCAGTGTTGGGATCTGATCGCCCAGCCTCGCCACAGTACAGCGACTCCTCCACCCACGACGAGCACGATGGGCAGAACTGAAACGATGCCATGCATGCCAAGCTCGGAGAAAATCGTCGGGGTCAAATTCCCTTCAAGGAAACGCGGAATGTAGAGCTGGAGCAAAGGATTGGTGTATTCCAGCGATGGCGTTGCGGTGACGATGGTCCCGAGTCCGGTGAAGAGAACCGAGAGTATCGCAAGTGCCGTACCCAGCCGCGGGAAGCGCCTCCACCCGAGCGCCGCGGGGAGCGCGAGAAAGGGCAACATCGAAGATAAGTAGCGCGGCCCGAGCGCCCAGCCGCCGAGCGCAATGAATCCTCCTATGAGCGTGATCTGAACAATCGGCACGAGCACGGTGATGAGAAAATGCGAGCGCGGGAGCAGGCGCCAGAGATCCCGATACCCCTCGATAATGAGTAGCAGAAACGGCGTCCAGAAAAAGAGTCCGCGCGCGGGACTCAGGAGAAGGTAGGCAATCTTGAGGGGAGAGGGCGGGAACGTGATCCCGAAAAATCCCTGATGATGCATGATGCCAAACGACGCCGGCAGATGGAGGTAGCCGAAGATAAACGGACCACCAAACACGATCCAGTTGTACGCGGGAATGAGCAGGAGCGCCGGGAGGGAACCGAGTAAAAACCATCCGCCCGCACGCCGACCCTTGGCGAGACTCCAGCAAAAAAGCCCGATCGCGGCGGGGGCGGCGGTGAATTCCCCGGCTGCCGCGAGACCTGCACTGAGCCCTGCCAGAGCACTGCTCCACGCTGATGTACAACGGCATTCCAATAACCAGAGCGCAATACAGAGAAGCCCCACCGTCTCACTGTGGGCAAACAGACACGTGGCGTACGGCAGGGGCGCGGCGCCGAGGAAGAGTGCGAGCGTCGTGACGAGGGCGGCAGAGCGTGAAACGAATCGCACAAGAAAGAGGAAAAGCGCCGCGCCACCGAGCGCCGTCAGGAGTCCGACGGAGAATGCGGTCGTCATCCAGTCTGAGAGCCACCATCCGCGCGGTGACTCGATCGAAATTCCTGCGATGGAAAGTATGGAACGCGATACGAGGAACGCAGGCATCGAAAGGAGAATCGTCGCCGGCGCCTTGGGACTGTAATAATGTCCGTTCACAATCGACACATCGACGGTGTTTTCATGGTACGCATCGATCGTCCACTCTCCGCGCTCTACAAGCGCATGCAGGAGATCTAACCGTGTGTTCTGATTCGCTTCGCCCAATTGATGGATCGAGGCATACGTGAAAAAGAGCAATCCAAAGACAATGATCGACGCCGTTTGCGTGGAGAACGCTTTTGAATTCATACAGAGAGATCATACAGATCTATACCGAATCCATGTGCAGAGAATGATCCACGCTTGCTTGCAAACGTACACGGGAACGTTTGTGACGAGTCGCGAAGGGCGATTCGCGCCGCTCGATGTGATCGGGACAGTCGCAACACGCATCCCCTGCCGCCCGGCTTGGATCACAGTTTCCAATGTGTAGGTGTAGCTGCTATACACGCGCAGGCGCAGTGCCGCGGACCGCGAGAACGCGCGAAATCCGCTCACGGGATCACGGATTGCAAGACCGCTTACGATGCCGACGACAACACTTCCCAATCGATGCAGCAATGTTTGCACCGTGCGCACACCAATGACCATGTCCGCTCGCTGTGTCTGAATCGGTTCGATCAATCGTGCAATGTCAGATCCGCGATGCTGCCCGTCGCCGTCCATCGTGACGATGATGTCCGCACCCATTGCGACCGCCTCCGTGAGTCCCGCCTCAAACGCACGCGCGAGACCAACGTGACGCGGCAAATGAATCACATGCTTAACGCCTGCACTGCGCGCAACCGCCGCTGTTTCGTCTGTGCTGCCGTCATCAATCACGAGCGTCTGGATACGATCAACGCCCGCGATTATCTTGGGAAGTTCCGCGATCGTCGCAGCAAGTACGCCCGCTTCGTTGTAACACGGAATCTGAATCACGAGCGTTTTCATGTCCTGTGATCCTAGCAGCGTGGTAGCCCCACGGGGAGTTGAACCCCGCTTTCCTGGATGAGAACCAAGTGTCCTAGCCGATAGACGATGGGGCCACGACAAAAAGAACAGCGCGCGGAGTATAGCAGGAAATGGTCAAGAGCACGGCGGTGTATAGTGGGCCTATGCAGTTCAGCGTTACTCCTGAAGTCTTCGCGCGATTCCCCTCCCTCGCCGTTGGGATCGTTGTTTGCAGAAACATACACACCAATAATTCTTCACCGGAAATCCTTGCACTTCTGCGTGATGCAGAAACACGCGCACGTTCCGCGAACCCGGATCCGGAGCGCCTCAAAGAACATCCGACGATCGCAGCATGGCAAGAGGTCCATCGTGCATTTGGCAGCAACCCCAACAAATTCCCTTCGTCGATTCATGCACTGCTCAAACGCGTGACCAAAGGCAATCCACTCCCGAGCATCAGTGCGCTGGTTGATCTCTACAACGTCATCTCGCTCAAGTACATCGTGCCCGTGGGCGGAGAAGATCTCGATCAATGCCACGGCGATATTCGTCTGACGTTTGCAGAGGGCTCGGAAACATTCACCGCGCTCGGAGAGTGCGAGAACGAAGCGCCGGAATCCGGGGAAGTGATCTACCGCGACGACGCTGGCGTCCTCTGCCGCAAATTCAATTGGCGCGAGGCCGCCCGCACGTGCCTGACAAATCAAACAAAGAATGCCGTCCTCGTCATCGAAGCGATTCCCCCGACAACCCGCAGCGATCTCGAAGCCGCGATGAAAGAACTTTCCGAGTTGGTGCACACATTTACAGAAGCGACAACTGAAATGTCTATCCTCGATCCGCTTATTTTATCATATGTTAATATATGATAACGTTCGTCGATTGAAGAGAGTTCGAATCTTGCAATATGCACCAAAGTGCAGCTATCGTCCACATATGGAAGGATTCCGAGCCGTCATCGAAGAGCTCAATGATGAATCATTCAATGGCTTCATTGTTACAATTGAGAAGATCGTCCGAACAGAAATTCCCGATGTAGGGCGTGCTGAGATTGTGAATATGTTTGAAACGTTGTTTGAGGGCGAATGTGTGCTCTTCTTCAGGGAACATCAACGCTGGCCGCAAAGACATGAGATGCGTTCTTGCATACAACAACTGATTCTTCAGCCAGAAATACTGATCAGATGCGCACGCGATCTGCGACGTCCGATGGCGGAGAAAGCGGAAGAGATGAGGGAGGAATTCAAACGAATTCTTCTCAATAAGCAGAGAAATAAAAGAAGAAATCGCGGAGAAGACGCGGACTAGTCATGGATTCGTCGAGCTCCCCATGACACCCTTTTAGTGATGATACCCACTCCCCCTCGTAATCTCCGTCGCACGATAGAGCTGTTCCAGAAAGACCACGCGGCAGAGTTCGTGGGGCAGGGTCATGTCACTGAGTCGCAAGATGCGATGCGCGTATTTTTTCACTGCATCCGTGAGTCCGTACGCTCCACCGAGCACAAATGTCATCGGTTCGCCGCGATCGCGCGCTTGCGCAATCACATCGGAAAACTGCTGTGATGTCATCGCGACTCCCCTTTCGTCGAGCACAAACACTTTCCCTTCCGTTTGCTGTAAGTGATGCAGAACACGCTGCGATTCATCCTCGCGCTGTCGCGCAGGATCCTTCTCTTTACTGGCAGGTAATTCAATCACTTCAAACCTCAACGCATGCTGCAGACGGTCGGCATAGACTGAACACGCCTCGCGTGCCCAAGATTCCTTGAGCTTGCCGATGGCAATCAATATGATTTTTTGCATAGGGGGGTGTCATGGTGAGCACGGACGAACCATGACATGGAAGTGTCGACCTGGAGTTTATCCTGAGCGCAGACGAAGGGACTGTGCTCAGGGTGACACATTATTTTTTCTGCAAAACACTCACCATCTCCACATGGGCCGTGTGCGGGAACATGTCGATGGGCTGGACGGTGCGTAGTTCATAACCAGCTTTCAGGAATGCCCCGAGGTCGCGCGCGAAGGTCGCGGCGTTGCAGCTCACGTACACAATGGTACGAGGTGCGTGCGTGATGACCGCCTCGGTCGCAGCCGGGTGAAGGCCTGCCCGCGGCGGATCAACAACGATCACGTTAAACGCGTACTTGCCGCCCGGTTTCAACTGATCTTTAAGGATCTGCTCCGCGCGTCCTTTATAGAAACTGATGTTGCCGATGCGATTTTTCCCGCTGCTTTTGAGCGCATCTTCGATCGCGCTCGGATGGCTCTCGATCCCCACCACGCGCTCGCAGTAGCGAGCGAGATACTGCCCGATCGTCCCCATGCCGCAGTAGGCATCGAGCACGGTATCGCGCGGCGAAAGATCGGCACCCACAGAGATCGCTTGATACAACTTTTCGGCACCGAGGGTGTTTGTCTGGAAAAAAGAAAACGGAGAAATTTCAAATTCCAAATCAAACAGTCTCTCCGTGATGTAGGGTTTCCCCACGAGCGTGTGGATGGGGGGCTGCTCGGGCTTATCGTTCAGCGAGGTATTTTCGATCACAAGGAGCGATTTCAACCCCCCGCGCCCCGCGAAGCGCATGAAGTACTGAAAGAGCGGCTCGAGTTCTTTTTTGCGCGCGTTCACGATGAACCCGATCATGTGCTCGCCCGTGTGAATGCCGCGGCGAAGCAGCAATGTACGCAGCAACCCTTTGTGGGTCTTGGGATTATAGACAGGGAGACGCGTCTCAGTCATAAAGCGGCGGACGTCACTGAGAAGGCTCCCGATTTGCTCGTCGTAGAGATGACACTCACTGATCGGAAGAACCGTCGACCATTGGTTCGGCTGATGGAATCCGACGGTCGGACCTTCATCGAAATAAATCCGCTTGCCGTTTTGCTCCTCCGCACGCATGGAAGCGAATCCGAAACTCATTTCCAATTTATTGCGATAGTGGAAGACCTGCGGGCTGGGGATGATCTTGAGCACGCGCCCGGGCAGCTGTTTGCGAACGGTGTCATCGGCAGGAGTCAGGTGCTCGAGAGTCTCTCGAATGATGTCTTCCTTGTACGAAAGCTGCTTGTCGTACGGCAGGTTTTGCCAGGTGCACCCACCGCAATCGTGGAAGTGCTGGCACCGGGGCATGATCTCGTCTTTGGCTTTCCGAAGCACTTTAAGGATCCTCCCCTCGGCATAGCGATCCTTATGCTTGGTCAGCACAATCAGAAGCTGCTGCCCTGGGATCGACCCCGGGACAAATACGGGCAAACCGTCGATATGAGCCAATCCTGAGCCTCCGGGAGCCACTTTCTCGATGGTGACCGTGTACTCCCGACCGGCCTGGGCAGTCGGTACTTCAGTAGTTGACATTATAGTAATAATAGTGTTAAATTACATCCTTTTCCTTGACTATAACAATGATTATACGTGGAATAACATTTAAAGCGGCGGCGCTGCTCTCGGTGCTTCTCTCGCTCATGATCTCTGCTTCCAGCATAGCAGAAGGCGTGAGGGGGGCAAGGGCTTCAGACAATGCATTCCACACCGTCAGTCCCGTGCCTTCCAACGCTAAAAGGAAGCGTCCCGTAGGGGCATGGCTGCTAGCCTCGTTGCAGCAATCGAGCCAAAGCGCACTTCTTGCAATCGTAAACCAACCCGAAATCCTGCCCCACCAGCGAAACGTTGCAGATACGGTGCTGCGCACGCTCCCCTCCGCCTGCCGCGAACACCTGCAACACTTCGCGGTGCTGTACGACAAGAACAACCAACGCGGACTCGGGGGTAAGACGACGATCATCATTGATGGCACGGTCGCAGACAGTGAATTCATGGGTCTGCTCACGCACGAATGCGGACATGTGATCCATGGTAATCTCCTCGGAAACGCTCCAAGCGGCGCAAGTGGTTTCCGCGATGGCAATGACGTGTTCTTTCGCGACTCGCCGGCTTTCGCGTTTTTCGCTCTCTCTTGGAATTCCGAACGTGTGATGAAGGCGGGCCTTGGGGACAAAGATTTCGTCTCGGGTTACGCAAAGTCCGATGCATTTGAAGACTTCGCAGAAACCTTCACCGTCTACGCTCTTCACAGACCTGCTATGCGGCAGCAGGCAAAAGTGAGTGCGATTGTCGCCGCGAAGCTGCAGTGGATGGAAATATTTCTCCCTCTTCCCGAAAACGCCCTCGGTCAGAGCACCTACGCATGGAACGGCAGTGTACCGTGGGACGCGACGAAATTGCCGTAGTATATACTCCCCTCATGCGTCGTCCCCTGCTCCTCATCGCTTGGCTCCTCACCGACCTCGTTCTCTTCGTCGGTGCATACGCGTGCGCGTACTTTCTGCGCGTTGGGTTTATTGTCTCGACGGATTTTCCCCTCGATCACTATCTGCAAGCGGTTCTGATCGTCGCACCCGTCTGGATCGGCGCGATGCTCATTGCCGGAGTATTTCGATTGACCAGCATCCAAAGTTCGAAGAGAAATCTCATCATGATCGTCGGCAGCTGCGTGATCGGACTCTCGCTCTTCACACTCGCGTACTACTTCGTCTTCAACCAATTCTTCAGTCGGCTGCTGCTCGTGTACGCCGGCGCACTCAGTGTCATCTTCACGGCAATCTGGCACCTGGCGTTTGATCAGTGGCAGCGAAGGGTGCTTCGCAAAGACCCTCCCGCGTTCCCCGTCCTTGTGATCGGCGCCAATCGTGATGCAGAGCGCTTCATCAAACTTCTGAATGAAAGACAGTCCCCCCTCAAGCCCGTCGCGGTGCTGGACCCTGCAGGCTCAGCGCAGAAAGAAATTGCAGGAGTCGCCGTGCTTGGGAAACTCGATCGACTGGAAGAGACAATCAAACAGCTGCGACCGAAGTACCTCGTGCAATGCAGCAATCTGGAACACACCTTGAACTTGATCAGCGTCTGCCGTAACCACGGCATCACCTACATGCTCCTTCCCTCGGTGCTCGGGGTTGTGGGAGGGAGTGAACGATCGATTGTCATTGAGGGTCAGCCAGTAACGACCGTAGAACCATAATATGCAATCCTTTATCTTAGCCGGCGGGTTTGCAACCCGCCTCTGGCCCCTCACCGAAAGGCGGGCGAAGCCTCTCCTGCCGCTCGCGGGAAAACCGATCCTCACGCACATCGTCGAACAAATCCCCTCGGAGATTCCGGTGACCGTGAGTACGAACGCGGTCTTCGAGGAAAGTTTTCACACCTGGAAAAAGTCGATCACGCGATCGAATATCACCATCAGAATCGAGCAGACTCGCAGTGATCGCGAAAAACTCGGCGCGCTCGGGGCGGTCGCGGAGTGGTTGGAACAAGAAAAAATCCACGACGACGTGCTGCTCCTCACGGGAGACAACTACTTTGGGTTCTCCTTGAACACATTTATTGCTCAGTATCATTCCCCCTGTTCGCTCCTTGCAGTCTCCGACATCGGTGACCCTGTGCGCGCGGCGCAGTTCGGCATTGTATCGGTGGACGCAGACGGGAAGACCGTCACAGGATTTGAAGAAAAACCCGCACAGCCTAAAACCACCCTCGCGAGTACGGGATGTTCCATCCTTCCTGCGGGCATACTCCCTGAGGTGATCGCGTTCGCCAAGCGCAAGCCCGACAACGTCGGCGGCATCTTCGAGGAATTGCTGCGTCTCGGACAACGCGTCGAATGTTTCCGCTTCATAGAACCTTGGTTTGATATCGGGTCGTTTGAGTCGTACCTCGAGGCAACACGCGTACTTGTGGGAGAGCGAGTGATGCAGGACGAAACGAACAAGATGCAAGATGCAAGATGCAACGGAAGTGTGGTGATTGGAACTGGCGGCTCGGTCACGAAAAGCAAGCTGACGGACACCGTCCTCTTCGATCGCTGTATGGTCGACAACTGCGTGCTTTCCCACTGCATCATTGACGATGATTGCATCTTGAAAGGAGTGGACTTGAGCGGACAGATGCTGCGAGCAGGGACGAAATTGATGAGAGAATAACAAAGACCTTCTCGGGTAGACAAGAAAGGACAATGTGCCCTACACTCCTGCCACTCCATGCGAAAAAGTCTGCTTCTGACGGCTTTGATGACAATGCTGTTGCTTGCCTGCAGTGCAGAGCGCACGGTCCACTATCGCTTACACTTCGATGTGCCGGACGCCTCGACCCAGCAACAACTCACTCTCATGAGCATGCGCGTGATCGAGCGACGCCTCCAGAGTATGGGCGAACAGCTGATCGATAAAGAAGTGAGTACCAAAGGTAACACAACAACGATCGGCATCACGGTGGGAAGTCGCCAAGGGGCGGAGGCACTCACGAGCAGCTTGATCAAGCCCTTTGTCATGCAGGTGATGCTGCAAGCGGAGACGGCAACCGGAAGCGACGTTACGGTGCAAGGACAGGGATCGTTCAATGCCACCGGAATCACGGAGACAGATTTCGACCGTGTAGAAGCGCACCAGGAACCGCAGACCGATAAAGGCGAAGTGCGCTTGGTCCTTACGGGCTCCGGCCACCTCAAAATGGCAACACTCTTCCGGAGCGCAAAAGGGAAGGACATCGCGATCTTCGTGCGGGGTCGTCTCGTGAGCAAACTGCACGTGGAAACGAGTGAGCTGAAGGGTGATGTGATTATTCGCAATGTTCCGAACCCCGCCCTCGCGCAAGTCTTCGCCGACGATGTGACCGTGGGCCTCCATGTCATCTTCGTCCCCGTTCCGTAACCGTGGCCTCTCGCCCTTCCCCTCTCTGGCAGTTTTTCTGGGCCGCGCTCGCGGTGCTCGTGATCGTGATCGATCTTCCTGCGAGCTGGAAGAGTGCGCTGCCTGCGTCTTGGAATCCGGATTTCCACTTCGGACTCGATCTCGCCGGCGGCACACAATTGGATTTTCGCATTTCGGAAAACGAAATGAATGATCAATTGGCTGCTCTCGACAAAGAAATCACCGACCTGGAAAAGAGCGGCGCATCGGGCCAGCATCTCACCGAACTTCGCAATGAACGACTCGTCGTGCTGCAGCAACAGCAGACCTTGGTGGAAGCCATCCGTACAGTGCTCGAGCGGCGCATCAACGGGCTCGGTGTCAGCGAAGCGACCATCACACCTTCGTACATCGGCGGAGAGAAACATCTGCTCGTCGAGTGCCCGGGTGTCGTCGATACGCAAAAATGCATCGCGACGGTAGGCAAAACAATCCAGCTGGAATTCAAGGAGGAATTCACCGAAGCAACGAAGGAATTTGAATCATCGGTGCGGGCCAAAGTCGATGCCTCAGTCCTGCGGATGACGAAGAGCGGCGCTCTGCTTTCGACCCTCGGACAAGATCTCGGATCGCAGCTCGGCATGGCCTACGAAGCCGACCATCTCTACTTCCGCGATCAATTGCCGCTTGGCCTTGAGGGCGTCTGGAATGCAAAACCCTCGGACGGGGTGCTCCAGAAGGAAGGGACGATCAAGTCACAGAAACGCGACGACAAAGGCAACCTGATCCCCGACGCGGTGCCGGGAATCTTCCTCGTCCAGGTTGTTTCGCCGCGAACAGAAACCGGCAGGATCGTCAATGAAGCGCCGGTGGCGCTGGGCATCCTCGCGAGTGAAGATAAAACACTATCACAATCTTTCAAGGATGCAGCCGACATCGGCACTCTGCCGCCAAACATCGCTTCGACACTGCGCGCCATGAAGGCCGGGGAACTGCACGTCGCAAGCATGGACGACGGTTCGGCACAGCTGCTGTTCCTGCGGAGTTTCGTCCCCGGTCACGAAGAAGTGAATGTCAGCCACATCCTCATCGCCTACAAGGGCGCGGCGTCCGCACCCGCCACGGTTACGCGCACAAAAGCAGAAGCACTGGAACGCGCACGCACGCTCAAACAGCAACTCGGCGGCGGTGCGAATTTTGAAACGCTCGCGCGCGCGGAGTCCGACGGACCGAGTAAATTGAACGGCGGGCACCTGATCGGCGTGACGCACGGATCGGTCGTTCCTTCTTTTGAGCAAGTCGCCTTCAGTGCCTCGGTCGGCCGCATCAGCGATCCCGTGGAAACACCTTTTGGCTATCACCTGATTCGTGTCGATAGTGCCACTCACATGACGAAGGACACCGCAAGCTTCGACGCTCTCACGATTCCCGGACCGAATGCAGCCGTGCGCGGCGCGGCACTGATCGCACGACTCCAGAACGGCCAGGTCCGCCGCCGCGAGGAGGGCTTAAGGCTTCGCACGCTCTTCTTTTCACTTCGACCGACCGGCTGGAAGGACACGCAGCTCGACGGCAAGCACTTCCGCACGGCAGCTGTCACGCAGGACCCGTCCGCGAGCCTGCCGGTCGTGCAGATTGTCTTTGATGATGAAGGTGGCAAACTCTTCCAAGAACTCACCAAACGAAACATCGGTAAGCGCATCGCCATCTTCGTCGGCGGGGAACTCGTGTCAGCTCCGACCGTCCAAGGCGAAATCAGTGGAGGCTCCGCGATCATCACCGGCAGCCAAAACTTCGAGGAGGCAAAAAAACTCGCACAAGATCTTAACACCGGCGCCATCCCGGCCCCCATTCACCTGAGCGGACAGCGCACGGTGGAAGCAACGCTCGGGGCAGAGTCCCTGCACACCTCCATTCTCGGCGGCATCGTCGGCATGATCATCGTCATGTTGTACATGCTCTTCGTTTACCGCTTCCTCGGCGTGCTCGCGAACATCGCTCTCGTCATTTACGCCGCGATCTTCCTCGCCATCCTTAAGCTTCCCCTCTTCCTCCTGAGTCACACGTACATCGTCCTCACCCTCGCGGGCGCAGCCGGTATGATCCTGAGTATTGGAATGGCAGTCGACTGCAACGTGCTCGTCTTTGAACGCGTCAAAGAGGAACTCAAGCGCGGTAAAATGCTGAGGACCGCCGTCGAGCTCGGCTTCGAGCGAGCGTGGCCGAGCATCCGCGACAGCAACATCAGCACCATCATCACGTGCGTGCTGCTCTTCATGATCGGTACGTCGATCGTCCGCGGATTTGCGGTGACGCTCGGCATGGGAGTCGTGATCTCGATGTTCACGGGAATGGTGATTACGCGATGGATGTCTCGACAGGTGGCGAATTCGTCTCTGGCTCAGAAATCACATCTGTTTCCCGGTCATCGATCGGACGCAAATCCTGATCATCAATAGCATCTTCGACATCACCAATCGTAATGCCTGCGCTTGCAACTGCACTGCGTAAATCTTGTTGGTATCGGACATACGTTGATGAAACGAATTGATCGCCCGTTTGATCAACCGTAATCCCCTCGATGAGCGCGGTATCGGTGAAGGAACGGCCGCCAATCGTGACGACATGATCCCCTGTTGCAGATGCACCCGCAATCATCGGCGCGGTGTGATGATGCTCTTGATGATAATGTTCATGTTTACTCACTTCCTTCGTACGTGCGATTGCGTCTTCAGTCGTCGTGAAAACATACAGGGAACTTTTGCCCATCGTGATACTGCTACTCGTACATTCACCACCGATATTTTCCCCAAGATCTTTCACGAGCATATCGTTGATCTGCGGCCGCACACCCTTGATATAGGCGTCGACCTCCTGCCGGCCAGCCCCCTCGAGACATTCCTTCCGGCGATCCAACATCGCGATCAATTGCTGCGATGATTGGCTCTCGTCAACCGCATCATTGATGATCTCTTCTACCATCACTTCCTATCATACACCAACATCGTAAACGCAAGCGGATTCTCTGCGTCGGCAAGGTGCTCCGTCCGTCTCACTTCCTTCCACTGATCCCAAGAAACATCCGGGAAGAACGCCTCGCCTCCTTCGATCACCGTATGCACGCGCGTGAGATAGAGTCGATCCGCGAGCGGGAGCGCGAGCTTGTAGATCTCCCCGCCGCCGATCACGAAGATTTCATCGACGTTGTCTTTCTTCGCAAGCGCGATCGCCTCTCCGATTGTGGTCACCGTATCGCAGCCTTCAGCTCGGTACGATGGATCGCGACTGATGACGATATTGTGACGCTTCGGCAGCGGCCGCCCGATCGCCTCGTGGGTTTTACGACCCATGATGTTCGGCTTACCGAGCGTGGTGCTGCGGTAATACCGAAGCTCCGCGGGCAAATGCCACGGCAAATCCCCGCCTTTACCAATGACGTTGTTTTCTGATGCCGCAACGATGAGGGAAATAATCATACTGCAATCGGCGCCTTGATCGCCGGGTAGGGATCATAATTCAGTATCTCAATATCCTCGAACATGAAATCATTGATGTTTTTGATAGAAGGATTGAGCTTCAACGTCGGCAACTTCTTCGGTTCCCGGCTCAATTGCTCACGCGCCTGATCCAGATGATTCGAATACAAATGCAAATCGCCGAACGTATGAATGAACTCACCCGCCTGAAGTCCGCACACTTGCGCAATCATATGCGTGAGCAGCGCATATGACGCAATATTAAACGGCACGCCGAGGAAAGAATCCGCACTGCGCTGATACAGCTGACAACTTAATGTGCCATTGGAAACATAGAATTGAAAAAGCGTATGACACAGCGGCGGCGCGGTCTTGGTATGCCCATACACGTCGGCAACATTCCACGCAGAGACCAAAATTCGGCGCGAATCCGGATTTTTCTTGATCTGTTCGATCGCAGCCGCAAGTTGATCATAGATGTTGCCATCGCCTCCTTCCCATCGTCGCCACTGCTTCCCATACACAGGCCCAAGGTCGCCGTAGCGCAGAGCAAAGTCCGCATCGGTTTTGATCCGCTCGATGAAAAGTTTTTTCTGGAACTGCCAATTTTCCGAATACATCGGATACTGCTCGGTCAGCTTGTTCGCAATCAAGTAATCCTGGAACGGCCATTCGTCCCAAATGTGGACATCGTGATTCACCAAGTATGTGATGTTCGTATCGCCTTTTAAAAACCAGAGCAGTTCATGGACGATCGCCTTCGTCGCCATCTTTTTGGTTGTGAGCAACGGAAATCCCTCAGCAAGATTCAGCCGCATCTGATAGCCGAATACGCTGAGGGTTCCGGTACCCGTCCGGTCGCTTTTTCGAACACCGCGATCCAGAATATGCCTGAGGAGGGCGTGGTACTGCTTCACTTATTTCGAGCTCGCCTCGCTCATGGCGGCACCCGCATCAACATTCACATCTGCTCCAACGCTCATAACGGCATCAGTGCTGGACGCTTCGCTGCTCACCGTGGCACCGTCGTCGGCAGGAGGGGTCACCTCTGCTTTGTTGCTGGAGCACGCTGCGAGGGCAAGGAACGAGAGAGACAATACTGCGAGAGTTTTATGAGACATACAAAAGGGGTAAAGAAACAAGGGTCGAATCCTACCATAGATCTGCTCAATGCAAAGCCATCATAAGAGATAGTAGATGACAAACTATCGTTTTTGTTTTCCGGCGTACCTCCATGCCATTTCAAAGATTTGCCTCTGGGTTTCCGCGACTTCTTTACTTTCTATAATCACACCGAACATCGCACGCTCCTCGGGACCAAACGAAATGATCGCCACTTTGGAATCATAGATTTTGATCTCATTTTTGAAATCGAATTCCTTCTGCGAGACAAGACGAATTTCCCGAAGATATTCGCGATCCTCCCCATGCACGCGCTTACCCGTCGCATCGTCGGGGGCAATACCGCGCAAGTAGATCCCGTGCCGAACGCGCTCTGCAACGTACTCTTTGTCATATCCGGGCCAGTATTTACGAACGACCGTCGAGTTCGCATAATTGAGCAGTTCTGTTTTTGCGATCAATGTATCTTCATACACACGCCGTATCCCCTCCCACCCCTCGAAGAATCGCACGCGGGGACTTCGGTAGTGCGCACCTTGGAGTGACCTCAGCTCCGGCATCAACCGATCGAGTGACTGGGCGTTTTTGTGCGCTTCGACGCTCAAGTACTCCGGCGCGACAGGCGCGTACCATTTGCCACGCATTTTTTTGACGAACGTGAAAAAACCGCGATGTACGAGATTCTCGAGCGCGTTATAGGTCGTGATGCGATTGAGTCCCGAAGATTTCGCATACTCGGACGCAGGAGCGCTGCCTACTTGCAGCCCTGTGAGGTAGAGCTCCGCTTCTTTTTCATCGAATCCGACCGACCGCAGCACATGTTGAAGATCTTTGACCATACGAGAGGTAGCATAGCAAGTTGTTATCATTCCGAACAACACAGAGTGCACACCATGAATTGATCGTGCATCGTTCATGCAAAGAAAGGCCATCGTAAAGCAAAAGAATCGAAATCTGTTCTGTTGTTCAAAAGAAGAACAGTTCATATCTTTGCTTCAATCATCGATTGAATTTCTCATGCATGGTTCGGCAAGCTTGCCTGCGGCAGGCAGGCTCACCATGACGTTTTTCCTCTTATTCCTCTGGTTCCTCTTATTCTTCTTACTCCTCTCGTATGAACCCCCT
This sequence comes from Candidatus Peribacteria bacterium, assembly GCA_023245865.1. GTDB lineage: Bacteria > Patescibacteriota > Gracilibacteria > Peribacterales > Peribacteraceae > JAHFJN01. The sequence continues at coordinate 687,390 of JAHFJN010000001.1, forward strand.
TTCTCTTCAAGAAAAGTTCGGCCTCTCATCCGCCCACGGTGGCACCGATTTGGAATTTCGTCCTGCGATTGACGATACAAAGGCTCTGATGGAATTTGCGAAGAAACATGCAGTCACGATGGTCGACTATACGTTCGTCGATGTCCCGGGCACCTTGCAACATACGAGCAAACCCTTGCACGAGCTCGAGGGCGTGCTCGAAGGCGGCGCAGGGTTCGATGGCAGCAGCATCCGGGGATTTCAGCAGATCGAGGAATCCGACATGCTGCTCATCCCCGATGTGAAAAGTGCCTATCTGGACCCGTTTCTCGGAGAACCGACCTTGTCCGTCCTTTGTGATGTAAAAGATCCTGTCTCCGGACAGTGGTACGAGAACAGCCCGCGGACCATTGCCCACCGCGCGGAGCAATTTTTGAAAGACAGCGGCGTCGCAGATATCGCCTACTTCGGCCCCGAGGCGGAATTCTTCATTCTCGATAACGTGCAATACGGCGAAGGACCGGAGGGAGCGTTCTACAAAGTCGACAGTAACGAGGCGATCTGGAACACAGGAAGAGAAGAGACATCGGGGAATGCGGGCTACAAAATCCGCCACAAGGAGGGGTACTTCCCGGTGAGCCCCATGGACAGTCAGCAGATGATTCGCGCCGAGATGGTCCGCGAGATGGAGCGTGCAGGTATCGAAATCGAGACCTTCCACCACGAAGTGGCAACCGGTGGCCAAGCCGAGATCGACATGCGATTCGATGAGCTCCTCACGATGGCCGACAAGCTGCTGCGGTACAAATACATCGCGCGCAATGTTGCAGCGCGCTACGGAAAGACCGTCACCTTCATGCCAAAACCGATCTTTGGTGACAACGGCTCCGGGATGCACGTACATCAGAGCCTCTGGAAGAACGGCAAGCCGCTCTTTGCCGGAAACTCGTACGCAGACTTGAGCGAGATGGCCCTGAATTACATCGGCGGACTTCTCGCTCACGCTCCTGCCTTATGCGCCCTCTGTAACCCTACCACGAACAGTTACAAGCGCTTGGTCCCTGGGTTTGAAGCACCAGTGAACTTGATCTACTCCGCGCGCAATCGCTCGGCCGCGATTCGGATTCCGATGTATAGCAAAAATCCAAAATCAAAGCGCGTGGAATTCCGTATGCCCGACGCCTCTTGCAATCCATACCTCGCCTTCTCGGCGTTGCTCCTTGCCGGACTTGATGGCATCGAGCGACGACTCGACCCGGGCCTCCACACCGATGAAAACCTTTACCAAATGTCCCCTGAGCGCCTGGCGAAAATCAAGCATGCGCCGGGAACCCTCACGGAAGCGCTCGATGCGCTCGAGAATGATCATGAATTCCTCACAAAATCAGGCGTCTTCACGGAGGAATTCCTCACATCGTATATCGCCGCTAAGCGAGCAGAGGCCGCCGACGAAGCGATGCGTCCAACCCCGCATGAGTTCTTTAAATACTTCGATGTTTAATTCTCAATTTCCCCCACCCCTATGAATACCGGCGACACTTCCTTCGTCCTTATCAGCTCCGCCCTCGTTGCAATCATGACCCCCGGCCTTGCATTTTTCTATGGAGGGCTTGTGAAGCGCAAGAACGTACTCAGTATCATGATGCAGAGCTTCATTGCGATGGGAATCGTCACGGTCCTGTGGTCGGTACTCACCTTCTCACTCGCATTTGGCCCGGACCATAACGGTTGGATCGGAGGACTCGATTACTTGTGGCTCCACGGCGTGAGCCTCGCGCCGAGCGCAACTTACGGCACGACGATTCCGTTTCTCGCGTTCTTTGTGTTCCAGATGATGTTCGCCATCATCACGCCTGCACTCATCACGGGCGCGTTTGCGGACCGAATGAACTTCAAGAGCTATCTGCTCTTCCTCATCCTCTGGAGCATCCTCATTTACGCACCGCTTGCGCACTGGGTTTGGGGTGGTGGGTTCATTGCTAAGCTCGGCGCGATCGACTTCGCAGGAGGAACGGTGGTGCATATCAGCTCCGGCTTTGCTGCGCTCGCCTCGGTGTTTGTGCTCGGAAAACGCGTGAACCGGGCGCACCTGCCGCATAATATTCCGTTTGTCGGCCTTGGGGCGGCACTGCTCTGGTTTGGGTGGTATGGCTTCAATGCGGGAAGTGCGCTTGCCGCCAACGGCCAAGCGGCCGCAGCGTTCGTGAATACCCAAATCGCCCCCGCGACCGCAATGGTCGCGTGGCTGCTGCTCTCGTGGATGGTGGACGGGAAGCCGAGCGTAGTGGGCTCGCTCGTGGGAGCAGTCGCGGGGCTCGTCGCAATCACGCCTGCGGCGGGTTATGTGCCACCCACTGCAGCGCTCGTGATCGGCCTTGCAGCTGCAATCGGATGCTTCTACGCAATGAAGTTCAGGGCCTGGATGAAGTGGGACGACGCACTCGATGTGTGGGGATGCCACGGTGTCGGCGGCGTGATCGGGTCCATTCTCACAGGAGTCTTTGCCGCCAAGAACATCGGAGGATTCTCAGGACTTCTGGAAGGAAACTCCGCACAGTTCATCGCCAATCTTCAGGGTACCGCGATCGCCGTCGCCTTCAGCTTCTTCGGAACGTTCTTCCTGCTTCTCGTCATCCGCACCTTCATGAAGATCAAAGTCGGCGCGCATGAGGAAGAAGATCTCGATAAAGCGCTGCACGGAGAAGAAGCTTATGCGTAAAGGTGGGTGTATCATCCCCCCATGCGTAAGAAAGCACCGAAAGCAGGCAACTACGCCTTCATCGACAGTCAGAACGTGAATCTCGCCATTCGCGACCAAGGGTGGATCCTCGACTGGTCACGTTTTCGACGGTACTTGCAGGACAAATACCATGTCACCCATGCTTTCATCTTCATCGGATATGTGCCGGGCAACGAACAACTGTACACGAGTCTGCAGGAAGCCGGCTTCGTCCTTGTCTTCAAACCGACGCTCGAAATACGCAAAGGAAAAAACACCATGACGAAAGGCAATGTCGATGCGGAACTCGTGCTTCACACCATGATCGAATGGAATAACTATGCCAAAGCAATCATCATTTCAGGCGACGGCGACTTCCACTGCGTCATCGAACATCTGCTCGCCAAGGGAAAATTACTGCACCTCATGATCCCCAACCAACGGAAATATTCTTCGCTTCTCAGAAAATTCGGCCCGCACATCGTGTTCATGAGTCCGCTGCGCGGCAGGCTTGAATACAAAAAGCAGCACAAGAAATTAAAATGAGGGGCATAGCCGCGGGACAGGACCCTTTGGTTGACCCCTCATCGTGATGGACTGATCATAGCAAGAAAGAATGCCCTCAACAAGCCTTTTCAGAGCAAAAAACCCGCCGTCCGCCGGAGGCGGAGGAACGGGTGGTTTTAGCGCCAAGAGTATAGTGCATTACGTACGTCTCCGCATGCTTTTCTTCGGTTTTGCCATGTCCTTCCTTCCAAGTACCAGCGATGACGGACACTGCGTCGCAAACACACACGCACCGCAATTGCGGTTGCGCGCCGTGCAGACCGCTCGACCGTGGCTGATCAGGAGCACCGTGACATCACGCCAGCGCCTCAGCGGAGCTGCTTGCATCAAATCCAGTTCGATCTTGTTCGGGTTATGGTGGGAACTAAGCCCCAAGCGCTGTGCCAAGCGCTGCACATGCGTATCAACCGCGATGCCGAGGTTTTTATTAAAGACGGCGGAGAGAATGACGGATGCAGTTTTTCGCCCGACGCCGGGAAGCTCGAGTAATTCTTCCATGGTATCGGGCACCTGCCCTCTGTGTTTTTCGAGGAGCATCGCACACATACCGCGAATCGATTTCGCTTTCATGCGGTACGTCCCGCAACTGTGGATATCCTCTTCCAATTGTTCCACCGGCACGCGCAGATAATCCTTCACGGTCCTGTATTTAGGATACAAAATTTTCTCCGTGACGATATTCACGCGCTTGTCCGTGCACTGCGCACTCAAGATCACCGCTACGAGGAGATCGAGGGGCGTGCGGTAGTGAAGGAAAGTTTTTGGCGGATGATAAATTTTTTCGAGCTTCCGGAGAACTGTGGCCATTGGAATACCAGTGCGTCTACGCATACGCAAAGAGTACCGGAATAACAGAGTAACGGAATAACAGGGACCTGTTACTCCGATCCCCGATCTCCGTTACTCCCAAAAATGTACATTAAACTTCCTTTCGCTCTCCCGATGCTCCGCTATAGTTCTTCCCTCATGCCCAGCCTCCCTCCCCTCACAGTCTTTGACGTGGAAACGACGGGCCTCGATCCACGCCGCGGACATCGCATCATTGAGATCGCAGGGGTCAGGATCGAACAAGGGAACATCCTCACCGAAAGTGCATTCACGAGCTTCGTGAACCCCGAGCGCAGTCTCCCCTTTGAAGCGCGCCAGGTGAATGGCATCAGTGAGGAGGATGTGCGCAATGCCCCAACAATCATGACCGTCCTCCCGCGCTTTTTAGAATTTACGAAAGCCAGCATCCTCGTCGCACATAACGCCGTCTTCGATAAATCCTTCCTCGATGCGGAAAAGGAATTCTGCTGGGGATACGTCAACCTCCCTGAAATTCTCTGCTCTCTTACGTTAAGTCGAAACTTGTTCCCCACAATGTCGCGCCATAATCTGGATGTGCTCAGTGAGCGTTTTCACATGCCGCTGCCCGCCGGCCGTCACCGTGCGCTCCCCGATGTACTCCAGACCGCAGCGATATTCCTGAAAATGCTCGACGCAGGGAAGATCCAATCGATGGAGGAGTTGCGCAGACGCGCAAGTATAGAGCAAGCTGTGGCTAGGTGACCCCCCTCCCTATCCTCACCGGCGCAAATAATCCGATCCTCCGGACGAAAACCAAACCCGTGAAGAAGATCACAAAAGATGTCCTCAAGCTCCTCAAGGACATGGAACAAACGACCATCGCCGCAGAGGGGCTGGGACTCGCCGCTCCCCAAGTCGGACACGGCGAACGTGTGTGCATCGTGAAACTCCATGGAAAATTGATGCCGCTCATCAATCCGGAGATTACGCACAAAAGCCGTGAACAGGAGATCGCGGAGGAGGGGTGCCTCAGCCTCCCGAATATCTGGGTCCAAGTTCCGCGCGCGGTCTCTATCGTCATCACCTATCAGAATGCTAAAGGAGCGGAGGAGGAGCGAAAATTAGAGAAACTCGAAGCGCGGATCGTCCAGCACGAGGTGGATCATTTGGAAGGGAAATTAATCGTCGACTACGGGGAACACCCAAAACCTCTTTAATGACTCATCAATCACGGGAAAAATAATCTACATATTTTTTCAGAAAGCGTCTTCTTGCTTTGTCCAAGCGACTCTTCACCGTCCCGAGGGGAATACCCAACGACTTCCCGATGTCCTCGAGAGGCATTTCCTTAAAATAGAAAAGATTCAATACTTTCTGATCGATGCTACGTAATCGTGCAATCGTCGCACGCACCTCTCTACTATCTTCAGATTGTAACGCTCTCGCTTGTGCGGACATTCCTTTCCAATCCTGAACGTCAAAGGCATCACCATCTGATTCCCCTCTTGCAATAAAATATGACTTCCTCTTGCGTCGAATGTTAAAGTTATCGGCAACACGCTGCGCGATTCTTTTCAGCCATCGTTCCACTTTATTCGGGTCTTTGAGCTGTCCAATGTTTCTTTGTGCACGGAGAAATACATCTTGCGTCAAATCTTTCGCATCATGATACGATTTAACCCTTCGTAGGATGACTGCAAAAACTGACTGTTGATGCTGCTGAAAAAGCGCTTCTATAGACAGATCTGGGGTTACCCCTTCCTCCAATTGATCCGCCGATGATTCACCGAGCATATGCATGAAGGTAGCAATGTAATCCTTCAAAAGTCGGAGTCAATACTCATTTACAGTTGCCGCTTGAATGGGTTTTCGTCTACTCTTTGCGGGAAATGCCTACGCTCGAAGCAATTATAGGATTGGAAGTTCACGCTCAAATGAGCACGAAGACAAAGATGTTTTGCGGGTGCGACAATGATGCATTTGGAAAAGAACCAAACACCACCGTCTGCCCCATCTGCATGGGACACCCGGGCACATTGCCTGTTCCCAATAAAGAGGCGGTGAGCAAAGCGGTGCGAGCCTCGCTCGCGATCGGGTGCACGATCGCTCCCGACTGCCACTTCGACCGCAAGCATTATTTTTACCCCGATCTTCCCGCAGGGTTTCAAATCTCGCAATATGATTTCCCGCTCAGCAAGGGTGGAGTGGTGGAGTACGAGGGCGGGACATGCCGCATCACGCGCCTCCACATGGAAAACGACGCCGGCAAACTCACACATGTCGGAAGTACGACACTCTGCGACTATAATCGCGCGGGCACACCTCTCATGGAAATCGTGACGGAACCGGATCTTAGAAATGCCGAGCAAGCGGTCGCATTCGCCCAAGAACTCAGGAGGATTCTGATCGCAGTCAGTGCCTCGGAAGCAGATATGTTTAAAGGGATGATGCGGTTCGATGCCAGTATATCGCTTCGCCAAGTTGGAACGGAGAAATTGAATCCAAGAAGTGAAATTAAAAATTTAAACTCGTTCAAGGCATTGGAAAGAGCGCTGCAGTATGAGGAAAAAAGGCTTCGCGATGTGTGGGAAGAGACAGGCGGCCCTCTCAAAGGGAACATCACCGTCGGATGGATGGATGATGAAGGTAAAACTCGCATGCTGCGCGATAAAGAAGATGCACAGGACTATCGTTACTTCCCCGAACCCGATATTCCGCCGCTCCATTTCGAAGCAAAAAACATTGCAGTCATAAAAAAAGCATTGCCCCCGCTTCCGCGTGCAGAGCGGGATCGATATGCGGCACTCGGCCTTTCACTTTCAGAAGCGATGCAGTTGATGGATGATTCTTCTCTCCGAACAATTTTCGACGCCGTGTACGCACAAACAAAAGATGCCAAGCGAAGTTCGAGCATCGTCCTCTCGCAGCTCGTTGGATTTTTGAAGGCGGATGAAAAAGCGGCGGGCGATGGGCCGGATGCCGAAGCGATTTTGGAATTGATCGCGGCGATCGATGCAGGAACGATCAGCGCGAACGCCGGCAAGGAAGTGCTCGAGACGATGGTGAAAACCGGGAAACCTGCGAGTGCAATCATCAAGGAAGGCGGCATGCAGCAGATCAGTGATGACGCGGCACTGGAGGATCTCGTCAAAAAAGCGATCGCCGCGAACTCCAAATCTGTCGCAGACTTCAAAGCTGGCAAGCAAGCGGCACTCGGTGCGATTGTCGGATGGATTATGAAGGAAACCAAGGGACAGGCGAACCCGGGGAAAGTGAATGAAATGCTGCGAAAGACGATTTCTTGAGTACAAAATGTATTCAAAACATTCTTCTTACTCCTAGTCCACCGCACTTCCTTGCGTAATTTCAGTGTGGGCGTACGATGGCGTGATTTGTCCGGTGTCATCCTGAGCACAGTCGAAGGGCGACACCGGCAAATACAAAATGAACATCCAGACAAACATTCGTTCTTTTGACTCTCACAGAGTCACCCACCGTAGCTCCAGAAGGAGCGAAGGCGGGTCACCCACCATCCCGTAGAGAGGAGAAAGATCATGGTCGTGGTTTTTCTCCTCTCTGCTCTGCAACGTTCGTATGGACGATGTGAGGTCGCTCCCCATACGCACCCCCCTCTACTCCCCAGTGTTCCCCATCGCTCCTTGAGAGATGCGGCGAACCGGTCCGGGGACTTCGGTTGGTTCCGAGGAGAAACAAGAGACCAGAGCAAGGCAGAGACACGAGGGCTCCTCCCCTCCGTCCTCCTCCCATAAAACCAGGCGGCTCAACGCTATATCTAGCGTCGATAGCCGTGGAGGCAGGCACAAACAAATACAAAAAGGTCCACGCAAGTGGCCTTTTTGTTTTGGTCAAAGGAAAACCTACGGTTTTCCTCTGGCCGGAACTCCTTTCCCTTACAAGGAGTGCCTCCAGCGAAAGCAAGCTTCCTCTTCGGCACAGGTTGTTTTATTCGTCTGGGGGCCCGCCGCCACGGGCCTGCATGAAGCTAATGAAGCTCATGCAGCTAAAGAAGCTAGGAGACTCGCGTCATATACAACCCCGTCTCGGTATTCACTTTGACAGTATCCCCCTCATTCACAAACAGCGGCACGTTCACAGTGATGCCACTTTCTAACTTTGCCGGCTTGTTGCCACCCGTCGCAGTGTCGCCTTTCACCCCCGGAATTGTTTCGAGGACTTTGAGATCGACCGTGGCCTTGAGCTGAATGCCGATCGGTTTTTCTTCGAACATCAACGCATCGACTTCGTTACCGTCGACCAAGTATCCACCGGCTTCGCCCACGACCTCGCTTGTGAGCTCGAACTGGTCGTAACTCTCGAGATCCATGAACGTGTACGCATCGCCATTTTTGTAGAGGAACTGGACGCGCTTGTAGCCGACATCGGCCGGTTCGATCTTTTCACTGCCTTGGAAATTGCGCGCGACGATCGCACCGGTCTTCAAGTTCTTGAGCTTGCACTGCATATTCGCCTTGCTCTGGCTCTTGCGCCCGAACTGCGAACTGAGCACGATGAATGGCTCGCCATCTATCGCGATCGCACGGCCGGGCTTGAGATCAGTGATCTCGTACATGGGCCTACACTACTCGAGAATCTGCTTCTCCCGCAAGACCTGGATGGCATGGCGCACGAATTGCGTGAGCTCGCTCGCCTCTGGCATATCGTGGTACAGCTTACGTAAGTATCGGCCCTCGTCGGGGCTGCCTTCGAAGTGCTTGAGCCTTTGACGAAGCGCATTGAGACGACTCTTGGGCAACCGATACACATCAAAAACTTCATGCATCGTGCCGTCGACCGCCGCCTGAATTTCCTCATCGGTGAGAAGCGATACCACCGCCTTGATCGATACGGGTTCTGCGTTCGACAGATAGGGTGCAAGCTCTTCCTGGAGCGCAATGATGTTTGCGTCGGAAGTCGCACCCGCCTCCTGCGCAAGCGTCACATGCACATCGCTCAGCAATGAGAATGCTTCCTTCTTTACCTCAGGACTGAAGTCCGATGCATTCCTGCGAAGCTTGCTGAGGTAAGGCTTGAGTTGCACGAGCGACTCACGGGCATGTGCGGTGTCCCCTGCGACAACCGATTGATGGAGCACATCGAGTGTGTCGACAAGAATCGTACCTTCGACATTCTGCGCACTCACCTCAAGCACCGCCTGCTTCACAGGATACAATGAATCATCCGGAAGAGACGCAGAAAGTTGCGCTGCATTGTCAGCAACCTGCGCGGCTATGAGTTGCTGCGTAGCGACACTCCCGCCGGACCCCGTCGCAACGTCGATGAGTGCCTGCTTGTACTCCGCGAGCGCCACGATGGCACCGCTCTGTCCTCCTGCGAGGAGTGCGGCCGCTTCATTCAAACGCGTGGAAGCCTGCTGCAATTTCTTCTGCACACGTGCCTCGGGTCCGATCGTCAGAAGCACATCCACCGCCTCCGCCGCGCGCTTCACGGAATAGAGCGGAGAGTTGGGGAGAATCCCGGCTGCGGCGCTGCGGCGCTCCTGCTGGAGCTGCGCCAGTTCACGTTGATGCACGGCATCGCGTTCTAAATTCTCACTCACCCATGGACGATTATAGTCGGCAAGAGCAATGCGCTGCGACCGAACGGCGTTCCCTTTCCAGAGTTCCGCACGCTCACCTGCCACGAGCGTCACCGTCTGCCCTTCGTGGTGAATCACGGCATGGCGATCCCACACGCGGACCTGCACGGTATCACCGACTTGAATCGATACGCTTCCACCATGCACGACGACATCGCCGAAGGGCGTCGCAATGGTCATCCCGCGGACGGTCTCCGGCAGCAAGCTCTGCACCCAGAGTTCGCCTTGCATGAGGGTGGCCGTCGGTCCGTCGAACGCAGGTTCAGGCCGGTCGGTGAGATCTTGCAGAAGCAACATCGTGCTGCTGCCCAGGCGCAGATTCCCGTCATCGTGCAGCATGACGGTCGCCTTGATCGCGGGCCCTGCCTCACTCGTTCGCATCACGACGGGTTCGCTCAATTCCAGTTGATTCGTGACAGGCTGCCAGAGATTTTTCAGAGAAAGCTCAACGCCTCCGTCTGTTGGAATCAGAAGTACGGAAGAATCCGCAATGGTCGCAGGCGCCAAGAAAAGCGACGGCAACGCACGCAGCACGACAAGTACGATCGCAAATGCCGCGACCCACTTGAGAGGGTGACGACGCGCAGGTGCGAAATTTGGTGTGAGACGCTCGAGAATCAATGTCAGAAGAGTGGCACGAAGCGTCTCTGCCGGAGTCACCTGCTGCCGCGCGAGTTGCAGGATCGAAGGACCCACGATCTGCCGCAGCATCTGGGTGCGTACGCGCGCCTGCTGCTCCGTGCTAGGTGACAGGAGCATTTTCAAGCCTTTCATGCGAGATTCCGTGTTCATTGCGATAGGTTAAAACGGGGAGAATGACCCTCTGTTACAGAGTTAAGCCCATTTCCGGCGGAAGAAACGACTCCAGTTTCCGAAGGGCCCTCAGTTTGAGCACGCGCACTGACCCCTCCGATGTGCCAAGAACCCGGGCAACTTCGCTATACGGAAGCTCAGAAACGTAGGTAAGAAGCAGAACTTCGCGGTAGCGGGCGGGCAATTGATCGAGAGCTTGACGTACTATCCTTAATGTGTCATTTCGTTCCATGCGTGCCTCTGCACGATTGAAGGTATCGGTATCAGGAAGATTATCAGGAACTTCGTCAAATCCACGACGGGAACGGTACACATCGATCACGGTGTAACGGGCGATGCGAAACAGCCACGCCCCAAACGGCACAGAGCTCTGGACTTTGTACGTGTGCAGCTTCTCCCACGCCTTCACGAAAACATCGGCAGTCGTATCCTCCGCCACCTCTTTCGGGAGACGAAAAGCGGCATACCGGTAAATCTGCACGAAGAAGTGATCGTAGATCCCTGCGAACGCCTCGGTATCGCCTTCCTTCGCACGCACGACAAGAGCCTGAAGTTCGGCCTCGGAGAGAGGGGTGGAAGGGGGCATGAGGAAATGCAGTATAGCCTATTCCCACTCAATCGTGGCGGCGCCCTTCGATACGCTGCGCCGTGTCATGCTGAGTGTTTTTTGCCGCAGCAAAAAATGTATCGAAGTATACACGACGCAGCACTCAGGGTGACACTTCTAAGGAAAAAATATTTACTCCCATTCTATGGTGGCGGGCGGTTTGTTCGTGAGGTCGAGGAACACCATATCAATCCCCGGCAATTTCAGAATCTGATCAGTCATGCGCTTGAGCACATCGTCCGGTAACGCGACTGCGTTCGCCGTCATCGCTTCTTGAGATTCGATCGGTCGCAAAACGATTGATTGATGGCCGAGGGCGGCACCGAAGGGAAGCAGGACCACGGGGAACTGCCAGATTTTTTCGTAGAGGCCCGCGCGGTGCATTTCGTCGTAGACAATATCGTCCGCCTCGCGCAGCAAATCCGCTCGCTCACGCGTCACAAACCCCGGTGTGAAGTGAAACGGTACGGGCGCCGTATGTGATGTGCAAAGAAGAACACGATTGAAGCGATGATCGGCATTTGGGACACTCGTTGCAAGCTCGAGAAATTCAGGAGTCACGCGCGGACCTCCAAAGATCGCGAGCGCATGACGGTAGGTGCGATTGTCGCCCTGCACCCCGACGGAGCGGATGGGCAAGACCGAAAAATTAGCTTCGAGCTTCGAGCTTCGAGCTTCGAGCTTGTCTGGATCTTGTATCTTGTATCTTTCAGTTTTCGTATCAATCGTATCTTCCTTCTCTGCGCACAGAATCCGCACTCCGAGCCCCGGCCCCGGGAACGGGTGCCGCCACACGAGATCATGCGGGAGACCGATTTCTTCGCCGAGGCGCCTCACTTCGTCTTTGTAGAGGTCTTTCAGCGGCTCGATCACAAGCCCCATCTCGATCATTGTCTGCACCGCCTCCACGCGGTTGTGATGCGTTTTGATGGTGTCCGCATGCTGCGTGCCCCCCGTCTCGATGGTGTCGGGATAGATCGTCCCCTGCCCGAGCATCCAGCCGTCCTCGATCTTAAGACCCATCTCGGTGCTGATCCGTTTTTGCACGTTCAAGAACGTATCGCCGATGATGCGGCGCTTCTTCTCGGGATCGTAAACGCCTGCGAGATTGCTGAAAAATTCCTCCGAGGCATCGACCGTCTCGAAATTCTCAAATCCGAGCAAATCGAACGCATCTTTGATCCGCCGCACTTCATTTTTGCGCATGAGACCCGTGTCGACGAGGAGCCCCTGGACTCTGTGACTCCCGAGGACTTCATTGAGCACCGTAAACGCCACGGTGGAATCCACGCCGCCCGAAACGAGCATGAACACCCGCCGATCGCCGACGGTCTCTTTCACTTCGGTGCCGATGCGCTGCGCGTAGCTTTCGACCGACCACGGTTCGTGCGGGCATAAAGCGACGAAATTTTTGAGGATCTTAAGGCCGTGCTCCGTGTGGGCCACCTCCGCATGGAACTGAATACTGAAAAATTTCCGTGCATCATTGGCCATAGCTGCATTCACGCAGTCCGATGAACTCGCCGCGGCGACAAACCCAGACGGTAATCGTGTCACTTCATCTCCGTGCGACATCCAAACCGTGAAGCAATCGGGCAATCCAGCAAAAAGATTTGTCTTTGTTTTGATAGTAATCGAAGTACGCCCGTACTCTTTGGTCTTACCACTGGTAACTTCTCCACCAAGCGTATGTGCCAGCAAATGATGTCCATAACAAATCCCTAGAACCGGAATTCCAAGCTTGAGAATATCAGGGTCTACAAGTGGACTGCCGTCGTCATACACACTCTGCGGACCACCACTTAAGATGATGCCCGCGGCACCTTTCAACTTTTCTGCCACCGTGGAGGGCGGGCGAATTTCCGAAAATGCTCCGCATTCGCGGACTCTCCGCGCGATCAAGTGCGCATACTGTCCCCCGAAGTCCAGAATGACGATGCTCTTAGGGTGGATAGGGGCCTCCATAGAGGGATTGTAGGCACTTTAGTGCTTGGCAGCAACCTGCAATCTCATCGCCAAAAGCATCCACACCGTATACGCGACCGCGGCGTCTTCCCATGCGTGGAGGAAGAGGGCGGCAATGCTGATGGCGAGCAATACAAAGACACAAGACACAAGACACAAGCTACGAGCAGAGTGAACAGTTGGTGCTTGAGGCTTGAGACTTGAAGCTCTCCACAATCTTTGGAGTAACAAATATATCAAACATACGTAGAGCCCCATCCCCGCCCACCCCATCTCTACACCTATCTGCAAATACCAATTCTCGGGTAGAAGCGGACAGTTGCAGACGCGAGCATGAGGTTGGCTTGCCGGCCGTAGCTCCTTTGACGGGAGCGGAGGCTGGACTTGTTTGGTCGGTCCGAGAAACACGCAGAGGTCAGGCTGCGACGCGGCCCATGAGGGATCATCCTGCGGGCGCAGAATCACGCACGGATCGTGCGTGCGATTCGCGGCGGGCCCGGCAGAACCCAATCCCAAACCGAGTGGATGCTCGAACATGACGCGTAATGCTTGCAACGGTCGCTCGATGTGACCACGACTGGAACTGAGACGAATAAGGGTGGATGGAAATGCCGCGACAAACAGGAGAAGAAGCAAGAGACAAGATCCAAAAACCAGAAACAGACGAGGACGGATCTTCGGCCAGTATGCAATGACCCCGATCGCGAGCGCCCCGATCCACGCAGAGCGGGAGAAAGTGAGGCCTAAAGCTAGAAGACACAAGCTACAAGCGCTAAGCGCCAAGCTACTTTTCTTTCTTGAGGCTTGAGGCTTGAGGCTTGAGACTGCAATCGCAATCGGAATCAATAGCCAAATCCCGAGTTGATTCGGCCCGCTCATGGGACCTTGGATCCGTTTGAGCGCGGAGTTGCTGATCTGCTGAAACGCGGAGAGCGATTGATCGGGAAGATACAGCGAGTGTGCATCGGAGTAGCCAAGGAAATGGAAGAACGAAGCGGGAAGAAACAGTGTGAGAATGCCATACGCTGCGACGATGCCTCCGACGATCAAAAGCATCTTCATTATTCGTTCCAGGAAAACCTCGGACCACGCAACGCGGCGAAGGATCAAAAAAGCAATGAGGGGAAGGAGGTCGTATTTGAAACCGTAGATGAAACTTGAAGCGCTGAGCGGTAAGCGGTAAGCGAAGAGCACGAAAGATAAAAAAATGAGTATGAAAATCAAGTAATCCAAAACGTCCAATGCTAATCGCTGTGCGCTACTGGCTGATCGCTGCTTCACAAGAAGAATAATCTCCACCACCGCTAAACAGAGAATAACAGCGAGCACCCCCTCCTTCCACACCGCCAGCCTCCCCAGCGGCGCATGCCCCCGCCCCGCGATCACCTTGGTAAGCACGGTCACGAGGAGCGCATGAAAGGGTAAGAGAATAATCAGCAGGAGTGCCAGTGATTCACGAATGCGTTGAAGCACACGTAGACTATAGAGCAAATAGCCTTCATGGATGAGGGAAAACTGCTAGGATGGACACCTCAGTTCTATGCCTAAAAAGAGAATCCTTGTCACCGGCGGCGCCGGCTTCATCGGCTCCAACTTCTGCAACACACATGGTGACGCGTACGACGTCGTCGCACTCGATAACCTCTTCCTCGGAGATTCCTCCCACCTGCGGCCCGCGGTAACTTTTGTCCAAGGCGACGCAACTGACCGGACTACACTTGAGAGTCTCGGCACCTTCGATACCATCGTGCATTTCGCTGGCACATCGTCTGCTCCGATGTTCACGGAAGATATCGTACAGGGCTACCGCAACAGCATCCTCTCGTACATCGAAGTGTTGGAGTTCGCCAAGCGCACAGGCGTAAAAAAAGTTCTCTTTGCCTCCACATCTTCTCTCTACGGCAACACGCCGCCTCCGTTGACGGAGGCTCAGCAGCCTCTCCCGACCAATCACTATTCCGTCACAAAGATTGCAATGGAACATATCGGCGAATGCTATCAGCGCATGCACCCTTCCATGGATATCATCGGATTTCGTTTTATGTCCGTCTATGGCCCGCACGAGGAGCACAAGGGTATCTATGCCAATCTCATCAGTCAGTTTGTGTGGGGCATGATGCGCGGAGAAAAACCCGTCGTGTACGGGGACGGTATGCAGACGCGCGATTTCACCAATGTGATGGATGTCGTACAGGGCATCACCCGCGCGATGGAACATCCTTCGCCTCTCGGTTATCAAATCTTCAACATCGGCACAGGCACGTCGACCAATCTTCTCGAAATCGTACGCGCCATCAATGCAGCGCTTGGCACATCCATACAGCCCAACCACATCGAGAATCCGGTGAAAGAAACCTACATCCGTTCGCAACTCGCCGACATCAGCAAAATACGAAATATGCTCGGCTTCAAACCGTCCGTCTCGCTGGAAGCGGGTATACGCGTGCTTGTGGAACAATCACAGAATCCAGTGAAGCTCTCGCATGACCGCCGCGCGCAGGCGAACGCGATTCCAGGGTATTGAGGATCATTGCTTTACGAAAGCAAAAAATGTATCCTGCCGAACCTTATGGAATCCATTGAACTCGAAAATGGCTGTATAGAAAGGGAATTCAAGCTTAAAGAGCCACCTCAGGGCATGTATTTAGGCAACAATGATGCATGTATCCAGCAACAGCGCGACCATTTTTCACCTGCACTTCATCGCGTGCAACTGCAGTGTGCACTGCTCGATCTCCATGTGCGTATGGCATTACCCTTCAGTGGTAAGATTATTGTGCAAGGGAATTCAGTTGCCATCGAGAAATTACGTTCGTTTATTTTCAATAACAATCTGCATGAAAAATGCACGATCGAAGAGGATGTATTGATGCAAGCAGCGATCGGGCCTGTTCCTGCAACACTCAGGGGAATCGACGATGTGATCGCGCACGTTCGAACCTGCGGCTATTGCCGTACATTGAGCGACCATATTGCAATGGCAGAGCATTACGAACGTTCCTTTCAAAATAAAGATATTCGATTTTTCCCATCGCTCACACCCTCCCCTCCTCCACCTTCGCCTCAGTCTGCGATGCCCCGAGCGTGACGATACCGGGCACGTCGCGGATTTCTTTGTTGATGACCTTCGCACCTTCAAACGTATAAATGTACGGTGTGCAGAGACCGATTTCGAGGACGGCAACTTGGTCGCCGGTGAGGTCGTCGAGATGCATCACCATCGGACGGAGTGAATTGCCGTGCGCGACGACGAGCACCGTTTTACTCGCATGGAGGAGCGGCAGAATCTGTTGCTCGGTGTAGGGCCAGACCCTGCGCTCGCAATCTTCGATACTTTCGCCCCCCGGCGGTCGCGTACTGTAACTCCTGCGCCAGAGAGAGACCTTCTCCTGTCCGTACTTTTCAGCGATCTCGGCCTTGTTGAGGCCCTGCAAATCTCCATAGTGACGTTCATTCAGTGCCTTGTCTTTTGCCACAGGAACCGTCGACTGTTTCAGTGTATCAAGAATGATCGTGAGAGTATCCTGTGCACGCACGAGATCTGATGTGAAGGCGGCATCGAAGTGAAATTCCGCCATTGCCTTCGCCGCGGTCGCGGCATCCTGCCTTCCTCGCTCCGTCAGCGGCACATCAGACCACCCCGTAAAGCGGTTTTCCAAATTCCACTGCGATTGCCCATGACGAACCAATACAAGCGTACCCATTGGATAGAAGGACGGATCTATGGTATACTAGAAAGATTGAAAAACACATTCCACGTCCACCATCTGACCTCTCGTAAATTCAGCCACACAGTCGCCTGGGCGGTCGGCGTGAGTGTCGCCATTGTTATAGGAGTAGCGGGGCTCGGACGTGCGGCGCATAATTTTCAGGCGGCTCTCATCAATAAACCCGACGTTGCGATCTATCTGCTCCTTCCGGATGAAAAATTAGGAAAGACGACGCTGATCAAAGCAAATAAAGAGGATACCGTCCGCGACTACCTCGCAGAGACCCCGCATGGACCGATGCTCGTAGAACTCAAAAAAACTGACAAGTGGTACGTTGCGCTCACCGAGCAGTTACATGAGGGTGCTGCCCTGCCCGAAGGATCAACAGCGGAAACACCACCACGGCATTGAAAATACGCCCGATGCGGCGCGGATCGTGGAGGAGCCGCCACGCCCACTCGAGCCCCATACCCTGCAGAAATTTCGGCGCGCGCTTTTGGATCCCCGCAAGGAAATCAAACGTACCACCGACCCCCATCGCTATGCGAAGCGTGGGAAGTTTATGAAGGTGCTTTGTAATCCACTGTTCCTGATGCGGCGAACCATACGCGACGAGGAGCAGATGCGGCTTGGCTTCATGGATTTTCGCGATGATTGCGGGGGCATCGGCATCTTTCGGTGAACCGGCAAACGTTCCGACGATCTTGAGATGCGGATTTCTCTGGCACAGAACTTCTGCGGCTTTTGTGGCAACGCCCTCTCCCGCTCCGAGGAGAAACACCGGATGCTCAGGGCCGAGGAAGCTGCAGAGCTTCTGCACGGTATCGACGCCCGTCACGCGCTCCGGAATCTTCTGATTGGTAAAAGCTGCGGCCCAGAGGAGTCCCGTGCCATCGGGGAGATTCAGATCACTTGCTTGAAGCAATGTTTTGAATGAAGGATTTCGCTCAGATTCCACGAACATCTCACTATTGACCGTGATCACCTGCTGCGGGCGCGGCACAACGAGCATTGCTTTGATCCGTTCAAGGGCATCCCGCCGCGTGAGCGGGTCGATGGGAACATTGAGAACTGTGACGCGGTCCATAGATACAGAATACGGGAATAACGGAATAACGGAATAACAGGCCCCCGTTATTCTGATCCCCGTTACTCCGTTACTCCAATCTCCGGTATCCTTACAATATGCATAAATTCTGTCTCTTCATCATCCCTTCACTCCTGCTCACCGCTTGTGCGGCGGGAGCAAGCACCGATCCACTGGCTGAACGAACCCTCTCGGGAGGACTGCTGGAAATCGGCGATCAAAAAGCTCCGGTGAGAATCACACTCTTTTTGAATCACAGTTCCCCCTACAGTCAGCGATTCTTTCGCGATCTGCTTCCTCGCCTGACGGAGGACTTCGTTCGTAGTAACAAGGTGCGCCTCGACATCGTCCCGGTCGCATTCAAAAAATATCCGGAGAGTGCTTCTGATGCGAGTGCACTTTTTTGTGCCGCTGCGGAAGGCAAAGGACAGAAGATGAACGATCTCTTATTTGGCCCCACGACAACCCCGACGGAACAGAAAAAACAGCGCAGGTTGATCGGAATCAATGAAACTCTATATCAGGCATGTCTCAAAGGTACTGCGGTACAATCCGCCCTCTCTGCACAAAGCGCGATGGCCGCATCACGGGGTGTCACGCTGGTGCCCACCTACTTCATCAATGATGCTAAATATGTGGGGCTGCCGGAGTACAGCGATCTCAAGGGGCAGGTAACCTCACCCTAACCCTCTCCTGCCTCCCATGTTCCATTCCAGGAGAGGGAAACTTCGCCGCCCTTCGACTGTGCTCAGGGTGACACAAAAAAGATTATTGCAAATTTTGTTGCCTCCATTTTTCTATCTCCTTATGGTTGCCACCAAGGAGAATATCGGGAACCTTCAGCCCGCGAAATTCTTCGGGACGCGTGAAGTGGGGGTATTCTTTTTTTCGACCCAATGTTTTACTGAAACTTTCCTCCTGCGCAGATTCCTCATGCCCGAGTACCCCCGGAATTTGTCGCGCCACAGCATCAATCAAGACCATCGCAGGCAATTCGCCACCCGTGAGCACGTAGTCTCCAATCGAAATTTCTTCGTCGATAAAGCCTCCGTCGATGATCCGTTGATCGATCCCCTCATAGTGACCGCAGAGCAAGATCAACCACTCATGTTTTTTAGCAATGCCCTCGACCATCGCTTGCTTGAGCTTTTTGCCGCGTGGAGAAAAATAAATCCGGTGGGGCGTGCTCCCTCTCCCCTTGCGGGAGAGGGCCGGGGTGAGGGTACTCACTTTTTCAATCGCATTCACCACAACATCCACCCTCATCACCATCCCCGCCCCTCCACCGTACGGGCTGTCATCAACTTGGTGATATGTGCCGAGGCCGAATTGCCGCAGATCGTGGAGGTGAATATCGAGCAATTTGTCATCCTGCGCCCTTTTGAGGATGCTCTCCGTGAGAGGACCCTCAAACATCGCCGGGAATAACGTGATAACATCAATACGCATGGCGCAAGCATACTCTCCACCCCTCATTGGCATCTACATGCCAACCTATGAGCCCAGTCCCACTCATTTAAAAGCGGCGATCGAATCGGTCCTCGCGCAAACCGAAACGCGGTGGGAGATGTTGATCCATGATGACGCATCGACCATCGACGTGCGTGCGATCGTGGAACCGTACCTCAAAGATCCACGCATTACCTTCGCACGAAGTGAAAACCGTTTGGGGATCGGGGGGAATTGGAATGAATCTTTAAAAATGTGTCATGGTGAGCGTAGTCGAACCACGACACCTTATATTCAACTCCTCTTCCAGGACGACACGTGGCATCCGCATTATTTGGAACGAGCACTCGGGATCCTTGAAGCACACCCCGACATCGATTTTGTGTCCGCTGCCCATGAGTACCGGTACGAAGAGGGCATGAAAAACAACGCAGTGTACGAAGAGGTCCAACGCGCGCGAAGCGCGTTACAACCCGGACGGCACGATGGCAAAGAATTTCTGCGGATGTGGATAGAGCGGGAACTCCGTCCGAATTTGATCGGTGAACCGAGCTTTGTCATGCTGCGGCAGAGCTTGATGGAACAAACGGGATCATTTGATACCACGATGCAGCAGTGCCTCGACACCGACATGTGGCTGCGGTGCCTGCTCCACGGCAATATTTACATTCTGCAAGAATCACTCGGGTCATTTCGCGTGCACCCGCGGGGCGCAAGCGCGCGCAATGAAGAATTGGGTGCGGGCATCTACGATCGCCTGCGGTGTTTTAATCACCTGATCAAAGTATTGCCAGCAGGCGAATTGAAGCACATCGCAGTGAGGGCGCGGAGCAAGGCGTTGGTGAAAATGGGTGTGAAGTTTCTAAAACGATTCATACAAAATTTTTCATAAGGGTGGAAACATCCCTCACCTCCACCTCCTCTACGAGCGTCGTCTTCTTCCCTTGTCGTGGCACTAACCTCTCATAGAAATTCGGAACGTTTTCATTTTGATACAAGATCCCCGTTGCAATCTTCTTCGATGTATCGACGGCGAGCGCACGGGCTTTTTGGAAATCCGACGTATCGTGATTTTCGATCGTGTAGCAACGCTCAAGAAGATACTCATGCGTCGCGAAGTGATTGTACGTGGGGCAGGCTTGGAGCATGTCAACAAACGCGAAACCACGGTGCTTGATTGCAGCCTTCAAAATTTCCGACATCTCTGCAATGTTTCCTGAAAATCCTCGCGCGACGAAGGTGGGCTCGAGCGAGAAAATAAAGTCCATACTCGGGAGGGTCTGCTCGGGGATGCCATTGGGGGACGCGGTCATCGGTTGCCCTTGCGGCGTGAGTGCGCTCGCTTGGCCCGTGGTGAGACCATAATTACCGTTATTGTGGAGGACAAACACAATCGGGTAATTGCTGCGCACCGCATGAACAAGATGACCGATGCCTTCGGAAAAACTCGCGCCATCACCGCCGAAAGCAAGCACAGGCAGATGCATATTTGCGAGCTTCGCACCCGCCGCAAAGGGCAACACGCGGCCGTGGAGTCCATGAAAACGGTATCCGAGCAATTTATCGCTCATGTTGCCATGGCATCCGACGTCGTAGCAGAGCAGCACACCGTGTGGTGAGATATTCAATTCCACAAGCGCACGTTTGAGTGCGGTCCAGATGCCATAGTCCCCGCAGCCGTCGCACCAGGTGCATTGGGTGGCGCAAGAATAATCTTTCATGGTTGGGGCCGATGATTGGAGGGGGATGGACATACATTCTGTAGAGATGCCATGCCATGGCGTCTCTACGCAGAGGTAATGGATACAATCTGATCATGTAATTTATCGTAGAAAAACGGCCTTCCATCATATTTTCGAATATGTTCACCATCGCGATATCCGCACTCCTGACGAAGCAATGTTTCGAGTTGTCCATTGTGATTGCCCTCAATGAAGATCACCTTCTTTGCTTTCGCCGCGAGCTTCTCGAATTTTTCCGTACGCAGAGGCCAGAGGTAGGTGAAGTGAAGATAACCAACTCCGCTTTTTGTAAGATTTTCAAGGACATCCAAGATTGCACCCTTTGTACTGCCCCATCCTACCAACAATACATCCGGATTTTGACCACCAAACAATTCGGGATCCAACAATGTCTTCTTCATCGCCTCCGCTTTCCTCATCCTCTTCTCTATCTGCGTCACGGCATTTGCAGCAGTCTCATCGACGCTGCCATCAGCACTGTGTTCATCACCTTGTGCACAGTACGTGACTGCCTCGCTTCCCGGTAACCAGCGCACCGAGATGCCATCTGTAATCTTCGGATCGTACCGATCGCCGCTCCTCAGTTTCTTCAAAGCGGTCGGCTGTACGATCAGTTTGCCACGATTGATTTGCATCGCACCTTGATCATACGGCTTCTGCGTATAAATCGCCTCCGCGATCTGCTTATCGGTGAGCACAATCACAGGCGTCTGAAATTCCTCCGCGATGTTGAATGCCTCGGGCATAAGTCGGAACGCATCGTCACTATCACTCACCGCCATCACACACCGCGCGAATTCGCCATGCGCGGTGTGAATAGCCATGAGGAGATCCCCCTGCGCCGTCCACGTGGGCAGACCCGTCGCGGGGCCCGGTCGCTGCGCCAGCACAAACACGGAAGGATTTTCGATCATGCCATTCAATGAAACCGTTTCGCTCATGAGGTCAAATCCTCCTCCCGAGGTCGCAGTGATCGCGCGCGTCCCCATGAAATTTGCTCCGCTCATCATCTGCGCCGCGGTGATTTCATCTTCCGCTTGTTTGATCACCATGCCGGTCTCGTTCTGGATGTCTG
Organism: Candidatus Peribacteria bacterium; assembly: GCA_023245865.1. Taxonomy (GTDB): domain Bacteria; phylum Patescibacteriota; class Gracilibacteria; order Peribacterales; family Peribacteraceae; genus JAHFJN01. Next base: position 709,509 of record JAHFJN010000001.1, read on the forward strand.
CGATGTAACTGAGCAGCGGTGAGCTCGGGGTCATCGGGTAGCCCGCATACAAGCGACAGCCCGCATGGACGATTCCGAGTCCCATTGCTTGGCTGCCGGTGAGGAGCAGCTGCTTGCTCCATTGTTTATCGGGAGCCGGAAGGGCGACGTGCAATGCAGATGTGTGCATGGTGTGGTGTGCAAAGCCCTCATCAATCACCTGCATGTTTTTTGTCAGTTGATCTTTCTTCTTAGAAAAACGCTCGGAGACAAGTTCTTTGAGAAGTACTTTGTCCCCGCCAAACGCCGCCCACACGAACGCCGCAAAAAAGACATTCCCCAAAATCGGCTTCGCCTTGAGCTTCGCGAGCACTTCCTCGATCGGGAGGAAGACGACCTGCAGTTTATTTTTTTTGATGATCGCTTGATGCTGAGAAGAAAACTTCCAGTCTTTGGACTCATGCACGAGAACCCCCCCTTCTTTGAGTTCAGAAAGATTCTGCTCAAAGCCATGGTGATTGAGCGCAACGAGCACGTTCACGTGTTCTTCGGTACTGCGAATCAATGCATCGGACACATCGATCTGATAGCTCCCGTGCCCGCCTTTGATGAGGGACATATATTCACGGTAGCCAAACACGCAGTAGCCGCTGCGTTTGAACGCCTTCGCGAGGATCTCGCCGATGGAGATGATGCCTTGTCCCGAGGCGCCGACGATTTTTAATGAAATGCGTTCCATAGTGTGTCAGTTAGAGCGGAGTCGAGAACTTGTAGTTAAAAACGTTTTCGCCCAGTCCTTAATGATTTTTTCCTGCCCATACGGCTCATTGATGATCCTTAAGGTCGGCTCGATCAAAATTCCATGATGCGTCCGGACGAATTCCTCCAGATGATCCGCTGCGCGACAGGTGAAGTGATAGCGGTCATCGCCAAGTCCGATCACTGCGACCTGTTTGCCTTTGAGATCAATGTCTTTCGCACGCTCACGCAAGAACGCATGCATGTGGGGATTCAATTGCCCCTCCGCCCCACCCGTGTTCCACGTACCGCTCGCGAGAATGAGGGCATCACCCTTGAGTAAATCTTCCGGCTGCGCCTGCTCCGCGCGCCGCGTTTTTACGTCATGGTGAGCCTGCCGAACCATGTCGCAGCATTGATCAACCACATACTCCGTATGCCCGCTCGTCGATGCATAGATGCAATGCACGGATACCATGGCCCGATTGTACATCGGGGACATTAAGAACCTATAGCTAAAGAGGCTGCCTGATGAACAGACAGCCCCCTTCGCTTATTTCTCCTTCGGCTTGAGGTCCTTGAGAAAATCCTCCGCACGTTTCAGTTCATGCTTGAGGGCAGGTGCCTCCGACGGACACTGCCGGAGAATCTTCTGAATACCTTCCTCAATAGCAGTCGCCAGCTCATCCACAGTCATCCGTTCGTACTCGGCATTGGGCTTACGCCCAACGAGCACCGTGTTGATCGCAATGTGATGCGCACTTACACGGCCCCACCAAAGTGAATCCGGTTTCTCTTTTTTCACCTCACTGAGGAAATGCTCAGCGAGCTCCCGCGCGCATTTTTTTGGTCCATGGCGCGCGAGGCACAACATCGAATTGGGGTATCCGTGTTGTTCAAAAAACTCGATTTGGTGCGGGGCGGTGATGACCGTATTCACACTGTTTTTATCCATCCCGATATCGAGCCTGGGCTGCAGCAACGTCACGAGGATCGGATACTCCGCATGTTCCTTCACTCGCACAATCGCCGAGTGCCACACGGGAATGGGGTGGCGACAACGAATGATAACCTCATCATCGTCCGTAAGGGCGGGGAGTTCATGCGCATACGCAGTCCACGGAGAAGTGTATTTCCCCACGACTTCATACTGCACTTCGAGAAAAAACTCTTCCGGCTCCTGCATGGCACGATCACCCAAAAAATTCCTCGGGAGACTGCGAACGTAGAGGCGAAGCTCACCGCGAGGCAGACGATACGTGCTGCCATCCCCTGTAGGGAATCCCCTTCCTTTGTCGAGGCTGTCGATGATGCCAACGCGTTTCCAATTCACAAAAACCGGGAACATCACCTCCTGCACGGTCACCCTCACCGGCAATCGAGGGTACAGCACCGGCTCTTCCACTTGTCCGAGCAATGAAACAATCAAGAGTGTAAACATGGCAGTGATCCTCATCCGGAGATGTTCAATAAGCGATGCATGATGCACGACGAGTGCATCACACATGGCACGATACGATCAAATATACATTTGTCAAAGCAGGGGCGACAACGAGTCGCCCCATAGATCTTTGGACGGACATACTACTACACGGTTCAGCAAACAAAATTCAACTTTTGAACGGCACAACATCAGGCTCTTCGAGCTCTGATTTCTTTTTGATTCCTGCAACGGGTTCACGGTCGTAACCTGCGACCTTGTCTCCCTTCATGACAACTTCAGCGCTGACGATCTTCTTGCCATCAACGTTGACTTCGACGCCCTTCGGGCTGTGGACGATTCGAAGTTTGTATCCAGTGTTGCGTTCAAACTTCAGACCATCTTTGAACGCGAGGAGGGCGTTGTCCTTGCTACCCTTCTCATGTTTTTCAATGCCGACAGACCCCGAGGCGGGATTAAAGCGAACCACGAGACCAGCTTCAATTTCTGCCGGCCAAGCTCGTTGCTTGCCATCTGTGGCAAAGACAACACATAGATGATCCTGGTATTTTCCTTGCTCTTCGCCACTGATCCACCTCCATGTGGCAGTGAACACCGCTCCCTCAGGGAAAGATTTTTTGGAGACGAGAATGCCCCGATTTTCCAGGACAACCTTTTTCTCCTCAAACCTGACAGACGGCTGAAATTCCTCCTGCTCGGTTTTGAAGGCGGGAGGACCTGCCTCCCAGGTATCCTTCACATCCGCAGCACAGAGTAACCAGCACAACAGAACACAGTGCAACACAGGCATCAAACGCAACATGAGTCGCTCCTTCTCAAAAAGAGTGTGATGTCCAAAGATCCAAACATTATAGTATAATATATACAAATATTGTCAAATAATCTGAAAATGCAAATAGATGGAAAATATGGTATAATAATCGGAATGTCCCTCCTCTCCCCTCTTTCCATCGCCATCATCGGAGCGTCCGCGACGCCCGGCAAGGTCGGGCATGACATTGTGAAAAATCTGCTCACACAAGGTTACAAGGGCGCTGTGTACCCGGTGAATCCGAAGGGCGGAGAAATTTTGGGGAAACGCGCGTTTGCGACGGTGAAAGACATCCCGAAGAGCGTCGACCTTGCGATCATTGTGATCCCGGCGGCAGCGGTGCCTGATGCACTCAGGGAATGCGGCGAGAAAAAAATTCCATCGGCAGTTGTGATCAGTGCCGGGTTTTCCGAAACGCACACCGAGGAAGGGAAATCGCTGGAGGAGGAATTGAAACAGATCGCGAAGCAGTACGACATCGAACTGATCGGCCCCAACTGCCTCGGCATTGTGCGCCCATCCATCCACATGAACGCATCGTTTGCAAAAGAACTTCCGCCCGCGGGCGGAGTCGCCCTCATCAGCCAATCAGGAGCAACCGCTGTGGCACTCATGGACAGTGCATCGACATTGGGAATTGCCTTTTCTTCCATCATAAGCATCGGCAATAAGGCAGTACTCGACGAATCCGATATGCTTGAACTCTGCGCAAAAGACGAGGAAACAAAAGTGATTGGCTTTTACCTCGAGAGCATCCGGGACGGTCGGAGATTCTTGGAAACCGCCGCTCGCGTGGTGCAAACAAAGCCGATCGTGCTCCTCAAAGCGGGCACATCGGAACAAGGAAAAAAGGCGGCGTCTTCGCACACGGGCGCACTCGCGGGGAGTGATGCTGCCGTGGATGCCCTCTGCAAGCAAACGGGAATCCACCGCGCGCACTCGTACGAGGAATTTTGCGATCTCCTCTCGGTCTTGAGCACGCAGCCCCCGCTCCTCAGTCCTCGCATTGCGATCATCACGAACGCCGGCGGGCCGGGGATATTGGCGACGGACGCAACAGCACCCCTGCAATTACCGGCATTATCATCGTCCATTGAATCGAAATTACGTGAACAATTACCACCATCCGCATCAACCGCAAACCCCATCGACCTCATTGGCGATGCCGGCGTGGATCGCTATCGCGCGGCACTGATCGCCTGCCGCGAAGACAAAAATATCGACGGCGTCGTGGTACTTTTAACCCCACAGGTGATGACACCGTGCGAAGAGATTGCGGAGAACATTGTCGATGTGATGAAGGAAAATACATTGATGCCGGTTGTCACGTGCTTCATGGGAGGAGAGAGCGTGAGGGAGGGGAAGAATATTTTGAGAAAAAATGGTGTGCCGGTGTTTGAGACGCCGGAGAGGGCGGTCAGAGCATTGCAAGCATTACATTTGTTCTTTTGTCAGGGCGACAAAAGAACCAAAAACGCTCCATCGCCAATTCGCACTCAGCCCGCCCTGTCATTCCTCGCAGACGTCTCCAAGGCTTCGACGTCTGCTTCGTCACTGCCTTCGGCAAAACAGGGCTTCCCCATCACCCCCCGTGGCGATGGTCCCCTCCTTGATGAACAGCACGTATCGAAGCTCTTTGCAGATTACAATCTCCCCCTCCCCGCTCAAGCTCTTGCGAAAAGTGTTGAGGAAGCCGTCAAGATCGCGGAAGCAATCGGCTACCCCGTGATCGCAAAAATCAGCTCCCCGCAGATCCTCCACAAGACCGATATCGGCGGTGTGCGCGCCAATCTGAAATCAAAAAAAGAGATTCACCAAGCGTACAACGATATCATCGATAACGTGCAAAATTTTGCCAAAACGAGCAACGAGCAACGAGTAACGATCAACGGAGTTCTCGTCCAACAATTCCTCCCCGTCGGCAATGAATTTATTGTCGGAGGACTGCGCGACCAATCCTTCGGCCCGCTCGTGATGGTGGGCTTAGGTGGCATCTACACGGAACTCTTCCGCGATGTCAGTTTCCGGATCGCGCCGATCAATGTGGAAGATGCCTACGCAATGCTGCAAGAATTGAACGCGTGGAAGTTACTCCTCGGTATGCGCGGCAAGCCGCAAGCGGATATCGACGCACTCGCGCAAACAATCGTAAAAATTGCACAGATGATGCACGAATGCACAGAGATCCTTGAGCTCGACCTCAACCCCGTGCTCGTCGGGAGTTTTGGAATCGTGATTGCAGATGCGAAAGTGATTGTGTAGTCTGGCAGCATGAAGCTTAAAAAACTCTTCGAGCGCTCGGTGGAAATAGGCATTGCCGCGGATCCGCGCGGACGTGCCAGAATTGAAAAAGCCCTCAAGAAAGAGAAGGAGCGCGGCAAGAAGCTCGAGGGAAAAGAGAAGGAACTCTTCGATGAAGAGCGCACCTGGAATCCGTTCAGCGATTCACGGATCCTTTGGGGCACGGGTGAGGAAGAGGTGCAACGCATCATGGTCGGCATCGACATCGAGACGCAGGAATTTTTGCTCGCGGATCGACTGCGCGAAAAGGGCGAGCGGATCGACGCCGTTCTGATTCATCACCCGGAAGGTCGCGCGCTCGCGGACCTCGACAAGATCATGCACCTGCAAGTGGATGTGTACGCGCAGGCGGGCGTGCCCGTGAACCACAGCGAAGCACTGCTGCGGCCACGGATGGACAAAATCTGGCGCGCGATTCACGCCGACAACCTGTTTCGCTCGGAGCGCGCGGCGCAGCTGCTGAGCGTCCCTGCGTTCGGTTGCCATACGATCACCGACAACCTTGTGTGGCAATTCATCGAAAAACGGATCTGCCGTAAACAGTTCGACGATCTCGGTGAAATCATCGACGCGCTCCTTGAGATTGAGGAATACGCGTACTACGCCAAGAAAGGCAATCCCCCGATCATCGTGAACGGCAGCCGTAGCTCGCGCCCGGGCAAAGTGGTCGCGACCGAATTCACCGGCGGCACAAACGGCCCCGAGGAATTGATCACCCGTCAGTCGCAGGTGGGCATCGGCACCGTCCTCTCGATGCACTTCACGGAGAAAGAAGTGGAACTCGGCAAAGAACATCATATGAACCTCCTCCAGTGCAGCCACATGGCCAGCGACGCACTCGGCATCAACCTGCTCCTCGATGAGTTATCAAAAGAGGAAAAGAAATTGAGCACGCTCGATGTGTCGGGATTTGTGCGGGTGAAGAGAAAATAAGCACATGCCGTCTGTGTTTGCCCTCATCGGCGGCGCGTGGCGTTTCAGTGCAAAGCAACCGGCGGTGTTTCCTGTCGCTTTTTGGCTGATATTTTCGCCGCTTGCAATTGCGTTCTCGAATGTGCTCCCGAGGCTCTGCATCCTCGCACTTGCACTCATGATTCTCTGGGGAGAAGTGGCACTGCTCGTCATCGGCAAACGATTACTGCAAACAAAAGCGGGCCGCAGTCGAACGTCGCTGAGAACAACCGTCCTGCAGGCACGCCGATACATCATCCCCGCTGTTCTCACCGGACTTCTTCGCATCGGCTTGAGCCTCCTCTGGGCGCTCCTATTGATTGTCCCGGGTATTCTGTATGCGATCCGTACGAGTTTTTTCCTGATTGTGATTGTCACAGAGGGCATCGAATACCGCGCTGCCCTCAAACGCAGCCAACACATCGTCCGCGGACGAACCCTGCAGATACTTCTCACTTTTCTCATACTCGGCATCACGCTCTTTGCTCCCGCCATGATCGTGCGTGCATTTCTGACATCCACATTCCATGATGTTGCATGGTCCATGATCGTCATCGCGACCGTGACCGCACTCTTGAGTACGGTGGGAATGGTACTTTTTACCTTTGCCATGATCCTGCTCTACTGCGAATTATTACCGTCGAATAAAGTGCGGGTGCATACGAAATAATTATTTCCCACTCACTTCCTTCACAATCTTCGCAAACACTTCCGGCTCGCGGATGGCAAGTTCACTGAGAACCTTGCGATCGAGCATAATGCCTTTCTTCTTGAGTTGGTTGATGAAGATCGAGTATTTGCCGCCGGTGGCGCGGACGGCCGCGTTGAGACGTACGATCCAGAGCGAGCGGAAATTGCGCTTCTTCTTCTTGCGATCCCGATACGCGTGCTGCCCCGCCTTGATCACCGCCTCTTTCGCTTTCACAAATGTTCCATGACGCCCGCCTTGGTACCCCTTGGCGAGTTTGCGGATTTTCTTGTGCCTGCGATGTCGGACGATGCCGCGCTTGACTCTCATAGATGAGGAAGGAGAGCTCGAATGTTTGCAACGTTTGTCGGATGCACCATCATCGTGCGGTTCAGGCGCTTTTGGCGCTTGCTCTTCTGCATGAGAAGATGATTGCGGCTGTGACGCTTCATGGCGAGCTTACCGCTGCCGGTTTTACGAATTCTCTTCTTCGCGCCGCTGTGGGACTTCATTTTGGGCATAATGGGCGCAGAGTATAGACAAAAGCGGAGAGGATGCAAAGGGAATTAACGAGCCTTTGGCCGTACAACCGCAATGAACTGATTCCCCTGCATTTTGATGTCCTGCTCGACCTCAGACGCATCCGCGATGTCTTTGATCATGTTCTTCAGTTTCTGAACGGCGTAGTCCTTGTTCGTGAGTTCCCGGCCGCGCAGCCGGACCGCGAATTTGACCATATGACGCTCTGCGAGAAATTCCCGCGCACGCTCGAGCAGGCGGTCGAGATCGTGCTTCTCGGTGCGAAAGCCGAACCGCAGCATCTTTGTCTCGGACTGCTTGCTGTGGGACTTCTGTTTCTTTTCCTTCTTCTGCATTTGGTACAAAAAATGCCCGAAATCCCCGATCTTCACGACCGGCGGATTGGCCTTCGGCGATACTTCGATCAAATCAGCCTCCAGTGCTTGCGCGCGCGCGATCGCCTCTGCAATCGGAATTGTCTCTGCTCCCCCTTCGTCATTGATGAGGAGGACCTGCGGAGCGATGATCTGTGCGTTCATGCGGGGACGCTTTTCAATTTTCTGTTGGCGGCCATGCTGGAAACGTTGTCGCAGAGGAAAAAGGGGGAAGTGAGGGCTACTGTATGAGAAAAAGGGAAGATGGTCAATGCTTCGCCTGTCTTCCGTACGCCGTGAACGTCACCGCAATATGGAATTGATTATTCCCTCTGTCTTCGATGTCGGCCTTCGCGACGGTGAGGAAACGCAGCGGCCAGAGCTTGCGTGCTTCGATAACACTCAGGAAATTGCCGCTGAACAGTCGCGTGACTTCCCGGAGGCGGGACTCCCGTGCGATCGTGTGGAGAGCCTCTGTAAAACTGTCGGAGGTGAAGGATTTGAGGAGTTGTTCCTCACTGTGCTTGGGATCCTGCGCGTACGTGAGCAACGTCTGCGAGAGAAAACTCTCGAGGGCCGTGACCGCCGCAGGGTTCTCCTGCTCGGTGAGCGATAGCAGCAAGGACTGTTCCTCCGGCGTGAAGGCATCACCAACCGTGAGCAATCCCGAGACATCCGTGAAGAGGAAGAGCGAATGCAACCCCTCTTCATTCACATCTGCCTCGAAGGAAACTGGCGTCATCGTCAAGGAAGCATCGCGGCTCGCAGCGACCGTGTCCCCCACATGCACCGCAGACACCGTGGTGAGGGAAGTACCTTGCCGCAGGGCCTCGAAGAGCGCATCGAATGTCGCGAGCAGACGGTCGAGCCTCGGCTCATCGGGAAGAACATACACATGCAACTGTTCGCTATTCGATCCATCACTGACACTCTGCTGGAGCTGCATCACTTCCGCTTGTTCTTTGAGCACATCGAGCCGTTTTTCAATCTGCGGAAGGGCAAGGGCAGCGGGTAAGCCCACTTCTTTCATCTGTCGCACACGCACTCCATGCAGAACGATAAAAACGGCAGAGAGCGTCAGGAGCACGAGCATCAGAATCATCTGAGCGCGCGCCGTGAGCCTGTGGAAGTGTGCGTGGAGATGCATGAGTCAGGAACCGGCTAGAGCCGTAGTGAGGATGAAGTGGAACATGAACGGCGAGTGCAATCCCGTCTTTTCGTCGCCCTCGCGAGTGAACGCCGGACGCTCCAGATGCGTCACAAACGGTAACGCTGCAACGGCATCAACGTACCCGGCGAGCACGGTCATGCTGCGCGTTCCGACATTTCTTACGTCGCCCGTCACCGTGATCGTGTGCGTGGTAGTCTCCGAAGAAAAATGCGTAAGGAAGACTGCGTGATCGGCATTCGAGAGCTTGGCGGCAGCCTGGAGCAACTCCGTGCGCACATCGGAAAGATTCATGCTCGTGCGCTTTTGCTCCTTGAGCATGTTGTATGCGGGATCGAGTTCCGGGAGAACCAAATGATTGCGCTTGCTCTCAAGACTCGAAAGATCCGCACGTAATTGCCGCACGTGCGCGGCAATATCCACCGGACTGACATTGGTGCCCTCGACCGCAAATCGGGTGAGACGTGGGAGAAGGAAGATCGAAGAAAGGAGCAACAGCCCCGAGAGCGCGAGCGAAAAGAGCAAAAGCGGCTCTGCAATGCGGCCAAAGAGTGTGTGTGACTGGCTCATAAAGGTTTCCCTTCAGTATAGCACAAAAAGGCATGGCGGGGAATGTTTCGTCATTATCCATTCTCAATTCTCCATTCTCCATTACACTCATCCCAGTCCTCCCCCACCCATGGAAGAGCTCCTCGCGAAATTGCAGGAATTGAAAGAGGCCGTGCACACGGGCAAGGACTCTCTTTGAGGCAAAAAAAATTCCGGAAAAAATCGCAGAGTTGGAAGCGAAAGCCGGTGCCCCGACGATTTGGGATGATCAGAAAGCGGCGAACGCACTCTTCGCAGAGCTTCGCAACTTCAAGAAACAGTGGGAGCCCGTCCGCGACCTTGCGGTGGAAGTCGATGGACTCATTGAACTCACACAAGGGAGCGGCACCGCGGATCTTGCAGATCTCCAAACAGAGTACGAGAACGCGCAGAAGAAATGGAACGTACTCGAGCCGATGCTCTACCTCAGCGGAGAGTTTGACCACAATAACTGCTACCTCACAGTGAGCGGCGGCGCGGGCGGAACAGAAGCGCAGGATTGGGCAGGATTTTTACTCCGGATGTACCTGCGCTACTGCGAACGTATGAACTGGAAAACGTCGCTCCTCGAAAAAACCGACGGCCAGGAGGCCGGCATCAAAACCGCAACGATTCTGGTGGAGGGCGACCCCGCGTACGGCTACCTCAAATGCGAAAAAGGCGCACATCGCCTCGTGCGCTTGTCACCATTCAATGCAAAAAGTTTGCGGCAGACCAGCTTCGCACTCGTCGAAGTGTTGCCAGAAATCAAGGACACAGGGGAGATTGTGATCAACGATAACGAACTGCGCGTCGATACCTACAGGTCCGGCGGCGCGGGCGGACAACACGTCAACAAAACCGACAGTGCCGTACGCATCACGCACATTCCGACGGGGATCGTGATCGCGTGTCAGACCGAGCGCAGCCAAATCCAGAACCGTGAGCGCGCTATGAACATGCTGCGTGCAAAATTACTCGAAAAGAAGCGCGCGGAGGAATTGGAACAGAAACACGAACTGAAAGGTGCCTCAAAAAGCGCCTCCTTCGGCCAGCAAATCCGCAGCTACGTTTTGCATCCATATCAGATGGTCAAAGACCTGCGCACCGACCATGAAACGAGTAACACGCAGGCAGTGCTCGATGGGGATATTCAAGAATTTGTTGATGCGGAGTTACGAAGATCGGCGTCTTCACTATGACCATGTCTGGAGAGTCTGCGCTCTTCGAGAAATGGCCGCAACGGATGAGAGCGCTTCGAATGCATGAGTTTGCGCATTCCCTTTTCTTCGATCTGGCGAATGCGTTCGCGCGTCACGCCATGCATCTTCCCGACCTCTTCCAGCGAATAGGTGTTGCCATCCGTCAGACCATAGCGCAGGCGCAGAATTTCCTGTTCCCGGGGTAACAGTGTCCTCAGTTGATCATCGATCACTGATCGCAGTTCGTGCTGAACTGCACGTGCAGCAGGTAAATGACCATTCGTTTCTGCGATGCGATCAACAAATGGGCTCTCGTCGGAATCATAACCCATATCCAAACTCAGGAGACGCTCGATCGGTCCCAATGCCGTGATCTCACGTATGGGAACACTCATGGCATCAGCAAGCTCTTCCAACGTCGGTTTTCTGTTCTCACGATCAGCCAGCACTCGCCACATCTTGCGAACACGGGTGACAAATTCATACATGTGTACAGGCAGGCGAATAGTCCTCGAATGATCCGCCACGACACGTGTCATGCCCTGACGAATCCACCACGTCGCGTAGGTGCTGAACTTGAACCCCCGCTTCCGTTCAAATTTTTCGGTTGCTCGCATCAGACCTACATTGCCTTCCTGAATGAGATCCAAAAAAGCGATCCCTCTGTTGCGATATTTTTTCGCAATGGAAACAACAAGACGTAGATTCCCATCCGCCAAACGGCTCTGCGCATCAGCGAGCGCCTTGGAGGAATCTTCGATGGAATGAAGAGTTATCATCTGCTGCGCGGGGGTTTGAAGTGTCCTGAGGACGGACGACGATGGAGGATCCTGAGTGACCAGGGTACGTACCTGCGACAGAAGTTCCAGAAGCACACGACGGACGGGGGCCAGTTCTTGCAGGAGCGTAGAGATGTGCTCCTGACGAACAGTTATTTTTTGATGAAGGCCGGATCGGATATCTGCGTCTAAGCCATCCGCGAGTGATTGCTCAAATGCTTCTCGGTTCAGGCGCAGCAGCGCATCCACGGTCAGAATGTTTGGACGCAAGCGACCGCGTATCTGATCTTCCGTGCGATTTTCGCTTGGGTTGATATTCAGCGTGCGCTGAAGCGGCCTTGCACCGTCACGTACGTCACGCAAAACTTCCACATAGGAAACAGCCGCCGGATGAAAGCAAAATAGTAACCGGCGCAACTCGCTGCGATGCGTTTCGATACTCTGTGTAAGAAATGATTCCTCCTCCAATGTAAGCAATGGAATATCCTTGATGCTTTCAAGATACCGAAATATCTCGCCGGTCGGTTGTTCATTCCCATTCTGCATAATGAAATTTTCTGCTGTTTTTTTTAAAAGTCAAATCATGACAATGGCGGAGAGAGAGGGATTCGAACCCTCGAGACCCTTATGGGGCCTACGCGATTTCGAGTCGCGCGCCTTCGACCACTCGGCCATCTCTCCAAAGATATACTACAACGAAAGAACAGAATGACATGGCAGAGTACCCGCCCACCGTAGCTTCAGCGAAGGCGGGCCATCTCTCCAAAAGGAATCGTACAGGAAGAAGATCACGACAGAAACCGTAAACGGGCCTCAATCCACCGTTTGCTGCATTGCACATTCGTCTACGCTACGTCAAAGCGATGGGCCGTCCATTGCATCTTACAGATCATTTTGGTCGTGAAATGGAATTTTAGGCTTGCATACGAGGGTATAGGGCCCGTAGAATCCCCCGTACATTACTTCTTTACCCCCGTTCTATGAGCTACGTCGTCGCCTCAAAGATCAAGGAATTTATCAACGGTAAGGGCATGATGTCCGCCGGAGACCTCTCCGAGCACGCCAGCAAGTTCCTCGAGGAGGCCCTTGCGAAGGCAGTGAAGCGCGCAGCCGCCAACGGCCGCAAGACCGTCCGCGGTGAGGATTTATAAGCTTCCTCGCACCCGTAACGATGAAGGCGCCGTAAGGCGCTTTTTTCGTGGTTCGACTACGCTCACCATGACACATAAATGCTAGAAGCTGAAAGCTAAAAGCTCTAAGCTACCCGTATGACGATCGCCGTCGTCGGCACCGGCTACGTAGGACTCGTCTCGGCCGCCTGCTTCGCGGAGCTGGGCCATACCGTATGGGGAGTCGATATTGATGCCGCGAAAATAGAGATGCTCAAAGCGGGCAGGAGCCCCATCTTCGAGCCGGGCTTAGAAGAGCTGATTCAAAGCGGCATCAAGAATGACCGGCTGCATTTCAGCACCGACCTCGTGAGTATCCTCCCCGACGTACAGATCCTCTTCTGCGCAGTGGCAACTCCCCCGGGTGAAGGCTGCAAAGCCGATCTGCGTGCGGTCTTCAGTGTCGCGGAGCAGGTCGCAACGCACGCAACACGCGATCTCGTGTTCGTGAATAAATCAACCGTGCCGGTGGGGACGGGAAAACTATGCGAGGAGCGGATCGCTGCAATCCTCCGGAAACGCGGCGTGGAAATTTCCATTCCCGTCGTGAGTAATCCCGAATTTCTCCGGGAAGGCATGGCGGTCCCCGACACCATGATGCCGGATCGAATCATCGTAGGAATGAATGGTTCTCGAAGCTTAATGGAGGAGCTCTACCGACCCATCACGCGTGTGGGAAAACCGCTCGTGTTCATGAGCCGCGAGAGTGCGGAGATCGTGAAGTACGCAAGCAATGCATTCCTCGCAACCAAGATCAGCTTCATCAATATGCTCACGGAATTATGCGAAGTGACGGGCGCGAATATCCGTGATGTCGCAAAAGGCATGGGGCTCGATAATCGCATCGGCCCGAAGTTCCTCCACGCAGGCATCGGCTACGGCGGGAGTTGCTTCCCGAAAGACGTGAAAGCATTGATCGCGACAGGCAAAGAATACAACGTGCCGGTGCCGATCATCGAAGCAACGGACGCAGTGAACGTGCATCAACGAAAACGATTCATCGAAAAGATCTTGAAAAACCTTTCACCGAAATCCCACGTCGCAGTGTGGGGGCTCAGTTTCAAACCCAAAACCGATGATATGCGCGACGCCCCGAGCATCGATGTCATCGATGCACTGGTGAAAGCGGGACACACGGTGACAGCCTTTGATCCGGTCGCAGCAGAACGTGCGAAGCCGCTCCTGCCAAGCACAATCGCATACGCAGCGACACCAATCGAAGCGACGCAAGGCGCAGACGCCCTGCTCGTTCTCACAGAATGGGATCTCTTCCGCGGCATGGATTTGAAAGAAGTGAAAGAAGCGATGAAAGGGAATGTGCTCGTGGATGGACGCAATGTGTATGAACCGGAGGAGGTGGAGGAGGCAGGGCTCGTGTATCATGGCATCGGACTATGAAAATCCTCTTAACGGGAGCGGCAGGCTTCATCGGCTACCACACGGCATGCGTGCTCCTCGCACGCGGCGATGAAGTGGTGGGGCTCGATAACCTGAATGCATACTACGACCCGACCCTGAAAGAAAAGCGCCTGGCGATGTTGCAAGAAAAAAAGGGATTCACGTTTGTCCGCGGGGACATCCTCGATCGAAGCACAGTCGCGGGGGCGATGAAAGGGGTCGACCGCGTCTGTCACCTCGCCGCACTCGCGGGCGTGCGCTACGCGTTCGATCATCCTGATGAATACATCGACATCAATATCCGCGGATTTTTCCATGTGCTCGAGGAAGTGCGGCAGCAAAAGATCCCCGGCTTGATCTATGCATCAAGCAGTTCCGTGTATGGAGGAAACGGAAAACTGCCTGCGGAAGAAACCGACCGCACCGACGACCAACTGAGCTTGTACGGCCAAAACAAAAAAGACAACGAACTGATGGCGCACACGTACCACAGTCTCTATGGCATCCCCGTGACGGGCCTTCGCTTCTTCACCGTCTACGGACCGTGGGGCCGACCCGACATGGCGCTCTTCTTGTTCACCGATGCCTTGCTGCACGATCGCACGCTGCAGATTTTCGGCGAGGGAAAAATGCAGCGCGACTTCACGTACGTCGATGACATCGTCAGTGGCATCGTCGCCGCGATCGACAAAAACTACGCCGAAGAAATCTTCAACCTCGGCTGCGGACGCAAAGAGGAATTGATGGAGTACATCAATCTGGTGGAACAAAGCTGCGGAAAAACTGCGAAGAAGGAGTACATGCCGATGCAACCGGGGGATGTGCGTTCTAGCCTGGCGGACATCAGCAAAGCCAAAAAAATGCTGGGCTTCGAGCCAAAAACCACCATCCGGGAGGGGGTGCCGCGATTTGTAGAGTGGTATAGGGGGTATTACAACATATGACTTGCAATTGTAGTCACAATTGTGTACACTAAAAACGTCTTCCCCCCCTCCTCATGTCCACGACCCGCACCGTCAGCATCCGCGCCTTCCGTGAGAATATGACAAAGTTTCTGAAGGAGGGGCAAAAAAAGAATATTCATTTTGTCATCATGCGGCACTCCGAACCCGTCGCACGGGTTTCTCCGGTCAAACGCGATGCCGCTTTAGAGTCCATTGCGCGAGACGTGGCCATTGCCCGTGAGGAATACAAGGAAGGCAAAACATTCACAACGCAGGAACTGCGTGGCATGCTGGATCTATGAGATTAGAATGGTCATCGCCCGCCCTTCGTGAACTCTCTCGTTTATCGAAATCCATGCAAAAGCGAATTGTCGACAAGATGGAGTGGTTTCTATCGCAAGATGACCCACTGTCGTTTGCAAAACCAATGAAAAGCGAACGATACGGCAGTCACCGTTTTCGCATCGGTGACTACCGAGTATTGGTGGATGTGCATCATGGAATCATTCAAGTCATGCTTGTTTTGGCAGTGCGGGACCGAAAAGAGGCCTATCGGCTTTAAGCGTCGTTTGCAACAAAAGCCCATTCGTGCTACAATGTTCACGAACATTCATATTCACACCCACACCCTCCTATGAAGAAGCTCATTGCGAAACTGACGAATCCCCCTTGGAGGCGCTTTGCCACGGCTATTGTTCTTATCGCCCTTGCGGTGCTCCTAGCCAAGCAAGTCACGCATCGCCCGCAGGCATCGATCTGGACATGGTTCTTTGGATCCAGTGCGAGCTCAGTGAGTTCAACGCCCGCAACGAACGGTTGTAGTCCTGATATGGACAGCGACAATGATGGTATTGTGGACAGCCAGGACCCGGATTGCACGGGGGTGACGGATGATAGTACTTCTTCGACGGAGAACATCGCAGGATGCAGCAGCGATATGGATAGTGACAATGATGGTATTGTGGACAGCCAGGACCCGGATTGCACGGGGGTGACGGA
>JAHFJN010000001.1:725636-1070956 GCA_023245865.1 Candidatus Peribacteria bacterium
CGGGGGTGACGGATGATAGTACTTCTTCGACGGAGAACATCGCAGGATGCAGCAGCGATATGGATAGTGACAATGATGGTATTGTGGACAGCCAGGACCCGGATTGCACGGGGGTGACGGATGATAGTACTTCTTCGACGGAGAACATCGCAGGATGCAGCAGCGATATGGATAGTGACAATGATGGTATTGTGGACAGCCAGGACCCGGATTGCACGGGGGTGACGGAATGATGCTTTATTCCTTCTGCACTGTCTTTTGAGCAGCTGCTTCCATGGTCTTTTTTACCTGTATGGACAAATTTTGCCCCATCGTTCTGAGCGATTCAATAAATTCAGACGGCTGCTTCGATGATGCGTGGGCGGGTGCATGAAATTCTTTACCTGCTCTCGTCTCCCATTTCTCATTCAAAGGCTGTGAGAGAATATACTTTGCAAACGATGCATCAGCTTGCATGCGAAGCAGGGATCCTCCTCCATCTATATGTTTGATCACAGGAAGTAGGCGTAACGGTTCTGCTTCATTTGCATGGAAAAACTTTACCACTCCGTTGCGGTCGCGAAAGAAAGTCCCAATACGTAAGAAATAAACACGTGCTTCCTCCTCGGAGAGATAACTATAGACAGCGGTCGATCCATTGATGCTCAACGCATCAAGATCTTTGTCCGTGAAAGAAAATACTTGCTTGAAAAAATCTCGATCGACGTAATGCACCGAGCCGCACCACTGCGAATTCCCATCGTGGTTTCTATAGGCGTGCACTCCGGTCGAAGCGGGCAACACAAGTTCCTGTTGCTCCCCGGCAAAAAGCACAATGTCACCCGCGATTCCATCTTCCGCGGGACGAATCTTCATCTGCCCTCCTTGATCGAGCGGGATGACTTTGGGGGCTTCGGGTTCGGGAGGTTTTGCGGAAACAACAGGTGCAGAAGGAAGAGACGGTGCGAGCTCTTCTTCTTTGCGAGAAAGTGCAAAGTACACACCGAGTCCGCTGGCAGCGATGAGCCCCAGTACTTCCCTGCGCGACAATCTTTTCTTATCTGGATTGAAGAATTCGATCGTCTTGGTGAGCGCTGCTCCTTTGCGTACTGCGGCTTCGCCCGGGTACCCCATTTTCAGTGCATTGAGTAGATCAAGCGGTGATGCGTAGGTCGGGGCATACGGATCTTGCTTCAGCGTGGGCAACGGAGGCAAACGTAACGGCTGATCGCGTTGCTCCTCTGCAATACCAGCACGCGCTCCGAAGAAATCTCTGACTGCACGCATCGACGGCCTCTCCAGAGCGTTGGGGTCGGTCATCTTTGCAAGAAATTGACCCAATGCAGCCTCTTCAAAAAGACGCGCGGACGGACGGGCCGCATACCCTTCCGAACGTAAATTTTCGAGGGTCGATCCCAAGTACAACTCATACAATGTCACACCAAACGCCAATACGTCGCGCTGCGGGATGTGCACTTCATTCTGCGCGTCTATGAGATTCATGTAACCGGGGGTTCCGGTGAAGTGACCGGTCTGTGTCTTGCCGCTGAAGCTGCCTGAGGCTCCAAAGTCGATCAGAGCCACGGAACCATCGGCACAAACAATCAAATTATGGGGTTTCACATCGCGATGAATCACCTCCAATTCTTCGTGCAGCACCATGAGTGTATGGGCAACGTACCTCGCAAAGGCATCCACAAGAGCGGCAGGAGGCGGGTTACCATCGAGCGCCTGCAGAATCAAATTGGCATCACATCCATCCACGTATTTTGTGACATAGTACGGTTTACCCTCAATGTCACCTTCCGTCAGAAATTCCGGGACACGACCGCGGAGAGAAGGATTGCCATGCATGTCTTTGATCAATGCTATTTCCTTCATGAATTCTTTCCTCCATTTCTCCGCTTCCAAACTCTTCGCAATGGCCGGGCCCGCGGGGATTTCACCCTTGCCATGAATCAAATACACCGAAGCACTGCCACCCGTCCCCATTTTCTTAATGATCGGATACTCACCCAAAACAAACGGATAGGTTTGTATGCCATTTTCCGTTGCGTCGATTCGCTTGATAATTTCGTCAGCAGCGTACGCAGACCCGCCAAAATTTTGGGCGATCGTGAGGCGCAAACAATCGCGAATAGATTCAATTCCCTCGCCAACGTCCACAGGCTGTAAGTATTGCGACAGACCGACGCGCATCAGCACTTCCCTTGCCATGGCATCGGGCCTGGCGATGATCGTTGATCGTTCGGAGGAACTGCTCACCTCCGTGGCTGTGGCGGTCCCGGCAGAGTCTCTCTGGTCGAGTTCCATAAGGGAAGTAAGTATGCCAAAAAAGGAGAAAAAGTCAACTGAATCGCTTTGTGAAGCCAAAAATCACAGTTTTACCCATACTTCCACTGACACGCGAGGCATGCGTCGCCATTCTGATGGATTGATCTCCGGACATGCCTGCAGACACACGACCGCCTGCGCGATTGTGAGCAGTTCCGGATTGTAACGGCGGATTTCATCGCTGCTTTCGTACTGCCACTCATGACCGAAGGTACCGTTCATGAGGATCGGCCCTTGCTGATGCTCAGCGACTATCACGGAAAGGACATCGCGCGCGACGCTCGGCCCTGCATGGAACGGACGGAAGATGAGGAGCATCACGGAAAACGCGAGAGTGAGAAGGGCAAGACCCGTCGACGAAGCGCGCTGCTCGCGCACGAGCACGAATGCCCCCGCAAGAAAGAGCGGTGTAAAGAGGATAGCGTAATAGTCGATGCGCGAGAGGAGAATAAACGCACATGTGAGAACGAAGGTAGCAATGAGCGGCCACGAGCGACTGCGAAGAATTCCCCACGTGCCGACGCAACTCAGAACGACGCTCCCGCCTGCCGCCCACAGACGCAGACTGTCCATCAAGCGAACCGAGAGGGCCTCTCCTGCGTTTTTTGCGCCGTGAATGAACATACTTTGGAGCGACAAGGGATTACTGAGGGAATAGATGAAGAGGACGAGCAGCGGGACACAGAAATACAGCAGCGCACGCATGCGCGACGTGCGCTCTCTCAAAAGTGCGGCGAGCACCAGCGGCGAAAAGAGCACCGCCTGGTAGGCGGTCAGGAGCGAGCCAAGCCAGAAGAGCGCGATCAGTGCTGCGATGTGCGTGTGCTTTGTGTGCGTGCGCATGAGCAACCAGAGGAGCACGAGTTCCTGGAGAGCCGTGAGAACCGACATCATGATGCTCCCCGCAATCCCAATGACCGCGGTATTGAGGAGCCACACGAGACAGAGGGAAATACGTGAGAGGCGCTTGAGATCCTTCGAGAGATCCCACACGAGCCAAACCGCCTGGACAGTGATGGTCGCAAACACCAATCGCCAGAAAAATTCCTGGCCCGACAGCCCGTCCAACGAACTCAGAATCGTGCGTGCGAGAGGCGGGTGCGGGTAGGGAATATCGAGCAGATACTTCGCCTCGTCGGTCCGGACCCCCATGCGGTATTGGAGGAAGGTCAAGAGGAGCGCGTAGAATTCGAGAATCAATGCGTACATGGGGACGGGTTGGGCGCGACGTAGAAAATCTGGAAACAGCGGGCGGGATCGACGCCACGTTTGTGGACCTGATGGAGAATCTCGACCCGATCGGTCTGGACATTTTGGATGATGACATCGGACATCAACCATCCTTGTTTATCAGTCACTGTTTTGAGAGCAACTTCAGCAGAATGACGGACGGTTGCGTCGCTATAGAGGAGACGCAGATGCCATGCGCGCCAACCGAACGTGAAGAGGAGAACGAGCGCAATGACCCAAAAGATCGGCGCTTGAAAATGAACGAGGAGCGAGCGCAGGCGCAGCAGTGCGATCCGCATCAACTGCAATAAAAATTGCATCTCGATGAAGAGCGACAATTTGCTCTCCCCATGAAGGCGCATCGAAAACTTCAGGGGAACCTCCGCGATCACGATGGAACGCGGCAAGTGCGCGAGCACCTCGAGCAGGATTTTAAATCCGGTCGGGTGCAGGTGCGGCGCGAGCGGATGGTAGGCGGCCGCGCGGATTGCAAAAAATCCGCTCATCGGATCGGTGCTCTTCACGGGCGGGAGCGCATGCGCGAGATAGGTTGCAGTTTTGCTGAGAATTCGGCGGCCGCGCACCCACTCACCAACACTCCCGCCTGCTATGTAGCGCGATGCTACCGCAATCGTCGCTCCCCCCTCGATCGCTTTCGCAAGATCGAGCACAAGTTGCGGATCATGCTGCAAGTCGCTATCCATCACGACGAGAATATCGCCGTACGCCATCGCAAACCCTTCGACGACCGCGGAGGAAAGTCCGCGCCGACCGATTCTACGCAGAACCCGGATCGAGGAGTCACCATGCGCCAGATGCTGCGCCACTTCCCACGTGCGATCGGGAGAATCGTCATCGACGATGATCAGTTCATGCGGCATCGCAAGCACGGCCTTGAGGCGCCGGATCAGTTCAGGGAGGTTCTGCGCCTCGTTATAGGTGGGGAGGACAATGGACAACATGACGAAAGAATAGCAGAATATCGGAGATCGGAGTACCAGTTCCCCCTTGTTCCGTTACTCTGTTATTCTGTTACTCTCATAGCAAATGCGCATCCTCGTAACTGGATCATCGGGCACCATCGGCACCCGCCTCTGCGAACGGCTGCTTGCAGACGGCCATACGGTGATTGGGGCGGACTGGGAACCCTGCAAATGGAACAAAGAGATCGAGAACCTGCGCATTAATGTCGACCTGCGCGATCCTAAGCAACTGCATAGGTGTCATCCTGAGCCTGTCGAAGGACGCAATTCTCCATTCGACCTCATCATTCACCTCGCCGCCAATGCTCGCGTCTACGAACTCGTGGAAAACCCGGAGCGCGCGATGGATAATTTTATCGACACCTTCAACATCCTAGAATTCGCACGTAAAAATGGCATCAAAAAAATGATGTTCGCATCCTCGCGCGAAACGTACGGCAATATCCATCTGCCTGCAGGACAAAAGTACAGCGAAGACAAAGCGCACTTCATGACGTGCGAGAGCCCTTACACCGCAAGCAAGATAGGAGGCGAAGCGCTCTTCGAAGCGTACAAGCGCTGCTACGGCATCGAAACGATCATCTGGCGGTTCAGTAACGTCTACGGCATGTACGACGACTCCGTCCGCGTCGTTCCGCTCTACTTCCGCCAAGCGTCTGCCGGTGAAACGCTCAAAGTATTTGGCAAAGACAAATGTCTGGACTTCACCTACATCGATGACTGCGTGAACGGTATTGTTCTTGGCATCGACAAATGGGACACCGCGAAAAACGACACCTACAACCTCGCCTACGGTGAAGGCACGACCATCCTCCACCTTGCAGAGCGCATGAAAGAGTTACTGAAGAGCTCTTCCCCGATCGAAATCGGCACCGCGCGCACCGGCGAAGTCACCCACTACATCGCAGATATTTCGAAGGCACAGAAGAAACTCGGCTACGCGCCCCAGACGCCCTTTGACCGAGGGATCGAGAAGGCAGTGGAGTGGTATAGGGCGAATACTTGACAGACTATTGACATGATGGGAAAGAGGACTACAGTCGGGCGCAATGGCGGTTTCCAACCCACAGGAAATAAACGATCTTGGCCTCAATACATATTACACCATTGCAGTGGAAACAGGCACTCAGGCAACGGAAACGCTCTTCTATCAACGTTGCATTGCTTGTCTGTCAAGAGACAGTCTCAATACCGATTCTGAAATGCAAGAGGCACAGGAGCTGGTGCGTATCTCACCAGAATTTTTGGACCATCGGTATACACCGTTCACACGCTTTGCAGCGGCAGCAATACTCACTAATGTTAAAAGGCTCCCGGAATCCGAAGAGGCCGTTCTATTACAATTGGCAGAAACAATCAAAAGCACGCGAGAAAGCAATGCGGATCTCATCAAATTCTCCGAGCTCTTCTTATGCGAGCATGGGGATCGAGATCACGTCGATGCAATCTTACAGAATGCGCGAAATGGCTCCATCGATGACTTTGTTTTTTATGCCTGGAAGGGTATGAGGGCGCTTCCTGCGGATGAAATCTTCGAGCTTGTTCGAGAGATCTGGAAGAAGTCGCAGACAACGAAGATCGACATCCCGACTCTCCTGGATTTCTATCTGCGTGCGGCGCAGTTACTGATTGAACGATTGAAAGAACTGCACAAAGAAGATGGTAACACCGAAGCGGGCGAGGTAACGGCAACGCGCTATCGCACTGCGATCCGGAAGATCGACGAAGCCATGGAGCCGATTCCGTGTTCGCACAAAAATCGCGCACTGCTGATGGATGCATTTGCCTCGCTATGCGTTGAAATGAAGAACAGTGATTTTGCTATTCTCAGCTTGGAGCGTGCGATAAAGATCGCACGGAAGATTCCTGACGGAGATACGAGTCTGCCTATCATTAGGCTACTGAGAGAGAGACTCGATAGTGTGAGGATGAATGATGATGCGGGAAATGTGTAGAAGACGAAAACTACGCGTAGGCAGTGATCTTAGTCCCGGTATGTTGACAACATATTGATTGTATTGAAAATAGATCTATAATGGCTACGATACCAAAGATGCATATGCTGGCTGATGTGGAACAGTCGATACAAGCGTTGTGGGGCACACACTTAGTGTGGAAAGAAGAAAGAGACAAGGACGCAATGAACCTTGCCAGGGCAACCATTCAAAAGCATATCGGGGCGCTGAGCGATGAGTGCGCTTTCATTACGCGTGGAATCCTCCTGGAAGCTGATGCATGCGCATCCACACAACATGCGGTCATTGAAGATTATTTCGATACGCACGCACCCCTCTTTCTACGTCAATATTCCGACGTTCGAGCGTATTTGCTTGCAGGAGATTTTCTGTACACAAGAAATCAACTACCAAATGATTGTGAGCAGGGGCTACTGAAAATTGCGCAGATGCATGTGAATGAGAAGGATACTATGACAACCGTACTCGCACGAAGAACGATTTGTCGTTTTTCCGAAGACGCAGAAGAAATCGAGCACATCCTAAGAAACGTACAAAAGAGCGGCAGCTCGAGGCAGTATGTCATTCTAGCGCACGCGGGCATTCCACATTTGCCCACGCCAGCAGTGCGCGAAATTTCAGAATGCATTGTTGATTTTTCGCAAAGCGGAAGGGAACCGGAACAGAAGGCTCTCGCACGATTTTACGAGCGTGCCATCGACAGAATGATCAGTACGCTCATTGCTCTTAGGGAAGAGGCATCCCAACAACATCTTGAATCGACACCGATCATGCTTGACTACGAAAGGGCAATCGAGAGGGCATTCGGAGAAATATTGAGTTTGGAAGGAGTTGATAAAGAGCAGGCACTGGTTGCAGTGCATCTTGCACAATACGCACGCTGCGTTGGTGATAAAACGGGGCTAAGAGAGTTTCTCAAACAAGGCAGAGAGCACGCAAAGTCTTTGAATCCGGACGATGGAGGATCGATTTTGTCTGCACTGCAAAAAATATCTGATCCGCAGGGTGGAGGTGAGTAAGTACGTCACTTTTTCTCCTCGTGATACACCATATCAATATTGACCTCCCATAAATTCGACTTATCCGTGACACCTGCAAGGATGTTATCGACCGCCATCATCGCCGTGAGCATGCTGTGATCTTGATTATTGTAACGGTGCATGCCGTTGCGACCGATGAGGAAGAGATTGGGGATTTCATTCACATAATCACGCACGACCTGCAACTGATCGTAACTGCCGATGTACCCCGGGTAGGCTTTCGGCATCCGAAGCACGCACGCGTCGACGACGTCTTCTTTTTTGAGGAACCCGATCTTTTCCATTTCACTGATCCCGAGTGCGATCATGTCGCTGTCCGGCTTGACCCACAGATCCCCCCCTTCATTGACGAAGTACTCGAGGCCGATCCACACGTTATCACGCTCGTTGGCCACCATGTACGGGCTCCAGTTATTGAAGATCTGCACGCGACCGACGCGAACATCTCCCTCCTGAATGTAGATCCAGTTATCGGGAACGCGCGCGGCGGGTTCCTTCTTTGCTTCTTGGACGTTGAGTTTTTTGAGCAGCAACCCGACGGTGAGAAAATCGCGGTAGTGGAGACCCTCCGCGACTTCGACGACCCGCGCGGGCGGATGCGGCGTCATCATGCCGATGAGGTGCTTGATCGGCATCGTCGAGAAAAAATAATCACAATCAACGACGGTGCGTTCGCCCGTCACCGTATTTTCCAGCGTCGCCGCATACACCTTGCCCTCACGCAAATGTACGCCGCTGACCCGCGTCTGCATCCGGACGTCCGCGCCACGCTCACGGATCTGCTCTGTCACCGTCTCCCACATTTGTCCGGGACCGAACTTGGGGTAGAAAAAGCGTGTGATCAAGCTCGTCTCGCGCTCGGCTTGGGCTTTTTGAAAGTCGCTGCTGAGCAGATCTTTCACTGCGTGCTCAACTGCACGACGCAGACTCAATCCCTTGACTCGCTGCGCACCCCAGTCCGCGCGAATATCCTTGCACGGCACGCCCCAGACTTTCTCGGTGTAGGCTTCAAAAAAAGTTTTGTAAAGGCGGTCGCCGAAGCGGTTGCGGTAAAAGGCATCGAGGTATGTTTCATCGCGAATGGGAAAGATCTGCCGCCAGCAATAACTCATGCCGATCAGAAATGTATTGAGAAGCCCGAGCCTCCGCGCGACACTCAATGTGATCCCGATCGGGTACGGAAAGAAATGGCGATGATAGAAGATGCGGCTTAAGCGGGGCCGCTGGAGCATGACCGCATCCACTTTCTCAGGATCGGGGCCGCCGGGAGCGACATCGATTGCGTGGTCTTTTGCGGCGTCATCGGCTGCCGGTGCGCCCTGGATCGGGAGCATGTGGAACCACCAATCCATCACACGCTCGCTCTTACTAAAAAAACGATGCCCGCCAATGTCGATCCGGTTGCCCTTGTAGTTGTACGTCTGCGCTATCCCACCGATCGCATCCGTCTCTTCGCAGACGATCACCTGAATTCCGCTGCGCGTGAGCAGTTCATACGCAGCCGTTAAGCCCGCGGGGCCGGCACCCGCAATGATGGCAAGCTTTGTCATACTTTTTTCTTGAACACAAAGCTGTGCGACAGGATGTAATTGATCACCGCACCGATCCCGATGGCGATCATCTTGGCAATGCGATACTCGACCCCAAGCGAGAAAAGCCCCGTGGAGATCGCGAAGTTGAGGATGATCGCGCCGCCGTAGACGAGCAGAAATTTACTGAGTTGTTTGCCGGTGTCCGTCTCGCGATTGCCGAATGTAAAACGCTTGTTCATGAAAAACACGAACAGCACCGCAAGGAGCGTGGAGCAAATGTACGAGACCGGAACAGACACGGCATAGCGTTCATGGAGCAATGTAGACGTTCCGAGATCAATCACCGCGGCGATCCCGCCCGTCACGCAAAATTTGATCATCTGCGGAGCATGCCGGCGGAGGCGAACGGGGATCTTCATAGCCCTTTCCATGCGTGGAATGTTTTTTGCAGTCCCTCGTGGAAGGGAGTCCATTGCATTTTCCGGAGCGCGGGGTGGAGTGGCAGCGTGGGGATGGTGCGACGAATGAGTGCTTTACTTGCATCGAAACGAATGCGCACATCGGCCTTCACGAGATCGCGAATACTCTCGGCGAGCTCCTTCACGGTCACCACATCTTTGGAGGTGATGTATTGGATGCCGTGCGCTCCCTCTTTCAGAAGAGTGAACACTGCTTCGATGAGATCCGCAATGTAGAGGAACGCACGCTCTTCGGATCCATCACCCCAAACATCGAGGATGTCCTCGGTGTCGCGGGTCTTCACCATGAGCGATGGAATCACATTCCCCTCCTCGGTGAACGTGTCGCGCGGGCCGTAGGCTCCGACCGGTCGCACAATGAGCAGGCGAAACCCGCGTTGCCGTGCGGCCGTAAACCAGAGTGTCTCGCAGAGCGCTTTCCCGAGGACATAGCCGTCGACCTTGGGCTCTTGCGAGAGCGCAACGGAGTCCATCGAGGGCGGAACATTCGCAGTACTAAAGAAAGTTACCGGAATAGAGGGGTGTTCTTTGAGGCCCTCGAGCAGCGCCAATGTCATCCGCACGTTTTCGGTTAATACATCACTGCAACGCTTCTGGTGGTACGCCGTATTGCGGCGACAGCCCGCCAAGTGAAAGACTTCATCGACGCCCTCCACGAGTTCCGTGCAGTACGCGGGGTCCCGCAGATCACCCTCGAGCCAATCGATCTCGGCTCTGCGAGTACTGAGTGCGCGGTAGTTTTCGGCGCGGATCGGCACGCGCACCTCCGCGCCCTCCGCAAGAAGCCGCTCGACCAAGTGACTGCCGATGAAGCCCGTTCCGCCTGTCACAAGGACTCGCCGACCCTTCCATGACTGCCGCATGCTTCGTGATTTACGCATGACCGGAGTGTAGCAGGAAGGTCACACGTCCTGCGAACAATACGTATCGAGAGTCTGGAGAAAATGCTCATGCGCTTCCGTGATCTGCATCATAAGTTCATCCTGCTCATCGGTGATAATAATCGGCTGACAGCACTGAGGCTGCTCTCCTTTTGTAATGGCATCCAAGGCCTCCTCCGCTGATTGTGAGAAACATTGGTCGAGGGTACTTCGATATTTTCGACAGAGAGCAATCACAACTTCGAATGCTTGCACGACTTCAGGATGATTCGGAAGCTGCGTTAGTTTTACTTTCGTCCCTAGAGTAAAACCTAGCATCTCTTCATCCTCTCGATTCATGGTCCTTTTCATTAATGAAACGGAATCACCCTCCACTTCCCTGTGCAGAGGAAGTACTTCAAGTTCCTCGCAAATCGAGGCAGATACGGACCCCACACATGCGCCGCCGATTGCGAGACCATTTGCCATGTAAGAACTATAGCGTCGTCCCACGACTTCCGCTAACGTTGTTCGTTCAAGACTTCTTGCATACGCGACGGGCTCGTCGGGATAACCAAAACCGAATGCTTCAGGCGCCCAGAAAGCGTATCGCAAAGCGCACAAACTTGCCCATCAGTAACAGGAGATTTAATCTCGTGGGTCAGACCCGTGTTGTCAATCACAGTAAGAGTTTCATAGGGTCCTTCGCCTAAAATTGCGCCATTGAGCTCTTGTAAATTGTCTCGTACATGCAGCATGCGTTCTTCGATTTCGGACGAAGAGGATAGCCGAATACAGAGCGGCATCGTCCCCGGACCCAATTGGATACTTCCCACCTTCACATAGATACTTCCTAAATCTGGGTTCTTTGTTGAGGTATCGGAGGACATATTGACCATAGTATAGCACCATCCCCTCTCCTCAATCCTCTCCCGCAGGGAGAGGAAGAAGTGTAGAATCTCCGCATGCAAAAACCCGTCCTCTGTATTGTCGGCTTGGGGTACGTGGGCCTCCCGTTGGCGCACGCGTTTGCCGCGAAGGGCTACGAAACGTACGGCTATGACATCAGCGCAAAGCGGATTGAGGAGCTAAAAGCAGGGCACGACCGGACGCTCGAACTGACATCGGAGCAATTAAGGGAAGCCGCAATTCATTTTAGCTCTGACCCCGTCGTGCTCGCGCGCGCAGACATCGTGATCATGGCGCTCCCCACCCCCGTCGACTCCGCGAACAATCCCGACATGACGATCTTGCTCGAAGCTACAAAAACGGTCGGACAGAATCTCAAAAAAGGCGCAATCGTCGTGTACGAATCGACCGTGTATCCGGGCGTCACGGAGGAACTCTGCGGACCGATCTTAGAAAAAGAATCCGGCCTCGTCTGTGGCAAAGATTTCACCCTCGGCTACAGCCCGGAACGCATCAACCCGGGCGACAAAAAACACACCGTCGCGACGATCATCAAAATTGTCGCGGGGCAAGATGCAAAAACGGCTCATCAATTGTGCGAACTGTACGGATCCATCGTCGAGGCAGGCATCCACCCTGCACCTTCGATCAAGGTGGCAGAGATGGCGAAGGCCATCGAGAATGCGCAGCGCGATCTCAATATCGCCTATATGAACGAAGTAGCGATGCTCTGTCATAAATTGGGGTTGCGAACGAGTGACGTGCTCGCGGCAGCCGGAACGAAGTGGAATTTTTTGCCGTTTCGCCCGGGGCTCGTCGGCGGGCACTGCATCGGGGTTGATCCGTATTACCTGGTAGAAAAAGCGCGGCAGCTCGGCCTGCACACGCACGTGATCAGCGCGGGGCGCAGCATCAATGACGGCATGGCGGCATTCATTGCAGAGGAAGTGCTTGCGAGGCTCAAGGATCCGAAAGTCGCACGCGTGCTCGTGCTCGGCTTAACATTTAAAGAAGATGTTCCCGACACCCGTAACAGCAAAGTGCAGGATGTGATTGGGGTGCTCGAGAAAGCGGGCGTGATAGTGGAAAAGCACGATCCGTTCGTGGCAAACGGCGTAGTCCCCAAGGGCCCGTTCGATGCACTCCTTCTCCTCGTCGCACATAAAGAATACCGCGCGATGCCGCTCACGGAAATCTTGCATAACGTGAAGCCCGGCGGGCTTGTGTATGATCTGAAGGCTGTGCTCGTTGGTGACGCTGTCGAAGAGGCGGGATATACGTACCTTTCTTTATAATAGTATGAAAAAACGTGTCATCCTGAGCACAGTCGAAGGGTCGACACGTTTTTTGGTGCTTGTTTTTCTCACGGCGATTCTCGGCTTTTTCCTGCTCCTGAACATCCACCCCTACGGCAATAACATCACCGCTCTCTTTCACCTCGATCAAACCACGGCGGAGACGCTTGGGGTGCCGAAGGGATTTATAGTGCTCACGGTCCCCGGCTATGACGGCGAGCAGTACTACGAAATCGCGCGCTCTCTCCCGCATGTCATTGATAGTCCGACGATTGCGTACTCGTACCAACGGTTTTTGCTGCCGCTCGCCGCACACCTCCTTGCGTTCGGACACATCACACTCCTGCCATGGGCGTTCCTCATCATCAACGTGGGATCGCTGCTACTCATGGCGTGGCTGATGCTGCGCCGTGAGGTAAAACCACTCTATGTTTTTGCGCTTGCGCTCTCGCCTGCCGCCCTCATCGCGCTGCATTTCAACTTGGCAGAGCCGCTGAGCTTGCTGCTGCTGACGGCGTTTTTGTTACGTGGTTCGTACACAAAAAAACACATTGATAGGATTGATATCCTCCTCCTCTCGCTCCTCGTGCTCTCCCGCGAGATCAACATTGTCTTCGTTGCAGTGCTGCTCGCATATTTTTTCTTCAAAAAACAGTGGCGAAATGCTTTGTTGCTCGTAATACCCGTTTGCTCGTTTCTGGCTCTGCATGGACTCATCTATGCGATGTTTCACGAAATTCCGTTTCTCTGGAGCACGGGCAAGCACACGCTCCCGCTATTAGCTCCATGGAATGTGCTGATCGGGGCGCGCGGATACAACGTCTACACACTGTCTTCGATCGCGCTGCTCCTCGGATTTGTCGTGCCCGCACTCCTCTGGGTGGGACTCGAAATAAAACGGCGCGGATGGGAATTTTTGACGCTCGGAAGTTTTGTTTTTCTCCTCCTCATGCTCTCTATGGCTCCCGACATCTGGGGATCGATCACCAGTATCGGCCGTGTGATCACTCCCGTGTATCCGCTGACCGTGCTCGCGCTCGCGAAGCGCGATACCGCAGGGGCACGCATGATCACCGTCTCGATTCTGCTCCTCGGACTCGGAATCGGGTTCGGGTTAGGATTGATCCATCATCCGTATAGCCTTTCTTAAAAACGTCATGCAACATGAACTCTCCATCATCGTGCCCGTCTACAACGAAGCCGCAACCGTCGCTTCGATTATGGATGCAATCACGCATAGTTGCCCTGACGCCCAGATCATCTACGTCGATGATGGAAGCTCGGACGATTCGCTCGCGATTTTACACGCGCACGCGCGACCGACGGATATCGTCCTCACAAAATCAAACGGCGGGAAGGGGTCTGCGATCCGACTCGGCCTCGCGCAAGCAAACGGTACCTACACCGTGATTCAAGACGCGGATCTTGAGTATGACCCGCGCGAGATCCATCTGCTGCTTGATGCCGCACGAGAGCATCCGGGCTCTGCGATCTTCGGGTCGCGGTTCTTCCAAGGAAAAACGCCCCACATCTACTGGCGGTTCCTGCTCGGCAACAAAACACTGACGGGATTTTTGAATCTGCTCTTCGGGAGTTCCCTCACCGACAGTTACACCTGCTACAAATTACTCCCAACGGATGTGTTTCGGGGACTTCACCTCACAAGTAACGGGTTTGAGCTGGAGGCGGAGATCGCCGCCAAATGCCTGAAACGGGGCATCGGCATCCACGAAGTCCCGATCAGTTACCGCCCACGCACGATCGAGCAAGGGAAAAAGATCGGATGGAAAGATGCTATCAAGGGACTCTTGATGATGGTGAAAGTGAAAATACGAAAATAGCCCCTCACCCTAACCCTCTCCCGCGGGGAGAGGGAAGAAAATAAAGAACAACTCTCTCATATCCAACCGCCGCCAAAACCACATACGTAAAAATACTCGGCACGAGATACCGCGGCATTGCGTAGGTGAGACTGAGGACTCCGATGGTGTACCCCATGATCGTGAAGACGAGCGCGAACTCGCGCCTGCGTTGGAAGATGGTGGGCAAAGAAAAAAGAATACCAATGTAGAGCGTAAGCGAACCGAGGGAGGTCAAGATGTTGTACCCCCGCCCCCAATAGTCGCTGTTTGGCAGATGCAACTCGATCAATTCCCACACAGAATTTTGGAGATAGTTCGGGAAATTTCGCAGAATCTTCTGCTGGCTGTCACGGATGATGATGCCATCGGCCGGAATACCTTTGAATCCCTCCGGCCACTTGCTGTGCCACACGGCATTGAAGTTACAATAGGGCGAAACGTCTGACCAATCCCGCGTGATGTACTCGGCTCTGAGGCATCTTCCAAAATCCATTCCTGTGAGGTGCTCTGACCATTCCCCGCGCACGTACCACTGCAGCGCCGAGCGGTAGCACCCGACCAGACACGGGCGATGTTGATAGTAGGTATTACGAAGGCCCCAGGGCGCAAGGACGGCGTAGGAAATCGCGACGATGCAGAGCACTTTCTTGATGGGCAATCGCAGATACCAACCGAGCGGCAGCAAGAAAAATGGAAAGAGAACGTAGCCCGCAAACGTGAGCATCAGGAATCCGAGGGGTATTCCCGCGATGGCAGCATCGCGCCAGCGTTTGGTCCGCTCGAACATGAAAAACTGCGCGCAGAAAAATAAGAAAAGAATCAAACTCAGTCCCTCACGGTTGAACGAGAAAATCGCCCGAAACGCGGAGGGTAGTATAAAGAGCAATGCCAAACAGACGATCGCCGTGGAATCATTCGTACGGAGTTTTAGTTCTTTTGCGAAAAGTATCACCGCACCTGCATACAGAAGTGCCTGCACGGTGAAAAGTGCCGGGCCGTTCCCCTCACCAAAGATTGCGTACACGATCGCAAGCCAGATACTCATTCCCGGTTCACGCTCAAAGGCCAGATGCAGCCCTCCATCGAAAGAATACGTGCCATGATGAAGCAGCGACAGCGCGCCGGCATGATACTGCGCGGCATCGCCGCCCGTCACATGCGTCCAATCGAAGTGCGGCAGGACAAAAAGGAAGGTGAGCGCGAAGAGAATGCTAAAGACCGCAAGGAGCCAAGGAACCGCCCGATAAAACGTGACTGCCATGCGCCAAAGGATACCGCTATACTCGCCCTATGTCCTCCATAAAGAAAGCACTGATTACCGGCATCACGGGGCAGGACGGTTCGTACCTGGCCGAACTGCTGCTTCAAAAAGGCTACGAGGTCCACGGGATCATCCGGCGTTCAAGCACGATTGTGAAGACGCGCCTCGATCATTTGTACCAAGATTTCCATACGAAGGGCGTGAAGTTACTCCTGCATTATGGGGACTTAAGTGACGGCAGCAATCTCAACCGCTTGCTGCAGAGCATTCAACCGTCGGAAATTTATCACTTGGGCGCGCAGAGTCACGTGCGGGTCAGTTTCGACATCCCGGAGTACACGGGCGACGTGACGGGCATGGGGACGCTCCGGCTACTCGAGGCGCTGCGGGACACAGCACTTCCCGTCCGACTCTATAACGCAGCATCCAGTGAAATGTTTGGGAATGCCCCCGAGCTTCCGATCACCGAAAAAACGCCGTTTCGCCCCTGCTCGCCGTACGCGATCTCGAAAGTGTTTTCGTACTGGATGACCGTGAACTACCGAGAGAGTTACGGACTTTTCGCATGTAATGGCATCCTCTTCAACCATGAATCCCCGCGCAGAGGTGAAACCTTCGTCACTCGTAAAATTTCCCGCGCATTCGCACGGATCAACAAAGGACTGGAAGATGTACTCTTTCTTGGAAATCTCGACGCCAAACGCGACTGGGGATACGCACCAGAATACGTCGAAGGGATGTGGCGGATGCTGCAGGCGGACACACCCGATGATTACATTCTTGCCACGGGTGAAACCCACACCGTCCGAGAGTTTACCGAATTGACCGCAAAGTTTTTCGGCTACGATCTTTCGTGGGAAGGATCCGGCGCAGAAGAAATCGGGAAAGATCGAGCGAGTGGGAACGTGCTCGTGCGTATCGACCCGCGCTACTTCCGCCCGACGGAAGTAAACGTCCTGCTCGGTGATGCCACAAAAGCAAAGAAAACGCTTGGATGGGAACCGACGGTGAAATTTGCAGAGCTCGTAGAGATCATGGCGAAGGCGGAGGCGGATAGCATCGAAATCACCTCTTAACGGTGCTGCAAAAACCACTGTACGGATTCACGAATTCCCTGTTCCAGAGAAATCGTCGCACGGAACCCAAATTCTTTTTCTGCTCGTGATACATCGAGACAACGTTTCGGTTGTCCGTTTGGGAGCGACGTGTCCCACACGATTGTTCCCTGAAACCCGGTTTCTCGCGCAATGAGGACTGCCAAATTCCTCACCGCAATCTCCTGTCCAGAACCGAGATTCACGGGTTCAGGACTGTCGTAATTCTCTGTCGCAAGAACGATACCCCGCGCAGCATCGTCGGCATGCAAAAATTCACGGGTCGGCGAGCCATCGCCCCAGAGCGTGACAGATGACGCGCCTCTTTCGCGAGCCTCGATGAATTTACGAATCAGACCGGGGATCACATGAGATGACTCGGGATCAAAATTATCGCCCGGCCCGTAGAGATTCACGAGCAAGAGATGGATCGCGTGAAACCCATACTGCTCCCGGTACGCATTGCCCTGCACGAGGAGCATCTTCTTCGCCATGCCATAGGGTGCGTTCACATGTTCCGGATAACCGCTCCAGAGATCTGCTTCACGAAAGGGCAACACAATGTGTTCGGGGTACGCACAAACTGTACCGATGCCGATGAATTTTTTGACACCCGCGCGCCACGCCTCATGAAGCGCATGGGTACCGATGAGAATGTTGTCGTAGAAAAATTCCGCAGGATGTTCCCGGGTGTCTTTGATGCCCCCTACCTTGCTGGCGCAGTGAATGACGATGTCCGGCCGAAGATCAGCGTACATCGCCTGCGCCGCGCGTTGGTCTCGTACATCGTACTCGCTGCTGCGAGGAGTTAAGAGCTCACGCACCCAGGGCAGCTGTTCGAGCCGCGCATGGACATGCGAGCCGAGAAGTCCTGATGCACCGGTGAGAAGAACGCGCGCCGATTCCATGTGTCTATCCAATCACAAACGCGAAAGGAAAGGAAGGCAAGCCCTCACCGTCGACATACATAGGAAAGAAAAAGAGGATTGAAGAGTATGGCACGTACTCGAAGGAACAGTGCCCCCCAGGGCGAATGTTGCTTGGCATATCGCGAGAGCGTCCAGAGATAATCGGACACGCTGTCACGTATCTGCTGTCGGTCACGCAATGTCAAAGATCGAGAACACATGAACGCCCTCGCCAGACGACCGCAGAGAGACGCTGCACCACTGATCTGTTGCCTCGACATATGTTGGGTTCCCTGGAGAGGAAGTCTCAGAGCTTCAATCACATGCACCGGAATCGCACACTGAAGAAGATCGGATGCTCGTTCCTGTATGACCGCAAGCACGGTCTGTTCCTGTTCGCTCTGATGGCTCGACGTAAAGTTACCCTGCCACACACGATAGCGTGCGAGCACCACAGGCAAATTCGCCAGATCGCAGATGCGGCTCAGGCGTTCCCAAAAATCATAATCCTCGGATGCCGTTTCGCGAAGCCAACCGACTTTCTCTCCAAGATCTCGCCGCACCATCACGGAACAGGCGGCAATGGGATTTCTGAAAAACATCGACCACGCAATGAACGCAGAGGAGGACGGATGCGTCAAGATCCCACGGAGCTTGCTTTCTTCATCGATCAGTTCCACCCAACTTCCGACGAGTCCTATACCGGGATGTTCTTGTAAATAATTCACTTCCGTCCAGAGTCGCTGCGGCAGACTTACATCATCGGCACCCATGAATGCAATGAACGGCGCTCGCGCAAGATGAAAGGCGGCATTGAAAGCCTCCACTTTTCCCCGATTCTTTGGAAAGCGATGGATGACGATCCGAGCATCGCGGGCGGCGAATTCAGCGAGAATCGCAGGGGTGGTGTCGGTCGAGCCGTCATCCACAATGATGAATTCAAAATCTTGGAATGTTTGAGCAAGGATACTCTCGATGGTCTCACACAAGAATCGATCTCCGTTATAGACCGCCATCCCAACGCTCACAAGTGGGCGATCGACCGTGATCGTGATCTCCCGCGTCGTTCCCGTGGCAACTTTTCCCGCAAGCACATCCTCCGGGTCAGGAACCTCAAAACCCATCCGTTGGAACAGATCACAGAAACGATGGACATAGGTGTGCTCTCGCATCGTCCGCGCGTAACCCGCCTGCGCGATCGCGGCCCGTTCCTCTTCATGCGCAAGATAGTAACGAACCTGCTCGACAAGCTCCTTGGTGGAACGAAATACCGCAACATCGCGTCCTTTTTCATAATATTCGTGAAGCGCCGGCGCATCACCCGTCAGTAAAAACCCTCCGCATGCGGGAACCTCGAGCAGGCGTCCTTTGATCTGCTTTGGGAACGTGAGGTGGAACCACCCACGCCACCCGGGGCGGACAGAGGTATCGGAAAAGTTCAAATTGATGCGGCTCTGCCCAAAAACGCGAATCATTTCTTCTTGAGAAAGTCTGCCACCCTCCCAACCGCGGCCCCATGTCCGTATGTTGATCCCCGCTTCCTGCAAAGCCTTCACCGCTTCCCGTCGCTTACCATGAGGCTGCCCGACAAAGGTGACATCGTAGGCGGGAGGTTGAGAACTCCTATGATAGAGAAAGGGGTTACAAGCCCAACGCACGTACGCAACATTCCTTGCCCCCAGTCGTTGATATTTGGCAACCATCGGAAGGTCCACCGTCAGAATCCAATCAAAGCAGCGTACCCACTTTCGGGAAAAATTCTTGAAGCGAAACACGTCATCGCAGAACCAGTTGCATGTCACCGTATCCGTTTCCTCCGTGATGTGTCGCATGACATCTTTATCAATTTCATTTTTATAGAGGACGCAGAAAAGAATATCGGGCTTCTCTTCATCGACCACTTCGCGCAGCATTTGATTCATACGCGCGCGCCCGTGCTGCTTCAGGAGTGTTGCAAAATCGAAGTAGAGCACCTCAGAGCCCATTCGCAGAAACGTATCGTAGAAATTAAAATGCTCGTTACTGAGTCCCTGCAGAGGAACTCCGTAATCATGCTTCATGACAACGTAGAGGATTTTCATGAGAATCTTTGCGCTTCCCAGAGCGCATGGAAGGCTCCTTTTTTCGCGAGTAATTCTTCGAGCGTCCCTTGTTCGACGGATCTACCCTCTTCGATCACGACGATCCGATCCGCATGTTTGATAGTGGAGAGCCGGTGCGCGATCACGATCGCGGTCTTGCCCTTAATGACGCGGTCGATCGCAGTCTGAATGAGCGCCTCCGTCTGGCTATCGAGCGAGCTCGTCGCCTCGTCGAGGACCAGAATGTCCGCACCTTTGAGCAGTGCTCTCGCGATCGACACACGCTGCTTTTCACCTCCCGAAAGCTGCACGCCGCGATCACCGATGAGCGTATCAAGTCCCTGCGGAAGTTTTGCAATGAAATCGGCGAGTGACGCCTCCTCGACCGCAGCGTTGATCAGAGCATCGGATGCCTCGGGGACGCCGTAGGCGATGTTACTGCGGATGGTATCGTTGAAGAGAAGCGTGTCTTGGCTGACGAGCGCCAAATGCGACCGCAGCGACCCCAGCTCAAAATCGCGAATATCGGTGCTGTCGATAAAGAGCATCCCGGGAGCACAATCGTAGTAGCGCATCAGAACATTCACGAGTGTTGTTTTCCCCGCACCCGTCGGTCCGACGATCGCGGTAAGGCTGCCCTTCGGGATCGTAAGATGGACGTCCGAGAGCGCAGTGCGCCCATCGGGATAGCTGAATTGAAAGTGACGAAACTCGATCGCATTTTGTAGACCTACGAAGGGACGCACGCCCGAGGGGACGATGTATTTGTCGGTATCCTCGAAGATATCCAGAATCTCGCCGATCGGCCCCGAGGCGGTCGCTACCTGCGACCTCCACATCGTGAGCGTGCTGAATTTCACGGCCGAGTTGAGCACAAGGTAGAAGTAGACGACGAGCGACGATATGCCGAGAGACTCCGCGCCGAGCACAAAGAGAATGACGGCGAATAAACAGAGCATCGCGACGAGTGTCTCGAGTTCATTGATCGGATTCACGAGATGATTGAACCTGCTCGCATGAAACCAGTGTCGCGAGAGCTCGTTACTCACGGTCGTGAAACGATCCTTCTCACGCTGCTCAGTCCCGTAGGCAAGCACGAGCGGGATCGCCGAGAGCACTTCCATGATCTTTTTCTGGAGTGACTTGGAGGACTGCGCGATTCGTCCTGAGATACTGCGAATGCGCGCGATGATGCGCGCGACCGACACGTGTAACAGTACGAAGAGTGGCAACGCAAAGAGCGTGAGCTTCCACGAGATTGTGCACATGATGATCAAGTACATCGTCAGCGAAAAGATCTGGTTGATGATCCGGTCGAGCCCGATGAACGGGTTCATACTGAGCTCGGTGAAGGTCGTGAGCACGGTGCTGTGATGCCCGACGGTGGACCGATCGAAGAAGAGTTTTCCAAACTGGAGATACCGCTCGAAGAGTCGTTTACGCAGATGATGGGCGGTGCGGTACGCGACATAGGACATGCTGACGATCGAGATGTACCGGAAGAGATTCTTCAGCAGTACCGCTGCGACGAAGAGCCCGAGCGTGAGCCAGAGAAGTGCTTGGGGCGTTTCTGACCACGCCTCCGGGAGACGTGCAAGGAGAACATCCGCATGCGGCAGCGTTTTTAATGCCGTAAAATCGTGAACAAATACCGCGCGCACGAGCGGCAGCAGCAGGACAACACTCAAGCCTTCGAAGGTCGCCGCCACAATCGAGAGCATTCCCGGCGCAATGAAGTACGCGGGCTTCATCCCCGCGCGCTTCACGAGGAGGCGCAGTTTCGAGACGGAGGAGGCATTGTCCATAGGGGGAGTATACGTGATAGACTGGGCATATGCGATACGTTCTCCTCGTTGCCGCGGTCATACTCGGCGCGAAAATTGCCTTCCTGCTCCTAAGCCCGGTGCTCGGACTCGCCACGACCACGTGGATCATCGACGACGCATTCATCGAGATGGCAGTCGCTCGCAATATCGCCATGGGTCACGGATTCACGTACGACTTTGTGCACGCGACGACCGGTTCACCCTTCCTCTGGACGTACCTCCTCGCGATCAACTTCGCACTCTTCAGTAAAGCGCTCGCGATCAAGGCATCATTGATTCTTTCCAGTGTCTTTGCGGCCGCTTCGACGATCGTCGTCTTTGTCATCGCAAAACAAGTAACGAACAACCGGGGAGCCGCATGGATCGCCTTCCTGCTCGCGACCTTCACGGGAAATGCCTTCTTCGAGGCGATGAACGGCATGGACACCGCGATCTTCACGTTCTTCGTGCTCATGAGCGTAGGAGCGACTCTGGGTATCGGTATTCCCAAACGCGCTTCTCCTTTCGTGCGCGGTCTGCTCATCGGACTTTGGACGGGGCTCTCGATGACGGTGCGCGGCGACGGCATCTTCATCGGCTTTGCAATCGGCTGCATGCTCCTCTGGCAGTGGCTTCGCGCTCAAGACAAGCGAGACGCCGCGCGCGTTCTTGCAGGATTTGCACTGCTTTCGGTCCTGGGCTTTGGCGTGCTCACGATGTGGCAGCTTGTGCGCACGGGCTCGCCGATGCTTGCCAATCAAGTCGGGCGCCGCGAGCTTGCGCTCGCGCTCCATAATTTTTCATTCGATCATTTCTCGCTCCTGAAATACCTCAAGATCGTCGGATGGAACGTGTTTCAGTTGGAGCATTTGATGAGTGTCGCCGCGGGATCGTCGCTTCTCTGCATCATCGCTCTCTGTTACGCCTTCACGAAAAAAGAAACTCGAAGCTTGAGCATCATCACCCTGCTCTATACTGCGACTTTTTTTGCAACCCTCGTCGCCTACCAGTGGTACTTCCCCGACTTCCACGGACTGCGCTACGTCAATCCAGCGGTGCACCTCTTTAGCATTCTCATCGCGGCGCTTCTCACGCATCTCTTTACCGACCGCAGCCGCAAAGTAATACTCACGTTTATCACTGCCGCAATCATCATCCTCTCTCAGTACCGCTTCTACGATCTTGCGGTCCATATGCCGTGGGCAAAAAGCATGAGCATGATTGCGCGACCAAGCGCAACGCAAATCGATGCCTGGCAAAAACCCGTTGAATGGGTGAAAGCTCATCTGCCCAAGGCCAGCATTCTCGGTGTGCGCGATCACGGGCGAATCGCACTTTTTTCAGAATTACCCATCCAAGATCTCGCCGGCAACATCGACCCGAACGTTCCGAAGATGATCAAGAAGCCAAATGGCGGCACGTTGCTCCGTGAATATTTTAAAACGCGCCACGTGACGCATCTGTTTTTGATTCCGCCGACCGTACGCAATGACTTCATCTATCAAGTGATTTATAAAGCGTTCACATTGAAAAAAATTCCGGAGGCGTCGACGGATACTGCGGTGTTGTATCAGATTGTGTGGTGATATGTGCGGCATTGCAGCATTCAGCGGCGAAGATCGGGGGAAAATCGAACGGATGACGCACGCACTCGTGCATCGCGGCCCTGATGGCAATGCTGTTTTTGTGGGGGGCGGCATCTCGCTCGGGCACGCGCGCCTCGCGATTTTGGATCCGACACCTGCCGGCGACCAACCGATGTGGAACGAAGACCATACGGTCGTGATCGTCTACAACGGCGAGATCTTTAACTTTAAAGAACTGCGCGAACGGTACCGATTACAGTGCCGCACCGGCACGGACACGGAGGTGCTTCTGAAACTCTACGAAGCGGAAGGGACGCGCTTTGTAAGCAAGCTTCTTGGGATGTTCGCCTTCGCGCTCTACGACACGCGCACAAAAACGTGGTTGCTCGCACGCGATAGCAGCGGCATCAAGCCGCTCTTCCTCAGTTACCCAAACGGGCAATTGCACTGCGCCTCGGAGATGCGTGCGCTCATGCAAGCACTCCCGAAAAAACCCGCTCTCAACATGCGTAGCGTAAGTCAGTACCTGCGCCTGCAGTATGTCCCTGGACCACAAACACTCTGCGAAGGGATCGAATCGCTCCCGCCCGGAACCCTGCTCACATGGCGTGACGGTCAGGAACATCGGCAATCGTTTGCCCCAAGCGTGCCCGCGGCGGCATATGCATCACCGGAAAAATTTCGTGAAAGTTTCCCCGCGCTCATGGACACAGTTGTGCGTGATCACCTTGTTTCCGACAAACCGGTAGGAATTTTCTTAAGCGGCGGGATGGACAGCTCGATCGTGCTGCATCATATGTCCAAGCACGCAAAAAAACCCTTGAAAACATTCACGGTCCGCTTCGAAGCATCAGAAGCGGAAGGCGCGGCGCGCTTCAATACCGACGCCGACCTTGCGAAACTCACCGCCGGACACTACGGCACGGAGCACCGCGAACTCTTTCTCACGGCGGAGCTCTATAGAGAACACTACAAAGAGGTGGCGCGCGCACTCGATCAGCCGAACGCCGACAGCGTGTCGGTTGCGCAATTTCTGCTCGCGCGCGAGGCGAAAAAACATGTCGACGTTGTTCTCAATGGCAGCGGCGGCGACGAGCTCTTCGGCGGCTACCCGCGCTATCGCATCGCACGGATTCTCCAAGCAATGCACCTGATTCCGGGTGTTGCCCGCGGCGCTCTCGCTCGGCTCGCCGGGCAGCCAAGTGACGTGCTGCGGATGAGTCCGGGGCCGCTTCTTGCCGAGCGCCTGCTCGCGCGTCCGATTGAAGAAATTCGCGCAGTTGCAAAAAGCAATTGGTTCGATCCATTGGCAACGACGATGCTCTTCACGGAGCGCTTCGCTTCCGTGTGTCATGGTGAGCTCGTCGAACCACATGACGCCGTCCGCTCCTTCATGGAATTCGATCGCCACCTCTGGCTCGTTGATGAATCGCTGCGACTCACGGACGCAACGACAATGGGCTCGGGTCTTGAGTGCCGCGTCCCCTTCCTTGATCCGCGGATCATCGCAGCATCGCACGCAACAAAAAGTGAATGGCACGTGACGCTGCGTCGCACAAAAGCCCTGCTCAAAGAAACATATAAAGGAATCCTGCCCGACCACCTCTTCTCACTCGCGAAAGCAAGTTTCTACCCACCGCTTGCGAAGTGGATCCGGCGCGAGTGCGCGCCGCTCGTCGAAGACATGCTTGAAAGTGCACGCATGCAAGAACTCTTCGATACCAGGAAACTGCGTGATCTCTTTGAAGCCCATAAGCAGGGCGAATACCACCTTCATATCTTGAGCAGCCTGATCCAACTGAACGCATGGCTTGAGACGGTGTATGACGCATGAGGTATACTTGGGTCATGCACATTCTCTTTATCACCGAGAGCATAGAGCCTCGTAGCGGCTGGGGAACCTACAGCCTGAACACTATTGAGGAAATGTCGCGGAGACATCATAAGATTACGCTACTGACGCATGCACGCGCACCATTACCGGGTCTGCCCGGCGCGCTCAAAATGCTCTCTTCGCCGTTTGCGATACTGCGAGCCGCATGGACAATTTCCCTGACCATTCGTGCAGATCGGCCCGACATCATCCACTTCCTCGTAGAACCCTACGCGCTTGCGATGCCACTCGTAGGGTGGATGTGTAAAACTCCACCCTGGGTGATGAACCTCCACGGCACATACAGCGTCCTGCCATTCCTTCAATGGAAAACGCGGTGGCTTGCTGCTCATGCATGGCGGCAGTGCGGCGGATTTTTGATCTGCAGTCAGTTCACACGCTCGCGCGCACTTGCAGCCGCACAAAAAACAGATCTAAAGGCGGCAGAACGAATCGAAAACGTCGGGCGGATGTTTCGGCTGGGGATTGCACAAAATAACGTCATGGTGAGAAATGTCATCCTGAGCACGGTCGAAGGACGCACAAACCACACCATCCTCTTCGTCGGCGGCGTGAAGCCGCGCAAGGGCGTGCAGGAAATTCTCGATGCATGTGTGCAGTATCGCGAGCAGACACACACGCCCTTTCACCTTCACATTGTCGGCACGTTTGATCCCGAGGAACCGTACGTTCAGAAACTCTTCGCGTTCGTCGAAACATACGGACTCGCGGCAGAAGTCACCTTCCACGGAAAACTCTCCGCAGAGAAACTTGATGCGCTCTGGAGGCAAACCGATCTCTTCATGATGCTCAGTCGCGACGCTGACGCGCACTTCGAGGGCTTCGGTTTAGTGTTTTTGGAGGCAGCCGCTCGCGGTGTTCCCGTCATCGGTTCTCTGCACTCAGGATGTGCGGAAGCGATTGAGGAAGGCAAATCCGGCTACGCAGTGGAAGCCACAAATCCAGCCGCGGTTGCAGCGCGAATGCGAAATGTGTTGATGGAAAAACAAATCCGATCAGAAGACTGCCGCACGTGGGCAGCCAAGCACAGCCTCGCAGAGCAAGGCGAGGCGCAGGAGGAATGTTACAGGGCAGCGATCAGTCGAGAGTCGTGATCCTAGTGACAATGCCATCCACAATCTGTACATCGCTCCCGTTTGGGGCATCCATCTCGCCCTGCAAATACTGCATGATCAGAGCTGCCACGACCTCCGGCTTCTGCTGACGATCACTGTTCTCTTTGCCAAAAAGCATCGTACGCATGTCGGTATTGACCCCTCCCGGCGACACGCTGATACAGGTAACGGTGCGCCCCGCCTCGCTGCACTCCCGTGCGACCGCTTGCGTGAGGCCACGTACCGCGAACTTCGATGCACTGTAGATCGAGAGTGTGGGATGCGCACGAGTCCCCGCACGCGAGGCGATGTTGATGATCACCCCCTTCTTCTGTTTTTTCA
This sequence comes from Candidatus Peribacteria bacterium, assembly GCA_023245865.1. GTDB lineage: Bacteria > Patescibacteriota > Gracilibacteria > Peribacterales > Peribacteraceae > JAHFJN01. The sequence continues at coordinate 752,181 of JAHFJN010000001.1, forward strand.
TCAGAGGAAGCGCAGCGTGCAGCACGTTGTAGACTCCTTTGACATTGGTATCCATACATCGATCGAAATCCTCCTCGGAGGTGTCTTCAAGAAGTTTTGGCGACTCCGCCCATCCTGCGTTATTGACGAGAATGTCGATATGTCCGCGCCGGGCATATATATCGCAGATCCACGCATGCACGGACTCAAAGGATCGCACATCCACTTCTTCTTGCAATGGCGCCTCGACGATAAATCCTGCGGCGTGCAGCGCCTCAACAATGGCTTTGCCAAGGCCCTTGCTCCCTCCGGTCACGATGGCAACAGATTGCATGCGCTCCATACGCTGGGTACGATACTCCCATGCAGGCAGCCGTTGCCACTCAGGAAAAACCACCGGCTTTGAAGACCAAAGCACCCTACCCCGCAGGCTATTTTCGGGAGGATTGCCGCTTGTGTCATGCCAAGACCCTCGCAACGTTTTTGGACTTCGGCATGCATCCGCACTCCGATGGCTTTGTGCCCGCTGCCGCTCTGAGAGATCCGGAACCGTTTTTCCCGCTGGCAACGGAGCTCTGCCTCACCTGTGGCCAGGTGCAGATCAACTACGTGGTGGATCCCCTCTACCTCTATGGACAGGAGTACCTCTACGATTCCACGATCACGGAGACCGGTCGGAAGCACTTCCGGGGCATGGCACACGATATCGTCGCAGCGTATGGCATTCCAAGCAGTGCGCTCGCGGTCGACATCGGTTCCAACGTGGGACTTCTGCTCTCGGGATTTCGTGACGAAGGAATGCGGGTCCAGGGCGTCGATCCGACCCCGCGCATGACCGCAATCGCGATCCAAAACGGCATCGATACGATCACGGAATGTTTTTCATCGGATGTCGCGATGCGAATTAAAGCCGAAAAAGGCCAAGCGGCCGTCATCACCGGCACGAACGTCATTGCACACATCGATGATCTGGATGATCTCATGAAAGGGATCGATATCCTTCTCGATGAAGAGGGAATTTTCGTGATCGAGGCGCCGTACCTCGCGGATCTCGTCGCACACACGGAGTACGACACGATCTACCATCAACACCTCTCGTACTTTTCCGTGACTCCTCTCCATCGATTCTTCGCACGCTTCGCTATGGAGATCATTGATGTCGTGCGCACGACGATTCATGGAGGCAGCATCCGGATCTTTGTCTCGCGGAGGGGCATTCGACCGGTCCGGCCGGTCGTAGAGGAGATGATGCAAAGTGAACAGAGAGAACATCTGCATTCCCTCGAACGCATGCAACAATTCGCGACGGACGTCTACGCAGAGCGACGCTCCTTGACGGCACTCCTCGTGAACTTAAAAAACAGCGGTGCGCGAATAGCCGGCGTCGGCGCGCCTGCCAAAGGTTCGACACTGCTCAATTTCTGCGGCATCACGAGCGCACTGTTGGATTTCATCACGGAAAAAAATACACTGAAAGTCGGACGCTTCACCCCCGGCACGCATATCGAAATCGTCACGGACGAGATGCTGCTCACGTCGATGCCGGAGTACGCTCTGATTTTGCCGTGGAATTTCGCACCGGAGATCATGCGTAACCTCCAGGAATACAAAAACCGCGGCGGCAAGTTCATCATTCCGATCCCCCTTCCGCATATCGTATGAGAACTTTTGTCGAACACATCGAGCCGGCCTTCAAGGATGCGCGCGGCAGCATCATTGATGTGTTTACAGGCCAAACGCATCACACCGGGCTGATTACGTTCACGAAGGGTGCCGTTCGCGCAAATCACTACCATAAGCGCCAAACGCAGTACACTTACATCCTCAGTGGCACCGTGGAACTCGCCACTCGAGATGTTCGCACCCCTGATGCACCGGTCCAAACCTTTACGTTAGAGCCCGGTGACCTCGCTTTGATCCCCCCGTTCGATATCCACGCCTACCGGGCACTCAGTGACGCGAGCATGCTCTGCCTCACCGATGTCCCCCGCAGCGGCACAGGGTATGAGGATGACACGTTCCGCGTGGAACCGCTGCTCGTATGAAAATCCTGCTCCTCAACGACGACTTGCCACCTCAGGGCCGAAGCAGCGTCGCACTCATCGTCGAAGAACTTGCGCACGCATTTCAAAAACGCGGGCACGGCGTCACAATCTTCACCGCTGCTTCTGTAACATCACTCGAGGACGTCCTCAAGGATCTGCGCCCCGATGTTGTGCACGCACACAACATTCAGAATAACCTCGGGTACGGTGTGCTTGAGACCGCACGCGCGTTCACGGACAATATTTTCCTCACGCTCCACGATGTGATGAGCTTTTCGTACGGACGGATGAACACGACACGCTATTTGAACAACGGTGATGCGCGCTGGCGCATCACCGATCATCTCCTTCGCGCAGGCCTGCGATACCGACCGTGGCGAAACGCACGGATACGATTTGCCCTACGCAATAACGTAAAACAGATATTCACCGTGAGTGAGGCATTGCAGCATGCGGCCGCACAAAATGGCATTCGCGAAACAGAGGTGCTCTATAACGGGATCGACATCGACGCATGGCAATCTTCCTCCGACGCAATCGATCAATTCGTTTGCGAACATAAGCTTCAAAATCGAAAAACGATTCTGTTTGGTGGGCGACTGAGTATGGACAAGGGCGTTGTTCCCGCCCTTAAAGCATTGGAGACACTCCGCAAAACGATACCGAACGTCCTCCTGCTCGTCGTCGGAGATCCTGTGCGCTTCGAACAATTGATCAAAGAAGCGGGACAAGAAAAATTGCATGAGCACGTTCGCGTCCTTGGATGGCTCGATCGCACGGCAATGAAAACCGCGTGCGGTGCGAGCGACATAGTCACCACCCCCTCGCTCTGTCTTGATTGTTTTCCGACGCTGAACTTGGAAGCGATGGCGGTACGGAGGCCCGTCGTCGGAACGATCTTCGGCGGAACGCCGGAAGCGGTGGAGCACGGGGTGACAGGGTACGTGTGTGATCCGCGAAAGACCGAGGAATATACATCGCACCTCCTGCAATTGCTGCAAAATGATGCGCTTCGGCTCACAATGGGCCAAAAGGGATACGAGCGCGTACGCGAGAAATTTTCGCTCTCTCGCCAAGTCGACTTCTTGCTGGAATACTACGAAACGATATGAATATCCTCGTGACCGGATCGGCTGGGCTCATCGGCTCCGAGGCCGTGAAATATTTCTGTGAGCGGGGCGACAGCGTGCACGGGATCGATAACAACATGCGGCAGTATTTCTTCGGCCCCGAGGCCTCGACCGATTGGAATCGCCGGCAACTCGAGACGCAGTTTAAAAATTACACGCACCACACGCTCGACATCCGCGACTTCGCGGCGCTGGAAACCCTCTTCAAAGCGAAGTCATTCGACGTCATCATCCACACCGCCGCGCAGCCGAGCCACGACTGGGCGGCAAAGGAACCACTGACGGATTTTGGCGTGAACGCGCAGGGAACGATGCACCTCCTCGAGCTCACGCGCCTGCACGCCCCCGAAGCAGTCTTTATTTTCACCTCCACGAACAAAGTGTACGGCGACCGTCCGAATGCGCTGCCTTTCGTTGAGATGGAAACCCGTTGGGAACTTCCCGCAGACCACCGATACTTTCCGGGCATCGACGAATCAATGAGTATCGATGCCTCGATCCACAGCGTCTTTGGTGCATCCAAGGTTGCAGCCGATGTTATGGTCCAAGAATACGGGAAATACTTCGGACTCAAGACAGGCGTCTTTCGCGGTGGATGCCTCACCGGCCCCTCCCACTCTGCGACGCGCCTGCACGGGTTCCTCGCATACCTGATGCGCTGCATCGCGCGCGGCGAACCGTACACAATTTGCGGCTACAAGGCCAAGCAAGTGCGCGACAACATCCATAGCGCTGATGTACTGAGCGCGTTTGCCGCGTTCATTGAAAACCCGCACCCTGGTGAAGCCTACAACATCGGCGGCACACGCTTCAGCAATATCTCCATGCTCGAGGCGATCACAAAGAGCGAGAAGTTGCTCGGGAAAAAGGCGCAGATCACCTTGAGTGAAACGGCCCGTATCGGGGATCATATCTGGTACATCAGCGACATGAGCAAATTCAAAACACACTATCCGAGCTGGAAGCAAACATACACTATCGACAGCATCATGGAGGAAATCGCGAGACTCGGGCATTTCGGGTAATATCCTCGCATGCATATTCTCGTCACCGGCGGCGCGGGCTTCATCGGCAGCTTCCTTGTGGACGCTCTGATCGAACGCGGGGAGACCGTGCGGATCCTCGATAACCTAGATCCCCAGGTCCATCCGAAAGGAAATCCCTCGTACCTGAATGCAAGCGCAGAGTTCATAGAGGGTGACGTGCGCGATCTCGCGACCGTACAGAAAGCGCTCCAAGGCATCGACACCGTCTTTCACTGCGCGTCCGCGGTGGGAGTCGCACAATCACAGTACGAAATCAAACGTTATACCGATGTGAATGTCGGCGGCACCGCGAATCTGCTCCAGGCAATCATCGAGAAAGGCTCCACCGTTAAAAAAATCTTGCTCCCGACGAGCATGACGAGTTACGGCGAAGGATGCTACGCGTGCAGCACGCACGGAATCGTGCGGCCGGGGCTGCGCGGCGAAGAACAATTACAGAAGCACGACTGGCAGCTCCATTGCCCTGTGTGTGACGCTGAATTGAAGCCCGTGCCAACACCGGAATCCGCAGAGCGAAGTTCGGGCACCATCTACGCACTCAGTAAAAACATGCAGGAGGACATGGTGATGAATATCGCACGCACGTACGGCATTGCTGCGACCGCCCTTCGCCTCTTCAATGTCTACGGACCTCGCCAGAGCCTCAGTAACCCCTACACCGGCGTCACCGCGATCTTCCTTTCGCGCCTCAAAAATAACCAGCAACCGGTCGTCTACGAAGACGGCCTCCAATCGCGCGATTTTATCTCGGTACACGATGTGGTGCGGGCGTTTCTGCTCGCACTCGACTCCGATAACGCTGCAAGTGAGGTGTGCAACATCGGAAGCGGCTCGATGACGAGTATCGCAGCGATTGCGCGCACGCTTGCGGAAGTTACAGGGAGCACGCTTGAACCCAAGATTACAGGGGAATTTCGCAAGAATGATGTCCGCCACTGCTTCGCGGATATCACAAAGGCGAAGACGCTCCTCGGATGGGAGCCACAGGTTTCCTTCGAAGCCGGCATGCGTGAACTTGCTGCTTGGAGTGAGCATGAAACAGCCGAAGATCACTTTGAGGCGGCGACGGAGCAACTAAAAAAACACCACCTCGCATGACGCTCAGCATCATCATCCCGGCCCACAACGAAGAGGAGCAGATTGCTGCAACCGTGATAGGCGTGCTCACGCAGGTGCAGACCCCCGACCGTGAAGTGATCGTCGTCGCGGATCACTGCAGTGACCTCACGGAAACCATCGTCACGGAGATCGCACGTAATCATCCGGAACTGCGATTGATCAAAAACACCGACCGTCCCGGCAGCTTCAGCAATGCTATTATCACAGGCCTCCATGCTGCAACCGGTACGTTGGTCGTTCCCGTAATGGCCGACCACTGCGACGATCCGAGTGCAATTGATCGGATGGTGAAAGCAATGGAGGAACGCGGCGCCGACGTCGTCTGCGCTTCGCGGTACATGCGAGGAGGTAAGAAAGTCGGCGGACCGTGGCTGCAGAATATTTTTTCACGGATCGTCTGCTATAGCCTGCGCATCTTCACCGGCATTCCCACGTGGGACTGCGCGAATTCGTACAAGATGTACCGCAGCTCGGTGCTACGCAGTCTTCGCTACGACATTCCGAACGCCGGCACGGAGTACTCGATGGCGCTGCTCTTCCGTGCGTATTTTCATGGCGCCAAAATCATCGAAATCCCGACGACCTGGACCGGCACGTCGATCCCAATCAATCAGGAATTAAAGATCCTCCGCCGCTTCCCGAATTACTGGTATTGGTACAGAAAAGCCCTGCGGTGGCTCAGGAGAGAGGAATAAACCGTCTTAGCACTTCCGCAATCCTCTCCCCCGCCCGGCCATCCCACAGAAGGGGAACGGTGACCGGAGGAGTGTGGGGATTTTTGGCGAAGACGATGACAGCCTTACGATCGGATAGATTGTCCGGATCGATGAGGACATTGCTGCCGCTTACGATCGTACTCGGACGTTCGGTATTGCGACGGAGCGTGAAACAACGCTTCTGCAAATACACCGCCTCCTCCTGGATGCCGCCGGAGTCGGTGATGACGCAGGCGGATTCCTTCAGCATGCGCAAGAACGAAAGGTAGCCCAGTGGATTGATCAATCGAATACCCTCGGGCACGACGATGCCGAACTGATCGAGCGATGCACGCAGGCGATGATGTGCGGGAAGAATAAGAGGCAGGGAAGCTGCGACCTCTCCAAGAAACGAGAGGACAGACCGGAGCGTCGCTTCGTCATCGACATTGCTCGGACGGTGGAGCGTGACAACGCCAAATGGCTCTGAGAAGCTCATTGGCATCTGTTCTTTTTGAATGAGAGGCATCATCCGTACGAGCGTATCGATCATGGTGTTGCCGACCAGATGAATCTGCCCCTTCGCGACTTCGCTTTTCAAATGCTCCACCCCCGACTCTTCGGAGCAGAAGAGAAGATCGGCGAGTGCGTCGATTGCGATCCTGTTATGTTCCTCGGGCATGGAGAGATCGAACGAGCGGAGTCCCGCCTCGATGTGCGCGAGGGGGATGCCGAGTTTTTTTGCAGCGCGCGCGCCACCAACCGCACCATTGACATCGCCATAGACAAGTACGACATCAGGACAAATCTTTTGGAGAACGGGAAGCAGCGCATCCTCCGTCGCTTGGATCACAGCTTCACGATCAGAGCCCCCTTTGATCCCAAGATTATGATCCGGCTGTGGAATCGCAAGCTGCGTGAAAAAGATGTCGGAGAGGAGCGGATCGTAGTGTTGCCCTGTGTGGACGATCACGTGTGCGAAGTCATTCGGGTGCGCGGCCAGCGCATGATGCACCGCCGCAAGTTTCACGAAGTTTGGGCGAGCCGAGGCGATACTGAGAATCGTTTTCATGCTGCTTTGGAAAGGTACGCATTCAAGATTCGTTGCATCCGTGCTTGCCACGTATGATTCTCGACAAGTTTTCGCGCGCGCTGTGCGCGCGCTCGCGCCTCACTCTGGTGATCTTGTATCCAACGCAGTGCGGTCACCAGACTCTTTGGGTCACCGGGCCGACAGAAGATCGCCGTTTCATCACTAAGGACATCGCGCACAGTCGGAAGATCCGAGGTCACGATCGGGCGTTCGGCCGCCATGTACTCAAACATCTTTAAGGGGGACATGTGGTGACGATAGTGCGGAACATCCGGAAACGGCATCGCGAGGATATCGCACGCACTGAGCGCGGCCGGCACGTCACCCCCCGGAATTTCACCGGTAAAAAGAACATCGTCTTTCGTGAGGCCAAGGGCGTGGGCGGCGGCTTCGTATTCTTTTCGATCGTTCTCGGGGCCTCCGACGATGAATCCGAAAAATGTTTGCTGATCTTTCAGCTCTGCGAGTGCTTCGAGCAGTACCGTGACACCTTTATCCATCCCGAGGGTTTTGAGTCTGCCGACATAACCGACGATTTGACGCTGCGTTTGGATATGGAATTTCGCGCGCGCCTCCGCGGGGGTGGCTACGTTTTGAAAACGCTCGAGCGCGACGGCGTCCCCTTCTGCGATCACCTTGTCGGCATCCACTCCCCATTCGATGAGTGTTTCGCGCATGGAAGAAGTGAGACAGGCAACAAGTGCGCACGCATTGCATTCGGTGACAAACCGTCTGCGCGAGGCGCGCGGGAGCTGATGGAGCTCAAGAATGACGGGAATACCGGTCACGAGCAGGGCGGAGAGAAGTGCAGGCGAGCGTGTGTAGATCACATCAAAGTTGCTCTGAACCAAGTGCGTTTTCAGATGCAACCGCATGAGGCCGTTCAATGTCCAGAGCCCAATCACTCCGGGAAGCCATGGAGATGCAATCGGATCGAAGTTCCCAAGATGCATCAGACTGACCTCCTGCCTGGCGCCGTAGTACGTCCAATAATCTTCGGCAACGACATTCTTGCGATACGGTGCAAAGACCGTGACCTGATGGCCAAGGCTCACAAGGGCATCGGCAACGTGCGCAATCTGATGGCCGTGCGCGCGTTCGCTCGGCAGCCGGACGTTCGTGCAGTACGCTATTCTCATCTGCGCTATCTTACTTCTTTCTGGCCAGTACCTCCATCATGTCAAACAGGTTCAATTTGAACGGTATCTGGGAGATTCCAAGCATCCGGAAGATCTTTTGTGTGAAGGGCGCGAGGGCAGGGTGGAAATGCGCGAGCCGGCTCGCCCAGTAATCGAGCGTGAAGACGCGTGTGTAGTGGCGTGAGACTAGGACCTCAAATCCTTTCTGTTCGAGGAGCATCTTCATCGTGCGGCGAGAAAAATAGGTGAGGTGCAGCGGATTGATGCCCCACCAACGGGATTTGAGCAGTCGCGCGAGCAGTCCGTCGCAGTCGGGAGTGGTGATGTAGAGGAGCCCCCCGGGCGCAAGGAGCTCTGCCGCTCTCGCGATCGCTTCGGCCGGGTGCGGATCGTGTTCGATGTAGTCGAGCATCGAGATCGCACTGCAAGAACCGTTTTCCCACGGCACGTCGTGCATCGTCCCTTCGTGGATTTGAAGCGCGCGCCCGCGCGCGAGCTTGACCGCCCAACGTGAGAGATCGACCCCGCGACTCGTCCAACCGCGCGCGTTGGCCTCGAGCAGAAACAGTCCCGTCGCGCAGCCGACATCGAGCAGCACGCCTTTCTCTGTGGCGAAGCGTTCGATGAGGTCAAGCCCGCGATGAAACGTCAACCGCCGGCTCGCATTCTCCTGATCGTAGAGATCGTCCTCCATCGTTTCGTAGAGATGATTGATGTCGGCGTCGGACAGGTGCCAGTCGGAAATCTGGAGCCCACAACGGTCACAGCGCCACAGATCCCAACAAGTCGCGAGGCGTTCCTCGGTGATCCGATAATTGAGAGGAACGTGATCCGTCGTCGCGTGCACTGTGAGATGCATCGTCGTCGGGCCGCAGATCAGACACACGGAAGGACTGGCAGGCATGGGAGGACGTGAGCATGCCAGCGCGGTCACAATGGCGCAACCCAGAGACTCCAGTCTGTGCCCCTCGATCGTAGCGTATACGAGGATGGAATATGCCACTCGGGATGCAGACGTTCATTCCAAAGAATCAGATCGATGCCGTATTTTTTGAGGAAGGTCCGGGGGTGCTGCCGCACAGGCGCGCAGATCGCGGCAAACTGCGCTCGACGGCGCTCGATCTCAGCAGAGTCCCCCGTCTCCACAACTTCGCGCGAAAGCCAGAGCAGATCGGGCCCCGCGGGACTGAACATTTCTGACAAGCAGTAGCGCTCCGCGTACTCTTCGTCACTGATCAGCAGATGCTTGATGTACGCAGTGTAGACAACGTCGTCATCGGTCCACGTCGTTACCATGTGCGCCGACGTTTTATCGGTGAGGACCGTCTGACGCACACCGTCATCGAGGTTATGCAGGGCGGGTGAAAGATGTTGAATGTTTCGGACGTAATACTCCCCACGGACGATATCCCAGACCGAGCGATAGTCCCAGAGTCCCGCAAGCAGGAAGATACTCGCGAGGCCGACGACTACAAAACGCAAGCTCCCCTTCTTCGCATGCGCGCACGCCCAGATCCCGATCAAGAGCGCCGCCAAGCAGACGAAAGGGTAGTAGTGGCTCGAGAACGTGAACCGTACGGCGTGAATGACGTTTTGGTACATGCAGACAAAAATTCCGAGGAGTGCGGCGAGCGGAAGCAACCACGATTGCTGCGATGAGCTGCCACTGCGGCGTACAAGGAGGATTGTAGAAAAAAGAAGTACCGTGAGGAGAATGGTCCGTGGAATCGATTCGATGGCGTGTGTGAGGACAATCGTACTTCGCAGTGCCGTCGCGGCGAAATTCGGATCCATCTTCGAGGAATGCAACATGTCGAGGAGGAATGGCAGCGAGATGAGCGATGTAAGAAAGAGCACGGAGCAAAGCGCAATTGTCTGCGCGCGCTTGCGCGTGGACCCGGGCACACTGAAGAGATGCAGAAGAAAGAAGATCGCAGTCGAAGCCCACACGAACGTCCACGACCAGAAGTACACAGCGGGAAGTACTCCGATGATCGCACCGCACACCAACACCGGAATAAGTCGCGGTGATTGGTACGCCCATTGCAGTGTAAGAAGAGCCGCCACTGTGATCGGAATCGAGAGCGACATGTTGACGGGTTTCTGGAGAGGCCCCATGAACACAAGCAGGTACGCAGTCATCCCGACGATCGACCACCATTCCCCCATGCCGGATTTGCGCAGCAATCCGCAGAGTAAAAACACGATGCAGGGCGTCAAAAAAATCGTGAGGAGCATCATCACCTGCGGAGCTTTGAGGGTCGTCCACGAAAATGCGCCTCCGACGACTGTTTCCACAATCGCGGGCGGCCCGCCGATCGCAGGATGTTCTCCCCCGGTGACCCCGTTTCGCACTTCCCCCCATCGGTGGAGTAATGCCGCCTTCACCCGCGCGTGGTAGTGTCCGTCATCGGTGGAAATGATCCGCAGAATTCTGGGGTGCTGCTCGCGTACGTCATTGGTGACGTACGATGCCCCGAAGAGGGTCGCGAGGAGACAATAGGCAAGGAGTTGAGTTGTCCAATAAGTACGTACCTGCATACAAACAGCATTCTACCACGTGTGAGTGTGAAATATTTTTGCTATCATCACTCCATGAAGCGCATTCTTGTCACAGGAGCAGGTGGCGCTGCCGCCACGAACTTCACGCGTTCCTTGCGACTCGTGAAGGATGAACAATTCCACCTCATCGGAGTAGACGCGGACAAATATTATTTGCAGAGGGCGGAGACAGACGAACGATATCTCATTCCCTTGTGCAGCGACCCGGATTATCTGCCCATAATCAATGACATTGTCCGTGAAACAGGGGCAGATTTACTCTTCGCACAACCGGATGCGGAAATTGAATGCATCAGCACCAATCGAGAACAGATCGCCTGTCGCGTGTTTCTTGCATCCAAGGAAACCGTGAAGATCTGCCAGAATAAATACCTATCGTTTGAAAAATGGAAACAGGCGGGATTACCCGTGCCCGATACGATGATGATCGACAATGAAAATGATCTACATAAGGCATTCCGGGAGTTCGGGCCAAAGATCTGGATTCGCGCCGTACAAGGATCCTTCGGTAAGGGGTCATTGCCCACCGACAATGTCGAACAAGCGAAAGCGTGGCTCGATTTCCAGAAAGGTTGGGGGAACTACTCTGCGGCGGTCTGTCTGCTTCCCGAATCCATTACGTGGCAATCAATCTGGAACAATGGTGAGCTCATCACCGCGCAGGGGCGCAAGCGTCTCTATTGGGAATTTGCCAACCGTGCACCCTCGGGCATTACCGGCCTCACGGGTACGGGGGTGACGATCAGCGATCCTGTCCTTGACGAGCTTGCACAGAAAGCAATTCATGCCATCGACCCAGCGCCGCACGGCATCTTCAGTGTCGATATGACCTACGACGTGCGCGGTACGCCGAACCCGACGGAGATCAATATCGGCCGATTCTTCACGACGCACCTCTTCTTCAGTGTGCTCGGTCTCAATATGCCGGCTATCTTCGTCAAGCTCGCATTCGGAGAACCGCTCCCGGCGATGCCAAAAAAAATCAACCCGCTTCCCGAAGGCCTCGCATGGGTCCGCGGTATGGACATAGAGCCTGTCCTGACGTCTCTGAAGGACATCGAGAAAGAGGTTTTGGCGATGGAAAGCCGTCGCAATAGTCTCCGCGCGCGCTCATGAACATTCTTTTGACGGGAGCGACCGGCTTCATCGGAACGCACCTCTTGCCTTTGCTCAAGAGCAGCAATCACAATATCACTGCCGTCGTCCGGGCCGGGGCACAGCTGCCGCTCCCCTGCACCTTGGTGGAGGGGGATCTGTGCGACCACGCAGTGATCGACATGCTCCGCACACAAAGCGAAGGAGTCGAGACGGTGATTCATTTGGCAGCGACCATGCCTGCACATTCCGTGGCTTCGGAGAATACGGAGGAAATGATGCACGCAAACATTGTGAGCACGCGCAACCTCCTCACATCGCTCCCGAGGAGCCTCTGCCATATGATTCTTGCAAGCTCGATCGACGTCTACGGATCACCGCACGATTTGCCGATCCGAGAGAGTCATCCGATGCTTCCTGCAACAGCATATGCACAGTCAAAAATCGAAACGGAGCGACTCGCTCGCATACACTGTGAGGAGCGCAATATCCCTCTTACCATCCTGCGTTTCACGCATATCTATGGTCCGCAAGAACCTGCCATCAAAGCCATTCCGCTCTTTGTGCGGAAGATCGCCGGGGGCCACGCACCGGTACTGTACGGAGACGGATCTGACCGACGCGACTACCTCTACGTCACCGACGCCGCCGACGCCATCGTCTGTGCAATCGAACGAGTGCAGCATGACATCTTCAATATCGCGAGCGGTGTGAGTGTCACCCTGAAAGAAGTGGCTGAATTACTCATCGAGCTCAGCGGCAAATCGATGACGCCGCACTACGCAGAACGGCGGAAACAAAAAGTGGACATCGAACTGGACGTCAGTCATGCTCGTGTGTCGCTGAAGTTCTCAGCCGCTACGCCGCTGCGTCTGGGATTGGCTCAGACATACGCCTGGTACCTCGCACAGAAGCAATGACCCTGTTCATAGATTTCGACGGCACGATCATCGATGTTGCAAAGCGATACTACCGCCTGCATCTTCATTGTTTGCAAGAAACATCGAATGTTCTCTCTATGGATACGTACTGGGCATTAAAGCGTGAGCGCATTTCGGAAGAATCGATTCTGCAAACGCACTACCCGAAACAAGATTTCACGTTCTATAACAAAAAAAGGATGGACTTGATCGAAGACCTCTCTTTCTTGCGAGATGACGAACTGTTACCGGGCGCACGCGAGACGCTGCGAACATTGCAGAAAAAACATACACTCATTCTGGCGACACTTCGCAAAAGAACCGACACGTTGCAACAACAAATCGATCTTCTGAATCTCCGATCATTGTTCCAATCAATCATTGTTCCGTCCTCACCTTCAAAAGCGGAACCCTGGAAAGCCAAGATGGAACTGCTGCAATCTTTTGCAAAAAAAGGAGATTGGATGATTGGCGATACAGAAGCGGACATTCGCGCAGGGCAGGAGCTCGGCCTCGTAACATGTGCGACACTGTCGGGAATTCGGTCGGCGTCGGAGCTTGCGAAGGCTCATCCGGATCACATGATTACAAGTATCGCAGATATTCCTGCATTGCTCTGAAGGCTCTATTCCCGCGCTCTGCTCCAGAGCGTCCACCCGCTGCCGGTGCCAAGGGGGGCTAGATGCAAGGCGTTTTCATCGATCCGCCATAGAGGGCTCTCCAAATGATTCCACAGAATGAAGTTCACCTGATATTTCTTCAAATACGCGAGAGGATCTTTTTTCACACGCGCGCAGGCTTCACGAAGCAGCTTCTGCTCGTAGGCAAGGTAGCTTTGCGATTGCAAGACGCGGTTGTACTCGAGCGAGAGGACGCGCGCAGGCAGAGGATTTGAGTCAAACATTGCACTCACGCAGAAGCGCTCGGCAAGTTCAGCATCCGAGATCAGGAGGAACCGCGCGTGGGTGGTGTAGACAATGCCATCATCCGTCCACGAGGTCACAATGCGCCCGGTCCGGGCATCCGTGAGTACGGTCTGGCGCGGATATTTTTGCAAGAGACGGATCGCGGGCGCGAGGTGCTGATCGGCATAGTCCGCAGGCTGTGGGATGAGAAATCGATGCGCCGGAAAGTAATCACGCAGGCCCGCAAGCAGAAACACCGCTGCAATGCCGCCGATCAGCACGCGCCGCAGGAGCGGCGCCTGGTGCGTGAGCACAAACGCGCCCGCGATCAAACTACTGATCAACAAGTGCGGGTAGAAGTGTGAACTGAACATCAAGATTTTTCCATGGAGCACGTTCTGGTGCATCGCGAGCAGGATCCCGAGCAGCAGCGCCGCGCATGCGCGATAGCTCCAGTATTGCTTGTATCGCCCCCAGAGCGAGAGAAAGAGAATGGTTTGTGTGAAGAGCAGCAGCGACCGCGGCCACGATTCGGGGGTGCGCTGCAGCAGGAAACTCGCACGAACCATCACCTCGTCATAAAACGGCGCACGGGAGAGGAGGATGGTGTGGATGAAAAATGGCGCAGAGACGAGGATCGTAACCGCCGCGAGCAGGGCCACCATCTTCCACCGTGGTCGATGGAAGAGAATCATGCAGAAAGCCGTCGCCCAGACGTAGCACCAACTCCAAAAATACAGCGAGGGGAGAATCCCAAGCAGCGCCCCCGCGACCATTGCCCGCATCCACGTCGGATGTTTTGTGAAGAGGAAAAAAGTGAGGAGGGCCAGGACGGTCGGCACGAAGCTCCACCCCGGATGCATCACGCGACCGAAATTATCAAACAGTACCAAAAAAAGAATGAGCGTCATCCCCAAACTCCAGCGCGATGAAAAATCCAAGAGACAAAAGAGCAGGAAGAAGAGACAAAACGAAACCATTATTGCAATGCCAGTCACAACGACCGCGAGCTCCGGCGCTTCAAGACCCGTCCATCTAAAGAGAAATGCAATCATGTGCTCCATCCCGGCGGTCTGCACGCCTTCGATGCCGGATCTTAACGGCGTGATCGCATTGTCCGCTTCCTCCAGGTGTCCTTTGAGCGCACGTTCAAGTCGGCTCTCGTAGTTCGCATAATCCTTATCGCGCGCGATTGTGAGCCCTTGGTACCGCGGCGAGAACGTGTGCTCGATGTAGGGAAGAACTGCTAGGAATCCCATCAGAAAGCCAAATCCAAGCACCATGAGGGCATCTCGTCTTGTGCATCGCGAAAGGGGCATGGAGGAAGTATACTGCAGCGGATGAACACGTACACAGTCGGCATCATCGGACTCGGGCACTGGGGACCCAATCTCCTTCGTAACTTCACGGCGACCGAGGGGTGGAAGGTGAAGTACGGGTGTGACCTCAGTGACAAAAACTTGGAGAAGATGCGCATGCATTATCCATCCGTCACGTACACGAAGGACATGAACCTTCTCCTCAATGACCCCGATCTCACTGCGATCGCAATCGCAACGCCGACGAATATGCACTTTTCGATCGCGAAGGCGGCGCTTGAGCACGGCAAGCATGTGCTCATCGAAAAGCCAATCACGGAGCATACGGCAGAGGCCGACGAACTGATTGCACTCGCGAAGAAAAAAAATCTCCACATCCTCGTCGATCACATCTTCGTCTTCTCCGGCGCGGTGAAAAAAATTCAGGATCTGGTTAGCAGCGGCGACCTCGGCAACCTCTACTATTTTGACTCCACACGCATCAACCTCGGGCGGATCCAAAAAGATGTCAACGTCCTCTGGGACCTCGCGATCCACGACCTTTCGATCCTCGGAACCATCTGGGACTTAACAACACTCCAGACGCTCTTCGCGCACGGGAGCCGCCACTACGGCGCGCAGGAGGAGATCGGGCATCTGCACATGAGCTTCCGCGGCGGCTTCGAGGCGCACATCCATGTCAGCTGGCTCTCACCGGTGAAACTGCGCCAGACAATTATCGGCGGAACCAAGAAAATGATTCTGTTTGATGACACCGAGCCTTCGGAAAAAATCCGTATCTACGACACCGGCGTCCATCAGGAGGCGCTCGGAATGATCGGGCCCGCGGATCCGTTCTTTCCGGTCTACCGCACGGGCGATGTCCTCATTCCCAAAATCGACAACACCGAAGAGCTCCACAGCGAGACCGAACATTTTCATGCGGTGCTTGAGGGGACCGAAACCCCGCGCGTCCCGGGGGAGCAAGGCAGAAACATCCTCTATATTTTGGAGCAAGCGAACCGAAGCTTACAAGAAAAACGTCCGCTCACGTTTTGATGCCCCATGCTGCACGGAAAAAAAATCATCGTCGTGATGCCGGCCTATAACGCGAGGCACACACTCGAGGCGACGTACCGCGATATCCCGCATGACCTCGTCGACGAAGTGATCTTGGTTGATGACAGCAGCACCGACGATACCGCCGCGGTCGCGCGGCAGCTTGGCATTACCACGATCGAACACACGAAAAACCGCGGCTACGGCGGCAACCAAAAAACCTGTTACCGCACCGCCCTTGCGCACGGCGCGGACGTCGTTGTCATGGTCCACCCCGACTATCAGTACGACCCGCGCTTGATCCTCCCGATGGTGAGCATGATCATCGACGGCCCGTATGATGCCGTCATCGGTTCACGAATTCTGGGCGGCACCGCGCGGCGAGGCGGGATGCCGTTTTGGAAGTACGTCAGCAATCGCGTCCTCACGCTGATCCAAAATGCGCTCCTTGGCGCGAAGCTCTCGGAGTACCACACGGGCTATCGCGCGTTTTCAGAGCATGTCCTTCGGGCACTGCCGCTCGAACAAAACTCCGAGGATTTCCTGTTTGATAATCAGATGCTCGCGCAGATCCTCATGCGGGGCTTCCCCTTAGGGGAGGTCAGCTGCCCGACCAAGTACTTCCCCGAGGCAAGTTCGATCAATCTGCGACGCAGTATCCGCTATGGCCTTGGCGTCCTTTGGGTCTCTGTCCTCTATCGGCTCCATAAATGGCATTGGATCAACGCAAAGCTCTTTATGGTAGCATAGGGACATGCCACCGTACGAACGCTACATCTCGAAGGATTGGGTGATTGAGGGGAGTTTTTTACGCCTCGACGACAAAGAGAAGGCGTGGGGAGAGATCGACGGGCGCATGCGCACTGCGGTGCGTAAAGCGCAGAAATCGGGCGCAGTCATCCGCTCTATGAAAGGCACGAAGGAGGACATCGCGGCATTCAGGGCATTTTGCCTCAACCCCGATGATATCCCGGCAATGCTCACCGATCGTTATCATCTGCGCTTCGCCTACATGAAGGATGAACTCGTCGCGGCGATCCTGCTCCAGGAAATCAACGACAAGCTCTTCATGCTCTGCCACGCCTCAACTCCTGCCGCCAAGGACAGAGAGATCCCGAGCCTGCTCATCTGGAACACCGTCGAGGAATTCGCGGGGAAGCGTTTCCGGCACCTCGATGTCGGCGCATCGTACCGAACGAGTCTGCAGAAGTTTTTCTCCGGCTGGGCGACTGCGCGCTATCCGATGATCATGAAACCGCCCGATCTCAAGCCCACTTTGATGCTGACGCCGTTTGACACGCAAGCGATGGATATGCCCGCTCCTCCCGTTGCATCGCAGATTACTGAGCAGGCACTCCAAGCGACATTCGCAGGAAAACCTTATACGTTTTTCCCACGCGCGATGTATGCGATCTTCACACTCGCAAAGTGGCTGCGCAATAAAAACATCGTCCGCGATGACGGGGAATTCTGGATCACGACAACGACCGATACGCACTATGTGTCTTCGTGTGTCACGTCCGCAATCGAGCAGTCGGCCAAGTGGTCGCGAACGTTAGGGCCCAAAACCCAGGCCATCTTTGTCATCCATGAATTCGGGTTCCCGCATCCGCGTCTCCAGGAACTTCGAGCAATCGCGGATGAACGCAAGATTCCCCTCATCGAAGACTGCGCGTACGGGTGGAGCACGACCGACATCGGGAGCATCGGGGACTTTGCCATCTACTCTCTCACCAAAAGCTTCCCCGTGCAGTTCGGGGGCTACCTCGTCGGAAAATCCTTCACCCCCGAGGAGCTCTGGCACGGGTACGGTTGCAGTGACGAAGGCAAACGCATCCACACGGAGCGGTGCCTCGCCCCGTGGCTGGGGCAGATCGAGGAATCAAAGAAACGCCGCCGCGAAAACTATGTTTGGTTCCAGGATCTCTTCGGAGTCGCGCGCACGTACTTCCCGCTGAACGATGGCGTCGACCCAGGTGCGTTCGTCCTTACGGTAGAGAGTGAGGAGCGGATGGAAGAAGTGAGTGCATTCGTGCGTAGATTTGGGATCGAATGCGCCAACTACTGGAAAAACTCTGCTATCATGCTGCCCGTCCACCAGCGACTCACCCCTGCGCACCGTACATACATTGCGGGTGCGGTCCACGCGACCGAGCGCGCCTGGTGCGGCGTCCCCCACGCTCAGCCATGATCACAGGTACCATCAACCTCGGCCAAAACGTCGACATCTCGCGCGAGGTGAGCTTGAACCACATTGTGACAGGCAAGAACGGCAAGATCCGTGATTTCTCGATTCTGTTTGGATCGGAGTCAGCCCCGCTCACGATCGGCGACGATTTCTTCGTCGGCGTCCACTGCTACTTCAATGGCATCGCCGGACTCACGATCGGGAGCCGCGTCACGATCGCGCACGGGTGCATGATCTTCACCGACTCCGGCCCGAATACTTCTCCAATCTTACAAAAAACATTCCCAATCGTCGCAAAACCGGTGAGCATAGGCGATGACGTCTGGATCGGCGCGGGCGCAATGATCCTCCCCGGCGTCACGATCGGTAATCGCAGTGTGATCGGAGCAGGAAGTGTCGTGAAAGACGATGTACCCGAGGGGACGGTGGTTGCGGGAGCACCCGCGAAGGAGATTTCGAAGATTCCGGCATGAGCGTTCCCTTCCTCGATCTGCAGGCGCAGTACCAAAGTATCAAACCTGCGGTCACCGCCGCGATGCAGGAGGTGCTCGATACATCGACCTACGTCCTCGGGCCGAGCGTCGAGCGTTTCGAGAAAAATTTCGCACGCTCCTGCGGCACAGAGGAATGCATCGCACTGAATTCCGGCACCGCCGCACTCGCGCTCCTACTCCAGGCACACGGTATCGGGCAAGGCGATGAAGTGATCACGGTCGCAAACACCTTCTTTGCAACCGCCGAGGCGATCAGTGAAATCGGCGCTCTGCCCGTGCTCGTCGACTGCGAGGAAGCGACTGCGCTGATCGACCCGGACAAACTGGAAGCCGCGATCACCGCGCGCACCAAAGCAATCATCCCCGTCCACCTCTACGGCCAGCCCGCGGACATGGATCGAATCTCCGCGATCGCTCGCGCACACAATCTTCTTGTCTTCGAAGACGCCTGCCAAGCGCACGGCGCGCTCTACAAGGGCAAGCGGGCGGGGAGCCTCGGGGGTGGCGCCGCCTTCAGTTTTTACCCGGGCAAGAACCTCGGCGCCTACGGCGAAGGAGGTGCCGTCACGACGAATGACGCCGCGATTGCAAAAAAAATTCGAATCCTACGTGATCACGGCTCGCCCACGAAATATCATCACGACGTCGTCGGATGGAACGAGCGGATGGACGGGCTCCAGGGTGCGGTGCTCGATGTGAAACTCCCGAAGCTTGATACATGGAATGAATCGCGCCGCGCGCACGCCGCGCGCTACCGCGAACTCCTCCCCAAAAACATACAAACGATTGCGGACTCCCCCGGCAGCACCTCTGCGATGCACCTCTTCGTTATCCGCTCGCCTAACCGCGACGCCCTCCAGGAACGTTTGCAATCCCGCGGCATCCAAACGGGGATCCACTACCCTGTCCCGATCCATCTTCAGCCCGCTTACCGCGATCGCGGCTGGAAGCAGGGCGACTTTCCGGTCGCAGAAATGCTCGCAAAGGAAATCCTCTCCCTCCCGATGTTCCCCGAGCTCACCGACGCGCAGATCAAGGAAGTGTGTGAGGCAATCGTGATATAATCCACTGCATGTTAAAAAACTGCGTTCAATGTTCGACATCTTTCGACTTCGGGGACGCCGAGAGAGCGTTTATGAAAAAAGTGCAATTCATTTTTGGAGAAACGACCGTTCATCTGGCGGAACCAACACAATGCCCTCGCTGTCGAATGTTGATTCGTGTCAGTAACCGCAATGAGAATAATTTGTATCGAAATACTTCAGCCCAATCGGGGGAAAGCATCATTTCCATCTATGCCCCGGAACCTCTTTGGGGCAGCCCCTACAAAGTCTACACGCAGGAGCAATGGAATGCGGACACTTTCGATGCCACCACGTTCGGGTGCGATGTGGATCTGGACAAGCCTTTTTTCGAGCAATTTTCGAGCCTGAGCAAGGTGGTCCCCCATATGGCTGTCGTCACGGTCTCCAATGAAAATTGTGATTACACGACCGGCACGGGCTACTGCAAAAACTGCTATCTTATTAATTCGTCCGAGCACTGCATCGATTGCTACTACGGGAAGCTCTACCAGAACTGCAACGACGTCACAGACTCCGCCTACATGTATGACAGCGAGCTCTGCTATGAGTGCTTCAGTATGCACGGCTGCACCCGATGCAGCTTTGTCTCTTTTAGCAAAAATAGTCACGATTGCATGTTTTCGGCAGATCTTCAGGGTTGTAAAAACTGTTTCCTTTGCGCCAATCTCTCGCAAAAGGAATATCATTTCAAAAACCAACCACTGTCAAAAGACGCATATGAGACAATGGTGAACGACGTACTCGGTTCGCATGCCACATTTGAATCGATGAAGCAGGAATACAGAGCACTCCTCGAAAGAAAGATTTGGAAAGCCGCCAATATCATCCAATCTGAAGATTGTTCGGGAGACTACATCGAAAATTCGCGTCACTGCCATCACTGCTATGACATGACGGACAGTCAGGACTGCGGGTACGTGCAGGTCGGCGTGAACGCAAAGGATTGCTGGCATTGTTCGAACATATATCTGAAGCCGGAGCTCTGTTATGAGACACTCGGCACCATCGAGGCCTACAACTGCGCCTACTGCCTTTACGTTTTCCATTCGCAAAATATGCTGTATTGCGAACACTGTTACAGCTGCCTTGATTGCTTCGGGTGCAGCGGACTTCGTCGCAAGCAATACTGCATTTTTAATAAGCAGTATGCAAAGGAAGAATATGTGAAGATCGTGCCGATGATCATTGAGAAGATGAAACTGCGTAAAGAATGGGGGCAATTCTTCCCTCCGAAGTTCTCCAGCTTCGGCTACAACGAATCGGTTGCCCAGGAGTACGCACCGATGACGAAGGAGGACGCAACGGCACTCGGATTTCTTTGGAGAGAGCAGCGCGACGAACCGCCAAACGTTTCACGCATCATCAGGGCCGAGGATTTGCCCGATCGGCTTGCGGATATCCCCGACGAAGTCATCGATTGGGCGATTGCGTGTGAGGAGTCAGGCAGACCATTTCGCATCCTCAAGAAAGAATTGGAATTCTATCGAAGTCAGGGCATCCCTCTGCCACATCTACATCCCCCAGTTCGCTATAAGAAACGCATGAACATGCGAAACCCACGCACGCTGTATGAACGAACTTGCGCAAAATGCAATAATCCAATCACAACTACATTCGCACCTAACCGACCTGAAATCGTCTATTGTGAAAAGTGTTATTTGAAAGAGGTGTACTAGATCCACACTGCGCCCTTTCGGTGCTGAGCTTTTTTGTGCTGAAAAAATGGCGCTATTATGCATTGCACTTCTACTTCCGTATTCTAGAATACGGAAGTATGGCAGCAGGAAAGGTGAACCATCGCTTCCTCGGCAAGGACAAATTCGCAGATCTGGAGCGGGAGTTTGTCACCATCCTCAAACGTTCAGGGCGTGGAGACCATCTCACTCTAGTTATCCGCAATCTGCTCACCAAGAGCGAACGGATCATGGTGGGTCGACGCATACGAATTGCCAAGCGACTCATTGCGGGCAAAACCTATGAGACGATCCGCGCGGAATTGAACGTGGGGCTCGCGACGATCGCACGGGTAGATGCCTGGCTCTTTGCATCAATTCCCCACTACAAAGCACTCCTCCCGAAGCAAGATGAAACAGACCGAGAAGATCACAGGGAATATGTCCCGCCAGAACCGTATTCCTTCGAAGCTCTTCGAAAGAAATATCCCGATAAGTTTCTCATTTTCAATCTCTTGCTCGATGGAGATAAGAAGAAATGATTGCTTAATACTTCCGTATACTAGAATACGGAAGTATTTGCCCGGAAAAATGATCATGGCCGAATCCTCCACGTCAGCACCCACAGATACCTTACTTGCTCCCAGAGGTTGCCAAACGGCAAACGCGGGCCGCGGCGCGGAATCAGGAACGTGAGCAGCCACGCCACGGTCATGCGCGTGATCGAGAAGAGATTGCGAAGCAGCACCCATTTGAACCAGCGCGTGAACCCGATCCCCGCGCGTGAGCGCGCTTCGATAATCAGGTAACGATCGTACTTCGCACGCAGGCTTTTGGCGGGTGCGAGCGGTACGGTCACGGGTACATCAAGAAAACCGATGTGCGCGTCCGGGATAATATCGAGACGCTCGTGGACGGGCTTGATGCATCCACGCACGCTCGAGAGATGGAAGAGCCGCACATGATCCGAAACGCTGCGAGAAAACATCACCACTTCCCTGCCATCGAGCGAGAGCTTGCGTTTAACGAAATACACGCCGGGTTTGCCTTGATCGATGATCGCACGGACGGAATCCAGAAGCGCCGGCGACGCCTCTTCATCGGCATCGACGCAGAGAATCCACGGATCCCGCGCGAGTGTGTAGCCTTCATTTCGCAGGCTCGAGAAGTCGATGATGTAACCGTGCGCATCGAGGTACGCGGGGTTCTGCGGGAACACACGCACGTTTGGCTGCTGCATCGCATACGAAACTGTTCCATCGGTGCTGCCGCCATCGAGCACGATGATGTCCTCGACCTCACGCATCGACGCAAAATAACGCGGCAGATTCTGCATGCTGTTTTTCGTGAGGAGCACGGT
The DNA here is from genome assembly GCA_023245865.1 of Candidatus Peribacteria bacterium. Lineage (GTDB taxonomy): Bacteria > Patescibacteriota > Gracilibacteria > Peribacterales > Peribacteraceae > JAHFJN01. The sequence continues at coordinate 775,066 of JAHFJN010000001.1, forward strand.
GCTGACAGAGAGAGTGTTCATAGGCCGGGACGAATGTATGCATCCATTTTTTCGATCAAGGACGTGAGACTGTGACGCTCCGCGACGATGCCATACATCGTATCCGCATCGATCGGCGTGTGACCCTTATACCGTGCAATGAACGCCGCAACGGCCTCGGGCGTATCGGCTTCCGGAGCGGATGGTATCCCAATAGCTGCGGCATTACGTGCGGTCGTCACCGGATAACATCCGCAGGTCATCGCTTCAAGCATTGTCTTATCGATCGTCTCACTGGCCATATTCAGGATGAGACGGTGCGACGCATAGAGATCGGGGAGCAGGTGCGCGGCGGCAGTCCCATGGAAATGAATGCGATCACTCAGATCTAAATCTGCGATGAGGTTTTTCAATTCTTGAACGTACGCGGGTTCAGCTTCGATGCCGTAGGTATCCCATGTGTAGGAATCAGGTAATACTGTCATCGCGCGAATACAGATCTCCAGGCGTTTGCTGCGTGACAAACGGAACACACCGAGCAGGCGCTTGCCATCCGTCGTATGATTCTCTCTCTTTGGCCAATAGGACATATCGATCCCGTGCCCCGTCACGATTTTTTTCGGTGACCCCTCGTACTGCGGCAGGCTCTGCGCTGTGGCGCAGAACATCCTCTTCGCGTACCGCCCGAGCAACCATAATCCCGCCTGCATCTTGTAATGCGTGTACCAGAGATAGACGGGCGTGCGACGAGCAATGAAGATTGGCGCTCCGAGGAGGCCCCACACGGGCGACATGTGGATGAAAACGCGATCGTAGTCGAGGGAACACATGAGTTTCCAGAAATGAAGAATCTGCGCAATTTTGGAGATGTCGCGCTCTTTTCCCATCGAATGAATTTCCAGTGGGGGCAGGTGCTGCATCCCCAGAAGTTGATGGATCTGCTCCGGTCGCGATTCCAAACACACGATCCGAACGTCATATCCTTTCTCGAGAAATCCTTTGACCCAGAGCGCACCAAAGGCATCTTGGCCGTGGAGTTTTTGGGTAATAAAAAGTAATTTCATGTGAAATTTTTGAGGAAATTGGCATAGTTCGCGATCAAACGCTTGCGCTCGAAACGTTCGAGAATTTTCCGAGCTTCGTTGCCGATGCGTTCACGCAGAAGATTGTCCCTGAGCAGCCGATCAATCTTGTCTGCGAGATCCTCCGGCGTTCCGGTCGTGAAGATTCCATTCACACCATCCTCGATCACTTCGGGCATCACTCCTACCTTTGTCGCAAGCACCGGCAACCCCGCCGCCATCGCCTCAAGCGCGATACGCGGTCCGCCCTCGCTCTTCGAATTCATCACAAACACGCGCGCGGTTTGCAGCAATCGCAGCATCTCTTCCTGCGTGCTCACCCACCCGCGAAATTCCACGCGGTGTGCAACATCGAACGTACGCGCAAGCAATTCGTAGCGTTGCCGCTCGGGACCATCCCCAATAATGAGGAGTGTCGCAGAGGGCAATTTCTGGAGCGCCTTCAGGAGCTCGGGCAAACCTTTATTGGGGACTAAGCGTGCACAGAATGCAATGTCGTAATGCTTCATGGGGCTCTGCTCAAGCGCAGAGAACATGGCGTGATCGAGGTAAAAGGACGGTACGACCGAAACTTTCCGGGGCGCAACCCACCACGAGAGGAGCGTCGTCGCGGTCGCCTTACTCACCGTCCGTACGGCTGCAAATCCTGCGGTTTCAAGCGGGAGAATGATCCGCGTAAGAATGCGTCCGACATATTCCGTGAACGATGCAGCTATCGGATAGCCGACGAGATGATGGATTTCGAGGACCGCGGGAATACGCGTGCGCAGTCGCAGGAGCAGTGCTCCGATGCCATTGTAGAAAGGAGGATACTCATGCACCGTAGTGACATCGTAGTGACACTGTCGTGACAGCTCTCCTCCCTTCTTCAAAATCCAGAGCGGCTGATACCAAAGCCCGCGCGGAGAGGGATGTAAAAAAACATTTCCAAATAGGCTAATCGCTAATCGCTTATCGCTCACCGCTACATAGGGGCAAATGATATCAATCCGATCCCAGTGCTTTGAAAATTCCTCGAGCGTGTACCAGAAGGCTCCCCGCTTGCCGGCAAGCAGCGACCGATCGCCGCTGATCATAAGAAGATTGGAGGAAGGGGTCATAGAAGGCTTCGAAAGAGTTCAACAGTCTCGTCACCGACTTTTTGCCAGTGACGCTCGGGGAGAGGCCGCGCAGAGCGCTCGGCAATGCTCTCATATCCACTCTCAACCTCCACGATCGCATGCACGATGTCCTGCGGAGATTCAAGTTTCCGCAATTGTGCAGCGTCGCTCAATGTATGGCTTAAACCCGTCTCCTCCGTGAGCAGAACTGGGAGTCCGTGACTTCGCGCCTCGAGCGCGGTATTGGGGCTCAGTTCTGTGTAGGAGGGAAGGACGAGGAGATCGTGCTCCAGAAATATCCGCTGCTTATGCGCACCTTCTGCGGGGGGCAGAAACGTGACACGGTTCTCCAGATGCAACTGCGCCGTAAGATCGTGCAGGGTTTGTTCGAGCGGTCCGGAGCCAACAAATGTCAGTGTCACACCGGGCAGATCCGGGAGCGCCATCAGGAGTGAACCGAGATTTTTAAACGGGACGTAGCGGCCAAGAGAAAGAAGTCGGAACGGATTGTGCTTACGGTGAAGCTGCGGGGTCCCGGCGGGCAGCGCGTTCTCGATCACACCATGTGCGGGGAGCCCCGTGTAAAAGCGCTCGAAGAGTTCTTCTTGAAATCGCGTGGAGAAGACGATGTAGTCAAACGTCCTTAGGATGCCGTTCATGACACTCTTGAAAAGCGGCCGCGAAGCGTACCAATCTTTGAGACTCAAGCTCCCCCCGCGATCTGCATAGCGCTCCCACAGAAAATCTCCGCCGAGGCGAAGAATCTTGCGAGGATTTTTCACATGCGCGAGCCAGAGCGGCACGCCTATACTCACCGAAGAGAAGGCATAGATGATATCGGCGCCGCGCGCATGAGTCCGAAGCGCCTGTGCGTACCTCCACCAACGCAGCATCGGCCCTCCCCGCATGCTGACGCGGATGACAGGCCACGGATCGTAGCTCGTAGCTCGTAGCTCGTAGCTCGTAGCTCGTGACTCATACGTCACAACAGCCACATCAATCCCTCGCCTGCTTAAATCCTCCGCAAGCGCATACGCGTACGTCGCAGGGCCTCCGATTTGAGGCGGATAAATCCCTGTGGCAAGCACAACCTTCATAGACGACCCAGTATAGCGTAAAAAACGTCATGGTGAGCCGTGTCATAGTGAGCCCGACGAACTACGAACCACGGCAATACACCATGATCGTCGGCCCGAGGCTCCGCGTCTGCCAAATCCAATACAAAGGCCACGATACTTCCGACCACAGAAACATACTTGCGGTGGTCGGGCGGGTGGCGGGGGCTATTGTTTGACAAAGATTCCATGACGGACCGGGCTTGATCGTGTTTTTCTCATCCGGCTGAACGACAAGCACATCGGCACGCGCTCGCTGCTCGAGCGGAAGATACGCCCTGGCATCGGGAAGATTGTGATCCAAGCCTTTGATGATGCGCTCACGCTCCATGCGCGGGGTCTGGATGCTCGCACGCGAGGGCGGTACGTCGAGGAAGTACCACGGGATCGATGTCACGATCGGCCCCTTTGTGTGCGTCACCAGAAATGTTCGCGCAAGATCGTATGTATCAGGCCGGAGTCCCAAAACTGCGAAATGGAAATAAAGAACGATGAAGAAAAGGCAGAGCGGTAAATGAACAAAGCGCACACGCGCAAGGATAGGAGCGCCGAGAAGTGCCATGAGCGGCAGCATCGGCATGTAGAAACGATCCACGGTCCCGGAATTGATCCCGAAGAAAATACTGAAGAGGAGAAGGTACCAGAGTACTCCATAGCACGGCTGTGGAAATTTTTTGCCGCGCATCATCGAGACGATCGCCGCTAAAAAGAAGACGAGGAGAATGAATTCCCCGCCGACCATGAGCGTTGCAAGACTGATGAGTCCCCCAAGCCCAAACGGGTGCGTGTCAAAGTCCGCGTTCCCAAGACCCATCCCAAGGTGTAACGCCCGCCCGAGCAGCCCGCTCCAGACAAACGGATACCCGAGGACGGAGGTGAGCAGAACGTAGAGCCCTATCCAGAGCCATAAACGCGAATCTCTGAGACGCGAAAGATCGAGCGTGCCGCGCTTCGAAAGAAACGCCCACACAGGAAAGATCAAAGCGAAAAATCCGTTCTGGAGCGTGCAGAAGGCAAGGAGCGCCGCAAGGAATCCCATCCGATAACTGCGCAAGCTCAGAACAAATGTGAGCAATGTCATGAAGGTCACGAGCACGTGCGGGCGCACCGCGCTTGTGAAGAGAAAAAAGAGCATGCTCGATCCAAGCAGTATCAGTGCATAGGCAGGGGAAATTGCAGGAAATAATTTTTTCGATGCTCTGTGGAGGAGGACAAATGTTCCTGCTGCGGCGGCGAAGACAAGGAGCCGGCTTGCAAGGACGATCTCCAGTGGATGCAGTGCGAGGTACAGAGGAAGATCGGCAGTCGCATGAATGGATCCGTCGAGAAAGAGCATCGGCAGAACAAGGACATCCATCATTGCAAAAAGGAGGCAAGGAAGCAGCGGATATTTGCGAACTGTGAGCAGATAATCAAGGACCGTGCCGTGACGAACACTATCGAGGAATTGAAATCCATACGTGATGAGTTGCGTGTCGACCTGACGATTCTGCTTCAGTCCGTGGAAAAGAAATGCAAGCGCCGCGATGATGTACAGAGCAGACGCGAAGAAAAATGCGATGCGCGTGAAACCTTTCATACGCGGCTGCGGTACCAATCGATCGTGCGGGCGAGCCCTTCATCAAATGCAACCTGCGGCTTCCATCCGAGAGTGCGGATAGCAACCGAGTCAATGCAGTAGCGCCAATCGTGACCCTTGCGATCGGCTACAAAGGTAAGCAGCGACTCGGGTTTCCCAAGGATCTCAAGAATTTTTTTGGCGACGTCTATGTTCTGCCACTCGTTCCCTGCCGCGATATTAAAGAAATTTTTTCCACGCGTGTCATCCCGAGTGATTTCGCTTCGCGAAATCGTATCGAGGGACAATGGCCGCTGTGTTTTTAAAATCATCTCCAATGCATCACAGTGATCCGTCACGTACAACCAATCGCGTTTGTTTTTGCCCTCGGCATAGATCGGAACAGGTTGACCCAAAAGCGCATGACGGATCACCGTCGGAATGAATTTTTCGGCTGCCTGATGCGGGCCGTAATTATTTGTACAGCGCGTCACTGCGGCGTGAATGCCGTACGTGCGGATCGCCGCCATCACGAGCATTTCGGCGGCTGCTTTACTTGCGGCATACGGCGAGCTAGGCCAGAGTGCGTCGCCGACAGTGCGCGGCGGATCGCTGTCTTCGATGTCACCGTACACTTCATCAGTGGAAATGTGGAGGAATCGAATGGTGGGATGTGCTTTGATCACCTCGATCAGATTCTGGACCCCGAGGATATTCGTGCGCAGAAACGGTGCACTGTCCACGATGCTGTTATCGACGTGCGACTCGGCGGCGAAATTCACGATCGTGTCGATGGCATGCTCCTCCACAAGTTTTGTCACGAGTGCAAAGTCACCGATGTCGCCGCGTACGAACGTGATGGCATCCTTAATCGGATCAAGAAACGTTTTATCCGCCGCGTAGGTGAGGGCATCGAGGACTACCACAGAGTCAGCAGGTTGCTGCTGAACGTGCCGCAAAAGAAAATGCGAGCCGATAAACCCTGCGCCGCCGGTAACGAGAATGTTCATGGCTACAGAATAACAGAGATCGGAATAACGGAGTAACAGAGACCCGTTATTCTGGTATTCTAATCTCCGTTACTCCCATTTTCCATGAAAGGAATCCTCATTTGCGGCGGCACGGGGTCGCGCTTAAAGCCCTTAACCGAAATCACGAATAAGAGCTTGCTCCCCGTCTACGACAAGCCCCTCATTCACTACCCTCTCGAAACGCTTCTTAAGGCGGGCATCCGCGAGATTGCGGTCGTCACGGGAAGCGAACATCTGGATCAGATCGCGGCGTACTTGGGGTCGGGCTCGAAGTTTGATTGTAAATTCGCATTCAAGGTACAGGAACACCCGGGGGGCATCGCGGAGGCGCTCGGCCTTGCGGAAGAATTCGCCGCGGGCGAATCGGTCTGTGCGATCCTGGGGGACAATGTGTTTTTCGATGACCTCACGACCGTGATCAAAGGATTTAAGAGCGGGGCGCATGTATTTCTGAAATCTGTGGATGATCCCGAGCGATTTGGTGTCGCAGAGCTGCAGGATAATCGCGTCCTTTCCATTGAAGAAAAACCCAAAAAGCCGAGGAGTAACTTCGCCATCACCGGATGCTACCTCTACGACAACCGTTGCTTCGAATGCATCCGCACAATGCATCCTTCCGCCCGCGGCGAACTCGAAATCACTGACGTTTCCAAGTGGTATTTGGGAAAAGGTGAACTTGCAGCAACCATCCTGGAACATGAATGGATCGATGCCGGAACATTTGAGAGTTTGTTTGAGGCGGCAACTCTTGTCCGAAATCGGAGAAAAAAATAGCCCGTGTTTTTATACCCATATATTCATTAATGAATATATTGCTATAGAACAATATTGACTACTTTTGCCGATATAATTCAGCGTACTTTTTCGCAATCCCCTGCCAATCGTACTGCTTCGCATTATCAATGCCTGCTTGCACGAGAAGTGTGCGCAGAGTGGCATCGCTCAGAAGTTTCTGCATCGCGTCCGCGGCGGCGGACGCATCATCTACGGGAATGAGTATGCCCGTCACGCCATCCTCGACGATATCGGGGATACCGCCGACGTTCGTCGCAATGACCGCGCAGCCGGCGGCCTGCGCTTCCAGAAAGACATTCCCCAGTGCTTCACTGCGCGGGAGTGCGCAAAAAATCTCCGCCTCCGCGTACTCACGGAAAAGTGCCTCACCATCGAGGCGGCCTAGGAAAGTAACCCGATTGAGCGATGAGCGGTCAGCGGTGAGCGACGAGCTCTGCGATCCATCGCCAACGATATGCAATTGAATATTGCTGTTCGCTAATCGCTTATCGCCAATCGCTTCTTCGAATGCAGTGAGCAACGTATCCACCCCTTTCATCTTCTCCAATCGCCCGACAAACAAAATTCTCCCCGGAACTTTTTGATATCTCTTGCGTGCCTCTTCAAACGCCGCAACGTGGATACCATTGGGAATACGAACAACATCATCTCTGCCAAATCTTTTTGCACGTTCGACAAGTACCGAACTGATCGCCGTCACACGGTCGGCGCTGCGGTGCATGAGGCCAAGCAGCAGTGACGTGTTGGTACTCTGGCAGGTGAGAATTGTCTTTGTGCGCGGGCAGAGGAGCTTGCAAAAGACCATCGCGAGCCCTGCGAAGGATTCGAGGACTGCGTGGATGATGACCCTTCGACTGTGCTCAGGGTGACACAATGACCGAACGGCAAACGGCGCAAGGAATGGGAACAACCATTTATCGATCGGATGCCCGATGCCGATGCGAATCACATCGATTCCCTCTCCATTAGGGAGAGAACTAGGGTGAGGGGCGCGCCCGAGGCGCGCCGTCACGATCGTGAAATCAAACTGATCCTTGAGAAGTTGCGGCACCTCCTCCGCACACGCCTCCGCCCCGCTGCGAAAGGGTGTCAGGAAGGCCGAGAGAATAATGATGCGCGGTTTCATAGGTTCTGAAAAAAATCATGGTACTGCCGCCCCACCACCTCCCAACTGAACTTTTCTTCAATTCTTTTCCTTGCAGCATCGCCGAGTGCTCGTCTCTTTGCCGGATCTTCGATCAGGCGTTGCAGATGTGCCCTGAGTGCTTCGCGGTCGCCCGCCGGAAAGAGTAAGCCCGAGATTCCATTCTCGATGAGGAACGCATTGCCGCCGACTTCCGATGCGATGCACGCGCACCCGCTGGCCATTGCTTCCATCAGCGCATTACTGAGCCCCTCGCTGTGGCTCGGGAGGACAAAGATATCGGTGGAAGCGAGAATCGTGGGGATGTCCTCACGCAGCCCCAAAAATGAAATTTTGTCGCCGTACTGTCGTACGAGCGGATGATCAGGCTTGAACCATCCAACGACTTGCGCGTGAGCATTCGGATTATCATCTGTAATGGCAGTCGCCGCCGCCAAAAAATCATCGACGCCTTTCACGGATTCAAGGCGGCCAACGTACGTGATGACCAGTGAGCGGTGAGCGCTGAGCGGTGAGCGGCTAGCCGCTAATCGCTGTTCGCTATTCGCTTGCTGCCCATACGGCAGCGGATCAATGCCCGTTGGAATCACGCACGACTTACCTGCAATCCTCAGACGGCGCAGAAGTCTCGCTGGTTGCGGATGGAAAAAGACAATGCGGTCCGCTGCGAGCAGAATCAACCACCCCACGGTCCACGCATACACAATTGATGCCGCGCGAAAGAGCCGCGTGCGCCCCCACCATGTCATCCCCACAAGCGCATCGGTGAGGAGGATGACACGATGCCCCGTGAACCGCAGTGGCAGAACGCAGAGCGATGTCCAGAAGAGTACTTTATTGACCACAATAATGTCCGGCTTTTGTTTTTCGATGATTCTACGCACGAATCCCGTGAACCCAAACGCAATGCCATAGTTCCAGGGATCCGGTAAAAACACATCCGGCTTGCGATAGATCGTCAGCGTCTCACTCACTTGCTGCCCTCCTGCCCTGCTGCCTTCCTGCCCTTCCATCCTCCCCATACAAGCAACAACCACGCGATACCCCAGCCGCTGCCAGAGCTCGGCAAGTTTCACACTACTCACCATCCAACGATGGTTTTCCCGCCAGTAGGGACTGATCAGCAGAATTGTTTTCATGTTCATTCTTTGGATTCTTTTCCGTTCAGCTCCGCCTCCTTCAATGCAAGCGCTCTCACCATCCGCGTTTGGCGCTGCTCCATTTCTTCCAGCCGCACTACTATGTAGAAGACCATGAAAAAGAGGATGCCGATGCAGGTCACAAGCACCGCGGTGGCCTCACTCTTGATACCGCTGATGGTGGTCAAGTACGAAAGCAGGCTCGGGGAAAATGCGATCGCGCCGATACTGCCCCAGAAGAACGTCCAGAGCAGCGCCTCCCAGATCGTCTTCTTCTGCCGCATGACAAGGTTCCACGCGTAGCTGATGGCGACGAGTGCGAGGACCGGGACGACGATTTGATAAGGAGTGAGGTTCATCGTAGAAAGGATCGTAGCAGAATTTTGAACGCCGTGCGCACGCCATTCGCGAAGGATTGGCCTTTGGCAAGGGTATACTCGGAATAGAGGACTTTGATGGGTACCTCGGCGATCCGCCACTTGTGCTGCACGCTCTCGCGGACGATCTCGGTGCAAAACTCAAACCCGCTCATGCGGAGATTGATTTCACGTACGGCGCGCGGCCCGAATGCCTTGAATCCGCACTGGCTGTCACTGACCCAGATTCCGGTCGCGAGAAAAGAGACGATGTTGCCGATGCCGTTGAAGATGCGACGGATGAGAGGAATGCGGTTGCGGTGTTTGCCGCCCGCAGCGGCGCGGAAGCGATTGGCGAATACGACATCCGCACGCCCCTCGGCAAGAGGCGCAAGGAGTAAAGGAATATCATGCGGGTCGTGTTGCTCGTCGGCATCCAATGTAATCACCCTATCCGCTCCCATTCGCCGCGCCGCCTCGATACCCGTCATCGTCGCAGCACCCGCACCGCTGTTATGCATGTGCCGCACCACACACGCGCCGGCGGCACGTGCGGCTTCGCCGGTCTCATCCGTCGACCCGTCGTCCACCACAAGCACGGCGTCCACATACTGCAACACAGATTTCACCACCCCCGCGATGCGCGATGCTTCATTGTAAGCGGGAATAACAGCGATCGTCATGGCAATAGGATGTAGACAATTCCCGAGTCGGCATCATTGATGGGCGCCTGGAGCCCAAGGTTCGGCGTTTCCGCGAAGTCTCTGAACTCCTTCACCTTCTTATGGAGCGTGCCGTTTTGATCTTTCTCGATCGTGTCGGTGTTCGTATCGAAGATGATGCTGTTGAACCCGAGTGCCTGCAAACGCTTGAGCGTGAGCTGCGGATTTTTCTCCTGATTCAAGCACGTGAAGAAATTCAACTGATGATCCCCGAGCGGCAGCACCTCAAGATTGCGCGGAATAAAATATGGAATGAATGTTCCGATACGGTACGTGTACGGACGATCCGACTGGAACCTTTCCATCACGAGTGCACGGACGGTGTTGTAGTGCGACACGGTACGCTCAAGCATCGCCTCGGCGGACACGACCCCGAGCGGATACGTAAAAAGATTGCGCTGCTGCTCGGATTGCCAAAAACGATTCGCGTACGCGACGATCAGCGAGAGTGCGATCATCATCGCCGCCAACGTGCGGTTCGCATGATCCGGCGCACGGGCAACGAACGCCTCCAGGCCGACTGAGAGCCCGAGGAACATGCCGATGCCATACCACGGCACGCCATTGGCAAAGAAGATCCACTGCACAATCAAAAACACGGTCGAGGCAAACAACCATCGCAGCCACCTGCCTTCCTTCGACCAGAAAAATGGCAGAAGCAGGAGAATGGGGAAGAGAAGCAATGCCGGCACGAGTGTCACGTAGTACCCGAACGAATCGCTGTTCATGACCGTGCGCCATGGCAGTGTCAGGTAGTGGCTCCAGCCGTCGCCCGTTCCCCAGTAGCGGTCCAACTCCTCCACTTTCGAGGTGGAGGTGCAAGCGGGGTGCTTGGGATTGATCTGCAATTCTTTCGGCAGCGTCCGCACGTCTTGGCCGTCACCGACAAATGTCTCGCCCGATGTCACAAACGACGGCGTGTACCTGTTCGGAGGCGAGAAGCGCAAATGCGGAAAGAGCGTTCCGTACTCAAGATTATTCGTCATCACCCACGGCGCGATGGTCAGGAGCATCGACCCGATGAAGATGCCGATCACGATCATCATGTGCCTGAGATGTAAGGGTCGCAGTCGAATCGCAAGTGCGACGGCGACAATACCGAGGATGAGAAAAGCAGAGAAAATGAGCATGACGGGCAGCGCATCGGGGTTACCGTACACACGCGCTGCGATCGCGGAGATCCCGAGCGTCCCTTGCTTCATGAACACGACGGCCGCAAGTGCGAGCGCCCCGATGTACCCTGTCCAGTGTAGGAGCGCCCCCACAAGCATCGTCCCCATCGCTGCGATCACCATCACGACCGTCACCTTCATCGAGAGTCCGAACCCACCAAAGATGCCCGCGAGCATCGCCTCGCGGTACGTGAGCGTTCGAGCTCCCTCCTCTTCTTCCGTTGGAAACAGCCCCTGGAAAAGCACGAGCATGCAGAGCGCACCCATCGTGAAGACCGCATTATCGACCTTCATATCCGCATACGAAAAATGTCCGACGAGCGGCAATGTGTAGTAGAGAAGTGCGGAGAGGATGCCCGCGCGCGGCCCGAGGAACGTGCGCCCGAATGCATACACACTTAAAGTTGCGAGCAGTCCCTCCGTCCAGTTGATCATGAGCGCATTGGTCGCGCCAAAGGGTTGTCCGTAGCCAAAGAGCAAAAACCCGAGCGACGTCAGAAATTCCCACTTGAATGTTCCGAGCGTCGGGATCGCAGTCCCGTAACTCACGAGCAGACGCGGTTGATTGAGGTAGACACCAAGGTCGTCCCACCCGATCGGGAACGGGCGGATCACGGTGAGAAAATTGAACGCAAGATACGTAACGAGCAACCATCCGAGCACGAGTGCCGCGCCGTACCATGCTCCATCGTACGTCCAACATGCATCAAAGAGAGCACGCAGCCAGTGGATCAGATGCTTGTAGCCAACACCAAGAATAAGGAGCAATAGAATCCACCCCGCCGCCTGCGTATAGAGCCCGACCAAGGCAAGCAACCACAGTAGAGCGATCAATCCACACGCACCAAGGCCCACGGAGAAGACACATTCGAGCAGAGGGGTCCGCGCATGAATCCGAAGCAGTCGCAAAACCATGCGCCCGAGCGTGAGGAAGGTGAGTAGGTACAGCAGGATCATCACAAGCTGCGAGAGCACACGCGTGACGAAGGACTCCTGCATGCAGAGATAACTCATCGTGCTCACTTCGTTGCCCGAGCCCTCGAGGACACCTAGCACCTCCAGGCAGCCGCGCGCTTTGAGGGTGTCGTAATCGTTCGTGAGAGCGTTCAATGTCTCCTGGGTCGCCTTCGGATACACGGCGGAAGAAGGTTGATAGATCTGGCGATACGGTTGATCGCCATTGCTCCCCGTACTGATGATCGTAAAGAGCAGCCACAAACTTGCGACAAAGAGGAGCAGAAGTTTGAACGCACTGAATCGCAGACGAAACCGCGCCACTCCGGATCGCGACCATTCGATACCGAGCAGCACAATGAAGAGTGCGACGCTCAGAATGCCATACCAAAGGTACGGAGCGGCGCGCCCGAGTGTATGCATGATGGAAGGGAGCAGTGCATGCAGGCCCTGACAGAGCGTCCCTGCACCGTCGCACGCCGCAGTGATGGAATTGCGTGACCCCTCATCGAGCATCACCAGCTGATGCACGGGCAGCCCGACGTACGTGAGCGTGCTGTACCCGCCCCAGAGGAGAGCCACGCAAAAGAGGGAGATTTGCAGAATGAGGGTTGTGCGCTGATTCACGAAAAACAGTATACTCGGCATTCCGATGCCCCTCAATGTCGCTTCCATCCGCCGGCAATTCCCCTTTCTCACGTCGCATGATGGCGCAACACCCTCCGTGTACCTCGACAGTGCCGCAACAACGCAGAAGCCGAAAGCAGTCCTCGATGCGATGCAGCATTTTTATGAGCATGACTGCGGCAACGTGCACCGGGGGATGCATCGGCAGACCGAACGCGCGACGGATGCCTATGAAGCGGCACGCATTGCGGTGCAACACTTCATCAACGCAGCCCAAAGCGAAGAAATAATTTTTACCAAAAATTGCACCGAGGCATTGAACCTCGTCGCACACAGCTGGGGACGCACATTTTTGAAAAGCGGCGACACCGTGGCGCTCTCCATCCTCGAGCATCACAGTAACATCGTTCCGTGGTTGCAGCTTAAAGAAGAACGCAACATCGATATTCGATGGTTGGATCTCGACAACGTCGATCTCAGCGGCGTGAAACTCGTCTCGATCACGGGCTTAAGTAACGTGCTCGGGACCGCTCCCGATCTCCCCGCGATCATCGCGGCCGCGCACAGAGCCGGAGCACTCGTCTGCATCGATGCCGCGCAGATGGTCGGGCACTTCCCGATCGACGTCCAAGCGCTCGATTGTGATTTCCTCGCGTTCTCGGGCCATAAACTCTACGGACCGACCGGCATAGGCGTGCTCTACTGCAAACGAAAACTCTTGGAATCGATGCCGCCGTTTCTCGGCGGCGGTATGATGATCCGCGACGTCACGCAAGAGAGCTTCACGGCTGCCAACATCCCCGCACGTTTCGAGGCGGGTACGCCGCCGATCGCAGAAGCGGTCGGACTCTCTGCTGCGATCGATTGGCTCACAGAGTTTCCGTGGAATGATCGCACTCAGCACGAACAAAAATTACTGGCGACCGCACTCACCGCCTTGCAATCGATTGATGGCCTCACCATTCTCGGGCCGGATAATCCGAAGGATGTGCGGGGCTGCATCAGCTTCGTCCTGGACGGCGTCCACCCGCACGACCTCACGGAGCTTTTAGGCGAGCGCGGTTTCAGTCTTCGTGCCGGGCACCACTGTGCCCAGCCGCTCCATGAACACATAGGCATCGCTGCAAGCACCCGCCTGAGTGTTGGGATCTACAATACTGAGGAAGAAATCACATCGCTTGCATCTGCGATCAAGGAGTGCATGGTTCGACTACGCTCACCATGACATCTTTTCATCCTCTTATTCTTCTTACTCCTCTGGTTCTTCTTGCTCCTCTCACATGGATCTCTACGCCGAAAACATCCTCGATCACTACCATCACCCGCACCATAAACTCCCTCTCCCCTTGGGAGAGGGTTGGGGTGAGGGGCGCGTCGTACGCGAAGAAAAAAATGTCAGCTGCGGCGATAAACTTACAGTCGCCCTCCTGATTGAAGATAACCACCTCACCAACATCGCCTGGACCGGCGAAGGCTGCGCCATAAGCCAAGCCGCGATGTCGATGCTGAGTGACGAGCTCATCGGAAAATCCCTCACAGAGATCAATGCCCTCACGCCTAAAACCATCCTCGCCCTCCTCAACGTCCCGATCGGCACGCGTCGCATGAAGTGCGCGCTGCTTGGACTCGAGGCAGTGAAGAATGCGATAAGTATGTGGAGCCGCTGACCGGGATTGAACCGGTGACCTACACATTACCATTGTGTTGCTCTACCACTGAGCTACAGCGGCGAATCGACGCTTGTGGATCTTAAGTTTTTTTGAGCAGAAGTCCAACATGAAAGACGCCACCTTCGGTGGCGTCGTCCCAAGCTACAACACGATCTTATCATTCGCGATCGCAAAGGACCACGATGAAGATCAACAACCAACAGATGTAGTTCACAAGTTCGGTCGAGGCAAAGAGCCCGTACACGCTCCACGTAACACCGAAAACGGCAGCGATCTGCTTGAATCGTTTCTTCATGACTATCTCCTTCGTGAGGGGTTGAAAGATCAGTGAAAAGCCTGGTTATATACTATAACACTATCCAACCACCGCCACAAACAGAGAGAAGCGCAATCACTGCGGCAATTCCCGCACTTTCCCTTTCATCGAAAGATCAAGATAATTCTCCTTGGACACCACAGGCTTCCCGCTTTCTAATTCCAACTTCTTTCGAGCGTCTCCCGCGATCTTCCCGCCCTTGCGTGCCGCTACACGATTCTGCTGGAAGCCCTGCGCGTCTTTCTTCTGCGTGATCTCCGTTGTCGCCGCTTCGCCAAGCATCGTGAAGATCAGTTCCAAGTCATTCATGTGATCGCGGAGATTCTCACGCTTCAGTCCCTTCTTTTTCTTGTATTCTGTGGGGGTGATGCCGAATGCCGCTTTGGAGATCTCCGCCGTCAGGATGCCGTACTCCAGCCCTTCCCTCACGCCGCGATGCCGCCATTCATTCGTCAGCTGCTCACGGACAGCAATACCCCGCATACGTTTTTCGATCCAACTATCTGGATAACCCTTGGTTTTATACAGAGCGCGTGTGCGCTTAGTCGCCAGCTCCGGATCTTCGATTTCCTGCACGCGTTCATAGCCAACCTTGGCCAACCACCGCTTGAAGGGTTCGGCCTTCGGGGAAGGGATCGATTGAATAATGCGGAAGATAGTCTCCGTATTCGCACAATCGGTGAAGTAATTCTTGCCATCAGACGCGGGGAGTTTCAGTTGTCCGATTTTATCGGACACCTCAGAATATCCTTCTTCCGTTAACTTTCGCTTGAGATCATTCCAGTATTTACGTGCTCGTTCGTTGTCCGTCAGTGCACCGACCACATCAATGATCGAGAACCACCACTCATTTTTATGCAGTATTTTCCGAATCTCTTTGCCGTGGAAGAGCGCAATGCGGGGCGGTGGGAGAGAAGGAGTATTCATAGGTGAATGAATGTACACCCTCTGGAGACAGAGTCAAGGTCTACACCAACATTCCAAACACCGACAGCACCGCCCCCATAATCCCATGCACCCACACTGATAAGATTGGAATCAGGAGAATGGACTCAAAGAGGATCAGTCCGATCAGAATCCACGGACCGATCTGGAGGAAGCGGTCGTAGCGGTACTCAAGTCGCGCGGGTATGAACATCCGAAGAATGTTGGAGCCATCGAGCGGCGGAACGGGGAGCAGGTTGAAGGCCATGAGAGCAAGATTAATAAAGAGAGAACTCTGCAGGATCAGGATCAAAACTTTCATGCCGGATGTGTAGGACGGCGATCCCGTCAGCAAATCATCGAAGGTGATCGGATGGGTATGTGCGAGAGTGGTGAGTCCCACGAATGCAAAAAATGCGAGCACAAGATTACTCGCAGGCCCCGCAATCGCCGTGAGCGCGAGGTCGCGCTTGGGGTGACGAAAGTAACGACTATCAACAGGCACCGGCTTCGCCCAGCCAAATCCCACGATCAGAAACATCAGTGCACCCATGGGGTCAATGTGCGCAATGGGATTCAGCGTGAGCCTTCCCGCGTATTTGGGCGTCGGATCCCCGAGCTTGTAGGCTGTCACCGCATGCGCCCACTCATGGACCGAGATCGCAATAAGGATGCTGATGATGAAGGGAGGATTGAGGAAGGGCATGATGTAGGAGTAACGATCTGTATGAAGATACAAGAAACAAGATACAAGAGACAAACAAGGAGTGAGATTTAAAAGTTTATATATTGAATTTTGTTTGCATCTTGATTTCTTGCTTCTTCGGATTTCGTTATCCTACGTTCAATAATCATATTGACCAATCCGCATTCCATGGTTATCCTGCCGACCTCCATGCCCCGCACCTGCGTCAAAACCGGCAAACGAACGAGCTTCGGTAACACCCGCAGCCACTCGCTGCGAAGTACCCGCAGAAACTGGAAAGCGAACATCCAGAAGAAGCGCGTGTTCGATCCTGCAACCGGAGAATTCAAAACGATGAAGGTCTCGACGGCATACCTGCGAACATTGGCAAAACGATTGCAAAAAGGATTGAAGGTGTAAATACACGGTGTCATCCTGAGCACGGTCGAAGGGCGACACTTCTTTGCCATGTCATGGTTCGACTGTGCTCACCATGACACACCACCCCTTCCCTCTTTGATTTCCCCCCTCCTCTTTTTTTCTGTGAGCATCTTCTCCTTCGCCTTCTTTGATCGTCTCTGTTTCTGTTTGCGCAGTTTGAATATTTTTTTCGCACGCGCGGATTCCTTCCCTCGCACGTGTTCCTCGATCTTCGCAATCAGTAACTTGTACGCAGAGATTCGATTCTTGCTCTGCTCGCGGTGTTTCTGCACCGTCACTTCGATGCCGGTTGCTGCGTGTCGCAGCTGCACCGCGCTGCTAGTTTTATTGATCTTCTGCCCCCCTTTGCCGCTCCCACGAATGAAGGATTCATGGATATCTTCGGGGCGAACCCTAAGCTGCATCGCGAGCGCGAGGATCGGGGGTGGAAGAGAAACAGGGAATGGCATGCCATCATCATATCCGTTTTGTAGAGACGTGCGAATCGCACGTCTCTACGATAGTATGCGTTCGCTGGAGAGGTCGCATAGTGGCCTAGTGCGCACGCTTGGAAAGCGTGTAGACCTGAAAGGGTCTCGAGGGTTCGAATCCCTCCCTCTCCGCCACTCTTTTCTCTTGTCTTTTCTCCGCGCAGTCATAGCATGGGCATCATTCCCCCTCCCGGTATGCGAATGAACCCGTACAACAGCATCCCCCAAGAAGACAGATACGTAATGCAGGAGGCCTATCTGCAGGGTAATCGCCTTCCGGGTCAGAATCCGGAAGATGTGGTCCATAAAATCGGTTGGCGGATCTACACGGAATTCTGCCTTAACACAGATTGGTCCGAGCACGACAACTATGATGGACAAGCATATCGCAAATGGATCGACGATGAAATCCACTATGCATTTGAACGTCAACACCAGCATGGTCAACGTCCTCAGGAATATAAGGAGCGGGAGTATGCGTGCATGCGCGAATCGGTCCTGCGAGCGGTCGTTGCCAGGGCAACAGAGCTCTTCCTCGACTGGAACGGAGGAACGACACCATGCCTATCGCCGGAGCATCCTACAGTTCCCGATCAGCGCAATTTGCGAGCAAATTTGGAGGAATATATGAGAGGCAATCGTATGGAAAAAGCTGCATGAAAAAAGGGCGACCGCGCGGCCGCCCTTCATTCTCCATTCTCCATTCTCAATTACTTCGTCCCGCACTGGCACGGGCAGCAGCTGAGTGTTTTCTTCGTGAGCTTCAAGCTGATCACGAGCGCGATGATCGCGGCGGAACCGTTGAGCGTGCCGAAGGTCGCGCCACTGCTGAGGATATGCGCCTTGTAGACTCCGATCGCGGCGGCGATCGTCACAAGCAATCCGAGAATGCCGATGACGGCGCTCGCAACTTTGCACACGGTGCACGGTCCGTTCTTCGAAGATTTATGAAACATGGAACTGGGGGAAAGAGATGGAGAGAAGTGTACAAAACGGCTCGCATGGAAACCATTGACACAATCCTCTACGCTATCGTCATATGAAGATCTCCCTCGAATGGCTCGGCGACTATGTGACATGGATCGAACATGATCCCCTGAAGATCGCAGATCGGCTCACACTGCGCACGGCCGAGGTGGAGGAGGTGGAAGTGCAGGGAAAGCTCTTAGAACACTGCTGTGTGGGAGAAGTCTTGAGCGTCGAGAGACATCCGAGCGCCGATCGCCTCAGTGTGTGCACGGTCCAAACGGACAAAGGCAAAAAAACAGTCGTATGCGGCGGCACCAATGTACGGTCCGGCATGCTCGTGGCCTTTGCACACGTAGGTGCGACCGTGAAGTGGCACGGGGAAGGATTGCAAACTCTCGAACGCGTGAAGATCCGCGGCGTCGACAGTGAAGGCATGATCTGCGCGGCGGAGGAATTGGAGCTGGAAACAATGTTCCCGCCAAAGAAAGAAGATGGCGAACGGCCGGTCGTGGATTTTTCACAGCTACGAGCTACGAGCTACGAGCTACGAGTCGGATCATCGCTGCGCGATGCACTCGCGCTCACCGACGTAGTCCTCCACCTCAATAATACCGCCCTTACGATGCGGCCGGATCTCTTTTCACATATTGGGGTTGCCCGCGAATGTGTCGCACTGGGCCTTGCGAAGTGGAAGAAGGAACCCGCCCTCGCCACTGCGAAGTTTCCAAAGACAAAGGGCATCACGATGCACGTAGAATGCGCTGCGCTCGTTCCCCGCTACCTCGGCTGCACGATCGATATCGATGCAATTGACGAAACGCCCTCTTGGATGAAACGGCGTCTGATGGCTTTGGGACTGCGCCCGATCAATCTTCCTGTCGACATCACAAACTACGTCGCAAGCGAAATCGGCGTCCCCCTCCACAGCTTCGACATCGATGATCTGCGCGGTGACATTCATCTGCGTCTCTCGAAAAAAGGAGAATCGATCACGACGCTCGATGGCGTGGAGCGATCACTCCCGGATGGCGCACTCGTACTCAGCGATGGACAAGGCATCTTCGACTTACTCGGGATCATGGGAGGGCTACGCAGCAGCACGAAGGCCTCCACCAGGCATATCTACTTGCACGCGGCGGCGCTTGACCCTGCGACCATCCGTCGCGCCGTGATGGCGACAGGACATCGCACCGATGCCGCTACCGTCTATGAAAAAGGGGTCGCGCCCATCACAACAGAGCAAGGGTTTTTCCGGGCGCTCACCCTCATGCTCGAACTCATGCCGGGAGCATTGATTGCTTCGTCACTCGAAAACAAGGGAACGAACGGCAAAGTCTCCGCCATTGCGCTCTCGCTCGACCGCGTCCATCAACTCCTCGGCGCGGCGATCGGAGAAAAAACGATTGTGAAAATCCTGACGGATCTTGGGTGCACCGTCGAAGAGACAAGAGACAAGAGACAAGAGACAAGCAAGAGGAAAAATAAAAAAAGTTTGCATCTTGCATCTTGCATCTTGCATGTTTCCATTCCCGCGCATCGCCTCCGTGACCTGCGTGGTGAGCACGACCTCATCGAGGAAGTCGGCCGCGTGTACGGGTACGAGAATATACAAGATGCAATGCCTGTGGCACCGATCCAAATTCCCAAACGCGATGAGCGGCTACACAAGATCCGCGATGCACTCAAGGCGGCGAACTTCTTCGAGATCGTCCCACTCTCCTTCGTGAGTCCAGAGCTCCTCCGGCGCTGCGCCACAGCAACCGAGAATGCAATCGCGATCGAGAACCCGCTCGGCGAAGAGACTTCTTTATTGCAGACTTCCACCCTCCCGCATCTGCTCACGCACGCACAGCAGAATTTCCTCGGTGCGCAAGGCCCTCTGAAGACCTTCCACTGTGCGCATGTATTCGAGAAAGGAAAACAGGAACATCTCGAGCTTGGACTCCTCGTGTCCGCGAAAGCTGCGACTGACCTCGTGCATGATCCATTCCTGATCGCAAAGGAAAATCTCCTGAACGCCTGCAACGACGCAGGGTATGAACTTTCCATCGTACTTCCTTCTGCAACTCCCCCCTTCGCTCACCCCGGGCGATGCGCTGCCCTTCTGCATCAGAAAAAAGAGTGCGGATGGATCTTCGAGATCCACCCCGCGATTCGCTCGGCGTTTGATCTCCCCCACCGCTGCGCTGCAATCATCCTCAATCTCACCTCTTTATTAAAAGACTCTCCGCTGCAGAAAATCGCCGCGCCCCTCCCCGCCTTCCCCGCAGTGACCTACGATGAAACGATCGCACGGTCGCACACGCAATCGATCGAAAAATTACTGCAGACTTCCCGTGCCGCCAGTACCCTCCTCGAAGACGTTCATATCCATGATCTCTACCAAAGTAAAAATAGTGTCATTCCGAGCGTAGTCGAGGAACGACTCATTCCCAATTATAATGTCACTTTCCGTTTCACCTATCGCGCACAGGACCGGACATTGACAGAGGAGGAGGCAAAAGTTGAGCATGGGCGGGTGATGGCAAAGATGGCTACCATATAAGGAAGTCGAGGCTTCGAAACCAAGCCGTTTGCCAAACGGCTTGATGGAATCGATGCAACGTGCTATACTGAAGGGGAATTTTTCCCCAAACAAACATGAGATATACAAACAATATCTCCCGCTCGGCTGTCCTCTCCGTTGCGACCGCTGTGGCAGTCGCGGCACTTTCGAGTGACGCCCTCCTCGGACGCGTCATGTTCGTGGCAGACGCCAGTCCACAGGAAATGTGTCGATCGGGATGCGCGAGCATGCCCGAGACGACGCGAGCATCCTGCCTCAGCGGATGTGATTCCATGGGATCGGGCGGTGGGGGAAACTACACGCCTCCTCCTTCCACAGGTGGAAGCTACACACCTCCTGCCGGCAATATGTCACCTGACGCATGTAAGGCAGGTTGCACGATCGGCAATATGCCAAATGCCACTCCGGAGATGCTGGCATCCTGTATGCGAGGCTGTGATTCGATGGGAACGAGTGGCGGAATGGGCGGCGGCGGAACCTCATGTTCGCAACCGCAGCCAACCAACTGGCCGGACTGTCAGACGATCTCTTGTGTGAGCAATATGTGGAGCTGCACAGTGATGAAATCAGGAGCGGGCGGAGGCTACACAGCACCGGGCAGCGGGATGACAGGCGGCGGCTACACTGTCCCGGGAAGCGGCGGACAGAGCCCCTACGACATGTGTAAAACAAACTGTGGCAGCAATAGCGATTGCGTAACGCGCTACTGCGATCCGATGCTCCCGCGAAGTGCTTCTTCTGTGAGCAGCACGATGTCTGCAACGAACGGCGGCACTTCTGGCACGGAGCGCTGCTTCGTCAGTGCAACATGGAAGCGCACGGACGGCAGCACGTTCGGGGGATCGCTGTCTTGCACCAGAAATGGGACAAGCTGGACGGATTGCCGTGAATTTACGGAGAACGGGGCGTCCGTTTCCAACGCGAATGTCAGCAAGTTTGAGGGCTCAACCAGTTGCTACCTCACGGGCGGCACCTCCGGGACCACCGGTGGCGGCAGCATGGGCAGCAATGCCTCCATGAACGGTGGCATGATGGGTGGAAGCATGATGAAAAACTGCACCTATCCGCGCGCGCGGATCCGCGTCAACGGCCAGTCGACCGATGCGTCCGTGACGTGCGAAGGAGATTACATCAACTGTCGAGGGCCTAGTGGCACCTTGGCGCGAGGAGATATCGATTCCCTCGGTGCCCCGAGCGCATGCGATTCCGGTTGGAACGGTGGCGGAATGAATGGCGGAACGGATCCCTACGCTGCATGCAACATGGTTTGTACGGACCCCTCAAAGACGACCGAGGCGAAACGTCCGGAATGCACGCGTCAGTGTGATACGCAATTTGGGAGGGGCATGAATGGCGGTATGAACGGCGGAGGGTATATGGGAGGAAGCGGACCGCAGCAGTATCGCTGCAAATACCCGAACGGAAAAACACTCTGGTGCACAAGCCCGCATGTGAATTGCAGTGAGAGCCAAAATAACGGCGTGATTCTCACCAGCTACCAAGTCGGCGCCAACGGTGGAACGGCTGATTGCGTTATGGAGGGAAGCACGATGAGCGTGGGGGCAAACGGTGAGGCGATGCAACGCAACTGGAACAACAGTTCCATGGGACAGTATTCTTCGTATGGGACGTACATGCCGATGCCGAACACGACCGGTGTCTACATTCCTCAATATAACGTGACGTCGCAGTGCGACAACATCCGCGCAAAGATCCCGATGCTCAGCGACATGCCGGAGCTCCAAGATCAAGCAAAAGCACTGCTGACGCAGTGTGAACAGGGTGGTAAGAAAACGACGAAGACGACAGCGGATCAAGGCAACCAGCTGCGCACCGCGGTCGAGCAGATTCAGCAGCAAGTGTACGTGCAAAATGCCTGCAACCAGGTGAAGCAGAGCATGCAGGAAGCCGATCATGCGATGACGGTCTTTGCGCCGCAGATGATGAAAAAGGTGAAGAGCAAGACGGCATTCGAGAAACTGCAGAGCCTGCTCGAGACCGGGCGGTCGATCCTGAGCGATGCTCAGAACGCCGTGCAGCAGAATCAGTGTGACAAAGCCATTTCGATCATGGACACGATGCAGCCGCAGGTCGGCGATCCGTTCCAGCAAATCGTCATGAATGCCGGGGTGAACGGGGGTGACACGAACTTCGTCGATTACGCGGACAACGTCGCAACTCTCTCGGAAAATCTTGCAAGCGACGGAGGAAACAATTCAACGCAGATCGCGACGACGATCAAGGCGCGCGGCTACGACAAGGGCCAGACAATCGCACTCCTCAGTACCATTGATCGCAGCGTCATCCAGGAATACTTGAATGCCACGGGCGATAAGCAAGGAGGTGCCGACGCACTGAACGTCGCCGTCCAAACGGGCCTCGGCGCCACGGATACGGAGGATCTCCTCAAGACAAAAAATGCGCTGCTCAAGGAAATAACCGATCTCCAGAATACAGCCAAGAACCTGAAAGCTGACGTCCAAGCGTCACTCGCAATGATCAAGAACTATATTTTTGATCCTTCCGTGCAAGCGGATGCCAGTGCGCTCATTGCGGACGCAGCAACGCTCTCGGCAAAAGAATTGCAAGCACGGTTCGATGTATTGAAGACAAAATCCAATACCCAAGCATGGGGCTTTGGTGATGTGAATGGATATGGCGACCACTCATGGGCAGCTGCACACATCAAAGCGACCGTACAGGCGGGGCTCTTCAAGGGAGTGGATGCGAGCGGCAAAGAATTCGCACCTGATCAATCGGCGAACGTCGCGCAGGTGATGACGGTCGTCGCACGCGCGCTCGATGTGAATGGCGATGGCTCCTCCCCTGTCTCCACGATTGCCAAGAACTCGCCCGCATGGGCACAAAGTGCGGCATCAGGTCTGGAGGATAACGGTGTGGATCTTGCCACTATCTTTGAGGACAGCAAGCCCGGCGACGCGGCGACGCGCATTGAAATCGCGCGCTTGATCACTTCGGCCTTCTCGCTGCCGGAGGGCGACACCTCCGCGGTTGCAGACTACAAGGATGTGCAGGGGCTCTCGGAGGAAGATCAATTGGCTGTCGCCACGGTGGTTGAGGCCGGAATCATGACCGGCACCGACGGTGCCTTCGATCCCGATGGTATTTTCAATCGCGCACAATTTGCCACGGTGATGGACCGCGTCCTGTCATGGGAGAACGCTGATCAGGTATCTGCTTCAGGGGGCACAACCCCATCTCAGAATGTCTCGAATACCACTGGACAATCGGCAGAAACAAGCTCCGAGACTACTCATGCCGCGGCACCTGCAAAACCGACGGAGCCTTCTATGAATCTGAACGAGATGAAGGAGAGTGATGTGAATATCGCGCGCGCTGTCGTTGCACAGTGGATCGGACTCCACAAGAGAACGGATCCTCTCTACAACGACGCAGTGAAAACACAGAAAGAATTGGACAGTTTCTACACCGGAGTCATCAGCGGTTACAAGAGTACGATCGGCTTGACATTCGATGTCCAAAATCAGCTCAGTGACGAACGATTCAAGACATTGAAGAAGATTTTGATTGAACAGGAAATGGGCGCGGCACAGTAAGTAAATGAAATGTCGTACGGAGAGGCGTAGCGCGCTACGCCTCTCCTTTGCTATACTGAACATTCCATGAGCATCGTCACCAAAACCGGCGACAAAGGAGAGACCGGGCTCTACGGCGGGCGCAGGGTGAGCAAAGCAAAAACACGGATGCACGCGATAGGCAGCCTCGACGAACTGAGTGCAATCCTCGGACTTGTCCTTGCGGAGCGCATGCTGCCGCCGACCCTCCGCATAGGACTGGTGCGGATTCAGAATCAGCTCTTTACGCTCGGTGCGGATCTCGCAACGCCTCTCACGCCCCCGACCCCGACGAAACGGATCTTGGAAAAGCATGTCCATGAACTCGAAGAATGGATTGCAGAGTGGGAAGCGCGTCTGCCCCCGCTTACAAAATTTATCTTGCCGGGTGGGAGCAAAATCGGGGCCGAGCTCCACGTTTCACGTACCGTGTGCCGCCGCGCGGAACGGTGGATTGTAGCGGTGAAGGAAACCGAAGACGTGAATCCGCACGCACTCATATACATCAATCGCCTGAGTGATCTTCTGTTCTTGTTGGCGCGGGCGGTGAATAAAGAGGGGGACGTACAAGAGAGGGAGGTGGAATATACATAACAAGAAAGGACAACTCCCCTTGACCATCTTCCTCGGAATGGGTACTTTGCATGCCCGGTTCCCCTCCTCACAATGCTTGGAAAATTAAAATGGCGCAGAAGACTCCGCAGGCATGGATTCCTCCACCGCATGAAAACAAGTGACGGCCGCAAAGTTCTGAGTCGTCGTCGCGCCAGCGGCCGCAAGCGCCTGACGGTGCAGAAGAAGGGGAAATAGGAATATCGGAATAACGGGGATTGGAATAACGGGGCCCCTGTTACCCCGTTACTCTGTTATTCTGTTACTCTGTTACACCGTTACTCTGTTATTCTACATTCATGCTCCGCTACCTCCACTCCCTCTCGGCTGTTCTGTTTTACCTTCTTGGCGGGAGTATGTTTGCGCTCTACCAGCTCACCTACAACGGCATTGCCGTGACAACAAGTATGGAGTGGATGCGAATCGGTACGTTGCCTCTTCTGCTCGCAGGAATGCTCTTTGGGGGACTCAGCATCTATCAGTCGCTCGCAGGCAATGAGGGACGATCCTGGAAAATCGGCCTGCTCGTAGGACTGCCGCTGCTCTGCCTCTTTGTGATCTTTGTTTCGATCAATTTCCGCCCACTCCCCTGATGCACAGTATGTATGCACTCGAACGCCTCGTCTCAGGGCTCCCCATCCTCACTGCACCGGTCGAAGGAACCGCAGCCGTCACGGTGATGGTCTTTGCAAAAGCAGGATCGCGGTACGAAAAAGACAGCGAGCGCGGCATCAGTCATTTTTTGGAACACATGTTCTTTAAGGGCGGAAACAAATTCAAGACAACGGAGGAGGTGAGCGCCGCAATCGACGGCGTCGGGGGCGACTTCAACGCGTTCACGGGGAAAGAATATGCAGGCTACTACGTGAAAGTCTCCGCGGATCAGACCGAACTCGCGTGCGATGTCCTGAGCGACATGCTGCTCCACGCAAGTTTTCCGCCGGAGGAGATCGACAAAGAACGCGGCGTGATCATGGAAGAAGAACGCATGTACCAAGACACCCCCATGTACCGCGCGGGGTGGGATTTCGAGGAGCTGCTGTTTGGCGATCACCCGCTCGGCTGGGACACCATCGGCACCGAGAAAGTGATCAAGTCCGTGCAGCAGAAAGACTTCAAGAAGCACCGCGACGCCCTCTATGGACCGAAAAGCTGCGTGCTTACGTTTGCAGGAAAAGTCACGCCGGAGGAATCACTCGCATACGCGAAACGTTTTTTTGACCCCCTCGCGGGCGGACAAGATCACACCTTCGAGCCGCTCACCAAATTTGGTCCGGAGCGCATCTTCTTGCGCGAGAAGAACACCGAGCAAGCGCACCTCGTTCTCGGGGTCCCCGGCATCTCCTCGCTGGACTCTGATCACTTCGTGCATAAAATTCTTGCCATCATTCTCGGCGGCAACATGAGCTCGCGAATGTTCCTGCGGATCCGCGAGGCCAAAGGACTCTGCTACTACATTTCGACCGAGACTGATAATTACCTCGATGCGGGCGCGCTCTCTACGCGCGCGGGTGTGGATCAGTCGCGTCTCGACGAGGCGATCAGCTCGATCATCCATGAATACCTCCTCTGCGCAAAAGAAGGCGTGACCGAGGAAGAGCTCAAGCGCGCGAAGGATTTTTTGAAAGGCAAAATCACGCTCAGTATGGAGGACTGCGAAGAGCGCGCGCACTTCTACGGCAAGCAACAACTGCTCTATCCGCATGTGCGCGATATTCCGGATTACTTTCAGGAAATCGATGCCGTCACAAAAGAGCGCGTCGACGCGCTTGCGAAGAAATTATTGAAGCAGGAGGAATTGCGGTTGGTGGTGATCGGGAAGGATGGGAATAAAACGAGGTTTGAGAAGTTACTGCGCGCCTAATTGTTGTAGCGCACTCATGGCACTGCGATTCTTCGGATCGATCGCGAGGACTGCGCGGAACTGCGCGACGGCTTTCGCCTGCTCCCCCGTCTGATAGTAGAGAAGCGCCACATTGATCCGTGCGCCGATCGCACGCGGCTCGAGACTGATCGCTCGTTCGTACGCCACGATCGCCGCATGAAAATCGCTCAGGTGCGTCTCTGCAATGCCGAGGTTATAGAGCGCGTCGGGGAAGTACGGATTGATGACGAGCGCGGCTTCATACTGTGCCTTAGCCTGCGCGTAGTCCCCTTCGTCTGCATAAAGCGCACCGAGATTCACATAAACTTCCTCGTACGTGGGATCCGCGGCGAGTGCATTTTTATATTCCCGCTGCGCCTCGGTCAGTTTTCCTTCCTCCCCGTACACAATTCCGAGACCGAAATGAGCAAATGGATCTTTCGGATCAAGTTGTAATGCGTGCATGTATGCATCGATCGCTTCGGAGTATCTTTTTTCTTTCCGGTACGCCGCGCCGAGGTTGCTCAGTGTGCGCGGGTGCGGTCGGATGGCGAGGGCCTTTTTGTATTCTTCGATCGCATGCGCATTATCTCCATCCAATCTGTACATGTTCCCGAGATTATTATGCGCGACATGCGAAGAGTCGGGGTAGATTGCCAGCACGTTCTCAAAAAGCGTGCGCGTGTTGGTCCAGACGAGGGATTGGGCATGGGCGCGGAGACTTAAAACGAAGAGACAAGAGACAAGAAACAAGAAACAAATTTGTCTCTTGCATCTTGTATCTTGGAAATTCGTACCCATCATTGCCCCCACCGCAATCAACACCCCGATCGACGGCACATACACGTACCGATCGGACGCGAAGTAGATATCGAGCTGTCCGCCCTTCGCAAAGTTTAAAAGTGTCGGAGCGACCGTGAGAAGATAGAAAAAGATTCCGCACGCGGCGACGCGGTTTCTGCGGAGGAGCCATATGCCAAGGAGCAGCACGAGGAAAGCAATGATCATCGGCACATAAAAATCACTGGAGGTGATTGTGATCGCCTTCGTATACGGGTAGAGCACCGAAAGATCGGTCGGCCAGAAGAATTTCTCCAGGTAGAACGCTGTGCTCTTAAACGCCATCAGTATTTTCGCACTCACGGTCGAGGACGCGATCACCCCCTTCTTCCCAATAAC
This sequence comes from Candidatus Peribacteria bacterium, assembly GCA_023245865.1. Lineage (GTDB taxonomy): Bacteria > Patescibacteriota > Gracilibacteria > Peribacterales > Peribacteraceae > JAHFJN01. The sequence continues at coordinate 803,132 of JAHFJN010000001.1, forward strand.
AGCGACGAGACCGACCACGAACGAAAGCACCGCGTACGGAATCTTGTCCATCCACATCGCGCGATCCGCCTTTCGCCCTTGTGCATAGTCGAAGAGGAGCAGAACAACCGGGAGCGTCGCGATCATCGCTTTACTGAGGAGCCCGAGGAGAAAGAGGATGATACTGACGTAGTACCACTTTCTTCCCTCTCCTCTATACATATACGCAACGATCGCCCCGAGGAAGAAAAACGTACTCAGGACATCCTTCCGCGCGCTCGCCCACAGGACAGCTTCTGTGTGGAGCGGATGCACGAGGAATAGTAGGCCACAGAAGAGAGCAATCCATCGTCGGCGGAGAAGCAGAAGCAGAGTCCACGCGACGAGCAATGCATTGAGGGTGTGGAGGAGGAGATTGTCGAAGTGATACAGAAAGGGGTGCACGCCCGTGAGGAAATACTCCACTTGATACGTGAAAAAGGTGACGGGGATGTAGAGCTCCGGATCAAAATGCGTGAAGATCCATCGAATGGTACCGGGTGTGATGGCGCGGATCGCAGGATTTTCGTAGATGAGCATACCGTCATCCCACCGGACAAAGGGGTTCCACAGTGACCACCCGTAGATGGCAGCTGCGATTGCAAAGAAGAAGACAATGATGCCAAATACTCTCTGAAATGATGGCAGTTTGGCGGGCTCATCCATACAATCAATCTACAATTCCTTCGTTCCTATGTACACACGCTCCCTCCTCTCGCTCTTCTCGTTCTTTTTATTCCTCCTTGTCCTCCCATCCGCTTCCGCACAACAAGCAATCGCAAGCGGAACCGCCACGACCGATGACGTCATGCAGCAGTTGCAACAGTACGCAGCGCAGCATCCGTGCCTCAGCAAAGTGATGGACAAGAATAAATGTTTCTCGGACATGACCAAGCGATTGAGGGAATTGGACGGACTCTACCACGATGCGGAATTTATCGAGCACAACGCATGGCACGATATGTATGACCCCGAAGGGATCACGCCGGCGACGATCAAGCGCCACCTCGATCACCACACCGAAATGACTGCGAAGGTTGCCGCGTGGAGCGCGCTGGAGCGTCAAATCACCCAAGAATACAAGAGTGCAACGAAGCCGATTGCGAGCGAGAAAAATACCAAGACACCCGGCTACAGCAAAGCACTCGACGGCTCGGATCTTGATGGTGCAAAAAAGAAATGTACGACCGCAAAGTATTCCCTGCCCGATCGGATCTGTCTGAAGCACGCGCTCAAGTTGGTGGATCCGAAAGCAGCCGCATTGCGCACAAGAAGGCGATGAGGAATAATGCCCGCACTCTATGATGGAACGCACCCTCATTCTTCTCAAGCCCGACGCCGTCGGTAAAAAGATCTGCGGCAACGTGATCGCACGCTTTGAGTCGGCAGGCCTCACGATCCGCGGCTGCAAGATGATGCATTTGGACCCCAAAATTCTTCGCGATCACTACGCGCACATCGCCGATAAACCTTTCTACCCCGACGTGGAGGCCTTCATGAAGTCCACTCCCGTGATCGCACTCGTCCTCGAAGGACCCGATGTCGTTGCGCAGGTTCGCGACATGCTCGGCGTCACGGACAGTCGCAAAGCCGCCCCGGGAACGATCCGCAGTGAACTCGGCGTCGATATGATGGTAAACGTCGCGCATGCGTCGGACAGCATCGAAGCCGCGGACAGCGAGATCCATCGATTTTTTGCGGAGGAGGAGTTGTTTGAATATTAACCTCCTCTCCCCTTGGGGGAGAGGAAAGAGGTGAGGGGCATTTCAATGTTTTTTCGCCGCAGCGATCGCTTCTGCTTTTGCCTCTGCAAGCAAATGTCCTTCTCCGGGTAATACCAACGAAGGTATCTGCTGCTCTTGCACATTGTCATTTCTGATATCAAGCACAAGTCCGCGCATCACGCGCCATTCCACGGGCAATGCCAGGTCTTGCAAGTCGTCAACCTTGGCCTTCGCAAACACGGGGACATTTCCGGATTGCACGATGGGTCCTGCATCAATTTCGGAGATCGATCTGTGTGCAACGACCACGGTCTTTGAAAATGTGCGACCCGTGGCATCCAAAACTTTGTCGCGGAATCGAAGTACCGCATCGTGCACAGTCTTTCCCGCCATTTTTTCTCCGCCGAATTCCGGTGTGAGGCCCGGATGCTGATTGAAAATGCGTCCCTTGAAAGCCGATGTGACATTGTCTGGCGTCTTCGGCATCCATCCACACTGCAAAACATGGGTAACCCCATGATGATGCAAAATTTCGAGAATTCTTTCTCCAAATCCCATCGGATCATCCGGAAAATCCTTCAGGCGAACGACATACGTGGGGATCTCGAATTCCCGCATCTTGCCGACATTGCCTGCGTTCGTAAGGCTGGAAATAGCGCAGCCGATCTCCACACCATCAATGTTAGGTCCGCAAACCTCCGTCGCGAGATATTTCGCCGTTGTTCCGCCGCCGCTCGCGAGGAGCCCGAGTCGTATGGACATAGGGGGCCGAGCTTATCATTTTCTTTCCTCCGTGCAAGCGCATGCAGACCCACAGCTGCACGCTACGTTCGCAGTAGGCAAACCCGCCTGATCGGCGGGCAGGTCCAACTTGAACCTCCCTTCCCTGAAATCGATCATCGCGCCGCCGATACGACTGAGTGCGAGTGGTGATGCGAAGAGACGCACGGAGGGGACTTCGTTATTGCAAAAAGTTTTGTCGTCGCTCGTGGGTTCATGCTGAAACTCCATGCAAAATCCTCCCGCTTCATCGAGACCGACGCAGAGTCCGTGATCGATCTTTCCCTCCGTCTCCATGATCTTTTGAAGTGCTACGGCGGCGTCTTTCGTGAGCGTCAGTGTTTGCGGTCGCGCAGGTTTTGCAGAGAGCATTTCATTTAAATCCGTGATGAGGTCACCGATGTCTTCATCGGAAAATCCGTGACTCTTGCACCCATCGAGGAGTGTCTCGGTCGCATTCTGACTGCAGTGAAAACAGTGGAGTCCGTACTCCGCGAGGAGTTTCTCCGCCTCGGGCAGGAGGGCGAGAATCTCGAGCACGCGCATGGCTTTGTGAATCCTTTGTAATGGCATATGCTGATTCTACCGCACCACCATGCAACAACCTCGCTTTTTTCTGGCCTTCTTTGTCCTGCCGCTCTTTACGTTGCTGCTTGGGTGGCAGCTCGGACAGAACTATGAACAAAAGCATGAACTCATCCATGGGAAGGACACCGGGAGCGGGACGGTCCTCCAGGACCCTGAGCATCAGGCCGATCTGAGTATGCTCTGGGGAGTGTGGCGGCTGCTCCTCACCCACTACATCGAACCCGAGAAGCTGCAGAGTACGACGCTCATAGAAGGAGCGGTCCGCGGACTCGTCGCGGCAATTGGCGACCCGTACACCGTGTTCATGACGCCCAAGGAAAACGGAGACTTTCGCGATAGTTTAAGCGGTCATCTGCAAGGAATCGGCGCGGAGCTTGCCGTGCGGGACGCCGACATCATCGTTGTTGCTGCGATCAAGGGATCGCCCGCGGAAAAAGCGGGGCTGCTTCCGCAGGACGCGATCGTCGCGGTCGACGACGTGGAGCTCACAGGCCTCTCGCTCCAGGATGTCGTCAGTAAAATCCGCGGCCCCAAGGGAACGCAGGTGACTCTCACGGTGCTGCGCCCGCACACGACCGCTGCGCTCACGTTTACGATCGTGCGCGATGACATTCACATACCGAGCACCGAGTACACGGTGAAAAAAACCGCGACGGGGAGTGTGGGAGTACTCACCATCAGTCAATTCGGCACGGACACCATCCGCGAGGTCAAAGACATTCTTGTGCAGGTGCATGAGAAGGATCTTAGGGGACTGATCATTGATCTTCGCTACAACGGGGGCGGCTACTTGGAGGGCGCGGTCGATCTTACATCTCTGTTTTTGCGAAGCGGCAAGGTCGTCTCGGTCGAGCGCAGAGACAAAGAAACCGACGTGCACATGGTCTCGGGGGGTCCTCTGCTCCCAAAAATCCCGATGGTCGTGCTCATCAATCAGGGAACCGCGAGTGCATCGGAAATCGTCGCGGGCGCACTGCAAGATCACAAGCGCGCAACAGTAGTCGGCATGAAGAGCTTCGGAAAGGGTACGGTGCAAGAGGTGATCGATCTGCCCGGAGGATCCAGCTTGCGTGTGACGATCGCCCACTGGTTGACACCGAATGGAAAAAATCTCGGGAAAGAAGGGGTGACCCCCGACATCACGGTCGACCGCAGCAAAGAAGATTTCTTGGGGAACCGCGATCCGCAAATGGACGCAGCGGTAACGTGGTTGCTTGGACACAAGATGGGAATAAAAGAATAACTGAGTAACGGAGTAACAGGAACCCGATATTCCGATCCCCGTTATTTCTGATACTCTATCCTCGTGCTCCGCCTCCCCGCTGCCCTCGAACGCACGCTGCAGCATCTCTTCCCGAACATTCGGGAGCGCGAGCAGTTCGTGATCGAGGCGGTGCAAACTGCGATCGACATCGAGCAATCAACAAACCGCACACCACACTCCGTCGGCGGCACGTTGCATCTTTTTTGCGACGGCGGCTCGCGCGGCAACCCGGGCCAAGCCGCGATCGCGGCGATCTTGGAGGACCCCATGGAGGGCAAGGTGCTCAGTGAGCACATGGAACGCATCGGCATCGAGACCAACAACATCGCCGAGTACAAGGCATTGATCGCCGGACTGAAATTGGCCCTGCCGTATCAACCGAACCGCCTCATCTGCCACCTCGACAGTGAGCTCGTCGTGCGACAACTCAATGGCGAGTACCAGGTGAAGATGCCGACGCTCAAGCCCTACTTCGATGAAATACAAGCGCTCGCGGCGGAGCTCCCCGACGTCGTCTTCACGCATATTCCACGCGAGGACAACTACCGCGCCGACAAACTCGTCAACCGCGCGCTTGATGAACTGCCTGCCCCTCCATCGCCAACTCTGCCCGCGCAAAAATCCCTGTTCTCTCCGGAACCCGAGCGACCCGGCGATCTCTACAGACAAAGCCTAAGATATAAGACCCAAGATACAAACAAGAACGAAGGATAAAAAAATAAAATTGAATATTGTTTCTTTTGATTTGTCTGTCTCTTGGATCTTGTCTCTTGTATCTTCGCACCACCATGCGCAGAATCATCCTTACCTCCATTACCTTCCTTACTTTCTGTACTTTTTTACAGCCCGCCCACGCCACTCCCCTCACGTACCACTACAAACACTATCTCTTCACCATCACCACATCTGAGCAGCGCGACTGGAAACACCCGCAAGAAGTGTGGACATACGAAGGCAAGCCGATCATGCCGCCGGCGAAACTTCGCGTCGATGGCGACAGCGTGCCGAACCTCCCCGAAGGATTCGCGCGTTCGCAAGTCTGGACGTTTGACAGCGTACGGATCGCGCAGACGATCAACGACATAGTCGCCGGTAGTGTGAATCGCATGCCCGGATCGGTGGAGATTCGTCGTGCATCAACCGGGAGTATCGTCTTTCATGGAGTGGGACTTCCGGGTCGCAGCGTCGATGTGACATCAGCGACGAATCTTTCCATCGAAGCGCTCGAAAGCGGTCTCACCGATATCTTGCTACCTGTGAATGAAACAGCCCCGACGGTCACCGTGCTCGATGGCACACTGACGCACCAAGGTATCACGGAACTCGTCACGGTCGGGGAATCGGACTTCAGCCGTTCACCGAGCAACCGCCGCCACAATATCGCAGTGGGACTCAGTAAATTCAACGGACATCTGATCCCAGCGGGAAGTATTTTTTCGTTCGACGAAACGCTCGGCAGAGTCGACGATACGACCGGCTACCTCAAAGAGCTCGTGATCAAGGGCGACCAGACGATTCCTGATTTCGGCGGAGGCCTTTGCCAAGTGAGTACCACCGCGTATCGAGGCGTGTGGGAGTACGGACTCCCCATCCTGACCCGTAAAAATCACAGCTACATGGTGAGCCATTACAGTCCCCAGGGGACCGACGCGACCGTGTATCCGCCGGGAGCGGACATGCGGTTTAAAAATACGACGTCGGGAGCGCTCTTGATGCAAACCTACGCCGAGGGGGACAACGCCTATTTTCTCTACTACGGCACACGCGACAGGCGAAGCGCGCAGATCTACGGTCCGTTCACGTGGGATAGGAAACCTCCCCCACCGGAAAAAACGCAGCCGACACTGGACCTGCCACCGGGGGAAATAAAAAAAGTGGGTGAAGCGGTTCCGGGGATGCATGCAGCATGGTTTCGTGTGGTACAAAAAGACGGCAAGGAATCCGTGCAAGGAACGTACTCCATCTACGAAGCGCGCCCGCTGTTTCATCTCATCGGCGTTGCGAGCCTCCCCGGCGGGAGCGGGGCCGTTGCATTACCCGACGCAGGAGACATCAACTGATTTCAGCGGTCGCACCAGATGCTCCGCAAGGACACTGCACACAAATATCTGCAGTTCATGCAAATCGCACACACGGTCCTCCATCGCAGCAAGGGTGTCGGCATGCGTGCACTGTCGCACGAATGCTTGAGTCGCAGGTAAGAGACTTGCGAAGCGCGGGTCTTCGGTGGTCATCGGCAGAAGTCCGAGAAACGCAACAAGACGCAGCGTGAAAGCGGGGAGCGGATCCCACGACCCTGTGCAGCAGGAAAGGAACTGCGTGAGAAGCCCAAACACCTGCGGGAGCGGTTCATGATCTTCCGTCAGTGCGAGCACGAGTTCGATCCCCCGCTCGAGACGTAAAAATGTCGGATACTCCGCCATCCCGGTTCTCTGCGTCCCAAGATTTGTCGCGGAGGTGATGGTCGCGCTCGTTGCACTCTCGACAATCTCGAGTGAAATATGTTGAAAAGGGAGAATGAGCCCCCCGAGTCGGCTCCCGAGCCTCCGTACGGCCCGAGCGCGGGCAGCTTTACGCCCCATCTCGCGCGTAAACACAATACAAAAACGATCCGCCTCACCGACATCGAGTGTCCGCAGCACCACGCCTTCGTATGTCCGCGCATGGGCCATGCTACAGACGAAGAAGGATCATTCCAAAGAGTGTGAGGAGACCAGCCACGACCCCCGCCCCCGCGAGCAGGATGGTCGTCTGCGTCACAAACGGTAGCGCAACCGCAAGAGGCGCCGCCCCGAGCAGGCTCATCAGTCGTGCTTCATCGCGCTGTCGAGCGCGCGCTTGTTTCGTCAGATGAAACGTAGTCACGATAAGCAGTGCGATGCAGAGGAGTACAAAGAGCCTGCCAAACGTGCGCGCCACTCCCGTGACATGGAGCAAATACGCCAGGTGCTGCTGCTGACTCTGCAAGGAATCGATGAAGGACGGTGCTATGACCGTGCGCCAGCGGGGCAGCTCCACAAATTGGGCAAACGCCGCAGCGTCCTCAAACGAATGGAGCGTCATGAAGAAAGCACCTCCTTTCGTGTAGCGAATCGTCGCAATGAAAGGCAGAGCATGCGCGGCGGCATAGAATTCCTGAATGTCCTGATCGCGCGCACCGAACTCCACCTCGAGGCGGATCGGGAGCTCAGACGGGAATGCCGCACGCATGTGTTCCAGCCTCTGCGTACAGAGCACTGCCAAGAAAAAAGCGAGGGCTGCGAGCGTCAGGAGCAGTAACTGCCCGCGCCATTTCTGTTCCCGCAGGAGCAGTCGAACACCCCTTCTAAAACCCCGCCTCCACAGAAGATGCCCATGCGTCATTGCTTGCATGGTGGGAAGTATAACGGAGGTACGGAATGTAAGGAAGGTATAGGAGGTCCGGAAGGCACCTTCATTACCTCCCTTACATCCATTACTTTCATTACCTTCATTATCTCTGCATCCTCTCCTTCTGCATCTCCAACCGATCCATCGCGGCGATGCATTCGCGGGCACGCACGTTCCCGGGGTCAAGATCGAGCGCTCGTGTAAGCAGCGCACGCGCTTTTGCAAAGTTTCGAAGCTCCAAATAAGCGACCCCGAGATCGCAGAGTGTGAGGGTGCTCCCGTCATCAAGATTGAGAGATCGTTCCAGTGTCACGATCCCCTGCGGACGTTGCCCGATGTGAAACAGCGTCCAGCCGAGGCAGCGCAAAATCTCGGGATTGTTGGATTTCCATTTATTTGCCTCCTTCAAATGCACGAGCGCCTCATCCCACAGCCGTCGTTCGGCACGCAGATATCCGAGGATGTAATGTCCCGTGTAGCTGGCGGCGTCGAGCGCGACCGCCTGCGAGGCGGCGGTCTCAGCACGGTCGAATCGGTCGAGACTCAGTTCGTTATCGGCAATTTCTTCGAGGGCGGAAACGTTCGTCGGATCTTCGGACACCAGTTGCTCGAGGATCGCGATCGCCTCGGCGTGTTTGCCCGTCAGTTTGAGCTGTTCGGCGCGTTCGAGACGTTCCAGGATATGAGGCGGAATGGCATCGTCATGCATAGAGACGAATTTTAGAAGAGCGACACCTTTCAGGAAAGGAAAAAGTCGATGACTCTGAGTAGCGCATACGCCCCCAGTACCACCCCCATCGAAAGAACCGAGCCGAGCATCAGATCCTTGCCCTTCTGCTTATTCTCCTCTTTCACGCCGGCAAGCACGATCATGAGGGCACCGACAATAAACATCGCAACGGCAACAAACCCGATCGACTCCGCCAGAAACGTGATGATGTTGCCGGTCACGGTCCAAAACGTGTACGTCGCGCCCGTCCCCATGAGCCCCAAGCACAAACAACGCGGCGCACCGGAGGGGCAGTTGCATTGCGCCTGCGCCGCCTCCCAAGGCATGAAGAGAGCAATCGCCGGAAGTACTCTGAGGAACCGGATCACCCCGTCATCGTAGCCTGTTTCGTAGAGAAAATGTAGGGGTGTGCTAGACTTCACCCCCATGACCGGTTTCGAACGTCACGTCTTCGGCTTCCAAAAATCGCCCCGCTCAGGGCAGAGAAAACGAGGCTTCCTCGATCGTCTCGCAGAGGTTGTTGCGTGGGCACGTCTGCGCGGACTGAAGCACACGGCGCGGGAAGGGGTGCTCCTCGGATGCGGACTGATGCTGCTGTACTTGCTCTTTCTCTGGGTGACCCTCCCCGACATCAAGGACCCGCGCAATCTCACCGCAGCGCAGAGCTCCGTGATCTTGGATCGCAGCGGCACCGAACTCTACCGCCTCTATAACGAAGAAGACCGTACCTTTGTTCCCGAGGAACAGATTCCGCAGTACCTGAAAGATGCGGTGGTCGCCATCGAAGACGCGCGCTTCTATGATCGCGGATGTATCGATGTGCGGGCGGTTGCGCGCGCGGTGCTCACTCTCGGCCACGGCGGAGGGGCTTCCACGCTCACACGCCAGCTCGCGCGAAACGCTATGGACCTCAAACAGGAAAATATCGTGAGCCGCAAAATCAAAGAGCTCATTCTCGGCTGCCAACTCGAGCACCACTACAGCAAAAAAGATCTCCTGAGTTTGTACCTCAACTGGATCCCGTTTGGAAAAAACGCGTACGGCATCGGTCTCGCTTCGAAAACATACTTCAACAAAGACGTAAAAGATCTTTCGCTCCCCGAGGCCGCGGTTCTCGCCGCGCTCCCCCAGGCCCCCACCTACTTCAGCCCCTATGGACGTCACGTACGGACCTCCGTGACCGCGGATGCGCACCGGAGAATTCTCGCAGGCAAGATCACACGCGCTTCGGAGTTGCGGGACAATGATGTGATGATCGGCCTGCTTGGGTCGCGCGTCGGCACGGGCGCAACATCTTTCTATGTGGGAGGACGCACCGACCAAGTGCTCAGGAACATGCAAGATCTGGGCACGATCACAGACGCCGAACGTCTCACGGCACAGCAAAAACTTGAGACGATTTCCTTTAAGCGCACGCGCGAAGATATCCGCGCCCCGCACTTCGTCCTCTGGGTCAAAAAACAAGTGGAGGACTTGCTCGCGGGCGGCGCAGTGGAGGGCATGCTCGACCAAGGAGGGTTGACGATCGAAACCACGCTCGACTGGCCGATGCAGCAGGCGGCGGAAAACGCGATCGGAAAAGAAAGCGATGCCATTGCGAAAGTCTACGGCGCGCACAATATCGCGCTCGTGTCGGTGGAGACGGGAACAAATGAAATCCGTGCCTACGTCGGCAATACCGATTACAACGATGAAACGCGCGACGGCAAAGTCGATATGGCCCGGTCCGCCCGCCAACCGGGATCGAGCTTCAAGCCGATCGTGTACGGCGCTGCCTTCGAGAAAGGGTACGGTCCGGCCACCGTCCTCTACGATACCGAGACGAAAATCGGCACGGACAAGCCGCAAGATTTTGATGGCACCTTCTGGGGACTCGTCACGATCCGCCGGGCACTCGCGGGCTCCCGCAATATTCCCGCGGCGAAAGCATTCTTCCTCGCGGGAGGTGAGGAAAGCGTGCTTGAGTTTGCGTCCCGTCTCGGAGCAACCGCCCCGAGCGAACAGAAGAAAAAATTATCGGGGAGCGGCGCGGGCTTTGCCTACGGATGGCCCCTCGCACTCGGTGCCGGTGAAACGCCGCTCCTTCAGATGGTGCAGGCCTACAGTACATACGCCGCCTCCGGCATCTTCAAGCCGATCACGAGTATTCACCGCATCACCGATCGCCGCGGCAACATTCTCTATGACGCATCTGCACAGCCGCAGGGCACGGAGGTCATCGATCCGCGGATCGCCTCCATGATCACATCCGTTTTGAGTGACATCAATGCTCGCCCCAATGAGTACTGGCAGCAGATCCTCACCGTCCCCGGCTTTGCTGCGGCCGCCAAGACAGGCACGAGCAATAAATGTCTCGATCGCGCCGAAAAAGGCGACTGCAAGAATCGAAAACCGAGTGATCTCTGGACAATGGGCTACACCCCGAACCTTGTCACCGGTGTCTGGGTCGGCAATGCCAATAGCAGCGCACTCTCCGAGAAAGCCGAGGCGCTCACCATCGCAAGCCCGATCTGGAAAGACTACATGGTCCGCGCGCACAAGCTGCTCAAAAATCCCAAAACATCTTTCGATATTCCTGCCGGCATCGTGCAGCCGCAAATCTCTCTGCTCTCCGGACAACTCCCGACCGAGTGTACGCCCGTGGAAATGCGCCGCAGCGACGTCTTTTTGCAGGAGAACGCACCAAGCCTTCCCGACCCCGCCTGCGTGCGACTGCAGGTTGACCGCGTCACCAATCTTCTCGCCTCCGATGAGTGTCCGGCGGAAGCCTCCGAGGAACGGAGTTTCTTCAGCCCCGACGGCGTGTCCGCCGAGCATAACCCGCACCCATGGCAGAGCGAGCTCCCGAAATTCGGCACAGGTTCGACTCTGTCCTTGATCCCCACAGAAAAATGCACGCTCGCCTCAACACCGGGCCGCCTCAAAAAACCGACGCTCGCGATTCTCTTTCCTGTGTCTGGCAGCATCGCCCCCTACCCGGCCTTCCAGCCGCGGCTCGAAACGCATGTCGGGTCGCACATCAAACAGATCGAAGCATTGATCGATGGCAAAGCGGCGGGGCTCGCAACCGATTCCCCGTTCGATCTGCGCATCCGCGTCCCGCGCTCTGTCAGCCGCGATGGCCACCACTCGCTCTCGGTCACGCTCACCGACGAATACTTTAACACCGTCACGCAGACGCTGGAGTTTCGCTTCGGCACCGATTCGCTGGGTCCAACCGTGCGCCTCCTTTCCCCCGTAAACGGCGCGTCGATCTCTACAAAAGACCCTCTGACCATACGTGCGAGCGCGGAGGATAGCGAAGGCGGCGTAAAGTACGTCGAATTTTTCCTGAATGACCAGCTCCTCACGAGTAAACCCCAACCACCGTACGAACTTACGTATCCCGATAAACTGCAACCGGGGTCGTATCGTCTTCGCGCCATCGCCACCGACTTCGCGGGGAACAAAAGCAGTGATGAGGTGACAATCACTGTCACTCCGTGATCTCCGCATTCGTAAACACCTCGCTCACATCCTCATCTTCCTCAAGCACTTCCATGAACCGCATGACTTTTTCAGAGCTCGCGGGATCGCTGATGGCAACTTTATTTGTCGGTACGAACTTCAAGCCCGCACTCACAATCTCATAGCCGTTGCTTTTGAGAAAATCCCGAACTTGCGTCCAGTTATGCAGATCGGTCACAACCGTGAGGATGTCACCATTCACTTCCAAATCCTCTGCCCCGAAATCAATCAACTCTAACTCCAATTCCTCCAATTTTCCATTTTCAATTTTCAATTTTTCATTACGTGCCGCGACAACGCCGGCACGTCGAAACATCCACAGCACAGAACTTGATTCCGCAAATGTTCCCCCATTTTTATTGATCACGGTCTTTAAATTACTCAGCGTGCGATTTTTATTGTCGGTGAGACATTCGATCAAATACGCCGTCCCCACCGGGCCCATGGCCGCATACACCACCTCCTCCATCATCGCACCTTTCAGCTCCCCCGTGCCCTTCTTCACCGCACGCTCGATGTTCGCATTAGGAACGCTATCTGCCTTCGCATTATCGATCGCAGTGCGCAGACTCGGATTCATCGACGCGTCGCCTCCCCGCTGCGCCGCGATCTCAATCAACTTCGCATGCCGCGTGAACACCTTGCCACGCTGAGCGTCTGCGGCTGTTTTTTTGACCCGAATATTGTGCCATTTGGAGTGACCGGACATGGTATCGAAGAAAATAGCACACAAAGTATATCGCAGATTCGTTTCTCGTTCGCTCGTTTCTGGTTTCTAGTTCGAGTAACAAGCTAACGAGCAACCGGCAACGTTGCTTTCTGTACGCCAGCATCCCCATAAACCTCGCCCGTTCCACCGCGTTTTTCATAAAATGTGCGGCATCCCCTAGACGTTGGGATGCCGCGTTGCCGCTTGCGATCAGAGCGACGGTTTCGGCCCGCGATGTGGCGGTTCCGTCGCTGTCTCAGGCGGCGGTGTGGCAGCCTTACTGGCTGCGGACTTCGTCGGCTCTGCAGCCGGCGGCGTTTGTGAAGCTTCATTCTTCTTCGGTTTTTTGCGAGCCATGGAAGGCTCCTTTCGTAAACAGAGAACACGAGCTGGAAACGCTAGTAGCATTTTACTAACAAATCCCTTCCTGACAAGGTCAGGTTGGCTGGATTCACGGTTGAATTTTTGCAAGCAATTGTTGAGCATACTCTTTCAGTACTCCCTGTTCATCGTTATAGATGTCCTTGTCGCAAGTGAGCACCCGTGTCAAATGACGCTTTGCTTCCGCAACATTTCCCGCATCAATCTCCATTTCTGCAACGGCAATATTGGCGCGTACGTGACCGGGGTATGCATCGAGTAACCGGTCAAATTGCATACGAGCAGTTTGAAGATCCCCTGCATTCTTGGCCGCATAACCGAGTGCATAAAGCGTGTTTGGGTTACCGTCGCAAAAAGTGGAAGAAAGATCCCAACAATAGTTTGCTTCCTCTGTTCTGCCGCGCTCTTCAAAGGAAGCGCCCGCATGAAACAAATGCATCGAAGCAATGCCGGGGCCGATACGACTGATGTGCATGCGTTCCGGAATACGACAGAGCGTTGCATGGCCGGGCTCCGTGCGCACGGGGAAGAAACGTGGTTGTGCTTTGGTATCCGTCAGAAATGTGCGCAGTGCTTCGGCCTGATGCTTGCCATATGCATGTTCGATCCGGAAGAGATTGCCCTTCATACCCAGAGATACATCCAGCATCTGTAATTGATTCTCCGCATTGATAAAGAGCAGTCCGGCATGTCCCCCTTGTGTCTTGAGCCAATACGCATCTTGCACCTGGCAGTAAAAAAGATTGTCCTTCGGGATACCGCATCGCAGCATCAGCGCGGCAAACAACCAGGTCTGCATGAAGCAATTGGCATGCCGTCCGGTCCGCAACAATTCCTCGGGGGTGGCGGCGGATCGTGTCCTTTCATAACCCTTGGGACGAATGAGTGAGAACAACGCGTCCACGATTTCCGCTTCCACGTTGGCCGCGACTGCATGATCCTCATGTTCATACAGTTCCGCCAATTCCTCCGCGTACTGCGGCAACCGTTCATAGCGGCGCTGCTGGAGCTCCTTCGGAAATTCTTCCATGTCGTCGGCTTGATCCAAATGTAACTCCAGTTTCGAGAATGGAATGGCAGCCAGATTTTGCCATGCCACGCTCAAGACCGAATCAATGAATGCGGCTTCCGATTGCAGGACATGCGCGCGAATATTTGCCGCAACCTGCTGAAGATTCTTATCATTGCTTCCGAACTGCGCAAACAAGCGATCCGCCACTTCCATGATCAATTGCCACTCATCGTTCATGGAACGAATATCGGTGACGGGCACACCGTCCAAAGCATCAAGCCACGGATCACCGCAGAGATCAGTCATATCTCGGGGCAAACCTATCTCTGCTCGTTTGAGCACTGGCTCTCCTCCCTTTGTTATCTGCTCCAACAATTGCATCATTCCGGGTAGCTGCACTCCTCCGATGCTCTGCAGCAGAGCTGCATTATCAGCATTGTGAATTGCATCAAGCATTAGTCCGCACGTCTCATGGAGTGCTTTCATCTCTTCCTTAACATTGACACTGCCATCCTCTTGCCGCCGCAACGTAGCCATCCACGTACGATCATCCTCCGGCCACTCGCAGTCAAAAACCATCCCTTCCGCACGATCACGTTTGATTCGTCGACAGAGGCTGCGTCCAATTTCTTGGAGCACAGGATCAACCTGCATTGAGAGCGCAGTTCCGAAGACAAACAATCTCCAGAACGTATTGGCCTGGTGCTGAACATTCAATCCATGGACAGGTTCCTCCAAACTGGCATCTCTAGGCGCTTCCAACAATGCGAATGTGGCATCATCACGCTCTCTGCGCCCGACCGTGAGCGGGGCCTTCGCCATTTTTTCAATGCGCAGCGGATCGTTTTCATTCTCGCCAAAGAGGTGCGGGTCGCGCTGAAAAAGATCGCGGATGGATTCGTTCGTGACCGACCGAAACACATGCCAGAATCCCAGATTGATCGTGACATCGGGTGGCATCGCAATGGACTGTCGCAGTACCGCAATGACGCGCTCGCGCTGAGATTGAGCAAGGCTGGAAAAAAACATGTGTGACTTGGCATCTGCAGATGCATCCAGTGTTGCCATCTCCAGTGCACGTCGGAGAAACACTGGCTCGTCACCTTCCACTGCAAGCTGACCGATGTTGCGATAGTCCGTCCATTCAATGTTCCGGTGTTCGGGATCTCGCTCTGTCAGAAGGGAAGCAGCAACTTTGGGGTCGAGCGGCATCCCCACGCACGTTCGCAGAGTCTGCGCAATATTCTCGCTCAAACGCCTTTCCACTAGTGGGCATTGTTCCGCCCATCTTCGAAGGATCTGTCCTGCAAGGAGGAGAGGTAATCGACAAATAAATGCCAGCACATGATCGACGGATCTTTCGGTTGTTCTTTGCATGAGTAGTGACAGAAATGCCTCTTCGTACTGAAGGAGAAATGTTTGTAAAGGGACGGCATTTCCGATTCCATGCTGCAATCCGTGCCGTGCCCCCTCTGCCAGCGCCGCATACACATACGCTTGTACATCCTCAGGAATCACATGCGACGAGAAAACGAGCGCTCTCGGCGGACGTGCATCGGCGGCACTCATTTTTTTGGAGAAAAGGCATGCGCGAAGCACGTGCGGATCACACTGCGCCAATGCATCGGCTGCGACAAAACCCGTAATACCGGGCCAGCTCGTGGCAGTGAAAAGTTCCGCGGCTCTGGGCGCCAGTTGCTCATATCCGTTTTTTCGTATGCCGGACAGGATCGACTGCGAGAGCGCCGCATCGTCGTGGAGTGCTGTAGAAAAGGAATACGCGGCCATGAGCCGAACGGCATCCACTGAGAAAAATAATTCACTGAACTCGAATGCAACGGCCGCAGCCAGCGCACGTTCAGACGCTGTGCCGATCCAGTACTCCCGTTCTGCGGCATCCCTCAGTGTAAACTCCCGCCAGCCTAGGTGCTGTGCTAGGTTACTGAGGCTCTTTAGATAGAAAAGAATTTCATCTTTGTGAAATTCCACCTCCTCTCCCTCGGGCATTGCCGGAAACTGGGTCCCGCCATTGCTCAGTCTCCACTCGAGTAAGGAACGCAGCTCCGGCGCAATATCCTTTGATCGTACGAGCTCCAGCTCGAGTGCCGCACGGGGATCTGTACGCACTGTCTGCAAAAACACAGGATCTGGCGTACGCTGCAACCTTGGGAGAACGTACTTCGATGCTTCGACCCGCTGATCCTGTTCCAGGGACATGGGATTCAATATATATTTATAACACGTATTTGTCAAAAATCTACAACGCCAACAAGTCCCATAATACTGAATACTCTACCCATAATACTTACTTCCGATAGGCAAGCATTCCCATAAACCTCGCCCGTTCCACCGCGTTTTTCAGCATCTTCTGATGCTTGAGGCAGACGCCCGTGTAGTACCGCTTGCGGATGTTGCCGAAGTAATCGATCAGCGGCTTGATGAGGGGGTAGTCTTTGTAGTCGATGTATGCCACACCCGGAACATTTGCATGATCTTTTCCGCCACGCTTCGGACAGAAGGGACACTTCTTGAGAGTCGGGTCACTGCGTTGGGGGGCGTTTTGGCGAGCCATTTTTTTAGGAATTAGGAATTACATTTCCAAATCTTTATCAGAAATCAATTTCTCCAGCCCCTCGGTAATCGATGCGTCCGTCATTGGCTTTGCAGGGGCAGCGTCCAACTTCGGTGCAACCTTCGCTGTGCGCTTCGCTTTGTCGACAACTTGTTTCTTGAGTTTCTCCTCTTTGTCCGCCACCGCCTTTTCGCCGCGCAGTTTCTCCTGCTCCTGCCACTGTGCGAGCCTGTCTGCGTACGGCACCATCTGATACTTCTTCGGCGGTTTTACGATCATGTGTCTGAGCACCCCTTTGAGAATGCGCATTTGTACGTCAACCTCCTTCACTTTCAGTGGGTCCATATCAAAGTAATAAATGAGGATGTTACCCTCGGTGAATCCGCCGATCATGTAGGCGAGCCCGCGCCGACCCCACGCATCTTTCATGAGGAGCTTCGCTCCGGCCTCCGCAAAAATCTCATCGATTCCTTTCAGCAGATCTTGCTCCTCCTTTTGATTCATCGGATACGGATACAGCACCGCGACTTCGTAGACGCGGGTATCTTCCGATGCTGCAGAAAGTGTGGCCATAGGATTGTGGACGAAGCCCTGCGACACAGTGGACGCAGGGAATCAATGGGCTTGCCCGCCGTAGCCTCAGCAGCGAAGGCAGGACCGCGACTATACGGGGCCGAGGGAAAGTCGTCAAGAAATCTTGTTGACGCACCCTTTTAGGGGTGTAAGATTCCCCGGCTGCACCTCGTAACCCCGCGCGTGCGGGATACAGGATGACAGTTTCTTGACTCACCTTGTTTGCAATCGGCCTGAGGCCTGCGTGCAAGTAGTGGGTTCTTGGGCTCCTTCACAGCATCGTGTAGTAGAGAGATGTGTGATTCCTTTTTGGATATTACAAAACTAAGTGTGGAGACACTTTAAACACTCTGCCCCGCGAAGCTCGCAAGAGCATAGTGGGGTCAACACTAGTGATCACTCGATCACAGCCAACAAATCTCTTTTCTAGATTGGCCCCGCGAAGCCTCGGCGGAGTGGGGTGAATCTTTTCGAAGAGTTTGATCCTGGCTCAGAGTGAACGCTGGCGGTGCGCCTAAAACATGCAAGTCGAACGGGTTTAGACCCGTGGCGAACGGCTGCGTAACACGTGGGTACCTGCCCCGAACTCAGGGATAACCCGCCGAAAGGCGGGCTAATACCGGATGCCCTCGCAAGAGGAAAGATTTTTCGGTTCGGGAGGGGCCTGCGGCCTATCAGCTTGTTGGTAAGGTAACGGCTTACCAAGGCTATGACGGGTAGCTGGATTGAGAGATCGACCAGCCAGAATGGGACTGAGACACGGCCCATACTCCTACGGGAGGCAGCAGTTAGGAATCTTCCGCAATGGGCGAAAGCCTGACGGAGCGACACCGCGTGAAGGATGAAGCCCTTAACTGGGTGTAAACTTCTGTTGTGAGGGACGAAATTTTTGACGGTACCTCACGAGAAAGCACCGGCTAATTCTGTGCCAGCAGCCGCGGTAAGACAGAAGGTGCAAGCGTTACTCGGAATTACTGGGCGTAAAGCGTCTGTAGGCGACTGTCCACGTCTGGTGTTAAATTGCGGGGCTCAACCCCGCATCTATGCCGGATACGAGACAGATTGAGTCATTCAGAGGCATCTGGAATGTCATGTGTAGGGGTAAAATCCGTAGATACATGATGGAACGCCAAAAGCGAAGGCAGGGTGCTAGGAATGTACTGACGCTCAGAGACGAAAGCGTGGGGAGCAAAGGGGATTAGATACCCCCGTAGTCCACGCCCTCAACGATGCGGGCTCGGTGTAGGATCTTCAATCAGATCCTGTGCCTTAGCTTACGCGGTAAGCCCGCCGCCTGGGAAGTACGGCCGCAAGGCTAAAACTCAAAGGAATAGACGGGGACCCACACAAGCGGTGGAGCATGGGGTTTAATTCGATGACAAGCGAAGCACCTCACCCAGGCTTGACATCTCGGGAATCCTGCAGAAATGTGGGAGTGCCGCAAGGAACCCGAAGACAGGCGCTGCACGGTCGTCGTCAGCTCGTGCCTTGAGGTGTACTGTTCAGTCAGCCAACGAGCGCAACCCTGATCCCGTGTTGTTTTTTCACGGGAGACTGCCGCCTCCAAGGCGGAGGAAGGTCAGGATGACGTCAGATCAGCGTGGCCCTTATGCCTGGGGCAACACCCGTGCTACAATGGTCGGTACAAACGGCAGCGAAGCCGCGAGGTGAAGCTAATCCGAGAAAACCGATCTCAGTCCGGATTGAAGTCTGCAACTCGACTTCATGAAGTTGGAATCGCTAGTAACCGTGAATCAGCTACGTCACGGTGAATATGTTCCTGGGTCTTGTACTCACAATGAAACGCGCCCGGCAGCGCACAAAACCAGGTGGTTAAAATCCACCCCTCCTCGTCTCCCGTACGAGGAGCGTAGCTCAAGAACAGCCCCGCAGCGCGAGCGCGCGGGGTGAAGGGTTCGATATGCAAATCACAGCCCATACCATGTCAAAGACTCGATCGACACATGCACGCGGTGAGGCATGTGGAAGATCAATCACCCTAAGAGTCTGGTATCAGGATGTGAGGAATGGTTTCGTGCGTAACCCGGGGAGATCTCATATTGCAAGAATCATCTGTTATGGAGCAATACGAGAAGTCAGCTGGAATCATAGTACGGAATTGGTGTACAATCGGACACTATGTCCCCTACATCAACTCCCGAAGGATCCTCTCTTATGCAACTCTCTCCCGATTACGTTGTCGGTCTCGTGGATGGCGAAGGTAGTTTTACCTTCCGCATCAACACGAATCCCAACCGCAGGAATCTGATGGAGCCGAGGTTTTACCTCAAGCTCCGTTCGGAGGACCGAGCACTGCTCGAGTCCCTCCAAATATTCTTCGGTTGTGGCACGGTCTACATTCAAAAAGACCGACGACCACGTCACTCGCTCTGTTACCGATTTGAAGTCGGCAAACGAGACGATCTTCGGGAAAAGATACTCCCATTCTTTCGAAAGCACTCTCCGAAAGCTCCATCCAAACGACGCGATTTTCAAGCATTTTGCACCGCAATGGATATTGTCTTTCGGGGAAAGCACTTTACAAAAGAAGGGATAGCAACGCTTTGCGACATCAAGGCGTTGATGCATTAGAGCTCGCTGGATGCGGGAAATCCGCCCGTCCAGTGGGAACGTGAGCATGTGGAACATGCATCACAATCCGCCCGTCAAGTCATGAAAGGCAGGAGCACCCGAAGGTCCGTTACGCGCAAGCGGCGGAACCACGGTGAAACTGCTGATTGGGACTAAGTCGTAACAAGGTATCCGTAGGAGAACCTGCGGATGGAACATCTCCTTACCAGGGAGTAATACCGCTCTTCGGAATGCAAATTCCGCTGCAGCGTAGGCATGCTCTGATTGGTCATTCAATGATCATCATGCATCGATTGCCCGGGGAATGACCCCCAGTCCTCTGTTTCTTGACTACCGTCAAGGAACCAGGGCACTGGGCCCGGAAGAATCTCTCTACTACACAATGCTGTGAATTCAGGTAGGCTGCACCTATGCAACACCCCTCCTATCTCAAGCCCCTCCTTATCACGACAACGGTTTTTCACGTGCTGGAAGCATGTTTTACTCTCGTCACAGGGTTATTTGCAGTATTCGGATTATCGCTGCTGTTTTCTGATGTTCCTGCCGCGCCGTATCATTTCCCTGTGGTCATGGCTCTATTGGTTATTCTCATAACCTTGACTCTTCCCGTCGGCTTCACGATCGCACAATGGATGCTGTTTCACAAGAATCGTGACCGTGCTGCATTGACGGTAGCTCTTATCGGCATGCTCCCAACGCTTTATTTGCTCATACAATTTGTCAGCAGGATTCTCTTTTACGCCGGAACAAATCCTGCTTAGTAGTGAATCCTTGACATGACAGGATATATTTAACAATGTAAAAAGTACTCAACAGTTAGCTTCTGTCGGTGGTGCGGCCCCACGTGCCGGCAGGAGGTGGCTGGCCACTCTCTCTCCTCGTGGGGGAGAGTGGTTTTTTTTAAATCACAGCTCCACCCTGCCCGTATCCCCCCTCCCCCGCCGCAATTGCTCGCGGGCTTGCTCTGCCAGATGCTCGTATTTGCTCTTGATGGCGTGCAATTCTTGATCGGTCAATTCTTCGAGGTCCAAGAGTGCATTATGCGTCTCGGCATCGGCGCGGATCAGTTCGTCGAGCTTGATCTGCACGGCGGCACTCTCGCGGTTTTGCGTGTTTTGGATCAAAAACACCATGAGGAACGTGACGATGGTCGTACCGGTATTGATCACAAGTTGCCACGTGTCGCTGTAGTGGAAGTAGCGGCCCGTGAACGCCCAAACAACGATGATCAGCAGTGCGACAATGAAGGCGAACGGATGTCCGGTCGCGTACGCAGTCCACTTGGAAAACGCCGCGAAGGGGTGGCGCGATTGCGAGGTGCGAAGAAGGGCGAAGCGGTAGTGGGACATGGAATGAATCTTAGCAGACAAAACGTGTCATGGTGAGCTTGTCATGGTGAGCGTAGTCGAACCACGAACCATGAACGCACCATGTCGTTCCTCGACTACGCTCGGAATGACACACATTCATATTTTTTCTGAATCATCCCCACCACCTTCGCTCTCACTTCTTCATTCGCAATCCTTTGCGTAATGTCGCCCAAAAAACCTTGTACGAACATCGCACGGGCTTCGTGCAGTGGGATACCGCGGGACGCAAGATAGAAAAGATCTTCAGGAGTGACCCGCGCGACCGTCGCGCTGTGGCTCGCTTTCACGTCGTTCGTTTTGATCTCCAACCCCGGTACCGCGTGGACCTTGGCGCTTGGATCGAGCATGAGGACACGCTGGGTGAGGTAGGTATTGGTCCCACCGCCTTTCAGGCCGATATCGATGAGTCCCTTTGCACTGATATGTGCGGTGCCCTCCGCAACGCCCTGCATGAGAATCTCCCCTCCGCCATTTGTTGCATCAAAGACATTACGCACGGTTAACGTCTGCTTCTCATCGCCTTTTGCATAGAACATCCAATCAACCGCGCTCTCGGCGTTGGCACCCGACACGCGTGAAAGCAGATCGTGCGCGACGTCACGGCCCCCGAGCGTCACCTGCTGCCACTGCATGGAGGCGCCAGCTGCGACGCTGCTTTGCTGTTTGATCGTGATGGAACAGGGTGAATCCACGGCATTGATGCAGAGCACCGTGAGGCGCGCCTCTTCTTCGACGATCACTTCGGTCTCATGCATCATTCCCTCTCCCCTTGCGGGAGAGCCTGCCTGCCGGACAGGCAGGGGTAAGGGTGAGGGGCATTCCAACCAAATCGTCACCGTCGCTTTTGATCGCGGCGCTGCGTGAATCGTAAGATGCGATTGCGATGCATCAAGGTGATACACGATATCCTCTTGTACGGTACCTTCCTCGATGCGGCAGATGATCGGCTCTATCGATTGCATACTGGCAGTCTAGTCCCCTTGTGGGCGGCGCCGAAATAAACTCTTGAATCGTGCCCACCGTGTTGACTTCTGCTCGATCGGTGCGGCAGGAGGAAGAACGTCGAGGAGCATTGCGCGAAGGAGGGGAAGAATATCCTTCTCAGCCTGCCGTTGTTCAGCTTCAACAATCGAATGCCGGTTGCGTGCTATTTTTGGCTTATCTTTTCCATGGAGCAATATTTCAATGGTGATCCCCGTCCGAAGTCCGATCCGAAAAATCGGAAGACTCCTTTCCAGAAGCCACGCGGTAGGTTTTTCATAATGACATCTGGTCAGGGCAGTTTCCAACTCCTCCATGATTCTTTTGAGAACAACTCCTTCCACTTCATACAAAGCATATTCATCGGCAAGATAGGGGCGGCAAGATTCCGCTCCGGCCATCCCCACCACAAGCGTCGATGTCACTACATTCGTTTCATCCGCATTTTTCCGCTGTTCGATGAGTTCCTTTGCATGGGGCAGTTCAATGTCACGTGCGTTCCTATTGTCTGCCAGACTCTGACGATAGAGCAGCCGATGAATTGTGTTCGCATAGATGCCTCCGAACGTATGAATACGCTGAAGTTGATCGGGCCTAAACGGGGGAACCGACTCAGGGGATTGCAGTTCTTCTTGGGGCATATCTGCTATTATAGAATCTTTATTGTTTCAGTCAACATCCTCTTCTGCAACTTCAGAAGGAACAGGTAATGTGCGCCTGCTCCTGACAAGGCCCATAAGCTCTTCTTCACGAGGCCCATGCTCATAACTATCTCGATCATGCCAGAGCGGAATTCCACCTGCGTAACGCGCTGAAAGTATCAATACTTTTTCCTCGGATCCCGGGCGGGCGGCAGTTGGTTTGAAGGGATCGATCCCCATTTTTAGATACCCCTCCACTTCATGTTCATCAAAAGTTCCATCTTCATCTGCATCATCGTCTGATTCGTTATGGTCGACACCATCCATGTCGACAGGCTCTGATGATGTTGATGAAGCCACTTCGATATGCTCCACGGGGCGGGGCGGATCCACCGGCACAATCTTCGCAGGAGCAAGCACGATTCTCGGCGGCAAAAGATCGGACTGCGGACGAGAGGCGGATGAAAGGGGTCGGGGCGGTGCCTCCCACATGCGTTTTCTGCGTGTGTCGCCAAGCATCGTTTTCCAATCACCGCTGCAATCAACCCCATAGCACGCCGCCACAGCCCCGCAGAGACGTACTTCACGGTCCTTTGGTATGCAATTTTTCTCTGCGATATCCAAAACGGCGTCCACCACATGTTGCGCACTCGGCGAAAAATGCTTTTGCTCGCGAAGCATTGTTTTTACATCTGTGACCCAGGGTAGCATGGGGTCCGGCAGACGACGCGGCGCGGGTTGCGGGGTAATGGGATGCGGCAACATCGGGGGCGTGGGTGCGTAAATATCAACATGGGGAGTGAGAGCGTGCGGGACGTGATTATGGACCGGCACGGGAGCGGCCTGCCGGAGTTCTCGATGTTTTTCTGCAGGCGAGAGAATGGCAATGTTGCTTCCTTCGAGGGTTTCTTTTACCCGGTGGACGACCTCATCCAATAAAAGACCAACGTCCGGCATACTTCTCATTCTCAGTGCATGTCTGACGCGAACAACGATCGATGAACTGGTCACAGAGGGATCACCGTTCAGTTTTTTAAGAATCCCTGCAGTAACGTCATACACGACGCTGAGATGATGTGATAATAATTCCATGGGAGGGGGAGGGTACTCCTACCCGACACTCCCTTCCATCTCTAATTCTATCAATCGATTCATTTCCACGGCATATTCCAGCGGGAGTAACCGCACGATCGGTTCGATGAAGCCGTTGACGATCATCGCGCGCGCCTCGTCCTCGGGAATGCCGCGGCTGCAGAGATAAAAAATATCTTCTTCGCTGAGTTTGCCCACCGTCGCCTCGTGGGCGATCGTGACATCGTTATTGCGGATCTGAATATCGGGGCTCGTGTCGGTGCGCGAGATCTCATCGAGCAGGAGCGCGTCACACTCGACATTGGCGATGCAATCGTGCGCGTGGGGAGCGATCTTGAGCTGTCCGCGGTAGACCGCCACTCCCCCCGCCTTGCTGATGGATTTACTCGTGACTTTACTGCTGGTGTGCGCTGCCTGATGAAAAATCTTCGCGCCGGTGTCCTGCCATTGGCCCTTGTTCGCAAATGCGATCGCCATGTGGTCGCACCGCGCGCCTTCGCCCACAAGTACCGAGCACGGATAGAGCATGGTGACGCCGCTGCCCATATTGCCGCCGATCCACTCCATCACGGCGTCCCGCTCCACGATCGCACGCTTGGTGTTTAAGTTATACGTATCGCGGCTCCAGTTTTCAACGCTTGAGTAGCGGCACTTCGCATTTGGTTTCACGAAGATTTCCACCAGTCCCGCGTGCAGTGCATGCGATCCATATTTCGGCGCCGAGCATCCCTCGATGTAGTGCACGTCGGCACCTTCTTCGACCACGATCAGTGTGTGCTCGAACTGGCCCATGTTTTTGGCATTCATGCGGAAGTACGCCTGTAAGGGGTCCCGCACTTTCACATTTTTTGGGACATAGAGGAACGTGCCACCGCTCCAGACCGCGCCGTGGAGCGCCGCGAACTTGTGATCGCTTGCGGGGACACACTTCATGAAATACTGCTGCACAAGATCAGGATGTTGTTCGAGTGCATCGTCCATATCCAAAAAAATCACCCCTTGCTCCTCCCATTCTTTTTTTAAATTGTGATACACCACTTCCGATTCATACTGCGCACCGACACCCGCAAGCATTGTGCGCTCGGCTTCGGGGATCCCGAGGCGATCGTAGACGCGGCGGATGTCCGCGGGAACCTCCGCCCAGCTGCTAGGAGTGTCACCCTGAGCACCGTCGAAGGGCGATGCGTAATAAATGATGTCATCGAGATCGAGCGTGCTGAGGTCAGCCCCCCACGTCGGAAGTTCCTTTTCGTGAAAAATTTGTAAGCTGGCAAGACGGTGCTCGAGCATCCAGGTCGGCTCTTTTTTCTCCGTGGAAATCCTGCGCACCAATGCCTCGGAAACTCCCCTGATGACGCCATCCGCGTATGGCGAGGGATTGGCTTCATCGAAGATGCTGCGTTCGAGGTGGCCGAAAATTGTCTTGTCCTCCGTAGCCTTGGCAAAGGAGGATTTTGCCTTCTGCTCGCGGAGAACGGTGGTACGGGTCATAGGGAGGGAAGTATAGCATGAAAAACCATGTCATGGTGAGATGCTCATCTGTTATTGCATATTATTGTGTCAGTCTGAGCCTGTCGAAGACTCGACACAACGCTGCAAGGAATCGCATGTCGACATTTCGACAAGCTCAATGTGACACGCTTTTAATTGTTCAATTTTATTGATGGAAAGCCCCGGCAACTTTTCATATTCCCTCCTTATCAAGGCCTCTTTTTTCTTCCTGCTCCATCCTTTTACTTTTGTTTCCCACGCAATGGCCTCATTCACATCTCTAAATGTAGCAACATATACCAACGTAACCGGCCTACGATTGTGCGTGTACGAGGACGGATCAAGCCCCTGCGCGTGTTCACTCAGTCTCCTCTCATAATCATTCGTCACTCCCGTGTAGTAGCTACCATCGTTACACCGCAGCATGTAGACGAAATAGTTGTCCATTCGCACGCAGTATACCGTAGCAAAAGCAGCCCTTAGACCCTTGCAATCTTTGGGGAGTTCTGTTACAAGACTGCCAACAAACACGGGGCGCTCTGCAGGCGCACCTTGCTTTGTAGATCATTCAAAACAACGACTGTTGGGCTGGAATAAAACACTTCCGGATCTCTTGCGCGAAAGGATTGAATCTATGAAGAAATTGCTGAGCACCGAATTCGCCATCTTCATCGTCTGGACGATTCTCCTTGTTGGAGGAGCACAGTTCCTCCTGAGTCTTGGAAATATCCTGAAAGAGGCGAAAAAGAGTATGACCGAAGAAACTTCATCCCAAGAAAAGGAGCAAATTCATGGCCCATGATGAGGAGGACGTTCAAAAACAACTTGGCAATCTTTCGATCGCGCTGCTTGTGTTACTCGGCGTGATCATCATTACCGCCTTGGTCTTCTAAAAGGAGGAAACCATGTGGAACACGTTCGTACGCCGTTTTCAGGATGAACCGGCATTCCAGTACGTCGTCATTCTGGCGGCATTCGTGCTCATCGCCATTCTTGGGGTCATCTTGGAGCCCAAGAAACATGATCGCACTGCGGAGACCGAAGAAACAGTCGTTGAATCAGAATGAATGTTCTGTCCCACTTGGGATAGAGCGCACGTAAAACCCGTCCCCCTCATGGGGGACGGGTTCTTTTTTCATGCCACGGAGTATTTATTCCAAATCGTACGTGATTGTCACACTGACACTCTCCTCCTGCTGCCCCGCCGGAAGCGGGATCGATTTCTCCATCATCCCCGGTGCGGCCAGGCTGTCCCGCATCATCATCGGCTGCGCATAATTACCCTGTTCGATGAAGCCCTTGAGTGCGCCCAGATGCACTCCCAATTGACGTGCCAGTTCCTGCGCTTTGTCCTTCGCCTGGTCGATCGCCATCTGACGCGCCTCCGCACGCTTCTCTTCCGGATGATCGACCGTGAAGCTGACACTCCCCGCTTGATTGGCGCCGGCTGTGGTCGCCGCGCCGACGATGTCACTTACTTTATCGAGATCGCGCACTTTCACGCGCAGCGACTCATTTGCTTCGAATCCACGGAACACCTGTCCACCGTTCGTCCAGTCGTAGACGGGGTTCAGGGCGAAGTTTTCGGTCTTGATGTCTTTCTCTTCGACCCCCTGACGCTTGATCGCCTCGAGGATCGGATTCATGGATTGACTGAGTTTCTCCATCGCCGCTTTCGCTGTATTCATGCGTCCGGTCTGCATCCCGAAACTCACATCGGCGATATCGGGTGTGACCGTCACTTTTCCTTCACCCGTCACGATGATGGTGCCGGGGGTCTCGGCTGCGCGCTTCTCGATGTTCTTTCCTGCAATGTAGAAGGATCCGGCGAGCGCGACCACGATGATCGGAAGCCAGAGAGGAGGACGAATATTCAATGTCTGCGAATCTGCCATAGAAAAGGAGGGAAAAGAGAAAAGAGTATAGCGCTATGATACGTTACTCGCCAGAGTGTGACAGGGTTCGTGGTTCGACTGTGCTCACCATGACACATTTCATTGTACATTCTACATTTTTAGTTCAATCCGCGGCTTCACCGCGTATTTCTCATATCCTTCCTTTTCAAGTCTTTTCGCAAACTCCGCCCCTCCGCTCTCCACAATCTTCCCCGCAACCATCACATGCACGCGATCGGGGGTGATGTACTCCAAGATACGAGCGTAGTGGGTGACAATAAGAAACGATGGGCGGTAAGCGGGTAGCGGTAAGCGACTAGCCGCTGATCGCTGATCGCTCTGCGCTCGTAAGTCATTGACTCCTTCCGCAACAATCTTCAGTGCATCAACATCAAGCCCGCTGTCCGTTTCATCGAGCAGTGCGAGCCGGGGCCTCAGGATACTCATTTGCAAAATCTCCGCCTTCTTCTTTTCTCCTCCGGAAAACCCCTGATTCACGAATCGCTCGGCAAACAATGGATCCATGTTTAATTTTTTCATTTCAGCGAGGAGGACTTTCTGAAACTGGAGCGGCGATAAACGCTTATCACTACTCGCTACTCGCTTATCGCTCGCACAATGTGCCCGGTGCGCGGCCAGGAGAAAACTTCTGAGTGTGACGCCCGCGATTTCTTTGGGGTACTGAAACGCTAAAAATAATCCCGCTTGAGATCGCTCGTGTGGTTCCATAGCGAGTAAGTCCTTGCCACGAAACCGCACTGCGCCTGCGGTAATCGCATACTTCGGGTGCCCCATCAGCGCATTGACCAATGTGGATTTCCCGGAACCGTTCGGCCCCATGATGGCATGCACCTCGCCTTCGTTCATCTCCAAATCAAGACCACGGACGATCGGAGTATTTTCCACGCTGACGTGGAGGCCTTTGATGGAGAGGAGAGAAACCATCACGCAGCCAACAATTTCGTATGCTGTTCCAGCCGCACGATTCGATCTTCATGATTCTCGATACGATCTTTGTTCGCACCCATCGCATCATGCCGGAAATCTTCAGCAACAACTTTGAATTCATGCACGATCTCTTCTTTCCATTCCTTTTGTTGTTCCAATATTTCATCCTTCCATCTCTCATTTGCATCATAAAGCTTGCCGATTTGGTCCATGATCATTTTTATATCCTGCTTCGTCGCCGCCGCTTGGGAATTGTCGGATGACATTGGGGATTCAGCGTAACAGATCACAGCTCCAAAACCAAACACGGAGCACGACAAAAAACGGAGCTGGCGGAAAGCCGCCAGCCCCGTCGAAGTTGCTACCATGAGTCCACAGCCGCCCAAATGCCAATGATCAATGCGGTTGTAGAAACAACCATACCGGTGAACAGGGACAAACGCCTACGTGCGAAGGTTGCTTCGTCGCCATTCCTGCACGCATCCATCATGATGCCTTCCAGCCCCCACAGGATGATGGAGATCACAAGAGGTCCTGTAGCGCACAACAATACTCGCCGCCCCAAGGGGAAATCCCAAGAAAGGAAACCTAGAAAGATCTCCAGAAATAGGAAGCCCGCGAGCGCTGTAATAGGCAAATAGCGCGTATGCCAGTCATCCTTCCCGCAGAAATAGCCAATCCACATTCGTTTCAATGCACATGTACGCAACATGACACTTTCCTCCTTGTGATAAGTGACAATGTGAAATCACGCAACCAACTACGTTGCAGCAACATGGTCGTGCTCGGGCGGATCCACATCGACGATTTCTACGCGTGGACCGAGCGATGTAATTGGCCCGAAATTGGTCTGCACGTTCTCAGGCAGCAGGACAACAATGTGTAGTCCGCTCGGGAGATTAAAACGCACACGTGCGTATGGTGGATCGCACGGGTATCCAAATTCCCCCAAAAATGGCCCCATGCCAAGTTCCAACGGTACACCCCGACGATTCTCAAGCCACAGAGCCCTTATGACAGACAGTGCATTCAGTGGAAAGAGAAACACTGTCAGCGTTGTCAATCGCGTACTCCATTCCGTGATCTGTCCAGGGCTAAACAGCGAGAACAAAAACCCGGCAAGATATGCCGCATCTGCAACAATGAGTACCGCGTTCAGTAATAGGGTAAGTGTGATCAAGATGCGATACATGCCAAACTCCTTTTGTCTCTGCTACTCCCCATCCCGCTCTCCGGTGATGTAAGGAGCAGCAACTTTAATCACTCTACTTTCATACTCACTTTTGTCAACTAGCCGGCCCCGCCCTATACTCCTCGCTCATGCCCACGGTCACCTTCGTCCAACAAAACGGCCAGATCACCAAAGTCGAGGCGCCTGAGGGCGAGACGATCCTCAAGATCGCACTCGATGCGGGCGTCCCCATGGAGCACGCGTGCGGCGGGAATGGATTTTGCACGACATGCATGTGCAAGGTGAAAGATGGCATGGGGAATCTCAGCCCTCGCAATGACCGCGAGGAAAATATGGGAATCGTCCATGATCCGGACCGACTCAGTTGTCAGAGTGAAGTACGGGGGGATGTTGTGATTGAAGTGCAGGAGTATTGACGAAGAAACAAGACGTAAGATGCAAGATCCAAACAAGAACCAATTCCAATAATCAAACGCAAAATTTGCTTATTGACCCCTAGCATTTATTTGTTTCTTGTTTCTTGTCTCTTGGAATTTCATCAACCCCTCACGCCGCCACCGGCACCTCTCTGAGCTGCTGCGCAATCGACTGCAACTTGCTCTTCACCTCTTCATTGTACGGTTCCAATTTGTTGATGCGACGATACACTTCCTCCGCTCGCTCGCGCAGATTCAATTGCAGGTAACACTCGGCAAGAAGATGGAGCAGTTCGGTATTGCGAGAGAGGAATGCGGATGCTTTTTCGAGCAGCGGCGCGGCTTCCTCAAACCGCTGCGCGGCAATGCAGGCGCGACCGAGGGCCGCCGTACGCTCGGGATTTTTCGCATCACGATTGAGCGCTTCTTGGTAGGCGTAGCACGCTTCGACGTACTTGCCCTGACGATAGTACGAAAGACCGAGATTTGCGTGGAACGACACATCGTCGCGACCTTGGAGGAGCTCGCGGTACATTGCCTCTGCTTTTGATTCCCTGCCGGTCGTCAGATACAGCTTCGCAAGTTGCGCCGCCGTGTCATAGTCGCGCGGGTGAATGGTGAGCGCTTGAATGAGGAGCCGCTCGACCTCGTCGGGCTTGCCCTGCTTGTCCGCTTTTTCGGCACTTCGCACGAGCGACCGCACTTGCTGGAGTTCAATTGCGGACGTGCGCGGACTCTTGCGGGGACGCGTCACGGGTGTCTCTTCGAGGATCACCGCCCCGCGCGCCTCGGCGGATTCAAACCGCTGACGGATCGAACGAACAAACCGTCGAATCGTTCGCTGTCGGAGCATGAGTCGGAGCCCCAGCAGAAGCGCGATGCCGACGAGTGAGCCGATGAAGACCAATGCGTAAATCACGAAATGCGAAAGAAGTGGGAAGACAACTCAACAAGAAACCACGATGTCGCAAGGATGTCCGCGATCCAGTTTTGCGATAGTGAGCCGATGAAGACCAATGCGTAAATCACGAAATGCGAAAGAAGTGGCAAGACAGCTTAACAAGAAACCACGACGCCGCAAGGATGTTCACGATCCGGTTTTGCGACGAGGGAACAATTCCAGGTACTCTGCAAGTAAAAACACAACCCCGACCGTGATGCAACTATCGGCAATATTGAAGATGGGAAACAGTCCCACCTGAATAAAATCCGTCACGAATCCATCGCCGAATCGATCGATCAAATTCCCAAACGCTCCCCCGACAATCAGCCCGTAACTCACCTGCGTGAACGGTCGACGATCAGAGCAGATGGCCAGAAAGAGAACAAATACCATAGCACAGAGAATCAAGATCGATTGCATCGCTTGCGGCAAACGAATCCCGAATGCGATACCCGAATTTTCTGAGAAATGCAGTCCGACATTGCGCACGAACAGGAGAGGATGGTGCGTGAGGATAGAATCCGCGAAGAGTTTGGCCGTGAGGCTGAGGGCGAAAGCGATGAACGTAGTGGACCAAAAGAGGAACATAATGAGAGGGTATCACAGTGTTGCTGGTTACTGGTTACTGGTTTCTCGAACGAGCAACTAGTCAACGAGCAACGAGCAACGTATCGTGGATGCCATGTTCCGCCGCATGGATTTACTGTTACTCGGTATCGTGATCGGACTCACGCTCTTCGGTCTTGCGATGATCGCATCGGTGAGCGTCTTTAAGAGTTACCAGTTGACGCAGCACATGGTGGATCAGGGGCTGCGCCTGTCCCCGAGTAATTCCTTATTTTTGCAACGAAGTTCTCTGCACGTGTTCTTCGGATTCCTCGTGATGCTCCTGACCGCCGGCATCCCATACAGACTCTGGGAACGTCTCGCGCGACCGCTCTTCCTGCTCACGATCATTCTGCTTATCGCGGTCTTTCTCCCCGGCATCAAAAACACCTACGGGACCGCCAATAGCTGGCTGGTGCTCGGAGGATTTTCGTTCCAGCCCTCGGAATTGCTCAAGATCACGCTCGTGTTCTACCTCGCGGTGTGGCTGCAGAAGCGCGAACAATTGGTCGGCACCTGGAAAGAAGGATTCCTCCCCTTCGTCACGCTGCTCCTGCTTTCGACACTGCTCGTCGCAATCCAGCCGGATTTGGGATCGTTTCTCGTACTCACCGCCATCGCAACGACGATGTTCTTCATCGCCGGCGGCAATATTCTGCATCTCTGCATGGGCGGACTGCTCGCCGGCATCATGGGGCTGCCGCTGATTCTCAGCAAGCAGTACGTGCGCGACCGTTTCACCGCATGGCTGACGCCCAGTGATCCGCGGATCACCGAAACGATCGGCTTTCAAATCAAGCAAGCATTGATCGCAATAGGCAGCGGCGGGGTGTTTGGGGTCGGGTATGGAAAATCGATCCAGAAATTCGGCTACCTCCCCGAAGTGCAGGCCGACATGGTGTTCGCCGCGATGGCGGAGGAATTGGGATTTTTCCGGATGCTGATCATCCTCACGATGTACGCGATTCTGATCGTGCGCGGATACAAGATCGCACGCGAGGCACCGGACCGCTTCGGCTTCCTCGTCGCCGCGGGCATCACAACGTGGATCGCATTCCAAAGCATCATCAATATGTCGATCAATCTCGCACTCTTCCCACTCACCGGCTTAACGCTCCCGTTCATCAGTTACGGCGGTTCGTCACTCGTCACGACTCTTGCCGGTGTTGGGATCCTCCTGAATATTTCGATGCACTCAACCTCGGGATCGCTCGCGGACAGGCGGCCGAAGCGGCAGCTGAAGATGGCATAATGCCGTTACTGGTTCCTTGTTCGCTCGTTACTTGTTACAATAAAACGAGCAACCAGAAACGAGTGAACGAGCAACGGAAATCATATGCTACGCTTGCTTCATGCGTCTTCTTTTTGTCAGCGGCGGCTCGGGCGGGCATATCATGCCGATGCTCGCCGTGTGGCAAGCAATACAAGAGCGTGCGCCTGCGACGGAGATTCATTTCCTCTGCACGGATACGCCCTCGGATGCGGAGACGCTTTCTCGGTCAAAGATGAGTTTTACCGTGAGCCCTGTCCCGAGACGCTCGCTCCTCCTACCGCTTGGCTTGCTCCGAGCATTCGCAGTCGCACGACGCGTGCTTCATGACTTCCGTCCCGACGTCGTCTTTAGTAAAGGAGGAGCCGTGAGTATCCCTGTCTGCTTCCTCGCGCACCTGCGGGGAATCCCGATCGTGTTGCATGAATCGGACGCGGTGATGGGGCGGGCGAACAGAATTGTTGCCAGGTGGGCGAAAGTGATCCTCACAGGAGAGAACCCTATTCGCAAAGAAGTGCTGCACGGTAATCGCACACAGGGGCTGAAGATCACCGGATTTTCCGGCACGCGCAAGGTTCTCCTCGTGATCGGCGGCAGCCAGGGGGCGGAGGCGTTGAATCGCGCCGTACGAAATTCTATCAAAGAACTCACGTCGTTCTGCGATGTTATTCATATCACAGGCAAAGGAAAAACAGGCGCCGATATGCAGAAGGGATACTGGTCGACCGAATTTGCGATGACAGAATTGCCGCATCTCTATGCCATCGCGGACATCGCACTCAGCCGTGCGGGGGCGGGGAGTATCAGTGAACTTGCAGCATGGGGGATCCCGATGATCCTTGTTCCGATCCGGGGTCTCGCGCAGGACCACCAGATGGTAAATGCAATCAGAACAGAAGAAAACGGAGCGTGCACCATCTTGTTACAGGAAGATTTGAATCAAAAACTGGTCGGACTCGTCAAACAATTCGTGACCGACGAGGCGAAGCGCTCGCAAATGTCGGCAGCGAGCCGTGCGCTCCACCACCAGGGTGCCGCTTTACGCATTGCGGAAAGTATTTTCCAATGTGTTGCAAGGCGAGCGGAGACTCACTAGGGTGTCTCTACTATGTACAAATTCCTCATCCCCCTTTTCGCGTTGGCGCTCCTCATCGGTTGTGGTAAAAGTCCGACTCCCGCACCGACTCCACCTCAGGCGATGCCTTCGTCTGCGACTCCCCCCGTCACTCCCCCTCCCGCCATGCAGCAAACCAGTAGCGCCGAAAAAACCGGCTTCGACGGCAAGCTCCTCACGGGCCTGCACACCGTTGTTTTGAAAACGAACAAGGGCGACATTACGATCGAACTCAATGCCGACAAGGCTCCAAAGGCCGTAACGAACTTCGTGGTTCTCAGCCGCATTGGCTACTTCAACGGTCTCACGTTCCACCGCGTGATCCCCGGCTTCATGATCCAAGGAGGCGATCCCAAAGGTGATGGGACGGGAGGCGCCAGCATCTTCGGTGAGAGCTTCAATGACGAGCCGAACGACTTGCAGATGGTGAAAGGTGCGGTCGCGATGGCGAACCGCGGACCGAACACGAACGGCAGCCAGTTCTTCATTATTACGGCAACGGGCACTCCGTGGCTCCAGGGCCGCCACACGGTCTTTGGGCACGTGACCGCCGGCATGGACGTCGTGGAAGCCATCACAAAGGTCGATCGCAATGGCAGTGATCGCCCGAATGAGCCTGTCACGTTCACGCCGGAAGTGAAGGAGTAGTTAACGGACGGAATAACGGAATAACAGAGTAACAGGCTCCCGTTACTCCGGTCCCCGATATTCTGATATTCTTGTACTCATGCGCACGCGTTTCCCCCCTTCGCCGACCGGCCTCCTGCATGTCGGGGGTCTGCGGACCGCGCTCTACAGTTACCTGCTCGCAAAGCAAACGAAGGGAAGTTTTCTTCTGCGTATCGAAGATACGGACCGTGCGCGTGAAGTGCCGGGAGCTGCGGAGAATATCGTTGAGTCCTTGCAGTGGGCAGGCATTCCTCCCGATGAGGGGGTGATGCTGCAAGACGGCGTAATCGCAGAGTCAGGCTCACATGGACCCTACAAACAATCCGAACGTCTGGAACTGTACCAAGCGTATGCCAAGCAGCTGATGGACGCCGGCCACGCTTACCCCTGCTTCTGCACGACAGAACGACTGGAAGAAATGCGTAAAAATCAGGAGGCCCTTCACCGTGCCCCGATGTACGACCGCCATTGTTTGCATCTTTCCCCACAGGAAGTACAAACAAAACTCGATGCCGGCGAGCCGCATGTCGTACGCATGAAGGTACCGCACGACCGGCTGATCGAGTGTACCGATGATATTCGCGGACCATTGAAATTTCAGAGCGCCACGGTGGACGACCAAGTGCTGCTCAAGAGTGACGGATGGCCGACGTACCACCTCGCGCACGTCGTCGATGATCACCTCATGCAGATCGATCTGGTGCTGCGCGGGGAAGAATGGCTCAGTAGCCTCCCGAAACATCTTCTCCTCTTTGAATACTTGAACTGGCCCGCCCCGCGCTATGCGCACGTGCCGCTGCTGCTGAATGCCGACAAGACCAAACTCAGCAAACGCCAAGGATCGGTGGCCGTGCAAGAATATATGGAGAAGGGCTACCTCCCCGAGGCGATGCTTAATTTTTTGGCGCTCCTTGGGTGGAACCCCGGTACCACTCAGGAACTTTTTTCACTCCAAGAACTGATCGAGCAATTTTCCCTCGAGCGCGTACAGAAGGCGGGTGCGATTTTCGACCTCACAAAGCTTGATTGGTTGCAGGGCCAGTGGATGCGAAAATTAACAGCCGACGAATTTGCCGCGCGCATCCGCCCGCTCGTCGCTGAACATTTCCCGGAGGCCGCGGCCGATAAAGAATTCACAAAGAAAGCGGCACTGATTCAGCAGCGCATCACCTTCTTTAAGGAAGCACCGGACATGATGGGGTATTTCTACCGCGATCCGACTGTGAGTGTAAAATTACTCGCGAGCGCCAAACAGAAAGTGACCAAAGAGCAATTGCCAATGATTCTGGAAACCTTGATTCGAAGTCTCGATGCCATACCCGAAAAATCATGGAACGAAGAGGGCATCAAAGAAAGCGTGCAGGCGATGATGGGTGAAGCAAACCTGAAACTCGGCCAACTCCTCTGGCCTCTGCGCGCGGCGCTGACCGGAAGAGAATATTCACCGGGCGCTTTTGAAGTCGCGGCGATGCTCGGGAAGGAGGCAGTACTGAAACGACTGAAGGGTGCCAAAAATATCCTCTGAATACAGAGAGGCTCTCTTGCGCACTCTTTCTGTCTCCCGCTCATGGTGTCAATTAATCAATTAATTGATTAATTGACAGTTAAGGAAAAAGAGACGTACACTGGAGATATGGGCAAGATCGATTTTCGTACACTGACGAAAGACCATCGTGGCGCTCTGGAGAGAGAATTGACGACAGCGCTGAAAACCTTCGGCACTAAAAAAGAGGGTATTGAATTTCTCCAAGAACTTCTCACAGAAAGCGAGCTTGTTATGGTCGGGCGGCGCATTCAGATCGCAAAGAGATTGTTGCTCAATCAATCGCACCCACGCATCGCGAAGGACCTGGGTGTAGGCATGGCAACGGTGCGCAGCGTTGACGCCACGCTGCGAAAACACCTGCAGGAATACCGACACGTCCTCTCCTCTCTCGGGAAAAAGAATGGCAAGGAATTCGCACGCGAAGACCACTACAGCACCCATTTCCTCGGAGAACTGCGGCATAAATATCCGGGCAAGATGGCGCTGCTGAATTTGCTCCTTGGGGACGATGTGTAGGTATACCAACTTCACAGTTGTGATATACTGCGAGTCATGACCCACTCTGATCACGACGAAGGCGAACTCGAAGTAAAGTTCCGTCCGGAAAACTCCCGAGCGGTGATTGAGGGCAAGACCGTCGTCCCCTTTCAGTCATTTGTCACCCTCGTGCTCCAGCGCAAAGTCTTGAGTCTCTTTAAAACGTGGGGTAAGCACCCCGTCATCGTCGACTCGGAGCTCCTCACGAGCATGGCGAGCGCCGCGCAGGATAATCAGGAGAACCGAACCAACATGGTCCTCGTGAGCCTGTGCCTTGGTGCGATCCTTGGAATCGCATTCTTCAGTCTCGTGCAGACGGTGCTCCTGAAGTTTGAGATTGTACTCGGGATGAAAGAACTTCTGATCATCACCGGGAGCGTGGTTGTGATCGCAGTGCTGCTGAAAGTCGCGATGAAACTGCGAAGATTGCCGCGGGGGGAGAAGTTGGTCGAGACGGTGGAAGGGATTTCCTCTTTCCTTCGGTAAGGAAGGTAACGGAGGTAATGAAAGGAAGGAAGGTGATATAATTTCTACCTTCTATCCTTGCCGGACCTTCCGTACTTCCCTTACTTTGTATCAGGAACACGTTGCCATCGGCACCAAGACCACCATGCGTATTGGCGGCGTGGCGCGGTACTTTACAGAACTTGAGACAAGAGCAGATGCGCAGACAGCGGCACAATTTGCACGCGCGAACAATCTTCCGCTCATCGTCCTTGGCAGCGGCAGCAACACGCTCTTCGCAGATGGAGAAATCAACGCAGTGATCGTTCGAATCAAGGAGCGCCCATGCGCGATTGAAGGTAACTGCGTACGTGTTGGCGGCGGCAATAATCTCGCGATGCTGATCAATGCATTGGCCACGCAGAATCTCGATCTCTCACCCTTAACCGGAATCCCGGGGACAGTCGGCGGCGCGATTTTTGGGAATGCCGGCCAAGGACCGAATGGGATTTGGATCGATCATTTTGTGAAGGAGGTCGTTGTCTTTGTGGATAGCGGATGGAAAACTTACTCGTATGAAGAATGTGAGTTTGGATATCGGGAGAGCATGTTCAAAAAGCTGACCGCTCACCGCTTATCGCTTATCGCTCCATTGATTTGGGAAACAACGCTGGAAATTCCTTCACGCCCATCGGCGGAAGTGAAGGCAGAGATCGAGCGACTCCTCAAAAAACGGATCGAGACACAGCCGCATATAAAAACCGCGGGATCGTGTTTTAAGGCAGTGGGGCAGACGCCCGCTTGGAAACTGATCGACGCCGCGGGGCTACGTGGATTGAAAGTTGGTGACGTCGAAATTGCAGAGAAACATGCGAATTTTTTGTTGAATACCGGAAAGGCGACTTTTGAAGATGCTGTCACACTTGTAAAAAATGTGAAAAATGCCGTCAGCGACGAGCTTGATGTCGAAATGCGATTCATCGGCAACGACGGATCGCTGTATTTTAGTGACTGCACAAACATTCGTGGAGAGGTCCGCCGCCACGGGGGGTGAAGAGGAAGCCCTGTCCTTGCGAAGCAACATGACGAAACGAACTGCGAAGCCTTGGAGCAGTTCGTGAGGAATCACAGGGCGGGAGGAGGAGGATTGGCGGCGGAGCATTTCTTTAGTCCTTTCTTGTTGCCCCGACAAGAAAGGACGCAGGAAGATAGATCAAAAAGGTAAATCCTCCACCTTGATCTCCGACTTATACGCAATGTCGGGAATATCCGGAAGTGCACTGCCGGTATCCGGGGCAAAGGCAGGTTCTTCGGAACGTGCGCCTGCGGCTCGCGGGGCGCCGTCCATCTGAATCGATTCCTCCGCGATCGTATTTTTTACCCCGAGCAGTGAGAATGTTTCCGCGATGATCTCTGTGGTGTAGCGCTTGGCGCCCGCTTGCGTCTCCCAACTGCGAGTCTGCACGCGGCCACTGACAAACACGCGGTTACCCTTGCGGATGTGCTGTGACACTTGTTCCGCAAGCTCACCCCACACGACAACGTTATGGAACTCCGACTTTTCTTTCATCTCGCCCGTTGTTTTATCTTTCCACCTTTCATTTGTCGCGACGCCGACGGTCAGCACTTTTTGTCCCGATGTCGTCGTTCGCATTTCGGGGTCCTTTGTCACGTTCCCGATAATATCGGCACGGTTGCAAGATCCCAGTACCTGTGCGGCATTTATGGGTGTTTCCATCTGTCCCGCTTTCGGATCGAGCATGATCAGCTCCGAGGCGACGATCTTCGTTTTGCTTCGCTTCTCCTTGGTTTCAGCGTCGTCCCAACTATCGGTCTGGAGTCGTCCCGCGATGAACAGTTGCGCACCCGGGCGAATAAATTGGCCTGCGACTTCCGCAAGCGCTCCCCAGAGCGTGACCGTGTGAAAACTTTTTCCGGTGAGTCGCTCGCCGCTGTCGGCTTTGAACGATGTAGGCACGACGAGATTGAGATCGGTGACGGATGTGCCGCTCGGTGTTTGACGGATTTGCACTGGCTGGGTCTGGTAGCCGATCAGCTGCACGCGGTTGAGGGAGAACATAGGGTGAGAGGAATGGAGGTTAAGAGTATACTACGATCCACGATGCGTCGAGGATTTTTTGCGGCAGCACCGGGACTTCTGTGTTTGCTCACGGCGACCGTCTCGCTTGCGCGCGATCCCCTCACTGTCAACGGAGGAACGCCGCAAACATTTGATGACGCAAAGTCCGGATGGGAGCCGA
This sequence comes from Candidatus Peribacteria bacterium, assembly GCA_023245865.1. Classification (GTDB taxonomy): domain Bacteria; phylum Patescibacteriota; class Gracilibacteria; order Peribacterales; family Peribacteraceae; genus JAHFJN01. The sequence goes on from JAHFJN010000001.1 coordinate 842,367, forward strand.
TTCCGGCATATCTGCAGGGCGCGCAGTGCGGAGGCTGGAGCGCGAATCCAAATGAATCCGTTGCGGGAAAAATCGCGACCGTGGCCGGCCTCCCCGGGCATGCGTCGCAATGGAACGGAGTGATCCCCTCCGGGATGGGAAAAAGAATCGAAACGGGCGCGGATGGAGGCTTTCAGTACCCGGACAATGCAAAGGGCCTAACGACGGCCTGCGAGCCTTATAGAAAAGAAATTACGAAGAAGGTGTGGGATGAGGCAACGCATACGCACTTAAAAGAGCAGACATTTGCGTATCCGTACTTTGAGGATCCGCCGTGTCGTACGGAGGATGACAAGAAATCGCCGCTCACCCCCGAGCTCTGTCTGAATTTCTGCAACAAGCTCAACACGTGGACGTACCGAGATTGTGTCGCGACGCACTCGGTTTTCCTGCCACAGCCCGAGGGGCCGCCTCTCTACCTCTACGATACGTGCGACCGATACGCGGATCTTTATCTCTGCTCCGACTTCGAGGTCCCGAAAGACGCGAACGGGGCGCCCGCCACTCCAGCGTGCGTCCTTGGAGAAAAAGCGCAGGAGGGCCAGTGGCCAAACGCCATGGGATGCCAGGGAGCGGAGTGCCGCTGCTGGGGCCCCGGATGCATCATCAGTCCGATCGCGCAGTGGACGCTGCAGTTTGGCATGCCCGCGCCGTTTGAAGGGAACCTACCCTCCGCATGGTATCACCCGTACATCTCGTACTTTCGCAAATACATCGGGAGTTTCACGCGTGACAAGGTCGAGAAGAGCGGGGGCCAAGACGACACCACGCGCGAGAGCGTGCCCGTCGCCTGCTACGGACTCTACGATGAGTTCGATCCGAAAGTCCGCCAGACGCACTACTGGGACCGCCGCTGCGTCATGAACATCGACGTCTCGAATATGTCACAAACACAAGCCGGCAAGGGACAGTACGGAGAGCGCACTGTCATCAAGGACACCGATCCGCAAGCGCAGGAAAACCAACGGACGAAAGACGAAACCGACAAGGATTTGTGGTACCTCAAACTCGGATGGGGCTTCTCGCTCCTCAATGAGCGGTCGTTCAAGAATGATTTTGGCAATGACCTCTCGAAAGTGTACCTCGATACCAATAATCTCGACCGCGCAAAAATGAAGATCCAAAAACCCGTCGATAGAATCGAAGCGGAGCCAAAGCCCGTCCACCCCGTGGGGCTGCGCTCCTTCGATGATACCGGGCCCGATCGTGTGCTTGTACGCTGGTTCCAAAAACAGCAAACAGAGGTCTCTGTGCTCCTCCATCCGCCCGTCGTACGTTTACTGCTCCCGGCGGGATGGGCGTTCGGGGTCGACCCTGAGGATCCCATCTTCTCCCATGTCACACTTTCCCCCGCAGTCTCTCCCGATGCAAAACGCTCGCAGAGAATCGAGCTCCAAATCAACGCGGATGATGACATGCTCGGCGAAGCGCTCGGATTTATCGAACGTTCAGAACTCCTCCACACAGAGGAACAGCCGATTCCCTTCGTGATCCCGACGGCCGATCCCACGAACCTTCGCGCCGCCGCACAAGCATGGTGTACGTGGTGGATCAAAACGAGCGGCGGTAAGACGTGTCAAAATAACGCCGGGACAACCGTCCCACCCGAAGTGAAAAGCATGATGGACGGCCTGCTGGAGTATGCGGATTACATAGAACAAACGCGCATTCTTCGCACGGGTGTGGCCTCGTACGCGGGGAGGATTTTACAGATCCAGCAACAGTTGACGGCCCCGATCAGTACCTGGATGCAGGAGAACCTGAAACGATACAAAGACGCAATCAAAGATCAAAAAGAGTTGGCGGAAATCGTCGACGGCGAGTGGCGCGCTGTCCAAGGAACCATGAACCATTTTCATGAAGTGACGAACCGTCCGTGGTGCATGAGCCAGCGTTTTACATCCATGATTTTTTCGCTCCTCGATGAGTGGCTCCCGTCGCGGGCGGAGAATGGCAAGATGTCGGGAGACGGTCTGCCAAATTTGATTGTTGCACGCCCGGAGGATCTGCTGATTGATTTCTCCTCTGTCAGCTCGCTGCGAAACCCCATCCAGATTCCGGTCCTGCGACCGGAAAAACTGAAGATAGATATCGGTGCGTTCCTCCCGACGCAGTCGACCACCCTCAAAAATATACCCAAACCACCTCCTCCTCTTCCGCCGCTGCAGCCGATCCTCGATGCCCTGAATACCGCGGCAGACAGTCTGCCAAAAGTGGCAACGAACCCGCGTCCGATCCGACCGATCGCCCTCCCCATCCTTGACGTTGCACAGTTTAACTCTGCCATCATGAAGATCCGCGCGATGCGCGATATCCTCAACTATATGAACTTCCGGTACGACCGGTTCTGGCAAAGCATCGGTCCGCTCACGGCCAAGGAAAGCCTGGCCGGTGCCGAGCAAAAACAAATGAAAGAGAAACTCGCATGCAATGACTGGGACGATCTCCTCTGTCAGCACGTGGAAATGGATTTGCTCGAGCGCTTGCAGCGAATCGGCAGTCGGCCCGAGGTGATCTTAAAAGAGGACTGGCAGTCGGTGGGCACCGTGCGCTTGGTTCCGGATGTCTGCCTCCCCGATGATGACGTCTGCTTGCTCCTGCACGGCGAAAAACTTCCACGCAAATCCACGTGGCAGATCAACGGACCGGACACATTCCAGGACGGCACTGCCCAACTTCGTTCCACCGTACGCTCGCTTACGTTACCCAAGGCCGTCGGAGACATCGATGCAAAGGAGTATCCCCCGTACGCGATTGACGGTAATGAGCTGCTCCCGATGTACGATGTTCCGGCTCCGATTCGTTTGAATCCTGCCGCTTCCTCCTCGGCCTCCTCCGCCGCACGATGATGACAAAACGTTTCCATCGGCCACTCTGCACCGTGCTTTTGCTCTCCCTCGCACTCACGCCGATCGCCGCTGCGCAGGAGGTCGACTCGAGCGCATGCGGAGGCCAAGTGTATGCGGCGCTCGCGCACGAGGAACGCGAGTACCGCGCCGTGCTTTTCGGACAGAAATCCGTTGCGAGCCTGCCTATCGGCAGCGTGCAGTACGACAAGGAGGGAAATACGTGGATGAAGACGGGGGAAAATCAATGGAAGTCGCTCGCGGAAGGATTTGGGGAGACGGTCTGGAACAATACCTTGATGAACGAGCAAATGGACGTCCCCGTGCGGCGCGGAATCTTAGAAACCCGCAAAGCACTGACCTCTGAATTGATACCGCCGCTCACGCAAAGTTTGCGTGCGCTCCAGTGCCGCATGCGGGCCGAATGTGCGCTCGCGCGCGCTTCACAAACGGCGGTCGGCTTGGCTCCGATAAAAATCCAACCGGACGGATGCATCGATTTTGAGTGGAAACCTTTCCCGGCATGCAAGCCTGAGGGGCAACAGTCCGCGGGTGTGATGACTTGTGACGATGCCGCAGACAGCATCATGGATCGTGAGACGGTCTTGCTCCGAATGGTCGTGACCGAGGACGCGGCGTATCGAACCCTGCTGCAATTTGAAGGAATTTTTCAGGGCTTCCTCTCTGATTTTCGTTTCTCACTCTTGTCCCCTCTCTGGCAAACGGTTCGTATCATCGGCAACCTGACAAACATTCCCTGCTTCCTCTCAGAGTGCAATGAATAGCCTGCGCCCACGAGTATCGGCGCTGCTGCTCACGCTCTTCACTTTGAGTGCATGCGATCTCATCACGGTATCGAATGATGGATTTAAAACGGCGCGCCTCGCCCCGTGCTCCAAAGAAGAAACGCCCTTTGCCTCGATTCCCTTCGCAGATTGGCCGCGCACGTATCACGGCACCGTCTCGAGCATCATCGAGGCGCACCTGCGGGAACTTGGAAAGACAGGAACGTTGGAGCTTCGCTGCACGGAAGAAGATTATGGAAAATTACTGAAACCGACCGACGAGCTGAGGGGGCTCGCGACGACCCTCGCCCCGTGGAAAACGAGTACGGGACAGAGTGACCTGTCCGAAGCGAATCTCGGACCGGTGCTCCTCGAGTACCTGCGCGACTATGAGTGCGCGCTCTCCGAGCGGGATAATTTCCTCAGTGTGATAGTGCCGCGCGAACACTCGAGCACCGACTCAATGGAGCGTGGTGCGTACAACACGGAAAAAGGGAAACAGGAAGAACTCATCGCACGCGAGCGCGCGGTGGCGAGGCCCGCCCTCGAACGCACGTTGATCATCATTGGCGGGCTCGACAGGCTCCGACCGCTGGGAGTGGACGTGGAATGCCTGAAGCGCACATCTCTCGATATACGAAACAGTCTCGGACTCGTGAGCCAAGCGGTGAGCTGTCTTGCGCGCCTTCGCGATACGCAGGGAAGCCTCCGTGACCCACCGCAAGCACCATGAAACGGACGCTTTCCTGCATCGGCCTCGTCCTTCTGCTGCTGACAATCGGGCAGAGTGCTTTGGCAAAACCGATCTATGAACGATTCAAGGAAACAGTGGAGCGGGAGCTCGATACCGAAAAGCTGGAACCGGAACTGAGCGCGTACCTCAGTGCTTTTGAAGCGAAGAAAAAGAATGTCACGGTCACGGAAACAGACGTGAACAAGCTTCTGCAAGGTGACGCTTCCGGCGTCTGCGGAAAATTTCCGAAGGATACAAAGGAGTCGTCTGTCATCGGCTGCACGGATCTCACGGAGAGCTTAGATCGCATGCGTAGGGACGAAGCGCGTGTCCGGGAAACGGCGCGGCTGCTCCAAGCTGCCGCCACCAGTTACGAGCTCCCGATCTCGCAACTGCCTGATCGCGCAGTGAAGATCAGTACGGACCTGCGCGCGATCGTGAATATGTGGTCGGCCGGAACGGGCAGTATGAAATCCTCCGTCTCAGGTGCGATGCTGCGCACGCAGGACGGCAATGTGCAAGCCATGAGCGGGATGCTGATGAAGGTCGGTTCCAAACTAAGCCAACTCTCATCCGAAGAGCGCATCGCCGCCGTGTGGCGCTATCAGTATGGATTTCGCCTCGTAAAAGGGGACCGCGATCCTCTGTATCCGGCGCCACCCCTCGACACTGCCGCCGTGAATACGGAACGCCAGTTTCTGTTCAAGCGCTGGGACACTGTGGAAACAGCGATGGACGAACTCTGGCAGTACGCCGCAGGGGACACCTTCGACCCTCCGCTGAAAAATAACGAGTACGCGCTCTACAGTTTCCCAAAAAGCCTGATGGAGGGCGCGATGCCAGACAACATCATCCTCTGGATACGGATGGATAAAAATACGGAGGGCACCCCCGCGCATCCTCTCGGTGACGTCGGGCTCGCGTGGGGCACGGCTCTGGAACCCGTGATGCCGTCACTGATCACGAGCGGTGGAGAGCCGATCCTCGGCGGCAATTACCCGCCGGAACCTGCAGCGGAATCACACGGGCTCTGCTCTGATCCCGCTATGCAGCGCGGCTTCCTCTGCCGGGCTCTTCTCGTTACAGCCCCGGGAGACCGTTGCCCGCTCGATTCAGGCATAGATCCGACGAAAATCTCTCTAACCATGTGCACGGAAACCCCCCCAAAGATCGGCACGTGGTGCTGCGACAAGAGCAATCGGCAATGTTCCCCCACTGCAACCTCGACGGCATGCGTGGAGGGAGGCGGCAGTCCGTCGGCAACGGCGCAGGGATGCGCGGCAAACGGCTGCATCGTCCCCCCCCTGGCACCTGTCTTCTGCTGCATGAAAAATACAAATAAACAGTGCGTGGAGACCATCACGTCATCCACGTGCATAGTGCAGGGCGGGAGTCCGTCCGCAACGGCGGAAGGCTGCGTCACGAACGGATGTCAAGATCCCGCAGTGCAAAACGCCCGTTATACGATCGCCGGTCCCGATGTTTGCAGTGATGTCACGTACCGCGAAAAGCGCGGGCCGTTCGATCCCGATACCCAATGCACTGTGAACATGCACTGTGAAACAAGTTGCGGCTACGCAGAGGGGCTGACAAAGTTAAAAGATGACAAAGGCGTGATTGATGTGTGTGTGAAAAAAGGCCCGCGCACCGTTGTCGCCACGTACCTGCTCTACCATGAGCTGCACCACGTCTATCAGCAATGCAATCAAAAACCGGGCTGGAGTAATTATGATCTCATCGACGCACGAACCGATCTCTCGAACGAGCAGAAGAAGCTGCTCAAAAATCAAGCGTGCTGTCGTCAGGAGGGCGAAGCCTATCGCGGCCAGTGTGACCTGATGGAACGCGACGGGGTGTTTGCGAACGTTCCACCGATTGATGGCGTCACCCTCAATGCGGAAGTGTGCGCGGAAGTACTGACCGATTATAGCTGCGGACCGCGCGACGGCTATGATGGTTGCGAAACGAGCAGGACATACCCGCCTGGTTTTAAGGACAAACTGTTCGAAATTGAACAATCCAGTAATCCAAAAAATGTCGGCAAGAGCTGCGAAGACGTGAACCCCGTCACGGGCAAGCCGCGGATGTTTGAGGACGCGCGCGTACAAACACTCAAAGACACCTTGGAGCGAAGAAGTGACATCTGCACACCCGGACAGACGAATATCTACGCCAACCGCATCGGCAACAACATGTGTTACATCGGACAGTGTGTCGAAGAATCCTTGGAACTGAACCGCTTGGTTGGGGGCCGCAGCCCGACGGGCGTCGGAGACTCTCTGGCACCCTTCGACAGCCCCCGTACAGGGGCACCTCTCGGAAATTTACTGATCAACCCGGCGACGGCCGAGGAACTCCTGCCTCGCTATAACCCGGCCCTCCTCATGCACGATATGGAAACCGCCCTCTGCCAATTGCAAGGCCTTCCCCCCCGTACGCCGCCGATCCTCTGTGCCATCGAATACAGCCAGCGCCTCCGCTTGCCGATTCAAGACCAGATCAAACAAGTTCAGAGCATGATCGGCCAAGAGGAGGCCGAGCAGGACGCCGTTTCGCAGCTGCTGAGCCTGGCTCCTGCGCTCGGATCGCGTATCGGTACATCGTTCTACGCCACGTACCTTCACACCGCCAGCCGCGAACTCTCCGGAGTACTGGGAGTCGCCGTGCAGCTCTTTACACAGATGAAGAGTATCACCTTCCCGACGCAAATGTGCCCCCTCGCTCCCGGTCTCCCCATTCCATGAAACGAATTCTCCTCGCATCGGCGCTTCTCCTCTGCGTGTACGCGGAACCGGCTAGAGCGGAAAGTCATCTCAGTGAACAATGCAAAAAAATTCTCAGTCTCCCCCCCGTGTCTCCCTATATCAGCGCCGTCCGCGACCGTGCCGAAGCGGGCATCACGTATGCGAATGCCGGAGAAGTGGATGGCAGTTTCGAGAGCGTGCTGCAAAGCTGGGCGGAGTACGTCCGCTCTTCGATGGCCGAAGTGGCAGAGCCCCATACAGAGCTGATTGCCCGCGCGATGGACATGAGCAGCGCCACTGCCTGTCTGCACCTCGATGTCCTCATGATCCAGTGCACCATGGAAAAGGTGCGTGACGAAATGAACGCACAGATCGAACGCGGTTCGCGCGAGGGCGTAACGCGACTCGGGCCGCTGCTCATATTTTTGCAAGATCGTCTCACGCAGCTGCTGCGCGGGGCCCTGGACCCCGAGTACCAAGATCCCAATTGGGAGGAGTCCCAACCTTTCGATCCGCCGGACAGTGATTTTTCTGAGAGCCACGAGTGTCCATTCAGTTCGGATTACGCTCCTCCGTTTCAGAGCGGCTACGGTTGCGACGTGGAAACGCTGCAGCCACGCACCGCCTTCGCGCCCTTGAAGGCGGAATATGACACGCTGAAACTCATTACGGATCAGACAAATGCGTTTCGCGACGCGGAGCGCGCCTTCCTCACGACCGAGCAAGATCTTGCAACACTTTCCGGTGGAGATTCCGCAGCCTTCCCGCCCCTTCCGCCCCCCCGCACGCACCGCACCGCCGCGGGGTGCGACCAACAAACGAACCTCCCGAGCTTCGATCTGCGCGGGCCCTTTTCTCTGCAAAAGAATCACCTCGATATCCTCACGCATTTCCTCCTGCAGCGCACCGAGGAAGGCGCCTCGCGACACTTCAGCGAAACATTGAAAAATGCGGACGAGTACTCCTCGGCCCAAAGCTCAGAGGCTACGCTGCGTTCGAACGAGAACATCCTCTGGTCCACGGTTCGCGGATCGCTGCGTCTCACATTCCAAGCATGGAGCATCCTCCAGGGCGAAGCCGAAGCGTTGCTCTTTCCCCAGGCGACCGACGATCAACTGGAGATCGCACAAAGTTTGAGTAACCTGCACACAGTGGTAAGCACTCTCGCAAAGTTGGGACACGACAAGAGCGGGCTGCGCTCCTTTGCCATTAATATCGCTTCGTTTCTCCGCCGCAGCTGTGTCTTCCGCCCGTGCAATGCGAGCTTGGAAGAAGTGATCAAGATCTCGACGACTGACGCCTGCTTCCCTTACACGAACGGCGAGTTTTTGAACGATACGCCGGGGAGTCCCCGGTCGCAGAAGTGCCTGGAGGCGGCCAAGATGCAGATGCCGTGAGCCCGCCCCATCCACAACCAAAAGTGATTCCTAAGTTTCTGACTGAGTCGATAGGTGTTCGCATGCGAGAGAACACCGAGGTGCGACTGCAGCGATTGCGGCGTTCCGTTCCGTTGTGCACTGCGAAAGATGCGCCGCTTCGTTTTTGTTCGCAGTCTCCGGTAGTGTGGCAGCAAGACATAGCCTAGAAAATCGATGCCCTGGCGATATTTGTGGATTGTCACTTTGTGCGGATGTAGAGAGAGGCTCAGGCGCTGCTGCAAAAAATCTTCGATAGGTATGAGCAGAGAGCGTAGAAGGTGTTCATCGCGATCGACGATCACAAAATCATCCGTGTACCGGATGTACGGCTTGATCCGGAGCGTGTGTTTGATGAAATGATCCAGCTCATGCAAGTAGACGTTTGCGAACAGTTGCGAGGTCAAATTCCCGATCGGGATTCCATTACCGTGTGTGACGCAAAATCCTTCGATGATGAGTGACAGGAGCTCCATCATCGCACGATCCTCAATGCGCTGAGCGAGAAGTGCGAGAAGAATCCCGTGATCGACCGACGCGAAGAAGCGATGAATATCGCACTTAAGCGCGAAGCAGCGATCCGTGTGATTGCGACTCGCGCTTCGCAGCATCCTCTCGAGCGTATCTACGCCCTTGTGCGTGCCCTTGCCCCTGCGGCACGAGAAAGAGTGAACGATGAATCCGGGCTCGAAGATCGGGTTGAGGGCCGCAAAGACCGCGTGGTGGACGATGCGGTCACGCACCGTCGCCTTGTGGATCTGGCGTTGCTTCGGATCCTGAATCATGAATGCGCTATAGGGGCCATGATGGTAGCTGCCATCGAGAAGGTCTCGTGAAAGTTGAAAGATATTCTCCTCGAGATTCCATGCGAACGCCTGCACGTCGGGCCTAGCTTGTTTGCCTTTGCGGAATTCCTCCCAGGCCCTGAATAAGTGCTCTGGCGAGGCAACAGACGGGAAGATATGCTGATGCACTTTCATGTTCTATGGACGAACTGGATATTCCCATCTTCGCGAAAGCATACGACCTCTACAAGATCCTGAGTAGTTGGCGAAACGGCATTGAAAAAACCGCCCGCCATACGCTCTGGCAGAAAAGCGAAGAAACATGTTTGAGTCTCATCGAATCGCTGCTGCTCGCTGGACAACGCAGCAAAGAAAAAAAAGCCCCCGCATTGGAGCGTGCCAGCGTGCAACTGAATCTCCTGCGTGTCCTGCTTCGTCTCGCCCGCGACACGAAGGTGATTGACCTCAAAAAATATGTGGCTGCCCAGCAGATCATCGATGAAATCGGTCGGATGCTCGGCGGATGGATTAAATCGGTAACAGCACAAAAAGGTACGCCCCCCCCCCAGAGCAATTATTGAGCTGAAGGAAAAAAGAAGGAAGTGCCGGGCAGCCGAGGACCAGACATTGTCGTTCGGGTTGTCACTCCAGTTGTTGTTGACGTTGACACGCCCGTCGTTGACGTTGAGTTCGACCCAGTTGTCAGCGGACGTCTGCAAAGTATCTCTTCCCATCCGATGACACTGCGGATTGATACTCTTTCCGCTGTATTGCATATGGGAGCAGCTCTGTGTTGGGCAAAGCATCTCCTCCAGAAAAAGATACGGACTTCCTCCTTTTTGTACGCTCTTAGATTCACACACTCGATGTTCCCATGGGTTCATCGATTCCGATGAGCAGAAAGAGCGGCAGGGGGCGAGCGGTTGCCGTGGCGTCCGCTGCATGAGCCAGGTGCAGCCGGAGCATATACGAAAGCCGCGCTTCCTTGGAAGCGCGGCTTGATCAAGAATTCAAAGAATTCAAGATCTCGATTGCAAGGCTCAGGAGGAAATCCACCGGGCAGCCGAGGACCAGACAACGCCGCTCGGGCCGTCACCCCAGTCGCCGTCGACGCAGACACGCCCGTCGTCGACGAAGAGTTCGACCCAGCTGCCAGCGGACGCCTGCTCGGGACAACGGTCCCAATCCCCCTTGAGAAGATCCTTGCCAGTGGCAAGGAGTTCAACAGAGAGAAGGAGTGCATCTACCAGCATGGGGTGCGCTGGTAGCCCGGGAGCACGAGCTCTCGGTGCTCATCTTGCTGCGCCTGATTGCGACGGTTGCTATCTGGGACAGGAAGAATCACTCCCCAGTATCCCGGTTTCGCCGTGTAGCCCTTTCCATCATACCAATTTTGAATGTGCATCGGTGCTTTCGTAGCGCGCAGATCCGTCGGACTGGTGATGGATTCTGGGAGATAGATGATCCGCTCTCCCTGTCGACTCGCAGCAGGGGCCGGGATGTCCGGCATCTCGATGCCGAGCAGTGTGCCGACTCTTTTTGAAGAAAAGATCGTCATCGGATCAATGGACACTTTACCTGGAGCAGCCGCAATCCAACTTCGGACGTTTTCTTTTGGCGCATCCAGTAAACCGAGAAGGCACTCAGGCGTCATGCCCTGTTCGGCAAACAAATTCCACGCTGCCGTCCTTTTTCTTCGTGGCAAATCAAAAATGCTCGTTGTATGTGACATGGTGTTCCTTCCATTCCAAGAAGACCGGAATACGCCGGCTCGGACTTGCTCGAATGAGACAAGCGCAAAACGCACCCGTTGATGCACTTGGTGCTTGTCTCACCCTTCCTAAACCTTGCCGATGCTCTCAAAGAACATCGAACAAACTTTACATGAAATTGCTGTTATGTCAAGTAGTGCTTTCGCTATACTTCACGCGTGAAACCCTCCGACTTCGTCCACCTGCATTGCCACAGCACGTACTCCCTCCTCGAAGCACTCCCGAGTCCGGAGGAAATCGTGCTGCGCGCGAAGGAGCTTGGGCAATCTGCCGTCGGGATCGCCGACAAAGGATACACCTACGGTCTCGTGGAGTTTTACCAGCACGCACACGAGCATGGGCTCAAACCGATTCTCGGCATGGAGGTGTACCAGGCGGCACGAACACGCAATGACCGCGAGAGCGGAACCGACACGAAAAGCTATCCGCTGACACTTCTCTGCGAATCGGACCAAGGATACCAAAATCTCCTCATGCTCGCAACGATCGGCGCAATGGAAGGTATGTACTATAAACCGCGCGTCGATGATGAACTACTCACAAAGTACGGCAAAGGATTGATTGCGCTCAGCGGCCCGATTGGAGGAGCACTTGGGCAAGCGGCACTCGCAGAAGACGAAGTGCAGATCCGCATGCTCACAGAAAAGCTGTGGAGCTTTTTTGGCAAAAACAATGTCTACTACGAACTGATGGATCTGCCGGGGGTCAGCGGCCAAGCGGAAGTCAATCAGCAACTGATCCGGTATGGCAAGGAGCTCAATGTGCCATGCGTCGTCACCTGCAACAGCCACTACTGTCGCCGCGACGACACCGAAGCGCACGACATCCTGCTCTGCATTCAGAAGAATGCGAACGTTGCGGATCCAAGCAGATTCTCGATGCGGGGCACCGATTTTTCCATGCGGCCATTTGAGGAGCTGGAGCGTGCATTCGCGCACGTGCCCGAAGCACTCACAAACACACGTATGATCGCGGACCGCTGCTCCGTCACGCTGCAGTTCGACAAGAGCCACATCCCTCGCTTCCCTGTACCATCGGGCGAAACCGAGGAGGCCTGCATCACGAAACTCTGCAAGGAAGGTTTCACCAGGTGTTATCCGACTCCTACGAAGGAGCTGCGCGAGCGCATGGAGTACGAACTCAGCGTCATCAAGCAGGTGGGATTCGCCGGCTATTTTTTGATCGTCGCAGATTTCGTGAATGAGGCGAAGCGCCGCGGCATCACGGTGGGTCCCGGGCGCGGCAGCGCGGCAGGGTCTATGGTCAGTTACTGTCTGGGGATCACGGGGATTGATCCGATCCCCCACAAACTCCTCTTCGAGCGCTTCCTGAATCCCGAACGCATTTCCCTCCCCGATATCGATCTCGACTTCGCGGACAACCGCCGGGATGAAATCCTCACGTACGTCCGCGAAAAATATGGCAGCAATCGCGTCGCGCAGATCTGTACGTTCGGAACGCTCGCCGCGCGTGCGGCGGTGAAGGATGTCGGCCGCGCATACGGGATTCCGTTCCTCGAAATGAATACGCTCGCAAAATTGATTCCCGATCGTCCGGGCACCACCCTCCGTGAAGCACTCGCAACACCCGAGATGAAAGCGGTGTACGAGAGCAATGAAATATACCGCAAGATCATCGATGCCGCACTCAAGCTGGAGGGCAAGGCCCGCCACGTGTCTGTCCACGCGTGCGGTGTCATCATCACGCCGGAGGATTCCGTTCACTTCACGGCCCTGCAGCGCGCGCCCAAGGACGAAAACATCACCATCACGCAGTACGGCGCAAAACCACTGGAGGCATTGGGGCTCCTCAAGATGGATTTCCTCGGCCTCATGAACTTAACCGTCATTCAGACATCACTCGAAATCATCAAACGCACGCGCGCCACCGAGATCGATATCACCCGTCTCCCGATGCACGACAAGCCGACATTCCAGCTCCTGCAGCGCGGCGACACCACGGGCGTGTTCCAGTTGGAGTCTGCGGGGATGCGGCGCTGGCTGCGGCAACTTAAGCCCACGGCGTTTGAAGACATCACGGCGATGGTCGCGCTGTTTCGGCCCGGCCCGATGGATCTGATTCCGTCGTTCGTGAAACGCAAGCATGGCAAAGAAAAAATCACCTATCTGCACCCGCGCCTGAAACCGATCTTGGAGCCGACCTACGGCATCGGCGTGTATCAGGAACAAATGATGCAGATCGCGCGCGATCTCGCGGGTTATACCCTCCCCGAAGCCGACATCTTGCGCAAAGCGATCGGCAAGAAAATCAAATCGCTCCTCGACGAACAGAAGGAGAAACTCGTCGCAGGCATGATCAAAAACGGCATCGACAAAAAAGCGGCGGAGGAAATCTGGGAACTCTTCCCGCCGTTCGCACGCTACGGGTTCAACAAATCGCACGCCGTCGGCTACGCTCTCATTGCGTACCAGACCGCATACCTCAAGGCGAACTTTCCGGCGGAGTTCATGGCGGCACTGCTGAGTAGCGATGCTGATCGGACCGATCGCGTCACGATCGAAATCGAAGAGTGCCGCACGATGGGGATCAAAGTACTCCCCCCCGACATCAACGAATCCTTGAGTCATTTTACGGTCATTCCCCCCGATGCCATCCGCTTCGGCCTCAGTGCAGTCAAGGGCGTCGGCGAAAGTTCCGTGCGACAAGTCCTTGATGAGCGCGAGAAGAACGGAAAGTTCACATCGATCGAAGATTTCGCCCGCCGCGTGCCACTCAAAGTGCTCAATAAAAAATTGCTGGAGTCCCTCGCAAAAGCAGGCGCACTGGATTGTCTGGGGGAGCGACGGGTACTCGTGGAACAGTACGAACGAATCGTCGACTATCGCAAGCACGCAGGGGAAGCGGGCGGCGCGCAGACGGATTTGTTCGGCGATGGCTCGGCCGCAACAATCGCAGTAGCGACCATTGAGTTTGTATCAACTCCCGCAGCCACCGCGATGCAGAAACTGATCTGGGAAAAAGAGACGCTCGGGCTCTACGTCTCCAGCCATCCGCTCGCCGGGATGAAGAAATACATTGCCCGCAAAGCCCGACTCGTGGGTGATCTCACTGCAAAAGACGTAAATAAGAAGATCACGATCGCAGGCATCCAGGAGGGCATCAAAAAAATACGGACGAAGAAAGGCGAAACGATGGCGGTGATCCTGCTTGAGGATCCGACGGGAAAAATCGAGGTGACCCTCTTCCCGCGAATCTTCGCAGAGGTCGCTCCACTCCTTGAACAGCCCGACACCGTCCTCGTCGTCGGCGGCACGGTGGACCTGCGCATGGGACAGATGCAAATGCGCGCCGACGCGGTGAAACGCGCCTCGCTCACGACCATGATCAAGCGCGCGAAAGAGGAGGGCGTCTTCGACGCGGAGGAAGCAGAGCGCGGCATCTCTGTCTCGCGCACATTCATCGAAACGGAAGAGGAGGCGATCGAAGCGATCGACGAAGAAGGCAATATCATCGCGGGCGAAACGCTCATCATAGCCGGACCGTCGCAGGAAGAAGAATTTTTGGGACCGATCGGCACGTGGATCGCAGAAGGGATGGTGACCGCCAAAATCGTGAGCATGCTCGGATTCGACGCAGAGGGGGGAACGGCTTCGGCACCCTCGGCCAATCCCGCCATTAGCATTCACACCATTGTTCTGCCCGCCCGCGCACCCAAACAACTGTTGCTCGATCTCAAGCAAGTCTTCACGACCTTCCCGGGGAGCGAGAAGGTGCAGTTCAACATCAACGGACAGATGCTCGCGCTGCCCGTCACGATCACCATGTCACCGATCGTCCAGAAGAAAATTGATGAAGTGCTCACGCAGTATGCAACACAGAATGTGACGTAGGCAAATACGTGTACGATGGCCCCATGCGGATCCTCCCATTCTCCGACGCCTCTCTCGCGGAAGCAATCTCCCTGCTACGTACAGGCGCCGTGATCGCGCACGCGACCGAGACCTGCTACGGGCTTGCGTGCGACCTCACAAATCCCGATGCGGTCGCTCGACTTTTCGCGATCAAAGATCGTCCGCTGTTGCAGCCTGTGAGTGCACTGTTTTCATCTGCCGATGATGCGAAGCGGTACGTTATCTGGAGCGATCGCGTTGAAGAACTTGCAAAGGAGTATTTGCCAGGACCCCTCACGTTGATCCTGCCACTACGCTCCGATGCCCCCTGCATACTCCATCCCACTGTGAAGATCCAAGATTCAAGATCCAAGAAACAAATAACCAGCAACGAGCAACGAGCAACGATCGGGGTGCGAGTGTCGTCGCATCCAGTTGCCCGCGCCCTCGTCACAGCCTTCGTCTCTCCGCTCTCTACCACCTCCGCAAATCTTCACGGACAACAAAATCCCTACAGTGCAGAGGAGATTGTGCGGCAATTCGAGGGAAGGGAATATCAACCGGATCTGATCCTCGATAGCGGCACCCTGCCGCCTAACCCGCCATCGACGGTGGTGGATTTGGCCAAGGGGAATGCTGCAACACTTCGCCAAGGAAAGATAGGACTGTAGATATTTATGTTACAATTCGTCGCGAAGCGCGGCTCTGCCGCGCTGGAGCGACTCCTCTCAGGGAAAGGTGGGTACATGGGAGGAAAACCGCAGGTTTGCCTTCCATGAAATATGCTCTGTCCAAGATGCAAATCCCCCGATACCGCCGTCATCGATTCACGCATCAGCGATGAAGGCAAATCCGTGCGCCGCCGCCGCGAGTGCACGAAGTGCGACCATCGCTTCACCACCTTCGAGCGTCAGGAACTCAGTTCGTTCATCGTCGTCAAGCGCGACGGCACGCGCGAACCCTACGCCCGCGACAAGATCGAACGCGGCATCTGGCTCGCTTGCACCAAACGCGCGGTCACGCAGGAACAGATTGACGCGCTCCTCGGCAAACTCGAAGAGGGATGGGCGAGCAATCACCAAGAGGTCTCAAGCACCGCGATTGGCAACGATGTCATGCGGGAACTCAAAAAAATCGACCAAGTCGCCTACATCCGCTTCGCCTCCGTCCACCGCGAATTTAAGGATGTTGAAGAATTTAAAGAAGAATTAGGGAAATTGTTTGAAAAGAGAAAGGGGAATAGATAGCCCATGGAGGGGGCCGCCGCCATGGGGGGTGAAGAGGAAGCCCTGTTTTTGCGAAGCAACATGACGAAACGAACTGCGAAGCCTTGGAGCAGTTCGTGAGGAATCACAGGGCGGGCGGAGGAGGATTGGCGGCGGTGCATTTCTTTGGTTCTTTCTTGTTGGGCAGACAAGAAAGAACAATTATACTCACAATATGCTCCGAACCCATACCTGCGGCGAACTGCGCGCTGGCGATACAAAGAAAACAGTCACCTTATGCGGCTGGGTCCATCGACGGCGCGATCATGGCGGATTGATCTTTTTGGATGTACGCGATCACTACGGGTTTACGCAGGTTGTCATTAACCCCGAAATAAAAAATATCTTTGCGATTGCCGAGCAGGTACGACCCGAGTGGGTGCTCAAAGTTGATGGAACCGTTCGCAAGCGTCTTGAGGGAGCAGAGCGCCAGGACAATCCGACCGGGGAGATTGAGGTCGTGGCATCACGCATCGAGATCCTCAGTGAGAGTAAAACTCCACCCTTTGAAATTGATCAAGAAAAAGATGTGAATGAAGAACTGCGGCTGAAATATCGTTTCCTCGATTTGCGAAGACCGAAAATGCAGAAGATCATGCACGATCGCGACGCGCTCATCACGCATGTTCGAACGTACATGCACGGCCTGAACTTCACCGAGGTGCAAACGCCGATTCTGGCAAACTCATCCCCCGAGGGCGCGCGTGACTACCTCGTCCCCAGCCGCATTCATCCGGGCACGTTCTATGCTCTCCCTCAAGCCCCGCAGCAATTCAAGCAGCTCCTGATGGTTGCAGGGCTCGACCGCTACTTTCAGATCGCACCGTGCTTCCGCGACGAAGATCCACGCGCCGACCGCCATCCGGGGGAATTCTATCAACTCGATTTGGAAATGAGTTTTGTCGAGCAGGATGATGTATTCCATGTCATTGAACCGCTCATGATCGAGCTCACCGAAAAATTCAGCGATAAAAAGGTCATGCAGAAGCCGTTCCTTCGCATCACCTGGCATGACTCACTGAATACGTACGGAAGCGACAAGCCCGACATGCGCTACAAACTTCACCTCCAGGACGTCACGGAGCTTGTGAAGGATTGCGGGTTCTCGGTCTTCAGTGACGCTGTCAAAAAGAAGGGCGTGGTGAAGGCCTTGTGTATCCCCAAAGGCGCGGATTTCAGCCGTGGAGAGATCGACGCATTGACGGAAGTGGCCAAGACCTACGGCGCGAAGGGACTTGCGTACATTCTCGTAAAAGATGCATTGCAGTCCCCCATTGTAAAATTCCTCGGGGAAGATCTCGCAAAAAATATCGTGAAAGAGCTCAATGCAAAGACCGGTGATGCCATATTCTTTGCGGCGGACGCCTGGCAGAAGGCCTGTATCGTCCTTGGACAAGTCCGCATCGCCGTGGCCAAAAAACAGCAACTCACTGACAGCAGCATCGCCGCCTGGTGCTGGGTGACAGACTACCCGATGTACGAATGGAGCGAATCCGAACAGAGAATCGACTTCTCCCATAATCCCTTCTCGATGCCCCAGGGCGGCATGGAGGCCCTGATGAAGAAAGACCCTCTCGAGATCCTCGCGTACCAATACGACATTGTATGCAACGGCTTTGAGCTAAGTTCAGGTGCCATCCGCAACCACCGCCCCGACATCATGTACAAGGCATTCGAAATCGCGGGGTACAGCAAAGACGAGGTCGATGCGAAATTCGGCGGCATGATCCGCGCGTTTGAGTACGGTGCCCCGCCGCACGGCGGCTGCGCCCCGGGCCTTGATCGCTTGATGATGGTACTCTGGGAATGTGAAAGCATCCGCGATATCTACGCCTTCCCCAAGAACGGCAAAGCGCAGGACGCCATGATGAACGCACCATCGGTCGTGTCAGCGAAGCAGCTCAAAGAGCTTCATATTAAACTGGTAGATTGATTCCTGCCTCAGCACAAAATGCATCGAGATATGGTCGCACCCTTAACTGTCAATTAATTGATTAATTGACAGTTTCTGCTCCTTGACTGCATGGCAAAATGAAAGAATAATTTATGTATGCTTGAAAGCTCTGATCCATTGGACACAGACGAACCGGAGGTGTCGGCAATAGGGCAGCTGATCTCTTCCGTTGAAAGAGAGGTACGAAAGAGAACCTCCGGACAAATTAGAGGACTGCAAATAACAACTGACGGCGATGAGATTGTCATCTTCGGAACTACACTCAATTACTACTCTCGACAATTGGCGACTCACGCAGCTCTTGATACTCCTGGGGTTGTACCAGAGAAATTAAGGAATGAAATCGAAGTGCTCTGAATGAAAAAACCTGCAAGCCAAAGGCCTCCCACAGGGAGGCCCGGCCCGAGCGGATTTACCACCGGAGGAATTTTGTCGAGAACCACACCACCGATCGCCAGGTAGTGAGCTCGACGACGTCCAGAACAAACGCGAACGGCGGTGCGAACCACGCCAGCAGATCGAGAATCGGCTCGCAGGTATCCACCAATCCCCACACGCGGTACATTACGGTCCCGCGCGGCGCGTACGCGCTCCCAATGAGCCAACTGATCGGAGATGGGACACCGTCGCGAAGTGTCTCCCACCTGCGTGCCCACGGACTTATAAATTCTTCGGACATCGAATGCACGGTCATGACGAATGCCTCCTAAAGAAAAGATCAACCGTTCGGGCGGACGAATCACCATGATTCATCGACTTCGATCACTGTATGCCACCCAACTCCCCTGTACAATGTGCACCAGGCCGAGGTGGCGAAATGGCAGACGCGCCAGCCTTAGGAGCTGGTGGGAGCAATCCCATGAGAGTTCAAGTCTCTCCCTCGGCACCATCATCCCCCCCCATCCAGCCATTCCTCCGCACTCCTACGACGATGCTGCGCCTCGCGCTTTTTGCGCTCGGCCTGCGATTGTAAATGTGCTTTGCGGGCCTGCTCTTCGCGCAGCGCTTCATCCTTCAAGCGCTTGCTTTCCATGTTGATGGCAACCGTTTGCTCATTCGTCTGCTCTTCTACGGACATGATCGATCGCTTGCGCTCACTCTCGATTCTCATCTTTGTCTGGGCCGCTTCCATAGCGGGCGCAGCATGTGAAATGCGACTGCGTTCCAATCGCGCCCGCTCTTCGATTTCTTGCGTTCTTCGCACAGCATGCGACTGCGCGTCCGTGATTTTGCGTCGCGTATCATTGTCGATGGCATGGAGTTTGCGCTGCGTCTCTTCATCCAAAGCATGAACACTCCGGTCGCGGGAATCTTCGGTCGCCTTGATCGATTGATCCTCCTCGCGCTTCATCGTTTCCTTCTTGGCCTTCACTTTCTTGAGGACCGCCGTGTGGTGCAGATCTGCGAGATAGGCTTTTTTCTCCTCTTCAAGTTTCTCATTCTTCTTTTGCTGCGCAATGAGTCGGGCTTGCTCCTCCTCTTTTTTCTTCTTCCATTGCTCCACCTCAATTTTTTCTTGGTGACGCTTTTCACGAAGCTCAAGCCCTTCCTCGTAGCGTTCGCGTGCCTCTGCCACTTCCTCATGAAATGCCGCGGCACCGATCTCTTGGCTCTGCTTCAGAGCTTCCTCCCGCTCAGTGCGCCTCTGCTTTTCGGCATCTAATATCTCCTTGCGACTCTCGGCAATCCGCTCGAATTCCTTCTTCTTTTGGTCCTGTGGGTTGGGCACGGGAACGGACATCGATCCAGTATAGCACATTCACAGACCGAATGCATGCGTAGAGACGCCATAGCATGGCGTCTCTACAATTTTCCCTTTATTTTCTTCACCTTCACGAGCGTCGCAATCTCCTCCGTCAATTCCTGCAAATAATTTTCGCCCCCTGACACTTTTCTCAATTCTTCCTCCGCAATTTTAAGCGTGGAACTGCTGATCTTCCACTGCGGATTGCGCTTCAGGATCCGCATGATGTCCATAGCCTCCACCCGCGGGCTGAGGCTAAGCACGACGTCCTTCTCGCCCCGCCGCCCGTCCTCCACCTTGATGCGCAAGACCCCCGCTCTGCGACACGCCAATTTGAGCTTGAGCACGGCGAAAAGATTTTGCACCTGCAGAGGGGGCTCGCCATATTCCTCACGCAGATCCGATTCGAATTCCGCAAGGAGTGTTTCATCCTCACACGATGCCAGTTTCTGATACACGGAAATTTTCTCACCGCTGTCAGGGATGTAAAACGTCGGCAAGAGCGCCTCGACGGGGAGGAGAATCTCGACCGTGATCTCCTCTTCGATTTTCTCTTTTCCGCCCGCTCGCAGTTCTTCGACGGCATTCTTGAGCATCCGCAAATAATGACTGATCCCGACGGTGTTCATTGTCCCTGATTGACTGACCCCCAGCACTTCGCCCGCACCGCGGATCTCGAGGTCCCGCATCGCAACTTGAAATCCCGAGCCCAGTTCGCACGCTTCAACGATGGCGCGCAGTCGCTTCTTTGCGTCGTCTTTCAATTTCTGGCTGTGATAGAGCAGATACGCAAACGCTTGCACTTTGGATCTGCCGACGCGTCCGCGCAGCTGGTAGAGCTGTGCAAGGCCGAAGTGTTCCGCTTCATTCACAATCAACGTATTGGCACGCGGCAGGTCGATCCCGTTTTCAATAATCGTCGAGCTCACGAGCACCGAGCACCGCCCCTCTTTGAAGGTCAATATCCTCTCCTCGAGGTCATCCGGCTTCAGCTGTCCGTGCGCGACCACGAATGTCGCCTCGGGGACAAGTGCGCGCAGTTTCCCGGCAAACGCATCGATCGTCTCAACGCGATTATGGAGCATGAAGCATTGTCCGCCCCGCTGCACCTCATGCAAAATCGCCTGGCGGATGAGAGAATCGCTGTATTTACGCACTTCGGTGATAATGGGTAGTCGCCCGGGGGGAGGTGTTGTGATCGTCGTGATGTCGCGCAATTTATGCAGCCCAAGATTCAGCGTACGCGGGATCGGCGTCGCGGTGAGCGTCAGAATATCCACCGACGCACGCATCTCCTTGAATTTTTCCTTCTGCTTCACACCGAAGCGCTGTTCTTCGTCAATGATCACGAGCCCGAGGTTCAGAAATTTCACGTCGTCCTGGAGCAGTCGGTGCGTGCCGATGATGATGTCAACGTCTCCTTTGCGCAGTTTTTCGATGGTGACGTCTTGTTCACGAGGACTACGAAACCGAGAGAGCATGTCGATGCGCACGTTAAATCCTTCCATGCGTTCTTGGAAATTGTGGAAATGCTGATCGGCGAGAATCGTGATCGGCGCGATCACCGCCACCTGCTTGCCGTCCTGCACCGCCTTGAATGCCGCACGCATCGCGACCTCGGTTTTTCCGAATCCCACGTCGCCGCAGATGAGACGATCCATCGGGTGACCGCTCTCCATGTCGCGCTTGAGATCCTCGATCGCTTTACGCTGGCCCGGCGTTTCGATGTACCGGAATGCCTCCTCGAATTTTTTGTACACGGCAGTGTCCGCCCCAAATGCAAATCCCTTCGCCGCCGCGCGCTTGGCGTAGAGCACAAGCAAATCCTTCGCAATCTCTTTGGTTTCGCTCTTGATGCGTTCGGTGACCTTTTTCCACTCGCTCATTCCCAAGCGCGTCAGAACCGGTTCCTGCCCTTCCTCGTGCACGAATTTACTCAATTTATCCGCTTGGTCGACGGGGATGAACAGCTTATCGTTCTCGGCGTAGGTGAGCTCCAGATACTCACGTACGGTGTCATCAATCGTCTTTTGGGTCATCCCCTCGAAGCGCCCGATGCCGTGTTCCATGTGCACCACATAATCGCCGGGGCTTAAGGAAGTCAAAAAATCAAGTGCGAGCTTTTGGACACTGCGCTCCTTGCCGGCTTTGCGGAGCGTGAAGATTTCGCGATCGGTGAGAAGGGCGCACCGGAAGTCCGGATTTTGGATGCTGTGCGGCAGGAGGTCCTCTTGCTCCGCGTGCACGATCGTCACAGCCCCGGCCTCGCGCTCATGCAGGGAAAAACGGATGCGTTCCTCCTTGAAAATGCCCTGGAGCTCCTCGCTTCTGCGCGTCACGATCAAGATGCTCCACTCCTGTTGCAACTTGTCTTTGAGATCATTGAGAAAGTCCGTGAGCGTGTAGAACTTCAGCACGGAAAGGTACCGCAGATGCGCATGATGCTCCTGGCTCTCGGGAAACGCCGTGAAGCGTAGTACCGAGCCTTGCTCTGGGGCCTGAACCTCATCTAAGTCATCAAGAATGAGGAGTGATTCCTGCGGAAATTGCGCGGGGAGGGATGCGGTTTTTTCATAGCGCACCGGCAGAAGTTCCAATTGTTTTTGGTGCAAGTGCGGCGATGCGAGCGGAGCGATGTGCTCGATGACATCGAACTGAAATTGCACGCGCCAGGCTTCCCCCTCCTGAATCGGAAAGATTTCGAGCGTGTCTCCGACCCTGCGGTACTGACCGGGAAAAAGAATGGCGTCCTCCGCGTGCTCGTAGCCGCGATCAAGTAATTGTTCGATGAATTGCGTAAAGGGGAGGGCGTCACCGACCTCCAGTCGAATGGAATTTTTCAAAAGCTCCGTATACAGCGGGAATTCTTGTTCGTAGATTTCCTGCGTCGCAAGGAAGATGCCATCCTCCCCCTTAAGAAACCGAAGAAAGGTATGAAGATCGAGAAAGGGGGACGTGCGTTGATCGAAAAACCCCAACCAGTGCCGCAAAATCTCCACCTGCGCAGGATCCTGCGCAACCACCAGCGTCGGGCGCATATGAAATTGGAGCAGATGAGAAATGAGCATTGCCTTGGCGGTTTCATTCCCGGCACCGGATATGGTGAGCGCCCCCTCGCACGCGAGGAGGTCGGCAAGATCCCGATGGGTGTCCCTTCCGATGAGGAGGGAAGGTTTCATGCAAAAAAGCGGTGCTTCAATCAATAAATGTCCAACAATCCACGCGTTGAATTGTGAAGACAGTATACATCAACTCTCCTGCATTCTCAATGGCATTACGAGATGTAAAAACTTGGTATTCGTCGGCACACGGAAGACCGCCGGGTGCTGGCTGTCCGTCACTTCCATCTCAATCACATCGGTATTGATGTGACTCAAGAAATCAAGGAGGTAGCTGCTGCTGAGCGCGATCTTGCTCGGGGCCCCCGTCATCTCGGTGGGAATGGTTGTTTCGTCTTTTCCGAGTTGTGTCTGGGGAGTGGAAATGTGCGCCAGGGAGGCGTCAAGAGAGAAGGTGAGGTTGTTATTCACCTCCTTTGCAAAATAATGCATCCGTTTCACGGCCGTGGTCAGCTCGCGCACGGAGAGAATGGCCTTGCAGGTGTGCTCTTTTGGAATAATTTGGCGGTAGTCCGGGAACTTGCCATCAATAAGACGAGAGAGAAGTTGCGTATGACCGATGCGCACTTCTATCTGCTGCGCGCCGAGGGTGATTTCGATCGGTTTTGCTTCACTTCGCGCCCCTTCTTTCTCTCCTTCTTCCGTCGGGGTGCGCTTCGGGGCTTTCTCCGCCGCAAGCATCATTTTTACTTCCTCGAGTACTTTCACAGGAATAATACAGGACACATCTTCCGGCGCCGCTGCGTCAACGATGAATTCTGAGAGACGGTAACTGTCGGTTGCCACAAGAATAAATTTCCCGCCCTCCGTTCGTAAGGAAACACCAGAAAGAACCGGGCGTAAGCTGCTTCGAGCGGAAGAGAAGGTGACAAGGTTAAGTGCTTCTAGGAGCGACGCTGTATCAAGGGTGAAAGATGATTTTTTCTCCACTGGGGTGATGGTTGGATACTCCGTCGCAAGTTCTCCTGAAAGTACCGTTTTGCTGTGTGTCGATGTACAACGTAGCTGTGTACCCTCAACAGCTTCCAGAATAATACTTGGATCAGTATTATATTGTGCAAAGTTAAGAATGGCTTTTGCAGGAATAGTGATCGCACCTTCGCGTTCGATATCTGCAGGGAAGTAGGTGACGATGCTCAGCTCTAGATCAGTCGCACTCACGGTACAGCTGGATCCTTCGGCGCGAAAAAGTATATTTCCTAAAATAGGAAGCGCTTGTTGAGAACTGATCGCACGATTTACAAGTTGTAATGCCTGAAGGATATCCACCGTGTTACAAGAAAATTTCATGTCTAATGAAAGAAGAGGAGAATAAGTATATGGAATTCGTCATCGTAATACCACTATTAATTTTCCATAACCATACGGGAATTCTGTGGAAAAGGAGAGGAAAAGAACATCTCTATGTGCGAGAAAAGAAGAATAAAAGAGATTGTGCAAAAATTGTGTGTGGGCCCTATGTGGAAAACTCGTGGAAAACCCCTTCACCCGGGCCTCCACAAGCCAAAGTCATCTCGATGGCTCCATGAAGCCAAAGAGAGAAAGTTCCGTGCAGAACAGACTTGGTCCTGTGGGCAACCCCCCACGAACGATATCCACCAGAGGTGTGGATAACTTTTGTGCGCAAACTTATAGTTTTTTTCTGTATTTTTCTCTTTCCTGAGGCTTCGGAGCGCTCGCAGTATTCGGTCGCAGATGCAGCGCACCCTCCTTCATGCTCGCGAATGTTCCATCGGGAAGATCGCTGTCGACAACCGCAGCAGTGCCGACAAAACTATGGGCGCCGATCTTTACGCCCGGGTTGATGGAGCTATGAATGCCGAGCCGGCAGTGGTCGCCGATGATCGTTCCGAACTTCATGAGCGCGGTGCCGACTTTTTCTTCGCAAACCTGCGAAAATATCTCCCCTTCATCGAGCCGCAAGTTGCCCGTTACGGATCCGCCTCCGAATGACACATTGTGCCCGATCACACTGTCCCCTATGTACGTGCTGTGTGTCCAGACGTGGCTATGGAGCACCGAGCCCTTCACTTCCGTGTTGTATCCGATGACGCACTGCTCCCCGACGCTACTCCCGCGGATGAGTGCGTTCGTGCCCACGATCGTCCCGCGACCGATGAAGCAGGGGCCGATGATCGTCGCGTGCGGCAGGACCCGCACATCTTCTTCGATGACCACATTTCCCTCGATGACCGCGGACGCATGAATCTGCGCGGAAGCATCTAATGATAGTTTCTGAACATCTCCAAGGAGCATCGGCAGAAGTTGCAGGAGGTGCCACGGGTACTTCACCGATTGCCACACTCCATCGTACGGAACCGCACGGTAGGTGTGATCTGCAAAAAGATTCTGCAACGCCCGTTCGTAGCCGTAGCCGTCATCCGTTTCATCATCGATCGCACGAAGTGCCGCCGCGAGAGCGGTGGTATCTTGATGATAATGGCAGACGATATTCACGAGATCACTTGGTTCGTTCCCCGCACCCGGTTTCTCGACGATGCCAGCTATTCTTTCGCCATCGAGCGAGAGGTACCCACCCGGGAAATAACGCGTCACCTTCTGCGCAAGGATCGCACCGGCACCCTTTTTCCCGATCTTCACCACCTCTTTGTACGCATCACTCTCGATGACATCACTGGCGCCGACGATCAGAAGCGGCTCATCGTCGCACCGTGGAAGCGCGCTCAGGATCGCCCCGCGCATGCCGAGTTTCAAGTTCTCCTGCTCCACAAAATCATGTGTCATTCCGAGCGTAGTCGAGGAAGCACAAACCTCCTTTGCCTCATCGAGATTATTCTTGCTCCCGATAAAGATGATGTCATCACACCCCGCTGCTTCCAGTCGCTCCACAACATGCATGAGCAGTGCCTTCCCACAGATCGGGAACAGCGGCTTTTCGCTGAGCGGCCAGAATCGCTTACTTTGGCCCGCAAGGAGGAGGAGGGTTTTCATGTAAAGGCATTATAGAGCAAAAAAAGCGCCGCTCTTAGCTCAAATACTCTCATGAGCTTTTGCCTTTCGCTCAAGTGTCAATTAATCAATTAATTGTCTGTAATGGGGAGGCGCTCATGTGACACACATCATAATCCTTTCTTTCCATCCAATTCCATCGTCACCGTTCCCCCACTCTCGGTGAGCCGCATGGGGATGTGGTGGGCCGTAAGTCGGGCAAGCACGCTGGGGTGCGGGTGGCCGTACGTGTTTGAAATCCCGACCGAGATCACGGCGAGCGCGGGATGCACGGCGCTCAAAAAACTTTCCGAGGTCGAGGTTTTACTCCCATGGTGTCCCACTTTCAAAATCTCTGCGGCGATGTCCGCATGCGCCGCGAGAAGTTTTCTTTCGATCGCCTCCTCGGCGTCGCCGGTGAAGAGAATGGAATCTTTTCCGTAGATCAGTTTCAGCACAATCGAACTCTCGTGCACATTTTTGATGGATTTTTTGTAGTACAGAGGCGGCGGCCAGAGGATGTCGAGCCGAACATGATCACCAAGATCAATGTCGTGCGCGGGGTCCGCGATCTCCACCGGAATATGTTCCGTTTTCAAAAGCGATAAAAATTCCTGATAACGTCCATTATCGTACGTCACGCCCGTGAGGAGGACCGCTCCAATATGATAGCGGCGCAAAATCTCCGGGAAGGATCCGATGTGGTCCAGATGTGGATGGGTGAGAATGAGAAGATCAATCGTGCGATCAAAAAACGGCATCACGTCCCCAATTCCCTCGAGCGCAGAAAAATCCGGTCCGCCGTCGATCATGATCTGCTGCCCGCTTGGCCCCTCAATGAAACCACTGTCCCCTTGTCCGACATCCAGAAAATGCACGTGCACGCGGCCATCGGGCAACCGCACAAGTTCGTGAAGCGTGAGGAGTGCGACTCCCGAAAAACAGAGGAGAATGATCCACGGCGATGGACGCACCATGATGAATACCGTAGCGTGTCACATTGAGCCTGTCGAAATGTCGACACGAGCTCAGCATGGCAAGTTCATCTTCCGCATTCTCCGGTATCCCACCACCGCTCCCGAAAGCATCAATGCAAGCGTCATCTCGGGCCCCGTACCGGGCAGCCCTTTCGTCTTTGGCGTGCGCGGGGCGACCAATGTCGCTTGCAGCGGACTCACCGGAATTTTGACTCCCGGCAGATCGACCATTTGCATCACTCCTTTCGAGGCCTTGCCGTCGGCTCCGACTGCGCGCACGACCAGTCCGAATCTGCCCGCAGTCACGTGCGGAACGCTGACCCCGCCGGCACTGCCCGGCATCTGCACCGGTTCGCTGAAGGTCTTCCCGCCGTTGATCGTTTGATACACGAGCAGAGCGGTTACCGCTGTCGCAGGCGGCTGCCACAGGGCTTGTACCGTGTACGTACGATCGGTCTCCGCCTGCGCGCGCAGGCGCAAATTGCCGACGTCCGTTGATCCGCCCTGCGCGGCGACGGAGTCCCCCCCTTGCCGAGTCCCCGGAGCGACACCGCTTTCGTGACCCACAAACAGCATCGGGGCTTGGTTTGGGTCGAGCACGACCGGTTTACTGTCGACTCCTTTGCCAAAGACTTGCGAGCCGACCTGCACTTGATACACGACGCCTCGTTCCTGCGGGGTGGTATGAATGGTGACCTGCATTCCTTTGATCACCAGACGAGTGGCACGAAGGGTGGCACCGCTTGCATTGGTGATGGTGAACGCATCTGCGGCTTTGTCTGCCTGCACATCCACAACATGCGAAAATGTCAGCACCACACCCGTCGCAGAGAGTGCTTGCACCGAAAGAAGCTTCAGTGTCTGGCCGTTCTGCGTCATGGTTGATGTGCTCGATGCCATGCTCGTCGCAGGCGTGCCGGGTATGAGATCCACCTTTGCCTCCTCCACGAATGCCGCGCTCTCCTCTCCTTTATCATTCACCGCGAGCACGGACACATAGAGCGTCGCGACCGGCGGCACATTTTGGAGTGTCAATGAATTCACAGACCCCTCTGTGTTTTCAAAATCATCGTACAGACCTTTCTGTTCCAGGATTGATGCATGACTGTAAAAAACGCGGTACTGACTGATCGTCTGGTCCGTCACGTTTTTCCACGAAACAACAACATTGCTGCCCGCTGCCACTGCTTTGATCCCCGTGACATTGCCGGGGGCAGCAGCGAGAGCCGCTCCTGGGAGGACAAGGCTTACGATGCCAAGCGCCAAGCGCGTACGGAGGGTCATGGATTTGTGTGTAGGTTTCTGATTATTATAGCAGGAATATAGGGTGAGGGCTAGCGGTTGTCTGTTTGACATACAACATATTCATGATATATCTGTATCAGTATGACGGTTGACGAACAGACCCTATCAATCGAGGCGGTGGATGCAGATTGGCAGTATCTTTGGTCTCAGTTCGGAGATTTTGATTTCTGCAGAGAGTATTGGGACAAATACGTTGCGGTCTTTGAAGGGCAGATTGTTGGGGTTGCTTCGACAGACACAAAAGCAAGACAGGCGGCATTGGAGCGATTATCCCGTGAAGGAAAAGAAGTTCCTACAGAGAGATTTTGTGTGGATTTTGTGGGTGATTAATCAATTGCAGTACAAGGCCTTGCGTTTCCGTACGTAAAAGCGTACGATAGTTTCATGACAGCAGTAACCGCCACCGCCGCTCGCACCGCTCTGTATCGCCTGATCGAAAATTTGCAGGGTGGACAGGCACCCGTGCTCATTACAGGAAAGAAAGGCAATGCCGTACTGGTGTCGGAAGAGGACTGGCGTGCAATCGAAGAGACGCTTTATTTGATGTCCATTCCGGGCATGACGCGCTCGATCAAGAACGGGATGAAAGAGCCACTGCACAAAAGTGCGACAAAAATAGATCTATGATGTATCGAATTTTGTATGCCAAACAGGCCGTCAAGGACGCAAAGAAACTGAGGAATACGTCGTTAGCGACGAAGGCAAAAAAACTTTTGGGTATTCTTGAGCATGATCCGTTTCAGGATCCCCCTCCTTTTGAAAAATTACGCGGTGAGTTGGAGGGTGCGTATTCCCGCCGCATAAACGTACAACATCGTCTGGTGTATCAGGTATTTAAAAAAGAGCACATTGTCCGAGTGATACGTTTGTGGACCCATTATGAATGAGACAGAAGCAGCGATGCTACGAGCCACAAGGCAGCGCCCAAGAGTATCGCGTACGCGAGCCACTGCAGCATATTTTTCGCTGTCCACGAGAACGGCAAGATCCGTGCCGTGAGCGGGAGCAGAATCACCGCAAGCGTGATGTGCGTGAGGATCGAAGAGTAGCATGCACCGATAAATCCGAGCCGCGGCACGAGGAGAATATTGGACGTGATCGATATGACGGAGCCGAGTGCGAGCGTCCACACGAGCGGCCGCCAGCGGTGAATTGTGAGAAGACTGTAGAAACAAAAGAGGATGATCCCGTTGAAGAACATCGAAAACGCGAGCAGATGCAGCGCGGTGTCGGAGCCCGGATGATCCGGCGTGCTTAAGTACCGGACGTTCGTGATCAGTTCCATGATCGGCCGTGACCAGAAGAAGGAAAACAAGAAGAGCGTTGTTCCAAGGAGCAGGATAATCTGAAAAGTTTTTCCAAGGAGCGACCGGATGTCTTCTCCTTTGTGCAGACGTTCACTGAGGGTGGGCAATGTGGAATTGAGCAGGAACGTCGGGAACAGGTACGCCATGTCCATCGCGCGCTGCACGAATCCGTAGTAGGCGTTTTGAATCGCGTAATCACTGCGCAGCAGCCCGATGATCGTCACGTCACTTTGCCGGTAGAGCGCAGTGCAGAGAAACGCGAGCCCGTACGGGAGCGCTTGCCGTGCAATGTGTTTCATCAGTTTTGTATCCCACTGCGGGCGAATGGGCAGCAACGTGCGGCCAAAAAAGAACGAGAAGACAAAGAGGAGCCCCGCCCCAATGCCGCCAAAGGATAAAAACAAATAGTAATAATATGAGTCGTTACTTTCCCGAAGGCCCAGAAAAATCACCGTCCCCGTGAGCAGGACCGTGAGGAGGCGTTGCGATACCTCTGCAATAAAGACGAAGTGCATTTGGTAGCGCACTTGAAACACGGTGCGGATGATTCCGGCGAGCAGTGTAAAAAATGGAACAAAGGCAGCGATCGTGATCCCGAGCGGGAGCACGGTGCCTCGCCAAGCGGGCAGCCACCAGACGAGCATGAGAGCGAGGGCGAGGGATAGGAGGAGCGTGAGGATACGAAGGGCGATGATCGTGCCGAACACAGTCGCTTTTTCCTCCTCGTCTGCGCGACTGACCTCTCGTACCGCGACTGCATAGAGTCCGAAATCAGCTAAGATCCCGAAGATCTGCAAAAATCCGTATGCCGTGTTGTACTGCCCCGCGAGCTCCTTTGTAAGTCCGAGTGCGACGAACTTCACGGTGATGATGCTTAAGAACGCCATCACGACCTGACTCCCGACCTGCCAGAGTGTTGAGGTGGCGATTTGGCGGGCTTGCCGGCCGTAGCCCTGTCTGCCGACAGGCAGGCTTGTGCGGAGGCTGGTGGACATGCGCTCATTGTATGGCTAGAATACTGCTAATGCCATTGTCGTTTCGACACTTAACGTCCACAAAACAGCTCTCGCGAGCGGATACGGACGTTCTTTTGCAAACGTCGGCGGAGATGGAGGATGTGCTTAAAAAAGGTGACGACGATCGTCTGAAGGGGAAAATTCTCGCGGCACTTTTCTATGAGCCCAGTACTCGCACGCGACTGAGCTTTGAATCCGCGATGCTGCGGCTTGGGGGAAGCGTGATCACCGCCGACGGCTTTCAATTCAGTTCCATGTACAAGGGCGAAAGCATCGAAGATACGATCATGATGGCCGGTGGCTACAGTGACATCATCTGCATGCGTCACCCCGAGCAAGGTTCCGCAGACAAAGCAGCAAGCGTGTCCCCCGTTCCCTTCATCAACGCGGGCGACGGCCCGGGGCAGCACCCGACCCAAGCGTTGCTCGATCTCTACACCATTCAGAAGGAACGCGGAACCATCGACGGCCTCCACGTCGCGATGGTTGGAGATCTCAAATACGGACGCACGGTGCATTCACTTGTGTTCCTGCTTGGGCTCTACAAGAACGTACGCTTCACGTTCATAGCGCCCGACGCTCTCCCGATGCCGGACAAAGTCACAAGTTTTTTGAAAGAGAAAAAGATTCCCTACGAAGAAACTACCGATCTCTCAGCCGGGCTCGATGCGGATATTTTGTATATGACGCGTGTGCAGAAGGAACGATTCGATAATGTGGATGAATACGAAAAACTAAAATTGAAATATGTGCTTACCGCTCCGCAGCTCAAGGGAAAGAAAGTGACCGTAATGCACCCGCTCCCCCGCGTCGGTGAAATCAGCACCGATGTCGACAAACTTCCGACCGCCGCTTACTTCCGCCAAGCCCGTAACGGCATCCCCGTGCGGATGGCTTTGCTGGCGGGATTATTGGGTGTGATATAATCCGCCTAATGTCACGTCTTCTCCTCCACGGCGGCACAATCGTGAGCGCGGATAGCGAGACGCATGCGGACATCGCAATCGAGGATGGTGTCATCAAAGACATCGGTACCTATATTGAAGACTACGATGAAGAAGTGGATATCACCGGGAAATTGCTCCTCCCCGGCCTCATTGATTGCCACGTGCATTTTCGTGAGCCGGGACTCGAGCACAAGGGCACCATGCAAACGGAAAGTGCCGCCGCACTCATGGGTGGCGTCACGACCGTGTGTGAGATGCCAAACACCATTCCTCCAACCTGCACGATCAGCGCGCTTGCGGACAAAGTCCGCCGCGCGGAAGCGCTATTAGAAAACCCGAACCCTAACCCGAACCCAATCGATATTCGTTTCTTCTTCGGCATCACGCAGGACCTCCACCTCGCAGCCCTTCTTGAACTTTTGAATGGTACCTCGCAGGAACTCACGCATCTGCGCGCGCGGTGTTGCGGTGTGAAGCTCTACCTCGACCACTCAACCGGCGATCAAAAAGTCCGCGATGACGTTCTCGAAGATGTTTTTCGCGTGTGCGGACAACATCATTTTCCGGTCGTTGTGCACGCGGAGGATGAATCAACGAATCGCGTAGCCGCCGCGCAAAACACACGGACGAACGTGGCGGTGCACTCACTCCTACGTCCTGCGGAAAGCGAAGCGATTGCCATTGAACGTGCGATCACACTCGCACAAAAACACAGTACACCTCTCCACATCGCCCACCTCTCAACCGAGCAAGGCGTTGAGCTCGTGCGCAACGCAAAGAAGTGTCGACCCTTCGACTGTGCTCAGGGTGACACGTTTTCCATTACCTGCGAAGTCGCCCCCCATCACCTCATCTTCACGACCGACGACTATGAACGCCTCGGCACACTCATCAAAGTGAACCCCCCCATCCGCTCCGCGAAGCACCGCTTCGCGCTCTGGCAAGGCATCCTCGACGGCACGGTCGACTGTATCGCGACCGATCACGCTCCCCACACGCTCGATGAAAAAAATAATCCGGAGCCACTGCGCTCGCCGAGTGGTATCCCCGGTGTCGCAACGATGCTCCCGCTCCTGCTCACGATCGCTGCGGGTCAGTGGCCAAATCCTGCTGAACCCAACGCTACGTGTCCGCCATTTTCCGTCCGCGATATTGTCCGCTTATGCTTCGCCAATCCCAACCGTATTTTCCATCTTGGGAAGCACGATATCGAAAAGGGTGTATCGACGCCGATCGTCGTCGTGGATCCCGCGAAAGAATCTGCGATCCATGCTTCAGATATTCCTAGTCTCTGTGGCTGGACGCCGTATGAGGGGTGGAGGGTGAAGGGTGCGGTGCAAAAAATCATATAAAAAAAGCCCGGGTTTCCCCGGGTGAGTTCACTCACAACAATTGTGTCATGGGTTTCGACGTGGTCGTCGCAGGAGCATTCCCGAAACGGATACGACAATCAACAGGATGGCGCACGTGAACTGAATTGGGCTGAGATCAAACATGGGAAACCCCTTTGAGATGTGAGTGAACAGTCCACTGTCGGCTCTTGGCACAGAGCCAAGAATACAGTGTAATGGTATTATTGCCATTAAAATGAATTATGTCAACTATTGACATATAAAATAGAGATGTTATAGTATTCTCCTTTCCACTTTCACTCATGATCGAACGCAATGCCGATGCCAACGAAGCAACTCAAGTAAGTGACTTCCAGCCGGATGCCGGTGCGCGTCTGGGAAGCAAGGTACGTGGGTTTATCGATGGGTTATTGGGCGGAAATTCCAAGACGAGAGAAAAGCACGATCATCGGTATGCTTATATAGTTACTGGCAAGAGGACGCGAGCGGAGTACAAAAAAACGTCTGTTAACACAGATGGTAACCTCTTTCTGGATCCCGAAAAAGGAGATCGCTGCGTTGCGGCCGTCAACAGAGCAGAGGATGCGTTCTTGGATGACAAACTCGAACAAGCACTCGAAGATCAAGAACAAAATGAAGGATTGGAAAGATTGAGGGAGATCGAGGATCTCACGGTGAAGGTGGAAAAGCTTCTGAGCAAGAAATGGACCATACGAATTTCAAAGGAAGATCTCCGAGCGCTGATGCACGGTCAGGTGGAGCTTGCGAAGAAAGATAAAGACGGCAAACCGACAATCAACGCCGACGCACTCAGCAGTATCAAGAGGGCCGTCGACGCTCAAATTCCCGGGAGTTCGAAGGAGAATCCAACCACGTGGCGCATCCGACGATTCCTAGGACGCTGAAGACATTTCCAAAATCTCCTCCAATCTCTCAATTCTCCGAACCGGTTGCGCGGTTGGGTCATTCAGCAACGGCTCATTGCCGATTTGCCACGGTTCCCACCCTGCCGCATGTGCGGCCATGTGATCGAACGGTTTGTCGCCGATGTATGTCCAGCGCACCGGTTCGCCGTTGGCGCAGTTGCGTGCGGCGAGATGCAGCCCATCAGGCTTTGGCTTATAGTCACTCTCTGCGAGATCGGGAGTGATGATGCAGTCGCAATAATCGAAGAGCTGCAGTTTGTTATGGATGACAGTAACTAATTCCCGTGTGGAATTTGTAATGATCGGGATCTTTTGCTTTCCCTTCGCTCGCAATTGTTCGAGGACATCAATAGCACCGTCGATCCACTGCGCATCACATTTCAAAAGAAGAAGGTGCATCTCGTTGCGCATTGCTTGGATGTCCTTGATCACCACGTCAGAGACACCACGCTGGATAAGATATTCGTGGAGGTGCCCGCCGCGACTGTTGAACCCATTGAATTGCTCCGGCGTGAGTGTGATTCCATACTGTCTGCATGATTCGATGGATGCATCTTGAAAGCATCCATTTGTTTTCACGAGCGTGCCATCGAGATCGAAGCCGAAGTAGCGATGCATCATGATGATTATACCGTGTGTAAAAGGCCCGGCGAGAATGCTCGCCGGGCATGCATTGGTCGTTTCTCACGCAAGTAGGGCGGGGTTCTTAATGCCGCCGCCGTTGTCCGCGGTGAGACATTCGTACTATCGCTCTGAGTACGCTGTAGATGATGAAGGCACTGATGAGCAGTAGCACCATATTCTTGTCATCAGTACGAGTCCCCATCTTCTCAAATTCGACGAATTCATACGTTCGAAGCCAGTAGATTTCCCCCTTGTATGGGACCGCAAAGATGTCCTCCGTGACTTTCTTTTCCTCACCTGCCTGGATGATGGTGCGGCTGAATGCCAGCCGGTGGCCGTATGTAAGGCTCTTTGCTTCCACCATAACTTGGTGCCCGCCTTCTTCGACCACGAGCCACGGCATGCGACCCTTCAAAAAATCTTGCTGAGCGTCGGTGTAAGACCGACCGGGCAGAACGAGGTACACACAGAGAATCCATCGCATGACTTTCCTCCTTTGCTTGTACAAGGATCAGTGACCAACACACGGTACTAAAACACAAAAAAGGATGGAGCACAATGCTCCTCTCCTTCTTACTGATCATCAGAGTGTGGGTTTCACACCTCCACAAACAGCGGTATCACCATGGGTTCGCGATCGAGCTTGCGATCGAAATAGCGATACAGTGCACCCGTGACAGCGCGCTTGAATTCCTTGCGGTCGGTGACGCCACGCGCGAGTTCTTCCTCGTAGGTTTTGCGACTGATTTGCAAAATGTCGCCGCTGATTTCCGTTTGCTCCGAGCCGTAGATGAGCCCGCGCGAAATCACGTCGGGATCACTGACGAGCCGCTTGCTCTCGGCGTAGACCTTGAAGAGCACGACGAGTGCGCCTGCGTTACTCATGATCTTTCGATCGGTGAGCACTCTTTGACCTTCGCCGGCGCTTCCGCGTCCGTCGATGATCACGTCGCGAAACGGAATCTTCTGCTTGCTCCTGCGAGCGGCACCATTGCCCTCGAACTCGAGGATTTCTCCGTTTGTCAGGAGGTGCACCTGATTTTCCG
This sequence comes from Candidatus Peribacteria bacterium, assembly GCA_023245865.1. Classification (GTDB taxonomy): domain Bacteria; phylum Patescibacteriota; class Gracilibacteria; order Peribacterales; family Peribacteraceae; genus JAHFJN01. The sequence continues at coordinate 877,868 of JAHFJN010000001.1, forward strand.
GATAGCCGATCCGCGTGGCCAGTTCCGCGTGCGCGGCCCGCATGTGCGGTTCGCCGTGTTCGGGGATGATGTGCCGCGCCCGAACAAGTCGGTGCATCAGCAGGATGTCGTTTTGGTATCCGTGACCGGTCGTGTGGAGCGCCAATTCTTGGTTTGTTTTCACGACCGCCCCCTTCAAGTTCAGATTATTGATCACCTTCGCGACCGCACGCTCGTTGCCGAGGATCGGGTTTGAGCTCAAAATCACGGTGTCCCCTTTTTTCACAGCGATGTGGCGGTGTGTCCCGAGGCCCATCCGGGCTAACCCCGCCATCTCCTCCCCTTGGCTGCCGGTCGTAATGATGACCACTTCGTTGTCGGGGAGTTTCTCCATGCCGGGGCCTGCTTTACGGATCAGCCCGCGCGGAGCTTTGATGTAGCCGAGGTTCTGTGCGATCTCGACGTTGGTTTCCATGCTGCGGCCGGAGAGGTAGACCTTGCGATTGAAATCTTTCGCATGGTCGATGACCTGCTGAATGCGATTCAAGAGCGAACTGAAAGTGGAAATGATCACCCGCCCCTCGGCGTCCTGAATCAGGCTGCGGATCGTGTCGCCGATCTCGCGTTCGCTTTTACTATTCCCCGGCTTCGTCGCGTTCGTACTGTCCGCTATGATGGCAAGCACGCCTTTCTGGCCGAGTTCCGAGAGCCTCTGGAAATCCGCGGGCGGTTCATTCATGGGGGTCAGGTCGAACTTGAAGTCTCCCGTATGCAGGATCGTCCCGTACGGTGTGTGCACTGCGACCGCGGCAGAGTCAGGGATGCTGTGCGTAACGCGCAGGAACTCAACCGAAACTTTGCCCAGCTGGATCTTTTGGCCAAAGGCGACGACATTGAGGCGCGCCTTACCCGTGAGTCGTTCCTCCTCCAGGCGCTTTTTGACAAACGCCATCGTGAGCTTGGTCCCGTAGCACGGAGGAAAGTGCAGTTGCGGGAGCAGGTGCTGCACCGCGCCGATGTGGTCGAGGTGGCCGTGGGTGAAGAGGATCGCTTTAATCCTGTTCTCGCGACCGCGTAAGGAAGAGAGATCGGGGATCAAATAATCGATCCCGAGCATGTCTTCGTCGGGAAACTGCAGCCCGAGGTCGATGATGTAGAGGTCGCCGTCGACTTCGATCACAAAGCAGTTGCGCCCGACTTGCTCGAAGCCGCCGAGCGGATAGAGCTTGAGGCCGCTACGCTTGGTGCCTTGCTGAGCGTTCTGTCTGAACTGAACCTGTCGTTGGTTCTGGGGAGGGGCTGGTTTTTGCGATGGTGCTTGCACCGGTTTTCCAACGATCTGTCGTGTGACCCATTCTTTAACATTATTCATATTCGTTCTCTGTTTGGTAGGTAAATGAAATGATACTGCTACTCTACGCTTGCGGGGTGAGCAATGCAAGCATTTCATGTCGTATAGTCGACTTTTTGGCTTACATTCAATGAATTTTTAGATTGATAATTTTGTGCCTCGATACTATTTCGCGTTGCGAAATCACTCGGCATGACACAGAAAATTGTGGAGGTGCGCCGTCCAGTGCGCGGGGGTGAAGGGGAAGCCCTGTGCGAAGCCACATGACGAAGCAGACGTCGAAGCCTTGGAGACGTCTGCGAGGAATGACAGGGCGGGCGGAGCAGAGCTCACTGGACGGTGACTTTCTTTGGTTCTTTCTTGTGTGGCTGACAAGAAAGAACGTACGTGATCGATCACGGCATCGCCCTGCTTGCATGTTAGGTAGACAAGAAAGGACAGTACCCCTACCCTATCACCCTGTATGGACGTCACGGTCCGGACAGGCCAAACAAAACCGATGCGAGATGTCACTCTCGTGTCGCTCTCCCTGGAGTCCGCGCACGGCGAACAGGTCTGTTTGCTGATGGAGATCAGCGCAAAAGAGGAAGGTGCAAAAACGGTCGAACAAGAGTGCACCGCCATCGTTCGTCATGCGCTCCTCGAGTCCGACGGGCCCGCGGCCGAGCGCCTCGACAGTACCTTGAAGGAAATGAACGGGCTGCTCAAAGGAATGCTCGTCTCGAATGTCGTGAGCGACGTCCACATGCTGATCGGGATTGTGGATAGTGAGGACACCCTCCATGTATCGCACGCGGGCCGAGCCGAGGCGTACCTGATTCGCAGGGGAGTTGCCAGCCAGATCACAGAGTACAGCAGCGGCAAGCCCGCACCCGCGTTCATTCACATTGCGAGTGGGAAACTGGAACGTCGCGACCTTCTTGTTCTCTCGTCGCAGCGGTTGCTGCGCACCTTGACCCCCGCGCAGCTGAGCAAACTCACGCAAAAGAGCGGGCATGGCTTGATCGACGCTCTCGTGAGCGCACTCGAGGCTGACGGCGAGCATGCGGCGCTGGCAACCATGCACATGCCCGGAGCAGACGTGATGGAGGACTCGCAAGAGGAGCAGTCCCGCAGCACCGTGCAAGATCGCATCGCGCGTCGCAGGCGTACGCAGCAATCTTCCGTTGTTTCCCGTGTCGTTTCTTGGCTCCCTTCCGCCTCAGCCGTGACGCAGTGGTTGCCCTCGCGCGAACGCGTGGCAGGTATCGCCAGTCGCGGCGCGTCGAAAGCGTCTTCGCTTCCCATGGTCGACGCCATGCGCGAAAAGTTCGGCACCTTCCTGGAGGACTTGAATCACCCCAAGCGGCGCAAGCGGGCACACCTGCTCCTGCTCGCAAGCAGTCTCGCGCTGCTCATTGTCATCTGGGCGCTCGTGCATGTCTTTACGAGCAGTCAGCGGAGTAAAACACGTGCGGATCTCGAGGCACTCATGCAGCAGATCAATGTGGAAATTCAAACTGCCGACAACAAGCGCATCATCGGAGATGTCGACAGCGCCAATAAGATCCTGCAGCGGGCGGAGGATCGTGCCAAGCAGGTGATGGACAACGAGTCGGGGCTCTTTCGCACGGAAGCCAATGACCTCCTCGGGCGCATTCGTGGAAAAAAGGAGGAGATCAACAGCATCATCCGCCTCTCCCCGCGCACGGTCGCAAATTTGACCGTGAAAAATCCGACCATCGCTGCTCAAGGGATGGTGGGTCTCGGCGATGGCGAATTCCTCGTGTACGACCCGTCCGATCTCTACCGCGTGCTCTTAAATTCCGTTGAGGAACCGCATCGTATTTCCGAGGACGTGCACATTCTTGACGCGTCTCACTTCCCCCGTTTCCAAGCAGATCTGTTCCTGATGACGGGCAACACCGTGATCGAATGGGCCGCCGGTCAGGCGATCTCCATGAAGACGGATGATCCGAAGGGCTGGGTCAATGGCAGAGCCGTGAGCGCGTACCTGCGTTTCCTCTACATGCTCTCGCCCGAGAACAATCAGATCTATAAATACGAGCGTCTCAATAACCGCTACAGCGCACCGGTCGGCTACAACGTGAACGGCAACCTGAAGGGCGCCATCGACATGGCGATCGACGGCAGCGTCTATGTGCTCAAGGAGGGAGGGGCCATCGTCAAACTGTTCCGCGGCGAAACGCAGTCCTTCAATGTGCGAAAAGCTCCTGAGAATGTGCTCAAGGATACGACGAAAATCATCAAAGTCGCCGATCGCAACTTCTATTTATTGGATCCCACGCATGCCCGTATCATCGTACTCAGTGACGGCGGTGTCAGCGGTGAATCCAGCTACCTCAAGCAGTACGTCCTCGAGGGAACGGGGGAACTGAAAGATTTGTACGTGGATCCCGATGAGGCGCATTTGTACCTCCTCGACGAGAAGCATGTGTATGTGGTGGATCTGAATACCAAATGATGCGAGTCCTTGTCACCGGCACTTTCGATCATCTGCACCCGGGTCACATGTTTCTCCTACAGGAAGCTATGAAACGCGGTGTGCTTTGCGTGATCGTCGCACGCGATCAGAATGTCCTGCGGATCAAGGGACACACACCTGCGCAGAGCGAAGAGGAACGCCGTCGGGCGATCGAGGAAACATTTTCCGATGCACATGTTGTGCTTGGAGACCCGGAAGATTTTCTTAAACCCGTTTTGGACATACACCCGGATCTGATTCTCCTTGGGTACGATCAACAGCTTCCCCCGGGCGTCACGGAAGCGGATCTCCCCTGCCCCACCGAACGCATCGGGGCATTCAAGCCGGAGAAATATAAGAGCAGTTTGCAGAACAATGAATCCATGCTATAATAGCAGGAAACATGCACATCCTTCGTCGCTTCCTTCAGCTCTCCCTTGTCCGTAGCATCTTCGGTGCTGTGGTCGGTGCCTTCGTCGCACTCGCGCTCTATCGCGGCTACCAAGCGGGCAGCACCGCGCTCGCAGCGCTTCTCCCGACAAGCACACCGATTGTCGTACATGCAGAAGGACCCATTCATCCAGACGCACTCGAACGGGTCGGGAAGCTCGCGCGCACGATTCTTGCTAGACTGGATGCATGACACTGACCCTGAGTACGACTTTTCTCAGCCTTAGCATCGCGGTGATGCTCGCCATTTTCATCGTGGACATGCGAAGCCAGATGATCCCTGATCTCTTCACGGGAATGCTTGCCGTGCTTGCGCTGCTCTTCCAGTGGTCGCACGGAACGCTCCTCCTTTCGGGCGCGCTGCTTGGCGTCGTCTTTTTTGCCGCACAGTGGCTGGTAAGCCGCGGCACGTGGGTGGGCAGCGGCGACATTTTCCTCGTGGCCGCACTCGGGCTGCTCCTCGGGGACTGGCACTCCACCCTTCTCATGCTCATGATCGCGTACATCAGCGGCGCCCTCACGGTCTCTTTTTTACTCCTCCACGGGCGCGATCGTACCCAGCACATCGCGTTCGGACCGTTTTTGATCCTTGGAACATTCGTTGTGCTTTTCTTTGGTGATACGTTGTTGACGATGATGATGCCATAAAAAATCGGGCTCTACGCTCGAATGTTCGGGGCAAAGCCCGATGATGTTTGTCAGCTCACGTGACTGGATTACCAGTTTTCGCTGGCCTTGTGGGCCAAGAAAAATGAAGCTGACTGCGTCAATCATACGTTTTTTATATCATTTGTCAACCCCTTCCTTTGGCTCTACAATGCCTTAAACATGATCAAAATCGTCGCCCAAAATCGCCGCGCACGCTTCGATTATGAAGTGATCGATACTGTGGAAGCGGGCATCCTGCTCACGGGTCAGGAGGTGAAGTCGTGCCGCATGGGGCACATCGACCTCGCAGGCTCGTATGTGTCTTTCTTCCGCAATGTTCCCACCCTCAAGCAGGCGAAAATTTCTCCGTACCCCTTTGCATCAGGCCTCGCGGACTATCAACCCGGGCGCGATCGATCGCTCCTCCTTAAAAAATCCGAACTTGAAAAACTGAAGATCGCCACCGAGCAGCGAGGTACTACCATCATCCCGCTGGAAGTACGCGCCGGGAAATTCATCAAGGTGCTCCTGGGGCTTGGGCGTGGGCGCAAACGGGTGGATAAGAGGGCGGCGATCAAAGATCGGGAGGTGAAGCAGAAACTGCGGAAGGGGGAGGAATATTAGTGTCATGGTGAGCGTAGTCGAACCACGAACCAGGGGTTGACGAGGGCCACTTTTTAACATTAAATACCCAAGCGTTTTTTCGCATCACAGGCGCTCAGAATTTCTCCTTCATAGAGGCACGGTGTGCATCATGCTCGGTGCATAGTGCGCCTCTATGATTAGAGGTCGTGTTACTTAAGGACACGAAGAAACAATCGCGATTTGTTTTCTGAAGGAGATGAAGAATCATGTTGATCCAAGTTGGCGAAGCCCTTGCTCTGAAGGAAGGGGGAAATCCCAACAACATCGCCCACATCGATCTCTTGATCGGTGACAAATCAGGGCCGGTGGGCGTGGCGTTTGCCAATGCCCTCGTCTGCCAGTCGGCGGGCCACAGCAATCTCTTGGCGGTGCTTGCGCCGAACTTGGCGGTGAAACCGGCAACGGTGCTCATCACCAAGGTCACCATCAAAGGTGCCAAGCAGGCGGTCCAGATGTTTGGCCCCGCCCAATACGCGGTTGCCAAGGCTGTGGCCGATTCGGTCGAAGCGGGTGTGATTGCCAAGGATCAGTGCGAAAACCTCGTGATTGTCTGCGGGGTTTTCATCCACTGGGAAGCCGACGGCGATGCTGAAATTTTCGAAAACAACTACGAGGCGACGAAACTGTCGATCGCCCGCGCGATGAAAAACGAGCCGAGCGTGAGCGAAATGCTCGCGCAGAAGGCGACCGCCAAGCACCCGTACTCGGGTGTGTAACGGCTGAGCGTCGTGTGCAACAAAACGAACCTCGGCAGCCTAACGGGCTGCCGGGATTTTTCATGATCAGAGACTATTGAGGACGTCGGCGGGAGTGAGCCAGCCTCGAAATATGCCTGTGATGATAAATGCCAAATCGATGGCGGATGGATCCAGATCGCAGACCGTATACACACGGTCCCATGCCACACACAGTGCATTCACTTTATCCTCATTCTTTTCCAGCACACTGCGAATGGTGAGATGAATCAGAACAGGCAGGCATTCTTGCAGTTCCGCTCGGTATTGCTCCGGTTGTAGGATTTTTTTCCCGATGTACGCATCGAACACCCGATCAATATCTCCATCCATCGGATTGGGACCTTTGTACTTTTTTTCCAATGCGATCAATTCTACCGTGAGAGCCTCATTCAACGTCACCCAGATTTCCGTAAGTTCGTCGATGGTGTACTCGCGCAATGCATCGGTGAATTTCTCCTTCCCCTGCAAGGCAAATCGAAGATCCATTCTTCTTCTTGCTTGTCTCTCGATCAATTCGCCGCGATCAAGACTCAGGAGTTCCGGGACGGCGCTGCGCGCGACGTCCGACGCGCGGCACTCGGGTGTGACGCTCGAGATCGATGCGGGGCCGGTCAGGTGCCTGGCGATTTTTTCCTGTTGGACCGTACCTTCTATACACCATCGATTCACTCCTTCCAATGATCGCACCAGACTGCCGCGTTTTCCCCACGAAGGATGTGCAGGGCTTTCCGCGATGATCGGCCGTTTGTTGCAGCGGATAGTTGTGATCAATGTTCTGCGCGTGTCCGAGAGCATGTCCTGTTCCGCACGCACCGCACCGCCGCGGGGCGTATGCACGGAGATGCTTTGCAGGAGCAATGTATGCGCCCAATGTTGAATGAAGCGTTGCACATCTTGTAAACGCAGATCCCGTTCTTCAATGACGTTCGATGTTTGCAGAACGTGTGTCAGTCGAGCAGTGATATCCTGCTGATACAGCGCGAGTGATACGTCATACGATGTGCGAGGAATCAAAAACCATGGGACATTCCAAGGTCTGATGTGATGAATCTCAAATTGGTGTGTGTAACACGGATCCGTCAGTCGCTTTCGTGCGATTGCACGGTGTGTGGCCCTGCTTACTTGCAACAGTCCCGCATCGTACTTTGCATGACTTGTCTGTATGGCTTTCGGTAACGGTGAAGGAATATTCATGGGTCGAGCAGCGTAGAACAAGCGGTGCGCTCAGGCAACAGGAGGGAGTCAACCCTAGCCCCCACCCTAGCCCGAACCCTATACTCGTCCCATGCCCCTCCTCCCCCCTCAAATCACTCTGACCATCGAGGAGTTTCAGAAGCTCCCGGGCATCGGCCCCAAATCTGCGGAGCGGTTGGTGTTTCATCTACTGCGAAGTCAACGGGCCAGCCCCGAAGGGCTCGGGCGGGCGCTCTTAACCCTCAAGCAAGAGCTTCAGTACTGCCGCGAGTGTCAGATGTTGACCCTGAGCGAACGGTGCGTGCTCTGCGAAGATTCCTCGCGTGACCGATCCATGGTGCTCGTCGTCGAAGAACCTCTCGAAGTCGTCGCGTTTGAAAAGACTTCCTACAAAGGTGTGTATCACGTGCTTCATGGCGTTCTCTCCCCGATCGACGGCATGGGCCCGGAGCAATTGAAAGTGCGCGAGCTTCTGGAGAGGGCTCGTGGTGGGGGGATCCGCGAGGTGATCATCGCGACGGACCCCGACACCGAGGGCGAAGCGACCGCGACGTACCTGCGCGAGCAACTCAAAAACATCGTGCCGAGTATCACGCGCTTGGCGCACGGGCTCCCCATGGGCGCCGACATCGAATTTGCGGATCAGGTGACGCTCCGAGAGGCATTGGCGGGGCGAAGGAGTCTGTAATATACTCATACACGATGAAAAACATGCGCACGCACAAGGGGTTCACATTGATCGAGTTATTCCTTGTCATCGGCATCATCTTGATCCTCGCTGCCATTGTGGTCGTGGCGATCAACCCGGCGCGTAAGCAAGGCGACGAACGCGACCAGCAACGCCGGTCCGATGTCACCGCCATCCTCAATGCGGTCTTTTCCTACGCGGTCGACAATGGTGGCAATCTGCCGGAGAATATTCCGACGATCACCCCCAAAGAAATTTGTACGACGACCGCAAAAACCTGCACCAACGGGGTGGATTTGAAAATGCTCGTCGGCTCTTTCATCACGCAAATCCCCGCGGACCCGACCGCGAGTACAACCGGCACAGGGACGCTCTACACGATCGTGCAAGACAGTAACGGCCACGTGACGGTCTCGGCCCTTCGTGCAGAACAAGCCGCCAGCATCAGCGTGACACGGTAGGGAAATATGATGTAATTCCATAACAGAGCGATGCGTGAGTGTCGTTTTTGTGCTATAATCAGAAGAATACCCATACCCAAATCATGCCCCCGGAAACTCCTGATCATGAGCGGCCGAAAACTGAGCCAGAAACTCCGAAGGAGGCCAAGAAAGGGCCTTCTACTCCGGCTCGGGAGACCTCCGATGGAGCCGTACTCTGCGAGCAGGCCGTGACTGCCTATACGCAGGCGGAACGGATGGCCGCGACGACGAGGGTCCCAAAGAGTATTGAGTACAAGCAGAGTTCCATTCCAAAGGCTCTTGCGTACGTTCCCTACCTTGAAGCGGTTCTTGAGGAAGTGAAGGACAAGGATGAATGGACGAGAGATGGCGCGGAGGAACAGTCCAAGGAGCGCACGCTCCTGGAAAACGGAGCACTCAGCGTTCGAAACAATCTGGAAGATCTGCGCAGGGCCCTCGAAAGTGACAAAGACACGCAGAGCCCCGCCCACGAAAAACTGCGGAAACTCTACACGCAGCGCAGCAGCCGACTCGCGGAACTCGTTGCGAACGTCGATGAGAAATTTGAGAACGAAGATATCCTCGATGCCGACATCGCGGCAAAACAAGCCCAAGAAACCATCCGTCACATGACGACTGACGAAGCGATCGATTGGGTGAGCCGCATGATGGCGAGTATCGACGGAAATAATTGGCAGAGCAGAACCCTCAAAGAGGCGTACGGAAAATTGACGATGGCCTGCACGCAGGCTCTCGAAAAGAAACTGGCAGAGGAAAAAGCCATGGGAAAAGAAGATCCCACTAAGCGGCACACGTATCGTCGTCACTGCATGGAAGTGGCGCAATTATTCTCCGACCAGAGCACCCCCATCGACAGCGATCTCACGAATCTGGATTTCGCAGAAGATCAAGCGCGTGAAGCGATGGATTTTGAGGAGCTTGCAATCCGCTATGTGGAGCGCAGCCAAGGGAAGCAATTGGAAGCGCGCAAGGCGCTGAACACGCACGTAGGTCGCGCAAAAGAATTCTTGCCGAAGTTGGCTTCCGTCGTTGCCCCCGAGGTTATTGCAGAGTGGCGGAAAGGGTTGAATGTTTCCCCGACTTCCATCGTATCAATGGCGCAGCAGTACTCCCTTGCGCGCGTGATCGAAGAACAGACACGAGCAGTCGAGGAGGGAAGGCAGTTCGTGCTGCCTGCGTATCTCGAGAAAAACATTGCGACGGAATTCACGGCGCGTATCAGCATCGACATCGAGGGTGCCTGCGTCGCATTCGATACGTTTCTGAAGGGAAATATTTTAGGATTTCAGTCCCTCGATGCCATCAACGATGCGATCGGCACTCCCCCCATGACCGGTGATCAAATCGAAGCACTGAGCATTCTCCGCTGTGTGAAGGGCGAACGGATTTGGAGTAATGTGCGAATGGGCGCGAAGATCGGCGCGATGATCGCAGCGGGTGTAGCCGTCGGCGTTGCGACCGGAGGGCTCGGGCTTGTTGCGGCGTCTATCGCAGGTGGAGCGGCAATGACTGCTGTCAACGCAGGGATGAATCAGCAGGGCTTCAGCAGCCTCGGCGACGCGGTGGATGTCTATGGCAAAGATTTGGCGACGAACACCGCGACGATGGGCGCGGCGCGCTACCTCGCTGCAGGGCGTGCGATTTATCAGAGTGGTGCAAGCAAAGAGGGAGCGAAAAGCATCTTGAAGATGGCGGCGCAAAAAGGCGGCCTTAAGACCATCAACAGTCTCGATGATGGCGCATATATCGGCACGCGCTTGATGGGTGCGGCACTGGAAGGCTCTGCAGATACACTGATCGGTGCGTCCCTCGATACCATGATGATCGGCGGAACATTCGTGGAAAATCTCGAGAGCAATGCGATGTTCGCGGGTCTTGGCAGCGCGGAATTCGTCGGACCGGCTTTGCGCAAAATTCGAAGACTCCCAAAAGAGGAATTGCACGGCCTCGCGCAGACCGTGAATCGCATGAGTCTTGCGCGGGAAAAAGTCCAGAGGCTCGGCGCGCCCGTTGACGATTTACTGAAGACTGCGGATCCGCGCGATTTTCTCTCCGCGCATGGGCTCAAAGATGCGGCACTGGATGACGCGCTGGAGCAGGTCGAAGCCTTAAAGAAGTTACGCGGAGAGTTTGAAGCGGACCTCAGGAAATTGGCTGACGAAGGTGGGAAGATTCCCGCAGAACAAACACCGGAGGCACAGAACACAGAAACAAAGCCCGAAGCACCGGACGGCGCGGCGCCCCGAAAGCCAAGAGACATTCCAAAAACAGTGGAACTTCCACCAACAAATCCCGAGCAGGCGATGCGCATAGAAAGTGCGATCGATCTTCTCGAGAAATCCCCCGATGCGGCGTCAGTTCGCACCACGTGTATCTTGGAAGGGGAGAACGGAAAAGTCGGTGAGAAGAAACAGATCGAACTTACGATCACCTACATACGACGATCCGAGCTCAAGCCAAATCAAGCAGTAGACATTGTCATCGAATGTCCTGAGGAAAATCTCAGTATCAAGATGAGTTATTCAGCCGATGATCGATCTGCATATTTCACCGAGGCAAGTACCGGGACTGCTAAAGGGTACGGCTTCTACTCAAAAATTCTCACGGAGATTTTGCGCCCCGCACAAAAGGTGGAAGCTCATATTACGAACGACAGTGTTGCGAACGTCACCTTGTCCAGAGCTGCGGAGACGACGCCGAACTCCGTACTCGGCACATCGGAAATCGGTGCTGCTCGGACGAGGGCGGGTTTCATCAACGGACTGGACACTTCGGGTACCGAGATGACCTCCTTGCGCGTAGAGAAGCCTGTTGCTGATTTACTGGGGAAAGCGATTGATCTCGAGAGAGCGATCGAGAAAAACACCTTAGCTGCCCATCTTGCCGACAGTCCAGACAATCACCCCGCCCGCATCGCACAGCAGCTGCAGTCCTACGTTGATGCGAACAAGGGGACATTGGATCCTGAAGTGGTGACGATGCTCGAGCGTGAAATTAAACATTTGAATAGCCAAGGAATGGAGGCGAGCCAAGTGAAGCAAAATATCATGAAACTGCCTGACACGGCCGAAGGCTTGAAACAACGAATGGAAGCTGCCTCTGCGATCCTCAGAAAAACCATCACACCGGAGCAGCGCGAAGTGATCATAAAAATTCACAAGGAAAGCCCCGATGGGAGAATCGGGTTCGACGAAAATGGTGATGCGAAGTATCCGCCGGAAGTCCTGCGACAGTGGATCCGAGAATTTGAAGCCGTAGGCATCACGCCAGAGGAGAGCGCCAAGCTTCTGCGGATGGGGGTGTGTGGGAGTATTGGTGATGCTTTCAAGAAGGTAATCAGCACAGCAAAAAATGCCATCTCCGGAAAAGGGAAAGTCGAAGAGCATACCGACGCAATTTGGGAATTTGTACGGAAACAAGGCGAATTCTTGGATCCGGCGAGCATTCAATGGGATGAAGCCAAAAAGACTTTTCACTACACATCATTCAATGATATGGGCAAAGAATTGACGAGGACAATCTCTATCCAAGAACTTGAACGCCTCAAGATCGCTCCAATTGTTGCACCCATTTCTCAACCCCCACGCCCGAAGACAGTCCCACCGCCACCCCCCAAAAAGCCGACCACCGCACCCTCGGTCGCTCCACAAGCACCAACGACAAAACCCCCTCCCCCTCCGCCCATCAACAAGCCGAAAACCACCGTCCCACAAAAATCAACAAGCAATGTGCTGAAAGGCCCCCCACCACCCCATAAGGTTGCTCCTCCGCTGCCTGAATGGAAGACCGTACACACATTGCATCCCACAAGTGAACAGTATCCCGTTCTTCCAAGAAACGGGAAGCAAGTGTCATTCAAATCACCAAGTGAAATCGATTCGAATCTTCGCATTGTATTGTTCCCCATGCGCACGGATACATCCATTGGAAATGATCACGTAAGGAATATGCGCAATTGTGTCTTGGTGCAGGATGCCAATGGTTTTCGCGCCAATCAAAACTATGTACTGCGTCTTCTTGACCAAGAATTGAACGTTGCCTCGTTACCTCAAGAGCGTAGAAGGATGCTCCTTGAGGACCGCAAGCGCATCTCGGCATTACACTATGATGCCGTACGGGCAGACATTGGTGATGTTATGAAAAAGCGTACGTCCGTGAGCGGTTCTCTGGATATCTCACCGTCTCACCTCAGCCGCGTTCCGCCTGCCACACAAGATTTTCTGTCGCTCAAAAAAAAGTGCGATGCAATTGCACAGAGCGAATCATCTTCGCTCCAAGTTTTTCAAAATATCAAACCTCAGCCAGACGCTGTTCAATGGCAGCAGGGTGAGAAGATCTGGTATCTACGTCAACCCATGAAGAATCAATCTCCAAAGCTCAAGACTGGATTATATGAATTGAAAAAAGCAAAAAATGGCTCTTGGTTTCTTTGCGATGAAGGTGGAGTAACGGAAAAAATAACACCAGAAATTGCTCAAAATTTTTCCCCTGTAAGAAATCTGCAACAGGAAGCACAAGGAAAACTTTTAAAAGGCGCAGAGGGATGGAAGTTGCACATTAATATCGACAGATCGAATATTGATGCCGTTCATAAAACGTATGACGTTCTTGAGGAGCTGAACGCTGCTGGTCTGATTGATCAATACAAAATCGGTGGCGGTGGAGAATTGGGCAAAGAAGCGACCGTCTACATTGGAAACGGGCTCAAGGTTCAAGCGATTGCAGAGTATCTTCAGAAAAATTTAGGCAAGACACTCCTGTCGCCTGGTTCGGATACTCTCGAGAATGACAGGCAAATATTAGGCCCAATCTGGGGAAGATTTGACAACAGGAGCGACTCAACCTTCAGTGAGTATGGCAAGAACGGTGTTTCAAATTTTGCGAACATCAAACAATCGACTCCGGAAAGCACCGCAGCCGCGGATAAAGTCCTGCGCGAACGATATGGCGATTTCTACACCGCAGCTTTTGAATCACAAATAAGCTTTCGTTCATCACCATCTTCTGCACTGCCTATCAAAGCCGCACCTCACGTTCCTTTGATCAAGGGTTGGAAAACGACCGACCGAATTGAAATCAAGAGTTTTGAATATAAAGGGAAGAAATTGCCGAGTACGGGTCAGTATGAAATGCGCATCAACGCAGACAGTTCCGCATCCATCAAGCACAATGGGGAATGGATTCCCATTGCCAAGGAAAATATCATCGCAAGGCCGCCCAAACCACCGGTCCCGCCAAAAGCTTTTTAAAAGTGCAGCCGGAAATAAGTTTCGAAAATCATTTGTGAAGGAAATCAAGAGACGAGAAAAGAATCACATCGTTCTATGGTATGGTAGAACGCCAAAGATCTCTAACGGAAGCCACGATTGCGATGTGTCAATAATCAAGGTAAAACGACTTGGGTTTTTTCTTGCCCCCCTCTAGTATTCTCTGTCCATGGACGACACGGCACCAGCAACGAAGGCGGACCTACAAAGACTCGAGAATGTCACGAGAACCGATCTAGGTGTCTTGAGAACCGACATGCAAGTCATGGAGGGAAGATTGAGAGGTGAAATCAAAACACTCGAAGGTTCCATGAATGAAAAATTTGAAAAAATTGATGAAAAATTTGAAAAAATTGATGAAAAATTTGAAAAAATCGATGAGAGATTCGAAAAAATCGATGAGAGATTTGAAAGGGTGTATGCCGACAGCGATCGTATTCTGACTGTTCTCGTGAACATCGATAAACGATTGAAGGGAGAGCATGCAGATCATGAGGTGCGGATTGTGCGTTTGGAGAAAGTGGTTCTGTGATTTTGGGTATCCAAAAAAGAGGCCGTGAGGCCTCTTGATTGCGCGACTGCTTCTTTCGTACGCCGGGTTTTGTTATTGAGGAGATGCGAACTTCCTCGCAGATGATCATCTCTCTTGCCGCGACGGTTACCCGTCGGGTCTTTGCGGAGGGGTATGTGGTCCAACGGAACCATTGGGAATCCCACACACCCAAATCCTCCTTGCAGCACCTAGAGTTTACCGATCATGCATACACGTGTGTCTGCACGATCCACCCGGGGGTGGCGTTTCACTCCCCACTGAAGGGGCTCGTCTCTGTGGCACTGGTCCGCGCGCGGTCTTGCCGTATATATACCGCGCGGGTGGACGTTATCCACTAGGCGTTCCATTGCTGTCCGGACGTTCCTCCCAGGCGTCGTCCCGCATTCGCGGGACTATGCCTGGGCGATCATCGAAAGAGCAGGAAATCAAAGGATAGCATTGGTGATTTGTTTGTACTAGGCTGATCCTGCACTTTTTGGCGTGCCGCCTTAGCTTCCACCTTCGTCAGCCTCTAACTGACTACGGCGGACAGGCAGCGATAGAGCAACTCTTTAAAGCCGTCGTAGCTCAGTGGTAGAGCAACGCACTTGTAATGCGTAGGTCGGGAGTTCAATCCTCCCCGACGGCTCCATAAACGGTCCATAGTCCTGAGCTTGTCGAAGGGTCAATTCCCCGAGGCGGCTCCACTCAACTTCATTGCCTGCCCGTCCGTAGCCAAGAGGCGAAGGCGGGTATACTGCTCTCACATGAAACGTTCTGAGGCTCTCTTTGGCTTACTGAGGATCCCCCTCGATGCCCTTGCGGTTGCGGGGGCGTTGCTCCTTAGTTACAAGCTGCGCACGCTCAATATGGATCTGATTCCAAGCGTCCAGCTGCTCGATACCGCGACCACACTTCCCTCTCTTGCTCTGTACATTGATACATTCGTGTGGCCGAGTATTGCGGTGTTTGCGATCGTCTCTTCTTTTCTTGGGCTCTATGTGCTGCAGGCAACCCGCAGCGCATGGAATGAAGTCGGCAGAATTCTTCTTGCGACACTCCTCTGGCTCGTTGCGGTAATGGCGTGGTTCTTCCTTGTAAAAAAACAACTCTTCTTCTCGCGCGTACTGCTCATTCACAGCACCGTGCTGATAGCATTCTTCGTGTTGCTCATGCGCGCGATTGTTTTGCTCGTGCAGCGCAGACTCTTGCACGCGGGCATCGGGGTGCGCACCGTAATCTCGGTCGGGCGTACGGTACTCGCGAGCAGTGCACGTGCGACCCTCGCACACGATCCGCGTTACGCGTACCTCGGGCACGTGGTGGATCTCGGAGGGTTGCGGCACGCGGAACATAGCCACGCAGTGGATCTCGTCCTCCAGACCGATGCCGCACCCGAGAGCGCAGAAACATTCGCTCTCATCGAGCACTGCCGCAGCCGGCAACTCGGGTACGCATTCCTCCCTCCTGTTTTTACCGATGTCCCGCACCTGCTCACCGTGGAACGATTGGGCCTGCTCCCGATGCTGCGCTTTCAACCGACGCCGCTCGATGGGTGGGGGAGAATCTTGAAGCGGCTGTTCGACGTTATCATCAGTGCCATTCTTCTTGTTCTTCTTCTTCCTCTTTTTCTTTTCATTCTCCTTGCGATTCTTTTCGACAGCGGCAGGCCGATGTTTTATATCTCACGACGCATGGGAGAAAAAGCCGGGAAGCAGATTGCCGTGATTAAATTTCGATCGATGGTTCGCGATGCCGATATACAGAAGCACGAATTGCACGCACAGAATCACCGCAGCGACGGGCCGCTCTTCAAGGTGCGTCACGATCCGCGCGTCACACGAGTGGGGGCCATCCTTCGTCGCTGGTCGCTCGATGAACTGCCACAGCTCATCAATGTGATCAAAGGTCAGATGTCCCTCGTCGGGCCGAGGCCCCACCTACCCGAAGAAGTGGAACGGTACAATGCTTTCCAACGGCGGGTGTTTGTCGTGAAACCTGGACTCACCGGCCTTGCCCAGATTGCGGGGAGGTCCGATCTGCCGTTCGATGAAGAAGTGGCGTTGGATCTCCAGTACATCGAGGAGTGGGGGTTGCTGCTGGATCTCTGGATTTTGTGGAGAACGATTGTTGTTGTTTTGAGTAGAAAGGGGGCGGATTAATTTTCATTTCCGATCTTCATTTGTTCTTTCTTGTCTGCCCAACAAGAAAGAACCAAAGAAATGCACCGCCGCCAATCCTCCTCTTCCCGCCCTGTGATTCCTCACGAACTGCTCCAAGGCTTCGCAGTTCGTTTCGTCATTGCTTGCAAGCAGAACAGGGCTTCCCCTTCACCCCCCGTGGCGGCGGGCCTCGCCACGAACATTGGTTGCGAAAAGAACAAGTTTTCTTCTATGATCACATCAATGCAAAAACTCGAACGCACGATCGGCATCGTCTGCGCGATCATTCTCCTGATTGTCGTCGTGGAATCGGTGCATCCGAAAAAGTATGTTCCCCCACCCGCAGAACCGCCCGTACCGGAGATGGATTGTATCGGCGATCCGATTGCGGTCGACTTTCCCTACACCGGAGGTGTGAATGATCCGTGGACGTGCAAGGTGCAGTGCGATGGAAGTAAGCCGCGCTACATCCTCTATAGCAACACCAAGGCGACCCAGTGTGATATCCCTCCGAGCTGCTTGGATTATGGGGAAGATCACGGCATTACGTGCAAGGTTCCGGTGCTGCGATCGACGAAGAAATAGAAAATACTGCTGCAAAAGGAGAATTTGCATAATAATACAAATTATTGTATAATATTCTTGTAACTTTATTTCATACCAATATACATATGAGGAACCATTCCCAAGTGACGCAGTTGGCACTTGCTGCAGCTATTGCCGTTGCCGTTTCCGGCACCGTCAACGGTTTCACCCGCGCACAGACGAATCCCCCGAGCGATACTTCTTCGCAGTCTTCTGTGCCCGCACCAACTCCCACACCTACTCCTACGCAGGATCAGCAAACGCAAAATAGTACACAGCAAGGAAGTCCTTCCACCTATCAAGGACCCCACTGTCCTCCGGAAGGGTGTATGGGCCCGAATCAAGGATCGTCCCAGAACCAAGGTTCCAATAACGGAGGCTACGCTCCCGGCTGCGGTCCGGACGGTTGTCCTGGCATGCAGATGCGTGGAGGAATGAACGGATCGCAGCAAGGGTGGCAATGGCCTCAGCAAGGTCCGCAAGGGGGTCAGTGGGGACAGGGGCCGCAAGCGCCGAGTGCCGGTGACATGGAGAAGCAGGCAATCGACGATGGCATGATGAAAAATGGCGGTCGTGCGTTCTGTGTGAACCCCGGAACCACTTCCTGGAACGGTAATGCTCAATGGTGCAAGCAGCAGGGGCTCAAAATCTATGGCACGGAACAGAGCCCGATGGGTGGTGGTATGAATGGAATGATGGGTGGGCCGAACATGATGGGGGGGCAAGGGATGATGGGTCCGCAGATGGGACCGGGAATGAACATGGGGCCTTCCATGATGGGGCCGATGGGTGGTGGAATGGGTGGACCGGGGATGATGGGTCCGCAGATGGGTCCGATGGATGGTGGAATGGGCGGATCATCCGATATGGGCAAGAAGATGATGGAGAAGGGCCTCAAAATGATGCAGAAGAAGGTCGCTCAGATCACCAAGAAGATCGCCCAGCTCGATAAGCGCATTGCCAAGCTCGATACGAAGATCGCATCAGCTCAGGCGAAGCGCGACAAGACGACGGATGAAACGAAGCAGGACCAACTTGATATGCTCATTGGACAATTGGAAGACCAGCAGAGTGGATTCTCTGATATGAAAGACGAACTTGAGATGCAGTTGGAGGGTATGAATGCGATGCTTGAGGAATCGCAAAACCAGTGATCTGATTGCGTTCAATGATGCCCCGTACCCTCCGTGGTGCGGGGTTTTTTCAATGGTTCGACTGTGCTCACCATGACACAAATGGAAGATTTTTTTCAAAACAATGGCAATTGCGCCGACTCTTTTTTGGCGCGCGTTTTCGGTGTGGTCGCTTCTCCCGTGCCAAACGTTGCAAGGTACTGTTGAATCCTGCGGCCGTACGCTTTTTCGTGGAGACGTTTGTCGAGGATCAGCACATCTCCGTCCGGTTTTCTCTGGCGGCAGAATGTGCGCAGCAGTCGGAAGAGTCGAGCCTCGACTCTGGGCATTGCATACGATTCAAAACCATTGCGCGTGTGATCGAACCTTTTACTGTAGACCATTTGATGCGGATGATCGAACGGCAGTGATTCGAGCACCAATCGATCGGCCGATCCTGCAGGAAGTTCTGTCCCTTCATACATCCACGGCGTCATCATGAGGATCACAGAACCTTCTGCCGCCAAAAATTCCGACTCCATCCGCCCCTGACCGCCGCTGAACCCCTGGCAGATCAGCGTTACGTTTTTTGACTCGAGTGCTTCGGTATGTGCAATGAACATCTGCTCAATCGTACGTTTACTGCCGGCGAGAACGATGGATTTTCCTGTGGGGGGTTTTGTGAGGAAGGTGAGGAGAGACTGAGCTTCCGGGAATGAGACCGTCACGGGACAATCCAGAACCGAAAACGTCGTTGCAACCGTCTTCGTCTTTTGCGGCACGGTTTCTGTGAATCCCGCTTGCCCGCCCTGTGGTATGAGCATGGTCGTCCGGAAGCGACTGTAGAGGTATTCGTGAAGCAGCGGTCCCACATACTCGGGCGCGGCGTGCATGAAGACGTTCCCGTTGCTCCACACTTCGATCCAAACGAGGTTGCCGTCAAGAATCTTTTTTTCAAGCAGTGCCCGAACATGTAAAAGCTGTTCGCGCGTCTTTTCCGGGATGTCAGAACGTTGCAATAATTCTTCCACCTGCGCGCGTAAACCTTTCGTCTCGGGACGGTCGAGATCGACTGCGGTGAGAGGGTGCATGTCCTCGCTTGCGCGCACTTTCTCGAGCCAGAGTGCGAGCAGATCCGTGAACTGCATGAGAGATGGATCATTCAGTGAAGCGGCGCGAAGTTCCTCAACGCTCACGTCATGACCGAACGCTTTCGTCGCGGTGTCTTCGAGCATCGATGCGTCATCAATGATGATGTGTGCGTCGGAGGTCAGCAGGCCGTGAGCTGCGTGCGCGGGATCCCGAATGAACGAGAGCAGTTGACGATGATCCAGAAGGAAGACGGGAGCATTTTTTTCGAATTGTTCCGTGTAGGCCGGTGCCAAGTCCGTACACGCAATCTTTCCATTCCACAGATCCTTCTCTCCTCCATGCAGCGCGATGTCGTGGCGTGTACGCGCAGGGAACCACGCGAGCTTGAGAGTGAGGGTCGATTCCTCGGCGCTGAATTTTTCTTGCGCGGCAAGAGCGGTCGCGGCTTCGGGATTGAGCAGCAGCCAAGGCGGGTGGATGACGGTGAGATTGTGCGGCAATGAAAGTCGACTCAGGGCGTGTTCCAGATTTTTCACCGCGATCCACTGCACGGTTTTCGCATCGGCCGCCGCCGCATTGATGACACACTGGAGCGTGTCCGGGTGCAGTCCTTCTTCGCAGAGCTGCACGGTGTTCTTAAGGGGAGCAGCAATCGCGAGCACGTTCTTCGTAGCGATCTCGCAGGAACGCGAAGGAGAATTCATCCACGGTGCAATGGTTTGAGTTTTCGTTGCAGGGAGAGCTTCGAAGAGCATGCGATATCCGGGCATACTTCGCTCCATCACGCTTTTGGCAAGTGCGAGATCTTTTATGGGGAGCAGAAGGAGTCGTTCCCAGATGTGACCGAGCAGTTCGAGCGTTGCGCGCACATCCCCGAGCGCGCGGTGAGCAGGCTCATGACTGAGGCTGAGTGACGCACTCATGTACGCGAGCGAGTAACTGCGAAATTCCGGAAAGACGATGGATGCCAAGAGAGATGTATCGACCCACGGTCGCTCGCTAAGATCGATCCCCTCACCCTTGAGCATTCCAATGTCGTACGCGAGGTTCTGCCCGACGAGGAGCGTGTCGCTTCCGATATGTTCGATGATTTCTGCTCGTTTTTCCTCCATCGTCGGTTCTTTCATGAGCGCCTCCGGACGGATCCGCGTGAGCACCTGCACATGCGGTGGGATCTCGGTGTCGACGCGGAGCAACTGCTCGTAGGTATCCACAACCTTTCCATCAACAGAGCGCATCGACGCAAACTCAATCACGCGGTGGACCCGCGGGACAAACCCCGTCGTTTCGGTGTCAAGGACGGTGAAAGGGATCGGAGGGAGGCGCATGTCCGCATCTTACCGCTCCTCGCTACTCGCTTATAGCTATTGTTTCAGTCGGTGGCTCGGCGGAGGCTGGTGCTTCGCCCCGCAGCTCCGCCAATTTCGCCTTGAAGGCGGGAAGCTCTTCGTAGTTGTACATGTCGAGTTCGTAGCCGGTGAGTTCGGTCGCGAGGCGGATGTTTTGGCCTTTCTTACCGATCGCCATCGGGCGCTGTGCTTCCTCCACGAACACCGCGGCGCGTTTCTTCACTTTTCTTCCCTGATCGTCCACTTGCTCCTGCTCGTTCACGATGATCACCGCGGAAATCGCGGCGGGCTGGAGTGCGGTCGAGATCAGTTTGATGGGGTCACTACTCCACTCGAGCATGTCGACGCGTTCGCCGTTGATCTCTTCCATCACGGCCTGAATGCGCACGCCTTTTTGCCCGACGCACGCGCCGATCGGATCAATGCGCGGGTCTTTGCTGAGCACCGCGACTTTGCTGCGGAACCCCGCATCGCGAGCGATGCCCTTCACTTCGACATCGCCATTGCGGACCTCCGGGATTTCAAGCTCCAGAAGTTTCTTCACGAGCAGTGCGTGCGTGCGTGAGATCTTGAGCTGCGGACCTTTGCCCGTAAGTTCGACTTTCTCGAGGTACACGCGCAGCCGCTTGCCCGTGTAGTAGTGCTCACCGGGGATCTGCTCTCTCCAAGGTAAGCTGACCGTCATCCCTTCGATTTCGAGCGTGACCCAGTTCGGGTCCACTTTCGTGACGGTGGCCGTGAGGAGTTCATTCTCGCGGTCTTTGAATTTTTCGTACAAGCTCTGGCGCTCTGCCTCCTGCAGCTTCTGCAAGATCACCTGCTTCGCCGCCTGGGCCGCGATCCGCCCGTATTCGGCGGGCGTGACGTCGATCGTGATTTCATCACCCTCTTCGCTGTCGCGCTTGATCTTCTTGGCGTCACTCAAGCTGATTTCAAAGTTCTCGTTCTCGACCTCCGGCACCACCTCTTTCACGATCAAAATCCGCGGCATGTCGAGGCCTTCCTCCAGCTCCACGCGGATCTCCTGTTCCTTATTCCCAAAGTCTTTGCGGTACGCGGTCGCAATCGCCTGCTTCACGGCATCGAGCACCTGCTCGGCGCTGACGTTCTTTTCGGAACAGATTTGATTGATGGCGGCGATGAAGGAGGCGCGCATACGAGGGAATAAGAGGAACCAGAAGAGTAAGAAGAACCAGAGGAAACACACCATTCCGATACTACGGAATAGTGCAAACTATGGGGAGTATAGCGGGGTTAACGTCATGCGCAAGGAAAAAACGCACAAGCCTTTCATCGAGCGGAAACGGCCTTCAGGGGCAAGCGACGCAAGGACACGAGCATCCACACAAGGAAGATGATGGTGAAGGCGAAGGGCAGATGCACCGGCACGAGGAACTTGATGACGTTCAGAATCAGCGGGGGCGTCAGCCCATAGAGGGAGAGGCGGTAGAGCTCATTGAACCGGTACTGACCACAGCGAATGCCATGAGAAAACGAGGAAGCCAATTCCCTGATTAATGAAAGGGTGGGGTCGTAGTGTACGGCCCCACCCTCGTGTACCTGCCGTCTTCATGAGATTCATGAAGTTGCAGGTGTAAGGTTGCGCTCTTCCTGCCTCTCCTTGGCCGCTTGTGCCAAGGCAGCCAGTCGCTGTGCTTCTGCGATACGTCGACGTCGGCGAACTAGAAGCTGCTCGACTCGTACGCAAAGGAGCGCAGGCTCGAGTGGTGCATGATCGCTGTTGCGGAATTGGTCATCGACGGGTATTCCTGCGAGTCTCTCGACACCGGCATCCCCCGCCAGGATGGCAATGCGCATACTGTGCGTTGGCAATGGAGGTACCGAAGCGAGTTCTTCGAGAAGATCGAAGCCGCGGGCACAGGCTGTGTCCACAATGAGGCACTCGACACCACTGTAGTCTCGTGCCTTTGGTACGGCTTCAAGCCACTCGACACCGATACCCTTGCTGCTCAATGCCTCACGCAAATTGTCCCGCAGCCCTTCCGCTCCAATCAAAAGTAGGTTTATCATTGTCTCCTCCTGCCCCTTCTAAAAATACCAGGTTCCGGATCCCGCGTCCGAACATCCAATCACCCTGTGATAGAGAAAGAGCGTAATGCCAGAATATTATTCTTTTAATTTTTGTCAAATGCCCTCCTTATTGGATTCGCTCAAGCCACGCAAAAATGCTTTGTAATGTCTCCCGCGCATCGTCGGCAGGCACGCAAGGATACGATACGCCCACAATTTCCAACCGCTCGGCATGCGCTCACGCATCCGCGGTTCGACCTTGGTGAGGTGGAGCAGTGACTTGCCCATCACTTCGATCCGCGCGAGGGAATCGTTGAGGTCGAGCTGATGGTAGTGGAGCGCCGTGGCATCAGGTTCGTAGAAAAGTTTCACGCCGCTATCGCGTAGTATTGTTCCCCAGAGCGTGTCCTCCCATCCGTAGAGGTCTCTGTCTTCGCGGAAAGGATGTGCACGGGCAACATCCGTCGGGAGACTGATGTGACTTGTGTACGTGAAGCGGTGTTGCAGGTCCGGCGGAATGAAATCATGCCGGTAGGGCAGGAGCATCGTGTACCCAAACTGCCACCCCGTTTCCTCCAGCCATCGCATCGCGGGGGTGATAGTTAAGCTGGGGTCCCAAGTGGTGAAGCCCAAAACAGCGATGAGCGATGAGCGATGAGCGGTTAGTATTCCGCGCTGATCGCTACTCGCTACTCGCTCGCCGCTCGCCGCGTGAGCGGCAAGGTGCACTTCACACGCATCCGGCGCAAGGAAAATATCATCGCCGATGAAGAGCGTGAGGGGGGCGGTCGCGTGCTGGAGGCCGAAGTTTCGCGCCACTCCTTGATGGGATTTGGGAATCTTGAAATAGTGAGTAGTGGGTAGTGAGTAGTGAGTAGTGTTTGAAAAAATCGACACTGTTTCTTCATCATCTTCTCCATCGTGCACGACAATCACCTCAAGCTCTGATGCGATCGTCTGCTTCGCGAGATGCTCGAGCGTGCGCTTGAGAATAGCGGGGCGCTTGTAGGTTGGGATGATGACGGAAAGTTGGGCCATGCGATGTATGCTACTCTAGACCTCTTATGTCTTGCCATTCTCTTTTTCTCGATCTCGCCTCGCACAATGGTTGCATTGCATGCGTCAGCGCCGATCGTGTCCTCGCATCGCGTGCGATCGATCATCGGATTGCAGATCACGAGCTGCTGCCCGCAGTCGAGGCGGTGCTTGCGGAGGCGGAGTGGACATATGAGAATCTCACGCATATTGCCTGTGTCACGGGGCCGGGAGGATTCACGAGTCTCAGAGTTGCGGTGACGCTCGCAAATACATTGAGTGATCAGTTGGGGGTACCGAGTGTGGGGATTCATTTGAGCGATGTGTATGCCGCGCGTGTCTTCCCTCTCCCCGCGGGAGAGGGTCAGGGTGAGGGGCTTCTCTGGCTCCATTCCACAAAAAAATCTTCCCTCTTCGCCCGCACGTTTGGTATCCAAGATTCAAAATGGAAGGAGCCGACGTTGATTACCACTGAGGAGCTCATTGCTTACCGCTCATCGCTTGCCGCAGCATCATGGTGTGGCGAACTGATCCCCGACCATCAACCCCTCGTTGCGACGTTCCAACCTGCCGCCCTCCTGCCCATCCAAGACGCCCTCCCCTCCTTCCTCGCCGCCCAAACCTACGAACACAAAATCCTCCAGCCGTGGTACGGCAGAGGGTGGTAGGGTATACTGCACCGACTCATGTCCTTCCTTGATACCCTCAATCGGCTGCTCGGCGATCCGAACGCGCGCGAGCTCAAAAAGCTCTGGCCGCGGGTAGCCGAGGTGCGCGAGTTTCAGAAACGCCCCGAGATCCAAGCGCTCACGCGCGATGGTCTCCCGAAAAAAACCGAAGAACTGAAGGCGAAGGTTGCCGCGGGCATATCGCTTGATGAGCTTCTGCCCGAAGCATTTTCCGTCGCTATCCGCGCGTGCGAACTCCTCAAGGGTGAAGAAGCGACGCTCGGGCGCCAGACCTTCACATGGAACATGGTGCCGTTCGATGTGCAGATTCTCGGGGGCATCGCGCTGCATAAAGGAACCATTACGGAAATGAAAACCGGAGAAGGAAAAACCCTCGTGTGCACGCTCCCCGTGTACCTCAACGCACTCGCGGGCCGGGGGGTGCACGTCGTCACCGTGAATGACTACCTCGCGCGGCGTGACGCTCTTTGGATGGGCCTGCTCTACCGCGCGCTCGGCCTCACCGTCGGCACGGTTGTGCATGGTCTCAACACAGAGGCTCGGCGCAGTGCGTACGCAGCTGACATCACCTACGGCACCAATAACGAATATGGGTTCGATTACCTGCGCGATAACATGGTGCCGAGCCGCGCGGAGCAGGTGCAGCGAGGGCTCCACTATGCCATCGTCGACGAAGTCGACAGCATCCTCATCGACGAAGCGCGCACGCCCCTCATCATCAGTCAGCCCGCGGAGGAATCGACGACGAAGTATTTGCAGTATGCGGGGCTCGTGCGAGGGTTGCAGGAGACCGTGCATTTTGTGAAAGATGAAAAGCAGCGCACCGCGACCCTCACCGAGGACGGCATCAAGAAAATGGAGGAACTTTTGAACCTCGAAAACATCTACACGGAAAAAGGATTTGAGGAAGTGCACCACATCGAGCAGGCACTCCGTGCGCATGCGATCTACCAGCGCGATGTCGACTACGTCGTGAAGGATGGACAGATCATCATCGTCGACGAGTTCACGGGCCGCTTGATGCCGGGCCGTCGCTACAGTCATGGCCTCCATCAAGCGATCGAGGCGAAGGAGGCGGTCGAGGTCCAACGTGAAAGTAAGACGCTTGCCACAATCACGTTCCAAAACTACTTCCGTCTCTACAAAAAACTTGCGGGTATGACCGGAACCGCAAAAACCGAAGAGGAAGAATTTGAATCCATCTATCGGTTGCGGACTCTCGTCGTCCCCACCCACCACCCGATGGTGCGCGAGGACAAAGCGGATGCGGTGTACCGCACGGTGAGTGCAAAGTTCAAGGCGGTCACAGAACTCGCGAAAGAAAAGCATGCGACCGGGCAGCCGGTGCTGATTGGTACGACGAGCATCGAAAAATCCGAAGTTTTGGCGCACCTTCTACAGCAAGCCGGCGTTCCCCATCAGGTGCTGAACGCAAAAAATCACGAGAAAGAGGCGGAGATTGTGGCACTGGCCGGGCAAAAAGGTGCCGTCACGATCGCCACCAACATGGCCGGCCGCGGGACCGACATTAAATTGGGCGAAGGCGTGCAGGATCTCGGCGGGCTTGCGATCCTCGGGACTGAGCGCCACGAATCGCGACGCATCGATAATCAGCTGCGCGGCAGATCCGGTCGCCAGGGCGACCCGGGGGAATCACAATTTTTTGTATCGATGGAAGACGACCTCATGCGGCTGTTTGGCGGTGATCGCTTGAAAGCGATGATGGAACGGTTGAACGTGCCCGAGGACGTGCCGCTGCAAAACGGGATGGTGAGCCGGAGCATCGAGAGCGCGCAGAAACGTGTGGAGGGCCATCACTTCGACATCCGCAAGCACGTGCTGCAGTACGACGATGTCATGAACAAGCATCGTGACATCATCTATAAGAGGAGGCAGAAAATATTAGAGAAAATTGACGCAGCAGATGCTGCGAGTTCAGACAGTGTGTCATCCCGAGCGGAGTCGAGGGACGAGAAATCATTACACAATGATGTTCTCACCGCCATGCAGCGCGATGGCCGATCAGTCGTCATGAGTCGGCAATTGGGGATCGATCCCGATGAATGGGACGTTCATGAAATCACAGAAACCTTGAGCACGCTCAATCCCGATTTTCGTTCGGTCTTTTCCGAGCACATCCTCAAAAAGTTTCCGAGCCAGGAAGATATGGCAAAGGCTGTCGCGGACACGCTCGTTTCTTTCTATGTGGAAAAGTGCGCTGCGAGCGGCGATTTATACATTCAGGCCGAGCGCGTCGTGACACTGCGCGCGATCGACACCCACTGGATGGACCACATCGACGACATGGCGCACTTGCGTGAACAAGTCGCATTCAGCGGCTATGCCCAGCGCGATCCCGTGATCGAATATCAAGATCAAGGCTTCCGAAGATTCCAGCAACTCCTTGCGAATATCGACAGCACGATCGTGCGCACACTTCTCCAGATCGACTTTCAACAATTCGCCCCGCGCGCGGTCCTCGAACAAGCACAAGCCGAGCTCGCGAGCATTTCCACAAACGAGGCGCAGATCGAAGGAGAACTTGATCGAACGGGAGTGGGTGATCTGCTTGCAGATCCCCAGCGACAAGCGCCAGCCGCTCACCGCTCACCGCTTCCCGCTCAGCACAAGGTGGGCTTGCCCGCCGTAGCTTCGCACAGAGCGAAGGTGGGTCGCAATGATCCCTGCCCTTGTGGCTCTGGGAAGAAATATAAGAAGTGCCACGGTATGACCTCCTAAATTTGTGTCATGGTGAGCGATGTCATCCTGAGCCTGTCGAAGGACGAATCATAAGAAATGTCATGGGAAGGATGTATAATCTTCCTCCATGCCCCCCTCTCCGATCATCGGCCACGCACGCCAGCTCACGGAGCTCGCTTCGGATATCGAAAACAATAACATTGCCCACGCGTATTTGTTTGCGGGTGCAGCGCACCTTGGGAAGATGACCGTTGCCAAGTGGTTTTCGCGTGAACTTATCATGGAAGGAAAAACGGACGAGGAGAAGAAGGGCATCGATCACGCACTCGAGAGGCTGCTCCACCCCGACCTGCTCGTGCTCGATCAATTGTGGATCGAGGATGTGTGCGAGGACTATGACGTGATCGCGCGGTCAACGAACGTGCCCCAGCAGCACCGGAGCAAGGCCCCGACCATGAAGACCGATACCATCTCCATTGATGACATTCGGCAAGTGCAAGCGAGACTCCAGGAATCCGGCAGCGGGCAACATCGTTTTTGTCTGATCCGCAGTGTGGAGCGCATGCAGCCTGCGGCCGCGACATCGCTCTTAAAAATTCTGGAGGAACCTCCCGCGGGGCGGATCTTCATTCTCACGA
The DNA here is from genome assembly GCA_023245865.1 of Candidatus Peribacteria bacterium. Taxonomy (GTDB): domain Bacteria; phylum Patescibacteriota; class Gracilibacteria; order Peribacterales; family Peribacteraceae; genus JAHFJN01. The sequence continues at coordinate 905,698 of JAHFJN010000001.1, forward strand.
CGGAATCACTTTCTTCACTCCTCCCGACGATCGTTTCGCGCGCGCGGGTGATGCGTTTCGAGCGGGTGCACGACCGCGATATTGCGGCATCCTTTGGGGGAGTATCCGAAGAAGAGGCTCAGTTCATTCTGCATTTGGCGCAAGGAGCGCCCGGCACCGCCAAGCGGTTGCTCGGCGACCCCGATCGCCTGCGCGAGGAGCGCCTGCTCCACGAAAAGGCACTCTCTTTCTGGTCGACCACGTCCCTTCTCGATCGACTGAAGATTCTCACGCCCCTCCACGAACGCGGGAAGGAATCGGACAGGTTTTTGCTGCACCTGAGCTTAGCCCTACGTGAGATGCCCGCCATGAGTCACCATCAAGAACGCGCACTGATGGAACTCCTCCAGGGGCTCAAAACGAACGCTCATCGGCAGCTTTTGGCGCAGAACTTCGCGATGCAGATTTCATAGCAACGCCGCGGCCAGGAACGGCCGCTCCTGGGTGTAAAACCCCCGAGCAGCACCCCTTCGCGGGTGCGGCATTTTCAGCTATAATTCTCCGTCCATGGACATCCGTTACCAGATCATCGGCGGCATCCCGCTCCAAGGTGACATCACGATCAGTGGATCCAAAAATGCCGCACTCCCGCTCATGGCGGGCAGCGTTCTTGTCTCCGGCGAAACGGTCCTCACAAATGTCCCGCGGCTGCGCGACACCGAATCGATGCTGCGGATTCTCGAATTCCTCGGTGCTGTGACCACCTTTGAAAACGGCACGGTTCGCATCAACACCGAGCATCTGGAGAGTAAGCCGATTCCGGCGGAACTCGTTTCGAAACTCCGTGGGTCGATCGTGCTGCTTGGGCCACTACTCAGCCGTTTCGGGGTTGTGGAAATGAGTTACCCCGGGGGCTGTGTGCTCGGCAAACGCCCGGTGGAAGCGCACGTCGTGGCACTCGAGCAGATGGGTGCGCAGAATATGAGTACCGAGGAAGTGTTGCATCTCCAAGGAACGCTGAAGCCAAGTCACATCATCCTCCCGGAATTTTCCGTGACCGCGACCGAGAATGCGATTTTTGCAGCTGCACTGGTCCCGGGCGAAACGCGCATCGACTTGGCAGCGGCCGAGCCCCACGTCCAAGAAGTCGCGCGGATGGCCAAGAAGATGGGTGCAGAGGTGGAGGGCATCGGCACGCACACGCTCCTCATTCGCGGCAAGAAAAATCTCACGCCGACTTCTCACCGTGTGCCGTTCGATTACCTCGAAGCGGGAGTCATGGTGATCGCGGCCATCCTCACGAAAGGAAAACTCCGCCTGCATGATGTCGATATCCACCAATTGCATCTCTTCCTCGACACTCTGCGACGAAGCGGTGCCGTGTGGAAATATGCACCGGAGGAAAAGCAGCTTCTCGTTGATGGCGAGCTCTCGTTTCTCCATGCGATGCACATTCGCACGAACATTCACCCGGGATTCCCGACCGATCTCCAGGCGCCGCTCGGTGTTGCGATGACGCAAGCGAAGGGTGTGAGCAGGGTCTTTGAGAGACTCTACGAGGGTCGCCTCGCATACCTGTACGAACTTGAAAAAATGGGCGCGCACGTGGAAATCCTCAATGCGCACCAGGCCTTGATCATCGGACCCACCCCTCTTCGCGGTCGCATGGTCGCAAGCAATGACATCCGCGCGGGCGCGGCGATGGTGCTCGCGGCACTCTGCGCCGAAGGTCAAACGACCATCACGGACGTTCGCTACATCGAACGCGGCTACGATCGTCTCGATGAAAAACTCCGCAGCCTCGGTGCGAAGATTGAGAGGGTGGTGGTGGAAGATGCTTAGAGCGAAATCCAAAGAAACAAGAAGCAAGAGACCTGCCGGCAGGCAAGCAGAAACTTTCAAGGTTCAATAATATTGAGTTGACTGAATCTTGTTTGCATCTTGCATCTTTTATCTTGTATCTTCTCTGTATGTTGACCTTCACTCCCCTCGGCGGCCCAAGCCTCAAGATCGCGGGTGGCTCTAAACCAATCGTCGCATTTCCGCCAAAGATCTATCCCGATACTGTCAACCTGCTCGCAGGCCCCGAGGAGCAGCCTCCGAAAGATGCGATTTCGTGGCCGGGAGAATACGACGTTGCGGGGATCACCATCCGCGGCATCGGACAACTTGAAGGGCAGAAAGTTTCCTATCTCGTGGAAGTCGACGGCGTGAGAATCGCATTTCCGGCATCGCCCCTCGAAGACTGGAGCGAGTTTGATATCGAACGCCTTGGCGAAGTGCATATTCTGGTGCTCCCCGGGGAGAACGCAAAAGTCTGTCAAACACTTCTCGATGAAGTTGATCCCCGTGCGGTATTCCTCGTTCCGGCCTCAGATGGATCCATCCATCCCGACGTCCTCAAGCTCTGCGGTGCGGTGGGGAAAGAAGCCGTGAGTGAGTACAAATTGAAAGGGGCGTTGCCGGTGGAGGGGCGGGAAGTGGTGGTGTTTAAAGCTTAGCCTTTCCTTTCGTGTAGGGAGGTTGGAGGTGCGACGTGAGCGAGGGGGAGGAAGGTGGAATATTTTATTGTTTTGAGCATGGGGCGAGTGCGATAAGCTATTGATACGGCCCCGTAGTTCAACGGATAGAACGACCCTCTCCTAAGGGGTAAATGCTGGTTCAATTCCAACCGGGGCCACCAGCCATATGCAACCCCTCCTCACTCTCCTCGACGCGCATTCCATCCCCTTCCAGCGCTTCGACCATCCCGCCGTCTTTACGTGTGAGGAGTCGGAGAAACTTCCGCCGATGCCCGGAGTCTCGACCAAGAATCTTTTTTTGCGCGATGAAAAGAAAACAAAATATTTCCTCGTGAGTGTAGGGCACGAAAAGCGCGTGGACCTGAAAGCACTGACAAAAATGCTCGGCGCAACAAAGTTGAGCTTCGGCGATGCCGAGAGTCTCAAAAAATACTTAGGCGTCGATCCCGGCTCGGTCACGCTCTTCGGCGCCATGCACGATCGTGATTGCGCGGTCGACATCATCATCGATCATGCGGTGTGGGAGGTGGGGACACTTCAGTGTCATCCACTCCTCAATACCGCGACCCTCGTCATCAAAACGGAGGACCTTGATCGCTTTTTTCAACTTATCGCACATCCCTACCGTGTACTGGAAGTACCCGCACGCAGTTCCTCATGATGCCTTTTGGAGCTCCTCCTGCGCGTTTGGTTGGGGCTGAGTCAGGGGCGCCAAGAATTCCCGCTTCGCCGGATAGCCGATCTGTGACGGATCATCATGCATCAAAACGTGCCGGATTTGAGGCAATACTTTTCTTTGAGTCACGTATTCGGCACCACCGATTCCCCATCGGCGCAATTGTGCCCGTAGCCACTCTTCCTGCTCTACAGTTGCGGATTCATCCAGCCCCACGGTCACAAAGAAATCATTTCCTCTGTCGAGTCCCGCGCCCAAAAACCATTGTTTCTTCTCTAAGTGGAGCTGATGATACATCTCCCATAAGCGATCATGGATCTCCGTCTGACGCTCCCGTGAGACGGGTTCTGTCGTGTTGGCAGCTATGAAAAGGCGTTCGCGATCCATAAAATTTACCATAGTGAAAGAACGCAACCTTCGGCAACCCCTTTGTATCCATCCTGTACTCACTGTGCTACACTCCCTTACCGATGAGGCGTCGTACGATCCTGATCGGGCTTGTCATCCTGCCAACAGTGGCACTGGCGCTCGATTTCACCGATACCACGAATCGCTTTTCCGATGCGCCGTTTGCCATAAACGAAGCTGCCGGTATCCGTGTGCTTACCAATCTCGGCGCGATCAACGGAAATCCTGACGGCACCTTCGCACCGGACCGAAGCGTCAATCGTGCGGAATTTTTGAAGATTGTCTTTCGCAGTAACGCAAAAGTGGCAGCGACAGATTCCGATGCCGATGCGTGCTTCCCCGATGTGAAAGTGACCGACTGGTTCAGCTCATACGTGTGTTTGGCTAAAAAGCGCGGCACGGTGGGTGGCTATCCCGATGGTCTGTTCCGTCCTGCAAATCCCGTGAACTACGCCGAGGCGCTCAAGATCCTCGATGGACTCTATGATCTACCCCTCTCAGCAATTCCGGATAATCCCTGGTACGCACGTTTCGTGAATGCGGCGGCCGGCAAGAAGCTCCTTCTCCCGAGTGCACCCCCCTACGATGCTCCCCTCACCCGCGGCCAGGTTGCAGAGCTCGTCGCAACGTTCGTTTCCTTTCAGGAGGGTCTCCTCCCAACCTATCGCACTCTCGAGCGCACAGGCACGCTCCTGCTCCCTGAACAGGTATCCTCCTCTTCCTCCGGATTCTCCCGCCCCAACATCTCTTCCCGTTCCTCCCTTGCCCCGCAGAGCTCGCTCGCGAGCGACGTGGGGTCTCGTCCCTCCGGCACCGGCTCCTCTACCCCGCAGAGCTCAGTTATGAGCGGCGTGGGGTCTTCCTCTTCCTATTCCGGCTTCCCCGCCATCAGTCGCTTCCTCATGGTGGGCATGGTGAGTCTCCCCATCGCAGATGGCACGTTCGTGAGCCAAGGGGAAGAGGGCGTCCTTCGCACGGTGGATGTGATCCTGCGCCGTCAGGTGTTTTCTCTCGGTGCCCTGCTCCTTGTGGACAGTCGCGGTGTCGCCCTTGCCACTCTGGTTCCCGGGACCGATAACAATGCGGATCGCACGAAGTGGCATGCGGATGTGCCGCAAAATGCAAACACCTACCGTATAGCGCGCGACACGCCGACGGTGCTTGGCATTGTGGCGCAGCTCAAAAAGCGCGGAGACGGCGGGGCGGCGAATGAGCTCTTCGAGACGCAGGATTTCCAGATTCAAGTCATTGGGTCCGTCAGCAACATGAATCATCAAATTCTCCCGGTTCCCGATCATCGTCCTACCCATCAGACCGCAGACGCGCGCATCCTCGCAGTGAAGACTGTGATGCCGGCAACAGGAACCATCCGTACGGGAGCCAATAAACTGATCGCCACCTTTGCGATCACCGGCGAGACGATGACCGGGGGGCAGCTTGCTCTCGACAGTCTCGAATTCATTGCGCAGAAAACAAACGCGACGATCACGAATGTGCGAATCGGTGGAGTGAATCCTGCAGATCAGGCGGATTGCGCGCTTGATACCGTAGATGTGCGGCACGTCAGTTGCTCGAGCATCCCCCCAAGCCTTCGGACGCTCAGTAGCACGCCGCAACTCTTTTCCCTCTATGCAGACGTGAGCCTGAAAGGCGCGGGCGTCACGAGCGGGGACCTGCAGGTGACATTTGAAGGACCGGGACAGATCGGCCAGAACGGTGCGATCCACTGGAGTGATTCCACCGGGCACTACAACTGGATCGAGCCGAATGTGACGCTCCAAAACGGACCGACGTGGAAGGTGACACAATAGAAGGTAACGAAAGTATTGAATGTATTGAAAGTATGGCAGGTGGAATTTTTCATTACCTCCTTTACTTCCCTTACCTTCCTTACCTTCCTTACCTCATTTTTAATTCCCCCGCCATTTCCTCCGTGGCCCTCCTCGCCGCCTCCCGCCAATCCCTTCCTTTGTTTGCAAAGATGATACTGCGGCTGGCATTGACGATCGCCCCCGTTCCGTCCGGCAAAAATCCATGCTTCACATCCGCGGCTGTTCCCCCTTGCGCGCCGTAGCCCGGGATCAAGAAAGGAATATGCGGCATAAGGGTGCGCAGGTACGTCATCTCCTCGGGGTACGTTGCCCCGACGACCGCGCCGACGCAGGAGAGATTCGTCGCAGGCCCCAAACACTGGGCCCCCCAGCTTTCCACCAACTGCGCCAGGTGCTCATGGACGACTTCGTCACCGATGGGCAAATCTTGGAGTTCCCCGGAGGAAGGATTACTGGTTTTCACCAGAACAAAAATTCCCTTCTCGTGCTTCACCGCGCGATCGATGAAAGGGGTGATGCCGTCGCTGCCAAGGTATGGATTCACCGTGAGTGCGTCGATGGGACTGTTTTTTGAAAGGTAGGCGTCTGCATACGCCTCGGACGACGGACCGATGTCTCCTCGCTTTCCATCCGCGATCACAATCAAATCCTGCAGCTTTGCGTATGCGCAGGTGTCGAAAAATACTTTCATTCCCTCCCACCCGAGCACTTCGTAGTAGGCCATCTGGATCTTGATGCAGCTTGCCGTGTCCTTCACCGCATCAATGATGCCGGTACCAAAGGTCAGCAGGCCCTTAGCGTCTCTCGTGATCCCCTCCGGCAGTTTTTCGAGATTCGGGTCGAGCCCTACGGTGACAGCAGAAGTCGCCTTCACTCGCTTTGTCAGTGCGTCTGCAAAATGCATGGATGTCATCATAGCGCAGATGCGCGCGGTAACCTAAAGGTGTACGATCGTCTACCTTAAATACTCGACAAATTAGGTGTACGAAAGTACACTTCGACAAGCTCAGTGTAAACACTCCCTCCTTCATCCTATGCTCACACAGCTGACATCGTTTGCGACACTGGGACTGCGCAGTGAAAAGATTACCGTGGAAATCGGCGCCACGCCCGGGGAGGGCGGCATCATTATTGTAGGCCTCGGTGATACCGCCGTGCAGGAAAGTAAACAACGTGTCAGGTTGGCCCTACGCGCGAGCGGATACCGTATCAGTACCGGCCGCAGTATCACCGTGAACTTGGCCCCCGCAGATATCAAAAAGATCGGTCCGCGCTATGATCTGCCGATCGCACTCGGGCTGCTGCTTGTAAACGACCTCGTGGAGTTCCCGGCGAATGCTCTCAAAAGCATCGCGCTCCTTGGTGAACTCGCGCTCGATGGCAGTCTGCGCCATGTGTCGGGTGTACTTCCCGCTGCGATCGCCTGCCGCGCACAAGGGATCGAAACTTTAGTGGTGCCGGCTGCCAATGGCCCCGAGGCGGCGCTCGTGCCGGGTATTCGCGTGATCGCACCTGCGAACTTCAAGGAACTCGTCGATATTCTTCTTGGTCTTCGCGAGGTGGATGCTATTGTGCCGCCCGCATCTTCTCCCGCTTCGGTTGCCGCGATCGATTTTGCCGACATACGCGGCCAAGAGCACGCGAAGCGTGCACTCGAAATCGCTGCCGCAGGCGGCCATAATGTGCTCTTGAGCGGGGCCCCGGGTTCGGGCAAGACCCTGCTTGCTCAAGCTCTGCGCGGGATTCTGCCACCGCTCTCGCGCGAGGAATCACTCGAAGTCACGCAGGTGTATTCCGTTGCAAACCTCCTGCCCGATACCACCCCGCTTATCGAACAACGTCCGTTTCGCGCGGTGCATCACACGGCGAGTGGCGTCTCGATCGTTGGCGGAGGGACGATCCCCGGCCCGGGAGAAATCAGCCTTGCCCATCGTGGCGTCCTTTTCCTCGATGAACTCGCAGAGTTCCCCCCGAGTGTGCTCGAGGTACTGCGTCAGCCGCTCGAGGAACGTCACATCACAATCACCCGCGCGCAGGGCAGTGTCACGTTCCCGGCCGACGTGCTCCTCGTTGCCGCCATGAATCCGCCGCAGTTCAGTATCGGCAGCGTGCGCAGGATGCAGCGTCGCATCAGCGGCCCGTTTCTGGATCGCATGGATCTGACGATCGATGTCCAAAATGTACCGATCGATGATCTCCAGCAACAGGCCCGCAACCAGGGTGAAACGTCTGCAGTCATTCTGGAGCGTGTCATTCGGGCGCGCGGGCTCCAGCAAGAGCGTTTCAAAGGACGCGCAATCTGCACCAACAAAGAAATGGGGATCCGCGATCTTCATGAATTTTGCCTTCTCTCACCTGCGAGCGAGCAGCTGCTCAAGCAAGCCGCCGAGCGTCTCAAACTCTCCGCGCGCAGTTATCACCGGACCATCAAAGTAGCGCGGACCATTGCCGATTTGGCCGGATCCGCTGCGATCGATACCCCCCACGTCGCCGAGGCGCTCCAGTACCGCCAGAGCATCGGGCTGGATGCTGAATGAGTATGGAGTGGGTGATGTCATGGATTCGGCAAGCTCCCGCCTTCGCCTCTGGGCTACGGACGGGCAGGCACCATCACGTACGATCGGATCACTTTGCAGTTGGCGAAGAAGGTGAATCCATTGCTACCCAGTACCTGCGCACGCAGAATTACAAAATCCTCGATCGCAATGTGCGCGTCGGCAAACACGACGAAATCGACATTATCGCTTTCGATCGTACGGAGCGAGTGATGGTCTTTGCTGAGGTAAAAACACGATTGCGGGAAGACGCTGATTATCGTCCCGAGCTCAATATCACACCTGAAAAACGTCACCGCATGTCACGAGCTGCGAGGCGGTGGATCGTTCGCTCCAAATATGACGGTGGCTACCGTCTCGACGTCCTCTGCGTCGCAGCAGGGAGGGTGATTGAACATTATAGGGAGGTACAGTGGGGATAATTACCACTGTGCAATCACTTCTACATTCCCCACCTCCATCACTCTTTTCATCGGCCATCGTCTTTCATTTTCTTTACTTTGCATCATTTCCTCCCAAACTTTTTTCTTCTCTGTGCCTTTCAAAAGAATAATCGGATGCTCCGCCGCACAGATCGCATTCAAGGAAATCGAAATCCGATCGTGAACGGCAAAGCGGTCAGTCGTGGTGCCAATCACTAACCGCTCATCGCTAAGCGCTATGTCGGTTAATGGCGGAAACAGCGACGCAATGTGTCCGTCATCACCCATTCCTAGAATCATGAGATCGGGCAGATGCTGCGCCCAAAATTCCTTCAAATCTTTCGCATACTTCGCAATACATTGATCTATCGGTAACGAGGTATCCGGGAAAATAAAAGTTACGTCATGGTGAGCTTGCCGAATCCATGAATCCTTCACCATTTTCTGATTACTCTCCTCACTCATTGCTGGACAATACCTCTCATCCACCAAAAAAAACGTCACCTTACTCCAGTCAATCAACTCACTTTTTGCCAGTGCCTCGTACACAGGCCGCGGCGTCGAGCCCCCGCTTAAACCCACAATCGCGTTTCCATGGTCCTTAATTGCCGCCGTGATCACCTCTGCAATTTTGCTTACAGCCGTGGAGACGAAGGTGGAATCGGAAGAAGTGAGTGTGAGGTGATGCATGAATGCAGAATATCAGAATACCAGAGTATCGTGGTTCTGTTATTCCGTTACTCTGTTATTCCCATTTAAAACCACCCCGCCCCCTCCTTCTTAATCCATCCCTCCATCTCCTTCGGTCCCGTGGAGCCTGCGCCGTACGGATAGAGCGGCGTGTCGGGTTTTTCGAGGTGTGATTGTAAGGGATCGATGAGGCGCCAGGCGGCGCGCACTTCCGGAAAGCTGACGAACCATTCTTGCTTGCCATGAATCGCTTCGAGGAGCAGCAGCGCGTGCTCGGGGAGGCAGTCGCCGTGACACACGAGCGGATCTTCCATGATGAGCGGGCGGAATTCCGGTTCCGTGCCTCCCACTTTCGTCTGTAGATAGACCTTCATCCCCGCTTCACCTTGGAGGATGATGTCGAGACGGTTCGGGGTGCTGCCCTTCCCGATGCTATGCGGTTCTTGGAACTGAAACGAGATTCGCGTTTCTTTTTTGTCGAGACGTTTGCCTGACTTCAGATAAAACGGAACGCCCTCCCAGCGTGAAATACGCGTGAGTAATTGAAGCGCTATGAAAGTGTTCGTGCGTGAATGATCCTCGATATCCTGCTCCTCACTGTACCCGACCACATGTTCGCGCCCGATTTTTCCGCTTGTGTATTGGCCTTGCAGTACGATGTCATTCAAGTTCGGTGCGGGAGGCAGATAGATTTGCTCGAGCGCATTCAGCCGACTCTCACGCAGTCCCTCTTCGTTCTCGCGCAGGCGCATCGTGAGAAGTGCGGTCATCAGGAGCAAGTGGCTCTGAAACATGTCGCGCAGTGTTCCGGTATTCTCGAAGTAGCCGGCGCGACCCTCGAGTCCGAGCGATTCCGAGGCACTGATTTCGACATGGTGGATCAATGTGTTTTTGAACAGCCGCTCGAGGATGGGGTTCGCGAAGCGAAGGTAATAAATATTGCGAAACGCTTCTTTGCCGAGGTAGTGATCGAGCAGATAGATTTCCTCTTCTTTAAAAGATTTCAGCAAGGTGCTGTGAATTTCCTCAAAACTTTTCAGATCATGCCCGACAGGTTTTTCGACGATGCAGCGAAACGCTCCGCCTCCTTCATGTACCTTCGCGCGGTTCAAATTCTCGATCACAGTTGTATAACTTTGCGGGGGGATCGAAAGGTACGCGAGGCGGACGCTTGTGTCATCTAATTTCTTTCGTAATTTTTTAAAATCTTCCACATCATCATATTGTCCTTGCTGATATTGCACATGACTCAAGAAATCCTTCAGAATTTTCTCATTCACTTCGATCATGTCCGAGCGGATTGATTCTTCGATGAATCGCCGGAAACTTTCGTCGGTCATTTCTGTCCGCGCGTAGCCGATGATCGAGTATGACGCAGGGAGCCTATTTTTAAGCGCAAGCACGTAGAGGGCAGGATACAGCTTCAGCTTGGCCAGGTTTCCCGAGGCGCCAAAGAGGATGAAGCTGAAGGGATGGGGGGCGGCAAGATTCATGGGATCCCACTATACGGCAATACTTCGTCGGAAAAAGGTCGTCGATTTGTTGACACGTCATGTAACAAATGACGTAAGTATACGTTTGTAGGGGTGATGAGTAGAGAAACGCGCAATGTCGGCCTTACCTTCCTCCTCGCACTCGCGATCGTCGCGACCGTGAGTACGTCAGGAAAACTCCTCAATGAGAAATTGCAGGCAGAGACTGCGGTCGCACAGGCTACTTTGCTCGTGTGTCGATAATTGTCCCCGGATAGTAATATTGCAGTATCTGCTCCCCGGTTTTACCTTCGTTTGCTTGACCCTTAGCTCCGCACCCAGACATCCCGACGCCGTGGCCGGCAAGAGGAAGCCCCGCACACCACGGATCATTTTTTGATGTGAAAATTTCTGCAAACGGAAAATTATTCCACCCGGCCTCTATGGGCGTTCGCGTGGTGCCGGTATCAGAGCTGAAGTAGGGAGGGCGAATCACTTCCCCATTTTTCGTGAGTACTTGATTCGCAGTATCCTTCACAGCTTTGACCCACTGCGGATTTTTTTTCGTGAAGTCTGGCCCGCTGTATTTCTGAAATGTCGCTGGGTCATCGGTTGCGTCGTAGGGTAGTCCCGGGAATTTGCGATGCGTGGGATCGAGATAATAGAGCGCGTATGTCCGCGCAGCAATCGCGAACGCTCGTTGCTTTTCATAGGGCTCGGTATCGGGCTCCTCGCCAAGGCCGAGCAAATATTCTTCGAGCGGGAGCGTGATGATGCGATTTTCGCGGGTAAGGAGGAGGTGCACCATTGTGTCATTTCGAGCTGGTGTCATCCTGAGCACAGTCGAAGGACGAAGCACAGACACAGGCCGGCGCTTTTCGACAGAGCTCGAAGTGACATTTTTTATTCCTTGCCGCATCTTCTCCAACTGTGCCGCCCGTCCCCCGGTGCTTGCGGAGAGGCGTACGGCGGTGCGCATCTTGCGATCGATGCGCCCGAGGCGCCGGGCATCGACACTGGTCTCATCTTCACTTTGCGCTTCGGGTGGACCAATGGAGGGGGACCCAATTTCGCCAAGGTTTCGCGGGGCAGGGGGAGGGGGGAAATCGATCGCTGCAGTGATCAAGCCAGAACGCACGTGATCGCGCACTTGGCTCAAGGTAGACCGTACGTAATACCCCGGGCAATCGGTGCTGAGTAAGTCCCCATGCCCGAGGATCGCAGGTCGTGAAATTCCGTGATACGCAACGTCATTATTGGGGTTGATGTCGTATTCTTCCGAGAGGTATTTGAGCAGCCACTGGAGACTGCGCATTTGGCTTTGGGTCGGCTGCTCCGTGTCAAAATTCCCGAGCATCGCAATGCCGAGGGTAGCGGTATTGTGGCAGTACGCATGGCCACCGATGACAAATTTTCCGCCCGATTTTCCCTCGAAGATTTTTCCGTCGTCTCCAATGAGGTAGTGATAGCCGACGTCGCCCCATCCGCGGTTCACACTGTGATATTGATACAGCGCGCGGACCTTCTCGGTACTGCTGCGCGTGTCGCCGCTTACGGCAATGGCCGTATGATGCACGACGAGCAGGGAGATCTTTTTGCTGTACGTGTGTGCCCAACGGAGCACTCGTCCGCCTTCTCCTTTGGTCACCTTCTTTCCGGTGCTTTTAAATTCATCGGGATACTTGTTCTGCGCTTGTTCGCAATCGATCTCGCGCTGCGATTTCTCGGGCGTGCTGGGAGTGCCATTCGTGTCCTTATCCTCGGTTTTTCCTTCAGGATGCTCGGTATCGACATAGAGCAACTCATCATTCGCCCCCCACTCACTTCGCGTAATGATGCGAGGCACGGTGAAGTCGTCGTTCGAGGCAGATATGAATTGGAGTGGAGTATGGGAAACCCGCACGGGGTGCAGAACGATTATTCGTTTCTCGTTATTCGTTTCTCGTAGCCCATGACTCGCAGCTCGCAGCTCAATCTGCACCACGGATTTGGGGAATATCACCAAATTCGATTCATGGAGCGTGGGATCTTGCTCGTTTTCCAAATGCAACTCTTGCCACGCACCCCATGTCTCATCTTTACTCTGCCCTCGCACCTCCATTGTCTGTCCTTCCTCGATCTGCACGCTCAATGCATCGATCGGTGGGTCGAAATTCACCGTTTGCGTTTGGCTTAACAATGCGAGTGAAGTAAGCAGGCAAGACAAACACATGTCGACATTCTAGAGGTGATCTACGATTGCAAAAACAATTTCTCGTAAGTTTGGATCATGCGGTCCACAGTAAATAACTGTTTTGCCGTTTTTGCTCCTTCAATACTTAGTTTGTCTCTTGTCTCTTGCATCTTGCATCTTTCAATTGCGATCCTCAATGCTTCGCTCGATCCTGCCTTCACCACCACTGCATCCACCCCATCCTTCAAATACCCGGCGATTCCGCACTGGTTCGTCACGATTACCGGTATCCCACACATCATTGCTTCTGCGGCAACAAGTCCGAAGGGATCGTGATCCCGGGAGGGTAATACGAGGAGGTCGATACCGTGATAGAAGGAGGTAATGTCTTCGACGAAGGGGATGATGTTGGTGTCATGGTGACACAGTTTTCCTTTTCCAACGATCGTCAACTTCACATCGGGCATATCCTTCACCGCTTCGATCAAAAGATCGACACCTTTTTCTTTGGAGAGGCGGGAGACACAACCGATATGAAGCTGCGAGTGAGTAGCGGGTAGCGGTAAGTCATGAGAAGCGTGCGTGCTATTCGCTATGCGCTTATCGCTCATCGCTACACCGTTTGGTATGGCCACTGTTCCCTCTCTGCTCCATCCAAGCTCCAGATATTTTTTCCTGCTCAATTCCGACACGGTGATCGTGGTTGCAAGTTCCGATTGTCTGCGCAGCAGCCAGAGCCATGGGCTATATGTTAACCATGGGCCGATACGATCATGCTCGATCCAAAAAACTTTGATGCCCCGCCTGACCGCGAGGTCGGTGAGGAGGAGTTTTTCGGTCAGACTCAGCATGACAATGGCTTCGAGCTTCGAGTCAAAAGCTGCGAGTAATGTTGAAAGTTTTTTACGCATGAAGGGGGCGCGCCAGAGGAAGCTGAGGGCGAGCCATTTTGTGACCGGAGGAGGACCTAATTGAAAATTGAGAATTGAAAATTGAGAATGAAGCGCTGCTTGAAGCAGCGCAGGACAACTGCCTGCGAACTTCACCGTGTGTCCGTGATCACGAAGACCACGCATCAAGCTGATCGTTTGCGTCTCCGCCCCGCCACCGGGAATGCTTTCAAGGGGGAAGCGGGTAAAGAGGAGGTTCATCGCCTCCATTCTACAAGAATATCCATCAATCTCCTCTCCACTTCATCCATCTGATACGTGGTACAAATGCAGGTTTCGGCGCCGGCTGCTTTTGCCTCCTCGCAATTACTCTGTTTATCACTCGAGCTCACGAGGGCAATGCGCGCGGCGGGATTTTTGCTTTTCAGATATCGGATAACCGCGGGGCCGAATTCCCGGTGCATGTAGTAGTCGATGAATGCAAATGCAATGTCCGGATGATCATCGATCATCTTTTTTGCTTCATCCGTACTGTAGGCTTTGTACATGGTTCCTTCCCACTTCGCTTTCCTCAGCATCAACGTCAGGAGCATCATCTTTGCCTCGGAGTCATCGGCGATCAAGAAGCTGCCGCTCATGCGTGCTTGGAAAGATCCGTCACCAAGTCATCGAGAAATTTTGTAATCTCCTTCATGGATTTGCTCTTGGTATCAAAGACGTAATCGTACGTATCATCGTCTCGCGGTGCATCACCCAGATGGATCACGACGCAATTCGGGCGCAGACCCTTTTGAAGTAGGGTCAGATGTTCGTGCGCGTCGGGAAGCGACAAAATCAAGTGCAATCCCACTTTTTCCAATTCCTCCACGCATCGCTTCACGACTTGCAGATGAAAGGGGCGCTCATCGTCTTCTTCACCCTCGGGTGGGCGCATGTTCTCGATCACACCGAGTGCCAAGTGCTTCCACTGCGGATGGCGCTCGCTCACCTTCTCCGCAATCGCGGTGCGGCCGAGGTCGGATGTTCCTTCGAGGAGGATGACCATATAGATGATTATAATTGAGAATGGAGAATTGAAAATGGAGAATCGCCTCTCATTTCTCAATGATTTTCTTCCCTCCCATATACGGCCGTAAAACTTCCGGAATCGTCACACTGCCATCTTTATTCTGATAGATCTCGAGGATCGGAATGAGGATGCGAGGGCTTGCGATACACGTGTTATTGAGCGTGTGGACGAATTTTTTTGATCCATCCCGGGCGACATATTTCATATTCAACCGCCGCGATTGAAAATCGTAGAACGTCGAGCAGCTGTGCGTTTCGCCGTAGCTATTGCGGCTGGGCATCCAGGTCTCGATGTCGTTTTTGTACACTTGCCCTCTGCCCATGTCCCCCGTGCAGACATCGACGACGCGGTACGGGAGTTCCAGTGCTTGCAAGACTTCTTCCGCGTTCTGTAAAATTTCCGCGTGCATCGCGGCACTGACTTTCGGATCATTTTCGCAGAGTACGACCTGCTCTACTTTTTGAAATTGATGAATGCGGTATAGCCCCTGCGTGTCTTTGCCGTACGTGCCCGCCTCACGTCGAAAACAATTGCTGATGCCGCAGTAGCGCTTGGGGAGTTCCTCAAGAGCCAATGTTTCGCCGCTGTGATAGCTCGCAACCGACACCTCCGAGGTGCCGATCAAAAACAGTCCGTCACTTTCGAGTGCGCCGTCTTTTTCTTTTTGTACGCCTATCGCGTACGCCTGTTCCTCGCCGCCCGGGAAGTAGCTCGTGCCCATCAGGGCATCGTAGTTCGCAAGCACCGGTGGAATGAACGGCGTGAAGCCTTTTTTTGCGAGATGATCGAGTGTGAACAGGAGCACCGCGAGCTCAAGCCGCGCGCCATCGCCCTTCAAAAAATAACTGCGGCTGCCTGCGATCTTCACCCCGCGCGGGACATCAATGATGTCGAGGTTCGTGCCAATCGTCATGTGTGACTGGATCTCGAATGCGAATTTTGGAATTTTTCCGTGCGTGCGAATCTCCACGTTCTCGCTGTCATCTTTTCCCACAGGAACGCGATCGAGCGGGATTCCCGGCAGAAGCAGCAGCGTGTGCTGAAACTTCACTTCGATTGTCTGCAACTCTTCCTCTTTCGCTTTCAGTTCGTCGCCCAATTTCTTCATCTGCGCGATCGTTTTCTCTTTCTCTGTTCCCTTCATTGTGGGTACCGCTTTACTCACTGCGTTCTTCTTCGCACGCATTTCGTCGATCGCGAGGATCAACCCGCGCCGCGTTTCATCGAGTTTCAAAAACGACCCCACATCCACCGCGATCCGCTTCTTCTTCGCGGCATCTTGGTAGGCTTCAGGACGTGCACGCAGATCTGTCAGATCAATCATCGGTTGGGAGTATAGCGGATCTTGATTGCCCATTCCTTGGCAATCTGCGTCGCATTCTTTTTTGGTTCTCGGCAATGATTGCCGCGATGTCGGCGGCTCTGGCTGAGGTGTGTGGACTGTCGGCGGCATACATCCGGAACATGCCTTCTTCCGCCCGCATGAACATGCGAAACCAAACCATGGTGCGAATTTCCTCCTCCGGGTTATCGAGATAGATTTTTCTTCCGAGTTCTGCTTGATTATAGAGCATGCCGAAGGTGCCGGAAGGTAACTGGTACACGCCACTCATGTCGATGGTTACCTTCTTCTCAGATGTGCAGTACAAGGTTTCGCGTAGCGCACTGAGATTGCAGACATCCCAAATACAGATCTGACCATCTTTGCTTTCAGGCATGACGCGGAGAGTGATACCTGACATTGTCCGTTGGATATGGACGGAGCGCAGGCTTTCATTTGTCTCTTCCTCAAGATCTTCAAGATCGTAGTCGGCCTGTTTCAGTGCGGGCATGTGAATATTCTCCGCATTTTTTGTGAAGTGTCAAGTATAGGTACGTTTTAGGGTGGGGGTCATTGGAGCAAGCACTTAATGTCTGTACAATACCTCGACATCCCTATGCTCAAGAATAAACACTTTCGGCTCGTTGCCCCCTTTGTGCCCACCGGCGACCAGCCTGTGGCAATCGAAAAACTGGTTGCGGGGATAGAGGCCGGTCAAAAACATCAGACGCTCCTTGGCGCCACTGGCACGGGCAAAACCTTCACGATGGCCAACATCGTCCAAGCGATTCAACGTCCGACGCTCGTGCTCGCGCACAATAAGACGCTCGCCGCGCAGCTCTGCAGCGAATTTCAGGGATTTTTCCCCGATAACGCTGTCAGTTACTTCGTTTCCTACTACGACTACTACCAACCCGAGGCATACATTCCCCACACCGATACGTACATAGAGAAGGACGCAAGCATCAACGAAGAGATCGAGAAGTACCGCCACGCCGCAACCTTCAACCTGCTCACGCGGCGCGATGTCTTGATCGTCGCGTCCGTGAGTTGCATCTACGGACTTGGCAACGTGACCGATTACGAAGCACTTGCGATCACCTTAAAGCGCGGCGACCCGATGCAGCGCGATCGACTGCTGCGCCGCCTCACGGACATCCAATACCGTCGCAGCAATCTGGAATTCAAGCAGCGGATGTTTCACGTTCTTGGAGACACCGTCGAAATCTTCCCGCCGAATGCCGACACAGTGATAAGAATCGAGATGCCGTTTGATGAAATCGAAGTGATCCAGGAAGTCGACAGCTTCACGGGCGAGGTGCTCCAGGAACTGCAGGAGATAACCATCTTCCCTGCGGCCCATAACGTCACCACAAAGGAAAAAATTGATCGAGCGACAGAAGGCATTCTCAATGAAATGAAGGAACACGAGCAGTACTTCCTCAAGCGAAACGAGCTCGCGCGCGCGGAGCGTATTCGGATGCGCACCGAATATGATGTTGAGATGCTCAAGGAAACAGGCTATTGCACGGGTATCGAAAACTACGTCCGCTACCTCGAGGGCTCCGCTCCCGGGAAGCCACCCAGTACGCTCCTCGATTATTTTCCCGATGATTTTCTCTTGATCGCCGACGAATCGCACATGAGCATCCCCCAAATCGGCGGCATGTACGAGGGCAACTACAGCCGCAAAGCAACACTCGTCGAGTACGGCTTTCGTCTCCCCAGCAGCCACGATAATCGCCCGCTAAAATTCTCGGAATTTGAGGAGCGCGTCGGTCAGAGGATCTACGTCTCGGCCACTCCCAGCAAGTACGAGTACGCTAATACCCCGAAGGAATGCCTCGTTGAGCAGATCATTCGTCCGACAGGGCTGATCGACCCGCCCATTACCGTGAAGCCGACTAAGCATCAAATCGATGACATCACGAAGGAACTCCAAGAGACCATCAAACGGGGGGATCGCGCTCTCATTACGACCCTCACGAAACGCTCGGCCGAGGATCTGACCAAGTATCTGAAAGACGCAGGCTACAATGTGCAGTACATTCATAGTGACGTCGAGACATTGGAGCGAATCGAAATATTGCGGCAACTGCGGATCGGTGACATCGATATTCTCGTCGGCATCAACTTGCTTCGCGAAGGACTCGACTTACCCGAGGTCAGCTTCATCGCGATTCTCGACGCGGACAAGCAGGGGTTCCTCCGCTCGCGCGATGCGCTTATTCAAACCATCGGCCGCGCCGCCCGCAACGTCCATGGCCATGTGACGCTCTATGCGGACAAAATGACGGACGCAATGAAAGGCGCGATCGGTGAAACCGATCGCCGCCGCGCGATTCAGCAAGCGTACAACACGAAGCACGGCATCACGCCGACCTCGATTGAAAAAGCGATCCACGATATCAGCGAAGAGGGGCGTAAATTGGAACTCCGCCGCCCGAAGCACGATCACCAGAAGATTCCCAAAGACGAGCGGAAGCGCTTGATGGAAGAGCTCGAGCAGCAGATGGAGATCGCTTCGCAGAACTTGCAGTTCGAGAAGGCTGCTGATTTGCGTGACGAAATAGAGCTCTTGAGGCGCGAGAAGTAAGCGGGTTCCCGTGAGTCATTTACTTCCGTATTCTAGTATACGGAAGTAAATGCGGACAAGGAAAAAACGAGGATAGGTTTTCGGCGGCAGGTGTACAAAAGTAGTTGATCAAATATTGAGTTTGATCTTTTGTGTACGCCCGGGCCCGACTCCGATTCCCGTAATCGGACAGCCGAATAATTCCTGACAGCGCTTGAGGTGCCGCATGCAATTGAGAGGTATTTCATCTTGGGAATGCATTGTACTGAGATCCTTATCAAATGGCTCAAAGTATTCATTCTCAACAACAACTGATCGCATCCTTGCATCGGTCATCGGGAAATTGTCGATCGGTTTTCCATTGATTGTATAGCGAACACCCAAGCGCATACCGGATTTTATTTTGGAATACAGACGAAGGAAATCCACCTGTGATAGAAAGATTTCATCTATCTGAGCAATTTCCACCGCATTTCCTGTCGCAACAGCATCTATCCACCCCGCACAACGCGGTCGTTGTGATTGCACACCGTAGTTGCGTGTTTCATGTCGGAGAGCGCGCCCAATCTCGAAATCATTGTCTGATCGGAGCATCTCATTGATTCTGTGGCCGAATTCTGCATGTTCCACATCTCGGACATGGCGTTTGCCGCCATCCTCCATGGCATAATCTTCTGCCTGCTTGCCGCCAAATCGAGTAGGCATCGGACCAAAACCAACTCGTGTAGGAAAGCATTTCGTCACACCGATATTACGAATCTTAAATTCGTCCATAGGAATAAAAAGACTGCTGAACAGAGCGCCGGGTGTCGTATCGCTTGCAGTGATGTTTGGTGTGATTCCCGTTTTTTTGCCCAAATATATCGACTGTGCACCCTCAAACAATACGCGTTGGCCACTGCGCATTTGTTTCACGATAAACAAGGGATCAAATTCCATGCAATGTTGTATTCTCGAAAAGGCAGCTTTTTGCCGATCAATACGTTCACTCACATTAAATTTCGCAGCGATTTCATCAATCTGTTTTTTATCAAGTTGATAAAAACCTCCGTGTAAACGTTCCAATTCAACCAGTAAATTACGTTCCATCAAATCAAAATAGTGATCCGGATTGTCGGCGATATCGCCGAACAATATATCAGTACGTCGATCTCCATCGACACGCTCACACTGCGCTCTGTACACCCATCCGATTCCTCTTCCCGTTGTACCGACCATGGCACCTGAAGCCAAATCCTGCATAATATGATGCGGCTGAGTGACTGATGTATTGGCGGCAATGCGCAGACGTCCAAACACATTCGGCATGCCGATTGCCCTGGAAATTTTTTCCCCCTCGTCAACAAGGGCGGGCATATCCAGCACGGAGCCAGGTCCGATGTACATCCACTTTTGCGGATTCTTTTTGATTTCAAAAACAATCGAAGGGATCTGACTTGTACTCACTTCCTCGCCGTCCACAACCACGGTATGTCCGGCATTATTTCCTCCATTATTTCGCACACCACCGTCATGTTGTTCTGCCAACTCATCAACTTTGTTTCCTTTTGCCTCGTCTCCCCAAGCCAAGCCCGTCACTGATGTGTGCGAGGATTTTTTCATAGGGGGTCATCTTTCTCCACTTGCGTCTGTACGTCAATATTCAGCTTCGATCTCTTGTGGTATGGTCACCCCTTCGATCATTCCGCGAATAAGCTCTGTGATGTCTCTTTCCAATGGGACGTGCTCAGGAGCACGATATCGTTGAAGCAAACCACACATTTCATCGAGGGTCTGATGGGTAAGGCGAAGTTGTTCATGATTGATCCATGCACCCGTTGCCCTTCCATTTTCGTACGCATCATTCAACTCGTCTTTCAATTGCTCAATTGTTGCCTCATCTGGTCTCCGAAAAGTCATGAATACATTGTATATCTTTCTTAACATCCTGTCCACTACCCCAGCACCCGCACGGCCTCCTTATAGCCTTCCGGCCTGCCCGTATCGAGCCGTATACCTTCCACTTGGTAGCCGTAGATCGGGATATCACGCACCTGTGCGATCAAGGCATCGATGATTCTTATTTCCCTGCCCGCCGGGCAGGCGGGGTTACCATTATGCTGGAGCGTAGGGAGCACCGCAAAGGTGGAGCGGGGGATCAGATATTTTCCGACGATCCCGAGCGTGCTCGGGGCGGCACTTGGTGCAGGTTTTTCGACGAGTCCGGTGACGCGCTTCAGGCGACCGACGGACTTCGTGTCATCCACGTTGACGATGCCGTAACTGGCGGTCAGATCGCGGGCAATGTTTTCGAGGCAGAGCATCGCGGCAGCTCCCTGATCAGCTTTAGGCAAGCTGTCATAGGCGCTCGTGAGCTGCTGCAAGCCGTTTTTTGTGCCTGCGATCAGATCATCGCCGAAGAGAATCGCAACGGTATCACTTTTCACCCAGTCCGCCGCTTGGAGCACCGCGTGGCCGTCGCCGAGCTGTTCCTCCTGGTAGACGACGTGGAAATTCACTGAGTGATAGCGTGTGAGTTCACTGAGCGCATCTAATTTTCCTTTCTTCTTGAGCAGTGCCTCGAGCGTGGGATTGCTCAAAAAATACTCGGGGATCACTTCTTTTCCATGGCTGATGACGAAACAAATATCACGGATACCGACGCTCAGGGCTTCGTCGACAAGCAGCGCGACGATCGGTTGGTTGCCGATGGGGAGCAGCTCCTTCGGGACGACTTTTGTCCAGGGCAGGAAACGCGTTCCAAGGCCGGCTAATGGCAGAATTGCTTGGGTTAAATGCATTGAGCCCTAGTGTAGAGATGGCTGTGCGTTTTGACAAAAGATTAAAAATAGCTATACTGGAGGGCGAAACATACATCCATTCCCCTTTCCGCTATGTCCGCCCTGACGATTGATATGAGTGCGATTTACGATCTCCTCGCGCTCTACCAGAGAATCATGATTGATGCGCGGGGGCTCAACCGTGAGGAGAAGGAACGCTTTGTAAAACTGACGAACCGTGCGCAGCGCGAGCGGTGGGCGGAGCGCGTGATGGGCGGCGAAGATGTGCTGCCGAGCCTGATCGCGACGCGGGATATTGTGAAGAAGAGGTTGGGGGCTTAAACTTCATTGATCCTCACAATCTTCACCTTCTCCTCCTTCGGAACTAAAATCTTGAGGATGCATTCTTTATTGAAGGTCGCTTTTATTTTCTTCGGATCGATCGGGAACGGCAGCGTGATCTTGCGTGAGAACTCTCCCCAGAAGCATTCCTGCAAATAGTACTGGTCGTTCGGGACTTGATCGGTCTGTGCCCGCGTGCCGCGAATCACGATCACGTTGTCCGTGATTTCGATATCGAGATCGCTGAGCCGCACCCCTGCGATGGGAGCTTTGATAATGTAGTAATTGTCGTGTTCGTAAATATCAACGGCGACCTGTCCTGCACCGCGCGCTGCTTTCGCACTCGTTGCCTTCTCTGCAGTCGTGTCATCATCCAACGTACCCTCGAATGACGGCGCTTCACTCGGCGGATTGGATCCGAGCGATGAAAAAATTCCGTGAAAGGGGAAGGGCGAAGGCATGTGAACAATTATAGTATCCATCGTTCGTGCGCTCTGTGCAAACGAGCAGGCTGGCAAAAACAAAAGAGTATGAGATGGTTACGCATTCGAGTTGCGTGCAAAAATTCCTTCAGTAGAATTGCACCCTCGGTTGACACCGTGTACTCTCACTTCCTCTTCCTCACTTTCTATGTCCGCCGTCACGCTCAAAAATTCCATCCGCAGACTGCGCTTTGAGCATGGCATGACACAGGAGGAGTTGGCGCTGCGTACGGGAGTGAGCCGACAAACGATCATGTCGATTGAGCGCGGGGAGACGAATCCGTCAGTGTTGCTTGCGTTCAAAATTTCCTCCGCACTCAGTACGCCGATCACCCAGGTGTTTGATATGGAAGGACGGCTCGCGCCGGTGTGAGCGAAAATCGCAGGTCTTGCACAAATAATTGCGGCTGCGTGCGCCCATTCCACGTACTGAGCCCGAGCCGGCAGACGAGATCGATGGGTTTTTTGGCATCCATCGCGAGGTGGCCGAGATGGAAGCCGATGATTTTTACGTTGCCGACGATCGCTTGCACATGCTGATGGTCACTTCCGACCGTGCGGATGCTATCGAGCATGATATTTTTGACGAGGAACAGCGGTTCGGGGTTTCCCTGTCCGTAGGGTTCGAGTTCTTGCAACTGCGCGACGAGCGTGCTCGTGATGTTTGCGGCGTCGATGGTCGCATCGATCCGCAGCGCGGGAAGGAGCATGTCGCCAGACACATTTTCCTCAACATCACGGCAGAGCAGATCCGTGATCGCGAAGTAGTTGTCGAGTGCGAACGTGCATCCTGCGGCGTGTCGGTGCCCTCCCACACTTTCGCAAAGCGGCCGGATGCGGTCTAGTGCCGCCCTGAGATCATACGCAGCGGGGCTGCGGATGCTGCCGGTGCAGGTGGTACCTGCAATATGCACCGCCATGCTCGGCCGGCCGAATCGTTCCGTGAGTTTCCCTGCGATCAGTCCGATGATCCCGGGACTGTAGGAAGGGTCCGCGACCGCGAGGAATGGTTGCAGGGGTGAGGCTTCAATGGCTGCCAGCGCGTGGTCGAAACTCGTGCGCGTTTCTTCTTGTCGGAGAGTGTTTAAGTGCTCGAGCTCACGGAGATGCTCACCTCCTTCGAGGAGCGCCGTGAGCGCAAGGAGCGGATCACGCATGCGCCCCGCGGCGTTGATGCGGGGGGCGAGGCGAAAGGCGATGTCCGTCGATCGAAGCTGTGTGCCACTCCCTATGTGCTGCGCCAGCTCCGCGAGCGGCGTTTCATGAAGGTTGGCAAGGGCGTGTAATCCTTCCTGCACGAGCCGACGATTGTATCCTTTCAGTGGGACGAGATCGGCGACTGTCCCGATCATTGCAAGCGCGGCGTCGATGTCTCTGTCGGCCCATGGCCGAGATTCGAGTGTATGCAGGAAATGCCACACGACGCCTGCGGCGGCGGGCGCGGCTTTTGCAAAAAAGGATTCCCGTGCGAGTGCGGGATGCAGAACCGCTAGAGCCGGCGGCACAGAGGCAAAGTGGTGGTGATCGAGGACGATGATATCCATGCCGAGCGTCCGTGCGTGCATGATGGCATCGTGCGCATTGATCCCGGTATCGACGGTGATGAGAAGCGTCACACCCGCTGCATGACATTCATCGATATGTTTCTTTTTGAGTCCGTACCCGTCGTGCACGCGGTGCGGCAGGCGTACCAATGGCTCGGTGCCGTGTCGTCGAAAGAAGCGGACCATTTGTGCGGTCGAGGTCACGCCGTCACAGTCGTAGTCCCCGAAGATCGCGATCGTTTCGCGTGCGCCCACCGCTCGATGTACGCGCGCAGCCGCTTTGAGTGCATCGGGAAAGACGCCAGGATCCAACCACGATTGGCAGGTGTTGTCATCCGTGAGTCCGCGCTCCCGTTTCAGGCGCTCGATGAAACCTGTCGTTTCCCATACATCATCGGAAATCTCACACATACTCCAGCGCTTACCTGTGAGAGAAAGAGGTGGCGTCACCCCCGCATGTTACGCTGATTTTTCGCTTTGTCGTGCTCTATACATCGTCCATCCTGCAACCGCCAAGAGCAGGGCGATGCTCACGTCGGTCGCGGGTCCGCTCGGGATCAGCGGTGCGCCGCTGTGAAGTGCAGCATCGCTTTGTGATCCGCCTGCCTCTTCGGCGATCTGCCTTGCCTTCACGCGTTCGAGGATCCTTTGATCGCGCAGTTCCTCGTCCGTCGGTATTGTGGATGTATCTGTTTCGTCGGTCGTGAGGGTGGCATCATCTGAGCTTACTTCTTCGACCGCAGCTGCATGCATGGAGCTTGCAGAGGAAGCGCTGGAGCTGGTTTTTTTTACGAAAAGCTTTGCCTGCTCCTCCGCTCGGCGTGCGGCAGCGCTTGCTTGCTGCTCGGCAACGCGGTCGAGTGCCGCTGCGCCCCCGTGCGGAGGGGGTGAGAAGAAAAAAGCGGCGTTGTTGTCATCTGTCAGGGTTTCCTCGGGCGAGGTATACGCCACCGCGATGCTCGGGATGAGCAGAGCGGCTACGAGCCCCAGGCGGATGAAGTGTTTGGAAGACATCAGAGTATTATACATCATAGTGACAAGTAAGGCAATATCGCATTAACAGTTTCCCTTCCCGGCGAGTAAGCATTTCATATACGGAATTTGGTCGCTGATGCCGTTGTCGGGTGTCGACCACTTCCGCGGGTCGCTTTCCCCTTGGTCCACCACTCCGTTGAGGTTTTTGTCTTCGCCGGCAAAAACCTGCTGGTTGTTACTCAGGCGGATCCGGCACATACCGTCGCAGAGTCCGTCGCGGTCACTGTCCCACGTGCGCGGGTCCGTTTCGCCGACGTCCACTTTTCCGTTCCAGTTCGCGTCTTCGATGCCGTCGATCAGGCCATCGCTGTCGCTGTCGCGCACGAGCGGGTTTGTGCGGTGCAAAAATTCCACGCCGTCCGTGATACCGTCACTGTCGGTGTCGGGATTATCGATCGCTGTTCCGATTTCCGTTTCCAATGCGTTGTTTAATCCGTCGTTGTCCGGATCGATGCCGATGGCAAGGGACTGTTCGCTCATTGCGTAGCAGAGCATGCCCCCCTCAAAGACATCGAGTTGATGATGGATGATGCCGATGTGGCGCTCACTCAAGCGGTCGATCTGTTCCTTGCTCGGCAAATTGACGAGGGAGAAGGGTGCTTGTCGCGCCTTCTCCGCCTCCAGTCGGACTTTGCGCTCCTTCTCGGAGAGAAAGAGCAAGCCGGGCAATCCCGATCGACGATCCGTAATGGATGCGTCATAGTTTGCGGGAAAACAGTATCCCCAGTAGCGCGTCGTGTCGCCCTTGTGACCGAGGAGCACTTCGCGATCGATCTCGTCGATGTCGTAGGGCACATGAAACACCACGTTCATATTGCCGGGGATGGTGGCACCGCTTGCGACCTGCTCCTCGGTGAGTACTTTCCACCCTGTGTCCTGTCTTTTTTGTGAGAGATATGCCTGCAGCCCCGCGGGAGAATCGGAGCCTACGCTTCCGTAGATCACGAGCCCGAGAAACACGGCAAGGCCACCGATGGTCAGGCGTCGGAGGCTCTTTTCGAGTTTGTGGATGGAGAACGAAGGCATCTCATGATTATACCACAGTGAGGCCTCTTTTGGTAGCACCCTTTTCCTGTATTCTATGGCTTGCAATGGCCAAAGATTACTATGCGATTCTCGGCGTTTCCCGTGATGCTTCTGCGGAAGATATCAAGAAGGCGTACCGGCGGCTCAGCAAAGAGCTGCATCCCGACAAACATAAGGGCAAAAAAGACGCCGAGACCAAATTCAAGGAGATCAACCAAGCGTACGAAACGTTGAGTCATGCCGAGAAAAAAAAGATGTACGATCGGTTTGGAGAAGCGGGAAACGGTGCGGGGCCGGGTGGGGGTGAGGGAGGATTTGATTTTTCGGGATTCCAAGGGTTTCAGAGCGCCGAATTCAGCGATTTGGGAGACATGTTTCAGAGTTTCTTCGGGCGCGGCGCGGGGGCGGAGCCCGATCAGAATGCCGGACGCAGTTACGAAACGGAGGTCGAACTCACGCTTGCGGATGTCTTGCGCGGTCGCACGATGCCGATAACGCTCAGTCGCCAGGTTGCGTGTCACACGTGTGCGGGGAGCGGTGCGGCCTCTGGAACGAGTACAAAAAAGTGCGAAGAGTGTGATGGAACGGGAACGATCATCGCCAACGTGCGGTCACTCTTCGGGAACGTGCAGCAGCGCATGCGGTGTAACACCTGTCGGGGGGCGGGCAAGATTCCAAAAGAGTTGTGCGTGACATGCAGGGGCGAAGGGCGCGTGCAGGAACGAAGCACGATCACGGTGAATATTCCCGCCGGTATCAATGCCGGACAGTCGCTGCTCGTGCGCGGGCAGGGGGACGCCGGACGGCGTGGGGCAAAAGCCGGGGATGTGCGCGTCAAAATTCACATTCGGCAAGATCCGCGCTTTGAACGTCACAAGGAGGACATTCACTCGAGCATTGCGATCAGTGCGCTCGATGCGATCCTCGGCGCGGAAGTTCCGGTCGAGACATTGCATGGAACCTCAACACTCAAAGTCGACGCAGGACTCCAGCCCGGGCAAATTCTCAGGATCAAAGGCAAAGGTCTGCCCGAACTTGGCTCCAGCCGCCACGGCGATCATTACGTCACCGTGAACGTGGAGATTCCGAAGAAATTAAGCAGAGAGGAGAGGAGGATTGTGGAGGAGTGGAGGAAAATAAGAGAATGATTTGTTCTTTTCTCATGGCCAGAAAAGAACCAAAAGCGCTCCGCCAGGTGGCGCCCCCTCCACCGGCCGCAACACCCCCGCGGCACTGGCGGGTTCCCCTCCATCTATCCTTGTGTCGTGGTTTCTATTCATTCAGCAATATCACGCGAAAAAGGAACATGCCTCCTTGGTTCAAGAACAGTCGGCACGTTGTTTGATCATGGAGGTGACCGCCGCCACGGGGGGTGAAGGGGAAGCCCTGTAATTGCGAAGCAACATGACGAAGCAGACGTCGAAGCCCTGGAGACGTCTGCAAGGAATGACAGGGCGGGCGGAGGAGGATTGGCGGCGGTGCACTTTCTTTGCCACTTTCTTTGTGCACAGAAAAGAAAGTGGGACCCCGTGCGGCGGAGCTGCGTTCACATAAACGGAAAGGAATAATCAAACATCCAAATTCTCGAGTCCATCCTCCGCCGCAATTACCGGTGAAAGTTCCTCGCCGCTTTGGATCGTTCCCTTTTTTTCTCCCTTCAGGCGCAGAACGATCTGGCGGTAGTCCCCTTCCCCCACGCTCTCCGTCGTGAGGTCTTGAAGCTGCGGGTCGTTGGCGACGTAGAGGTGGACGATTCTGCGGAAGTACGGTGACATCGGACTGAGTGCTATACGAGAACCCGTGCGGCGGACGAAGTCGGCCTTCTGCTCGGCAATCTTTTTCACCTTCTCCTCCTGCATCCGGCGGTACCCGTCGACGTCGACAATGATGAGCGGGGTCCGCTCGAGGTTGTCCGCCGTGCGGATGATCGACTTCAAGATGTGTTGGACCGAGTTCAAGGTTTCGCCGTGCCAGCCGATGATCCGACTCGCGTCATTTGAGACGATGTCGACGCGCGTCATGTCGCCTTCGAGAGTGACCGTGATCGACGTGTGCTCGAGTTTGAGCAGATCGAGGAGTGTGCCGAGAGTGGATTGAATATCCTTCGTATTCATGAGGATCGCATACTAACATACGGAGGCCCCTCACCCCAACCCTCTCCCACAGGGAGAGGGGGGAAAGAAAAAGCCGCCCTCATGGCGGCTTTTTCTCAAAGACGATACAGACGTTTAGCGGACTGCGTCCTTAAGGGTCTTTCCTGCTTTGAAGGACGGAACCTTCATCGCGGGGATCGAAATTTTCTGCACCGGGTTGCGTGGGTTGACACCCATGCGCGCCGCGCGCTTGGAAACGCGGAACGTGCCGAAGCCCGTGATCGTCACGCGGTTGCCCCTCTTGAGCTCCTTCGTGATCATACCGGTCATTGCCTCGAGAGCACTGCCGGCAGCACGCTTCGTGATACCCGCGGCGTTCGCGATGTTTGTAATGAGGTCCTGCTTGGACATAAAAGAATGAGGAAGAAGGTAAAAAGAGATGATACGCGTAGTGTAGTAGCGAAGATGGCTTACGCAAGCCATTTGACAGAGGCTATTCTCGAGCTGAAGACAAAAAAACTTATCAATGGCCTCTGGAAGCCAAAATGAATGAGTACGAAAAATGATCAAAAACATGGCGTTTCGCCCGATTGTTTGACAATTCACCTTCTTTCTCCCTAGGCTCCGTCGCATGCCAACGCATCTCGTGATCGTCGAAAGTCCCGCGAAAGCAAAAACGATCAAGCGTTTTTTAGGCAAAGACTACATCGTCGAGGCGAGCATGGGGCACATCCGCGATCTTCCCAAGAGCGGCCTTGGCATCGACATCGAGAAAGATTTTGAACCGACGTACGAAGTGTCCGAAGGAAAGGAATCTGTCGTGAAAAAACTGCGTGACGCTCTGAAAAAGGCGGACGATCTCTGGATCGCGACTGATGAGGACCGCGAAGGAGAAGCGATCGGCTGGCACCTCATCCAAGCGCTCAAGGTGAAGGATGCCGACACGGTCAAGCGGATCGTCTTCCATGAAATCACCGAATCGGCCATCCAAGAGGCGATCAAACATCCCCGCACACTCGACAAAAAGCTCGTCGATGCGCAAGCGGCGCGGCGGATTCTCGATCGTCTCGTCGGCTATACGCTCTCGCCGTTCCTTTGGAAAAAAGTCTACTCGGGACTCTCCGCCGGCCGTGTGCAATCGGTTGCAGTGCGCATCATCGTCGATCGCGAACGCGAGATCAAAGCATTCAAGGCGCGCGAGTATTGGTCGCTCGAGGCTGAGCTGGAGACCGCGAAGAAGGAAACGTTCTCCGCGTTCCTGTCTGAGAAACAGAATCAAAAGATAGAGCCGACGACCAAAGAGGAAACGGAAAAAGTTCTTGCCGACATCAAAGGTAAGCCATTCAATGTTTCGACGGTCGAAGAGAAAGAAGTATCGCGCAATCCCGCTCCCCCGTTTACGACGAGTACGCTCCAGCAGGAGGCCGCGCGCAAACTCGGATTTTCCGTGAAGCAGACGATGGTCGTGGCGCAGCAACTCTACGAGGGCGTGAGTCTGGGTAAAGGCGAGGGACAGGAAGGTCTCATCACGTACATGCGTACGGACTCGGTGAACTTAAGTGAGAAGGCGCTGCAAGACAGCAAGCGCGCGATCGAGCGGGCGTTCGGGCGTGAATATGTGCTGAGCCAACCGCGAACGTACAAAACAAAAGCGAAGGGTGCGCAGGAAGCGCACGAGGCGATCCGTCCGACGGAAATGGAGCGCACGCCGCAGTCGCTCGAGACCGTGCTTGATCATCAGCAGCTCAAGCTCTACACATTGATTTGGAATCGCACGATGGCGACGCAGATGCCGGCGGCACAGTTTAAACGAGTTGCTGCGGATATAATCGTGGACAATTACACCTTCCGTGCAACGGGACAAACGGTTGTCTTCGATGGATTTTTGCGGGTGTACAGCGAGGGGAAAGATGATGATAGCGATGAGCGGCAAGCGGCAAGCGAAGAGCAAGATGGCGAGAAATTTTTGCCACCACTCACGGTTGGAGATCCACTGAAGTGCAAGGAACTTAAAGACGAACAGCATTTTACAAAACCTCCCGCCAGGTACACCGAAGCGAGCTTAGTGAAAAAACTGGAAGAAGAAGGGATCGGTCGCCCCTCCACCTATGCCCCGACCATCTCGACCATCCAGCAGCGCGGTTACATCCGCAAAGATGGGAAGAATCTCCTTCCCGAAGACATCGCCTTCACCGTCACAGATCTCCTTGCCGCGCACTTTCCCGATATTGTCGACCTCGCCTTCACGGCGGGCATGGAGCAATCGCTCGATGATATTGCGGAAGGGGCCAACCAGAGCACGAAATTCCTCCACGGATTTTTTGATCCGTTTAAAAAACTTGTCGACAGCAAGACGAAGGAAATCAAAAAGACCGATGTGCTCAAAGAGCGCGTCCTTGGGCTAGATCCGAAAACCGGACTCGAGGTGCTCGTGCGCACCGGGCGATTCGGTCACTACGTACAACTCGGTCGCCTCGACATCGAGAAGGGCAAAAAAAAGAAGAAAGGGGAGGGACCGAAGACTGCGGGCGTTCCGAAACACTTGGGCGTCGATGATGTCACGCTCCCGCAGGCGCTGAGCCTGCTCAGTTTCCCTCGTGTACTTGGGAAGTACGATGGTAATGAACTCTCCGTGATCCTTGGACGCTTCGGCCCGTACATGAAGTGCGGTGAAACGACCGCGGCGCTCCCGAAAGATGTGGATCCGGCGGCGGTGGACCTTGCACAAGCGATCGAGCTGCTCACGACTGCGGCAGAACGCAAAAAACAGGCGGCGCAGGCGCTGCGCACACTCGGGAAAGATCCGGAGTTCGGATCGGACATTCAGGTGAAGGACGGTCGCTATGGGCCCTACGTCACGGACGGCAAAACGAACGCCTCCCTCGGGAAAAAATATGCGATCGATTCGATCACCCTCGAGGACGCGGCGGCACTTCTGCAGAAAAAGCGCACGTCGCCGAAGCGGGCGTGGAGGCCCGCCCGGATGCGGTCGGACGGGGGGAAGAGAAAATAAATCTACAACGGCGGCCTCATGGGAAATTTTGAAAACGGTGCATCCTGCAATCGTACGATTGCTTTCTTGATATGATTTTGGACAGCGGCACCGCAAATACCCATACCTTCCCCCAAATCACTCAAAGTGACTGATTGGTCTGCGCGAAGAGTAAGCCAGAGCCTTAGTGCTTCATACTGTCGCTCCGTCAATAATTTTTTTGCAAGGGGGAGAACCTGCCCGTTCATCTCTATCCTTTCTAGGTTGTATGCAGGGTCATTGCCTGTCTTTTCTTCGGGTATGAAGGTGGCGATGCCATAAGAAGATGCTGTCAGTTCAGAGTGTTCATTCGCATTTTCTTCATCATGCAATTCTTTCGCAAGCGTAGCTTTTACTTCCTCCAACGAAAGAGTTTGTGTTTTCCTTTGATATTCACGTTTCATCAGGTAAAAAAACTTGCCCCGCATGCGTGCGCTGACGTCCCTTGCCTGAAGTATCATTGGCCTGCGCGAAGTATTTGTAGAAAGAGGATCAATAAGAAGATGTTCTCCGTTGAGCAATATCCTCCATTCGTCGGCAATGTCATCGGATGACAGCCCCTCTTCTTTTAGTATCTCTGCAAGAATATTGAATGTATCGGCATTCTCTGCAACGGTGCTCTTGTCAGCAGTCTGTTGTGTATTTTCTTCTTCCTCCACATCGTAATGGCCTTCCATACAATCCTTCGCACTGTTCAGTTTTTCCAGATAATAGACCATGCCTTCCTGGACTAATTCTTCCGACACGTCTTTCTCCAGTCCCATATTATGAACCAGTGTCCGTATCCATTCCATTGCGTGCAGCACAAGGGTATCACGATCTGGTCGTATGCCGTCCGACAAGATTCCTTCCGGATACAAAACGTGTGGATCATGTACATTGCTGAATGCTCTTGTAGCTTTCATGTCCGTGCTCCGACCTGCAGGTGTACCTCTCAAGTGGCGGGTCGCTCCATTGAGTTCGACGGCAGACTCCCAACGCGATAGCGTGCGACTGCTACACTCGTCAACAAATCCTTCATGATATTCCATAGGCGGGGCAGTGTAGTCTTTTGGCTATTGCACGCAAGATGTACGATGAG
Source organism: Candidatus Peribacteria bacterium (assembly GCA_023245865.1). Taxonomy (GTDB): domain Bacteria; phylum Patescibacteriota; class Gracilibacteria; order Peribacterales; family Peribacteraceae; genus JAHFJN01. The sequence goes on from JAHFJN010000001.1 coordinate 937,675, forward strand.
AGATATAAGGCAAAAGAGAATCGTTATCGGCTATGCACTCCTCGTGTGTGCCCTCATTGCGATCGCATACGGCAGGTCACTTTGGCAAGGGTTCGCGCCGGTCGACGATGACATCCTGATCTATAACAACTTGGCGGTGCGGGGGGTCACGTTTGATCACCTCAAAACAATTTTTACAACGTTCGATCCCGAGCTTTACATTCCGCTCACACTCCTGAGTTTTCAGATCGACTATCTGATCGGTGGACTCGATCCGTTCGTGTACCACCTCACGAATCTCTTTCTTCACGCAGCGAATGCGCTCCTCGTAGCATGGTTACTCATTCTTTTTACACACAAACGATGTGCGGGTCTGATGGGGGGTTTGGTGTTCGCTGTACACCCCCTCAATACCGAGGCGGTCGTGTGGCTTGCAGGGCGGAAGGATTTGCTCTCCGTGTTCTTCTGCCTGCTCTCATTTATTTTGTACATTCACGCTCGTCGCGGCTCGCGGTTTTCGTACGGAGGAAGCATCATCGCATTTGCACTCTCACTGCTTGCAAAAGTATCAACGATCACCTTGCCTGCACTCCTCATTCTCTACGATATTTTGATAGAACGACGCAAGATCGATCGCAAATTTTTTCTTGATAAGGTTCCCTATGCATTTCTCTCTGGAATTTTCATGGTCATTGCACGCGCAGGCAAAGAACGCGTGCTTGCGGCAAATACATTCCTGGAAACGGTCCTGATGGCGGGCAAAAGCACGCTCTTTTACCTCGAGAAATTTTTCCTGCCGTGGAATCTCAGCATTTTTTACGAACACACCGGTCCGATTTCAATCGCCTCCGCAGAATTCCTCGTTCCTCTGACTCTTTTGACTCTTTTGCTTCTTTTAACTCTTCGCGGGGCGCGTCGCACGCACGCTCTCGTCTTCGGCTCGCTCTTCTTCCTCATCGCGCTTGCCCCCACCTTCCTCAATTTCAACAAAGCGGGCATCGTCTACTTCGCCGTCGATCGGTATATGTATCTGCCGATGGTGGGGTTATTGTACGTCACCCTGAGCCTGCCGAAGGGTGATGTTGTGCACGCCTGGTTCGGCAAGCTCACCAAGTCGTGCGTCCTCATCCTTTGTATGATCCTCTCCATCCTCCAAACCCGCATCTGGGACTCTCCATACTCTCTTTTTTCGCACTCCCTTGCGCTCTATCCCAATTCCATCACCGCGCGGACGGCGGTGGTTCAGGTATTGAAAGAGCAAGGAAAGACCGAGGAAGCATTCAATGTCCTTCGTGACGGTCTCGCCTACGGCGATCATCTGCAACTACATCTGTCTGCCGGCACGCTCTACGCTTCCAATGGGCAACTCAGCGAAGCGCGCGAACAGTTTGCGATCGCAGCGGGGATGGACGGCAAAAACCCCGAGCCGATCTTTTCACTCGGATCACTCGATGAACAGGCAGGTGATTTCAAGAGCGCTCAAGCCAACTACGAGCGCGCAGTCGCGCTCGACACATCGTATGTGTCCGCGCGCGTGCGGCTCGCGGGGCTGTATAAAAAGAACGGGAAATTTACAGAAGCGAAATTACAGCTTACCGAAGCGGTCACATGGAACCCGAATTCCTTCGAGGCGCTCCTTATGATGGGGCAATTGCTCGAAGAAGAGAAGAAATGGGAAGAAGCGATTACATTCTTAGGGCAGGCCGAGCAACTGCGTCCGAATGATATTCCTCTTCTCCTCGTGCTCGCACGTTATCAGCTTCACGCGGGAAATACGGATGCTGCAAAACAACTTCTCCAGCGTGTGCTCAAGATGGATCAGGGGAATACAGAGGCAATCAGTACATTAAAAAGCCTCTAGAGTTTGTAACATCTGGCCCATGCAGTCGAATATGAGTAAGCTGAGGTTGGCCTAGGCGCGTAGCTCAGTTGCCTAGCTGCGACTTGGCGCAGCGTCATTATAAGAACGCATGCTCGGTCGACTCTCTGCTCTTTTTCTTACTCGGATACATAGGCGCGTAGCTCAGTTGGTAGAGCACAGGTCTCCAAAACCTGGGGTCGCAGGTTCGATCCCTGCCGCGCCTGCCATTGATATTCATATCAACGCGGCGGGGTGAGAAGTTTACCCTGAGCTTGTCGAAGGGATCCCTGCCGCGCCTGCCACGTAAAGTCGCTCGTTTGGCGAGCAATCATGTGGCACAGCCACTACAAACATTGCACGATTTCTGCTATAATATCCAGATGCTCAAAATCGAGATCGAGATTACTCGGCCGTGGCTGACACTTGCGCTTCTGCTCGGGTTGGCTGTCGGCGTGATGACGTGGTCACAGAGTGGCGTGGAAGCGAGCGCGCCGGTGGGGGGGCCGTCCTTCGACTCCGCTCAGGATGACACAAAGACAGTGCAGCGTCTGCAAGATCTGCGCGCAGAGCAGCAGGTCCTTGATCACCGTGAGGAGATTTTGCGCACGGAACTCAATGCGCTCGAACAGTCCGATACTTCGGATGCGGATCAACTCAATACGACACGAAAACAATTGATTGCACTCCTGCAAGATCGCCACAGCGCCGAAGCCGAGATTCTGCAGTCGCTCCATGAACTGTGGGATGCGGAGAATGGTGCACTCGTCCTTCGGCAGGCTCAGGATGACGTAATTCCAACGCACTTCGAATGGCCGGTGGCGCCGCTCCTTGGAATTTCAGCACACTTCGATGACACCGCGTACCAAAACCGCTTCGGGTTTGCCCATCACGCGATTGATATCCCGACGCCGCAGGGAAGCATTGTCCGCTCGGTCGCGGATGGCGTCGTTGCGAAAGTGAGTGATCAAGGAAAAGGTTTCAGTTCCATTGTCATTGCACACGGTGGCGGCCTCACAACGCTCTACGGGCACGTGAGTGGATTTTTGGTGAGCGAAGGTGAGCGCGTGAGCGCGGGCGACGCAGTGGCACTCAGCGGCGGGACACCGGGAACAAACGGGGCCGGGCACCTGACGACCGGGGCGCATCTGCACCTCGCATTCATGAAGGACGGGGTGGCGGTGAATCCTCTCCTCTTCCTCCCCGTTTTTCCCTAGGAAAATAGCTATATTTCCTTCGTTTGAAAGCATTTTTGCATGATCACATGCGCTGCTTCCTCATGGCGCCGGATCATCGAAATACTCACTTGTCCCGGATGCTCGGCAGCGGTGTCGATGATGAGCGAACCGTAACGAAAGATGTAACTGATGATGCTCGGGTAGAACGGTTTGACGTTCGTGATAGAGCTGTAGTTCATCTGGTTGATGCTGCGGCCGAGCAGATTTTGGTCCACAAAGATCAGACGATAGTTCGTGAGGTAAATGACGTCGTAACTGAAATCCAACCATGTTTTCCAGAGCAGTACGAAGGCAAAAAGCAGGAGGATTGTTGCGACGCTGATGGCGACCGGCTGATTGTTTCCTGCAAACAAGATGCCGATCGCGAAACTTGCGGCGAGGGTCGGCGGAATGCAGCCGAGAAACAGGTACAGCGGATGTTTGGTAACGACGTACTGCACCTGCTCCCCTTCGACGAGTCCCATTCCCCTCTCCATGGTGTCCGCGTCTTCCACGGATGCAGCCGCGTCGATCTCGCCGAGCTTGAAGAAGCGTATCAAGCGCAGGACCCGGACGTACTCGGTGCCAAATAAGCCCGCATAGAACGGGACAATGGAAAGAGCATCAATGATCCCCCATAGGGAGAAGATGTATGCGGCTCGGTGCTCCGCACTATAGATCCGTAGGCCGTATTCCACGGTGAAGAGTGCGATGATGACGGACTCGAGCATGCTGATGGCTTGATCGAATGCGTGATACGTGGGCAGCAGCTCGAGTGGGAGAATCGCAACGGATACGAGAATAAGCACAACGAGGAGAAAATTGAACGCGTGCCCGAGGCGCCCGCGGCCGTCGTGCAAAATGAGGCGCAGTTGCGTGCGAAAGGACACGGGCGATGGCAAAGTGATGGCTTGCATGGATGTCAGGATAACACCGAGAGGGACTCCGCGGCGAATGCATCGGTCATGCCTGCGACGTAATCTTTGATCGCCTCGATCACAGTGCCGCCCGTGCGCGCTTGGAGGTGCGCTATTTTTTCGTTTGGGTGCTTGAGGAGAAGATCGCAGAGAGATGCGACGATCCGATGGCCCTTCATCGCTTGCTCCCGCACGGTCGGGTGCATGTACATGTGGTCCCAGAGAAAATTTCGCAGTTCCTTGAGTGATGCCGCCATGGCAGGAGAGAAGGAGATCGGTTCGTTGTCTTTGGAATCGAGTGAGGAATGCTTGAGTAAATCTTCGACGAGCATGTGCTGCAGCGCGCCGCGAATGTAGGTACCGCGCTCGCGTGTGTGTTCGTAGGCTTGGCGTGCGAGAGGGACGGTGAGGAGATCTTCACGCGAAAAAAGATCAGCCGTGAGGCCGTCGTCGCAGTCGTGAGAATTGTAGGCGATGCTATCTGCGATGTTGACCAGCCGTGCCTCGAGTGTGTGGTGGAGCGGTGAGTGCTTGAGCAGCCCTTCGACAATTTCCAGATTCAAGTTCAGCCCCGGGTACTTCGATGAATGCTTCTCGAGCACGGTGACGATCCGGTGGCTCTGTTCGTTATGTTCAAAGTGACCGCCGTGACCGTGCATCCATGCGTTCAGTGCTTCCTCCCCCGCATGCCCGAAAGGCGGATGCCCGAGATCGTGCGCGAGCGCGATGCATTCGCTCAGGTCTTCATTGAGCCCCAGCGTGCGAGCGAGGTCGCGGCTGATCTGCGCGACTTCCATCGTGTGGGTGAGGCGCGTGCGCAGGTGATCACCCTCACCCGCGGCGAACACTTGTGTTTTTCCTTGGAGGCGCAGGAATGAATAGCTGTGGATGATCCGATCGCGATCGCGCTGGAACGGAAAACGTGTTTCATCGGCAGGCTCCTCGTATGTGCGTCCGCGGCGACCTTCGTGGGGGGTGGCGGAGGGGATTAAAAGTGCATTTGCCTCCTGAATTCTTTGTGAGAGGGGCTTCATGGATCATGAAGTATACCACAAAAAAACTTGTCCCAGCCGGCCGTTGAGTCAGAAACGCTTAGTCCCTGGGTAACCAGGTGGGTGACCGCATCCCCTCGCCACAGCGGGGAGAGATTAGGCCTCCCGATAAGCGTAGTTAGAGAAGAAACGTATCTGCTCTGACGCGCCTCCGAGACTGAGGGTCACTCTCCTCCTGTTACTTTTGATTGTCACTGGCGCAGGGTCTTCAACTGGCACGTGGTGACATTCGTCTGACCTCTGCGCACTGCATCGCGGTCCCCTCCTCGATAACTCCAGTAGAGATCCGATTGACAGCAGGTGCAGTCGGGGTGGCGCTCAATGTTGGATTGCAGCACGCCACATGTCCGTAACTCTGCATCGGCAATTCCCTGCAAATCGACACATCGTCCATCAAAAAATTTCGGATCGATCAATGGTAATTCTTTTGTTGGATCCGTAAACTCCGCGCATTTCTGACAGAGCGATGGACCCGCCGCGACGAATGTGCTCGCTGCATCGATGCCGAATTCTTTGTTGAGCGTTACGAAAAACTGTGGAATGGCACCATTGATAAGTCCGCGCCACCCCGCATGCAGAAGCCCGACGACATAATTCTGCGGAGCGAAGATGACAAACGATTGGCAGTCGGCGGTGCGAAGTGTGAGAGTGAGACCCGGGACATCGGTGATAACTCCATCCGCGTCCTGCGTTCGATTGCTTGGTGCGCGCGCAATAATTGTCCGATTGCCGTGGACTTGATTCAACGAAACGACGGAATCATTTTCCATAAACGAATCTGCTTTTGCATAGAGCCGAACATTCAGTCGATCTTGGAATTTTTGAGTGTCATGCCGAGTAAAAAACGTGTCGACCTTTCGACCGGGCTCAAGATGACACGTTTTTTGTATCGAGGCATTCATGGAGGACATACGGAATCTGCTCAATGACATCGCGCGTCGTGTAGGTGAATCCTTTTTCTTCGCAGAGTCGATCCCCGCAGGATTTGATGACGGTGGTGGCGAGTGCGCAAGCTTCTGCCGGACTCATTTTCTGCGCGATAAGGCCTGCGATGAGCCCTGCAAGCGCGTCCCCTGTTCCGCCGACCGTCAGGCCCGCGTTGCCGCCTGCGATTTCTTGAACGGTACCATCGGGTGAGGCGATTGAATCCACCGGTCCCTTTACGTGAATTGTGACTCCGTGCCGTTTTGCAGCTTCTCCGATGTCTCCATGGGCGATCCCCATCCGTTCGAGTTCGCCTAAGTGCGGCGTGAGGACGGCAATTTTTCCTTGGAGGAGCGCGAGCGAGTCTGGTTGCAATGCGGTCGCATCGAGCACGAGCGGACAGGGTGCCCCGCGAATGATCTGTTCGAGTGAGCTCAGGCACTCCGCACCCCGCGAAAGTCCCGGGCCGATCACACAGCTATCCATGATCGCGAGCATCTGGAGAATGTAGCCGGTGTCCTCGCGGCTCAGCTCCTCTCCCTTGAACTGATGCACTTGGAAATTGAGCGATGCGTTCTTCGCGACGTTCTCGTGCGAAACGGGGATGCAGAGAAAGACAAGATCGACACCCGAAGCTTCCGCCGCGAGTGCGGAAAAGATCGGCGCACCGTGAATGTGCCGCGAGCCTCCGATGATCGCGACCTTGCCGTTTTCACCCTTGTGAGAGTCGGGATTTCTCATGGAATGAGTGTAGCACTTCGTCCAGCAATTTTTTTCGAAATGTTTCTTGCGAGAACTGCGTTGCATGCGCACGAATAAGCTCGCGATCGAAGGAATGTACGTCGAATCGTGCGAGGGCATCTTCCAGGCTCGTGAGCGATTGCTCGGCAAACAGTATCCCTGTCTCGCCCTCTCGTACGGCGTCCAGGGCCCCACCGGCTCTGTAGGCGATGACGGGAGTGCCCGAGGCCATTGCCTCCAGTGCGACGATGCCCGCGTCTTCGTGCTGCGGAAAGAGGAGTGCCTGTGCGCCCGCATACAAGGCAGGGAGCTCGCTTTCCGGTACGAATCCGAGAAATTCCACCGAAGGGCCTGCGAGCGCGCGCAGACGTGCTTCATCTTGCCCGGTTCCCGCGATCTTGAGGCGGATGCCGGATTTATTTGCAAGTTGAATCAACAGATCGAAGCGCTTGTAGGGAACGAGCCTTCCCACAGCCAAGAAATAGCGGTGAGCGGTGAGCGGTGAGCGGTCAGCACTATTCGCTATTCGCTGATCGCTATTCGCTGCAAAAAAACGTTCATGCACCGGTGGAGGAATCACAATACTGTCCCTTCCGTAAATCCTCTTGATGCGCTCCTGCGTGGCCAGAGAGTTTGCGATATACCGATCGACGCGCTTTGCGCTACTCATGTCCCACCGCCGCAATTGATTTAACTGTCGTTTGATCCAGGGACGAAGCAGTCGCGGCACGCGGAAATCATCGAGATATTCCTGTTCCATCTCCCACGCGTAGCGCACGGGCGTATGGCAGTAGCAGATATGAACGCACTGCGGCGCAACGATCACGCCCTTGCCGACGGCATGCGAAGAACTGAGTACTATATCATAGCCCGTAAGATCAATGCTTTCGATCGCTTGCGGCATCCACGGCAGCAGCACTTGATGATGTCGGATCACGTTGTACCAGCGCTGCAGAGAAGTGATGCGAATGTTGGCGTGTTCGAGCGGGCCGAGTCTCCCCTCTCCCTTTGCCCGCAATGTCGTAAACACCGGCGCCTCCGGAAACATCTGCGTGCATGCACTGAGCACATGTTCCGCTCCTCCGAAGGTTGTGAGCCAATCTGCAACGAGAGCAAGACGCATGTGGGAAGTAGTATATGATACCACCCGATGCTTCGCACGCCTCGGCATATTCCACAGCGTTTCAACCGGCAGGTGTCTCCTGCGACTCGTCAGATCGTCGCGCGGCGACACCAGCGACATCGCCGCTACCATTCACAGCGCATGGATCGCATGATGCAACGTCTCGTACAACGCATCCTTTCGTACCGCGATCTGCTGCTGCGTTTTGCGGTCGGCATCGTCATCGGTTTGCTGCTACTTAGTGTCGGACTCGCACTTTTTTCGCCGATTCTCGAAATCCGCGAAGTGCGCGTTGCGCGCACCGACCTGCGTCTGAATGACGAACTGATTCAGCAGAGTCTCCGAATGATTTTTGGCAGGCACTTGGTACTGCTCGGCGCCCAAGAAATCGCGCCGCTCCTCACACAAGATATTCCGGCGCAGAGTCGCAGTGCGGTGCCGGATCTTGCATCGGTCCGGATGACGAAACTCTACCCGTCGGCGTTGCAACTGCGTCTCACGCTCAAGCCCGTTGCGTATCGTCTCCGTGTGACGATCAAGGATCAAAACTCCGTACCGGTTGCGGGCAGCGGTGCGGATTTTTTGACGGATGACGGGCTGTATGTCACGTATCCTGCGAGTAGGATTGCGAGCGGTTCCTCGTTGCCGCTCCTGACGATAGTGGACTGGGGCGTACGACCGACGCCCTGGAAACCGCTTCTTCCTCGCGCGTTCTTACAAGACTTGCACGATGCGGAGGCGGCACTGTCGAAGGATTTTCAGCTAAGCATCCGCAGTCGGACCGTGTATCTGCGCGCGCGCGAATTTCATTTGCAGACGCCGTCGTATGCGCTTTGGTTTGACACTACCTCTCCCCTGACGCAGCAGCTGCAACGCTACCGTGTTTTTTTGGAGAGCACACCTCCGGGGGCGGTGAAGCAGTACGTTGACCTTCGCTTGACGAATGCGATTGTGTATCAGTAGAACATTTCGCACTTGTTCGGTAGACTTTTCCCAATGATAGAACCTCTCCTTTCAGTACTCCTGATGGGCATGATTCCGGTGTGGGGACTCTCGAGCGGATCGCAGGACACAGCGCAAATGACAATAGCTCCTCCCCTGACGATCACGGGCAGTCTCCGTCTGGAGCAGAGCCTGACGGCATCGGGTGTGATCGTGGTCGATTTAGCAAGTGCGCAAACGCTCTTTGAGCGTCGTAGCACGGTCGAACGTCCGATGGCGAGCCTCACAAAACTCATGACGGCTCTGATCATCATCGAACATCACAATCTCACGGAAATCGTGACGATTCCCAAAGATATCGAACAAACGGTCGGTCAAAGCGAACACCTGCCTCCCGGGGACAAGTTCACAGTCGGGGATCTTCTCTCCGCGCTTCTGATTGCCTCGAGCAATGACGCCGCCGTGGCGCTCGCACGCTTCCACAGCGGAACGGTTGCGGCGTTTGCAACCGTTATGAATGACAGAGCGAAGACGCTCGGGTTGCTCCACACATCGTACGTCAACCCGATAGGGCTCGATGCGCCTCTGCAGCGTTCCACGCCGCACGATCTCGCGTGGCTTGCGATGTTTGTCCTGCGCTCGCCGCAAATCGCACTGCGCATGGGAACGCCGGATACACAGATCACGAGTCTCGCTGGGAAGGTGATTCCACTCATCCACACGCACGCGATGCTGCACGAGGACAGTTTCGTCATCGCGGGAAAAACGGGCACAACGGACGCCGCTGGACAATGTCTTCTTTCCATTGTCGAAGTGAAGAAAAAGCGGTACGTGGTAGTACTCCTCCACTCCCGCGATCGCTATGCTGACATGCAGCGCATTCTCGCGGCACTTGCTCGTATCTGATCTCCGGCATGCTCCATCATCCCCTTCGTCATTGGCTGTCCTTGCGCGTTCGCCTCGCGTGCGTCGTGACGTTTGTCATCGGGACGCTCTTGCCGCCGTATATCCCCAAGGAAGCGCTCGTACAGAGTGGCAATGAACTGCCGGTATCGAACCCGCAATTTCTCCTCGTGGAGGATGGATTCCTCATGAAGTCGAGCTCATTGACACAGCAAGGATCGCGCAGAGCCTACGCCGAAGGGTTGATCCACACGGTGGGCGATGGCGAGAGCGTGGAACGAATTGCACTAAAATATCACCTGAAATCCGACACGGTCCGCTGGACGAATAACTTGAGTGACTCAGCGGCGCTGAAGCCGGGTCAGGAATTGATCATTCTGCCGGTCGATGGAATTTTGCATACCGTCTCGCGGGGTCAGACGCTCCACCGTATCGCGGAGCTCTACGGCGTACCGGCGGATGCCATCGAGCATCAGAATAAGATTGAGGGAGGTTTCATCCTCGCAGGACAAGAATTGATCATTCCGGGCGGACGTCCGATCATAGTCAAGCCCGTACAAATCGCAGTGAAACCGGGCACTCCCCCACCGAATGCCAATGGCCGCCCGCAGCCTCCTTCCCCGGGCAAAGCCACGGGTGTTACCGCGGAAGTCACGGCGGGAATTTTGCAGATGCCCTGTAACGACTGCTTCTACACGCAGTACTTCCACCCCGGTCACTACGCGGTGGACATCCAGGAGCGCGGAGGCGGGCCGGTCTTTGCAGCGGAAGCAGGGACGGTGATCCGCGCGGATGTAGGGTGGGACGGTGGCTACGGCAACGTGATTGAGATCGATCATGGCAACGGGCTCGTGACGCTCTACGCCCACAATAAAGAACTCTATGTGAAAAAGGGTGACCACGTGAACCGCGGACAGGAAATTGCCTTTATGGGTAATACCGGCCGCGTCTACGGTGCCACAGGGATCCATACGCACTTTGAAGTACGGGTGAATGGCGAAAAGAAGAATCCGCTGCTGTACTTGCAGTAATAAGGATATTATGTTATAATGTCCTTGTTCCTATGCAGCGTCTCCACAGCCTTCAACGCGAACTGATCACCGCCGCCGTCCTCTGGACGATGGTTGCGGGAGTGTGCGTGGTCGTCGCCAACGTGTGGGCCATGGGGGTGTGAGGAGGAGTTGACATACATACTAAAATATTATTAGATGTATCTGTCTGCACACAGCAGATCTTTCACATCGTGGGCAAATGGCGCTTGCGATACCAAGAGAAACTTCATTTCCAAGGAGCGTTCGATCATGCCAATCACCAGACGACAAATCTCGGCAAAAAGGGCAGAGTTTGAGGCGCAGTGTCCATCGTTTTTCGTTGAATTTGAAGGGAGGCAATTCGAGTGTTTCGTTCTGCGTCAAAGTATGGAGCCTGCCCTCCACCAGTTTGCGTTCCAGATGGTGGCAGTCGACTTCGACTTTCAAGTCGACAGGGTCAGTGACCTCAATGAGGTCGCACTCTTTGGTGTCGCCGAGACCGTACCGGAGCACTGGCGACCCTTTATCATCCAGCATGAGATGAAGGAGTACCTTACGCCATGCTGCTGCGACGACGCAGCGAGGTATGAAATCGATCTGGCTGAAAAAAATCTGCAACCCGGTGAATTCATCAATTATCTCAACAGACGTCGCAACTTCTTCCGAAGCCTCATCTCGTACGCGGAGGCGCGTGCCGGCTACGCTCCGGAAAAAGTCGCAGAATTTCGACTGTCACTCAGCGCCTTTGAGCGCGTATGTGGCGGAGTCTGATCCGCCGCGCCCATTATTGCCCACGATCACCAGCCCGCCCCCCACTCGGGAGCGGGCTTCTTTGATTACTACACAAAACATGGCTGGAGGCCGTAAGCCGTAAACCATAAGTGAGACGTTGTCGACCATGAGGATGTCATCCTGAGCCCAGTCGAAGGACGAATGGCGGACCCGACGGGACTCGAACCCGCGACCTCTTCCGTGACAGGGAAGCGCTCTAGCCAGCTGAGCTACGGATCCACGCAAAACAGCTGAGTGACAGTATCAGTTGGGCCCATGCACCGCAACTGCAATACCATGATGTGTTTCAGACGGCTCACGAAAAATTTCAAGTGATATCGTCCATCTCCTTATTCACGGAGGCCTCCATGGAGGGTACGATGGAGGCCTATGACTGCCCCCCTCCTCACCATCGCCCAGGCCTCCACATTGATCGGACGTTCCCCGAGTACCGTCCGGCGTCTCATTCATGACATTACCGAGAAGAAGAACCACCCCGATCGAAGCGGGATCGATCCCAATGAGAGGCGGGAGGTCGCTTACAAGAAGAAGGGGGAGGCCTTCACATGGCGTATCCGACAGGATGTTCTCCTACGTAATTTCGGTTCAGCCCTATCCGGAGCCAAAAAAGTACCATTGACTACACAGGAAAAAAGAACGGATATACTCTCAATTTTAGAGAAGGAATTGGATCTCAAGAACCAACAGATTGAAAAACAGTGGGAAGTGATTCATGCATTGAACGACCGTCTCCGTGAAGGAAACATTCTCATGGGCACTCTCCAGAAGCGATTAGCCCCTCCAGTGGAGGCCTCCACGGAGGCCACCATGGTGGAGGCCTCCACTGTGAAGTCCTCCACGGAGCCATCCATGGAGGGCTCCAGAAGGCCTCCACGGAGGGGGTTCATGCGTTTTTGGCTCAGATAAGGCCTGCCTGCCGGTAGGCAGGGCTCCGCGAATTTTAGTATCTTCTCCTGCGTATCCACGCGTAGCCGGCCGAAGCCCCTGCAAGCATGATTGCGAGCGTTTCCGGGCCGGTTTTCCCGACCGGCGCATGTGCTACATTCAAAGGCCCACTGAGGACCGATGTATGTACCGAGAAAACGTCTGCCGCGAGCGGTGCAAGGCCTGTGTGCATGCCAAAAGGGGATGCATCGAGAGGGCCGACAGTCATTCCTGGGGAGGTGCCAAACGGCATGAAGGGAAGGGCGACGAAGCTCCCCGGCAGTACTTCTGTCTCTTCTCTGATGGATGCAGCGGCATGGATCTGCGTTGCTTTGATCAGTGACGTAGAAGCCGCAAGAGATGAGCGAGTGGCGATAGGCGTTACGTCGCGAGGAGCAGTGGATTCCTCCACGATCAATGAAGGAGCCACAGGAGTGTTTGCGAGTACTTCAGAGTCAACGGGGAGCAGCGAAAGGGAGAAAATGCTGCTCGTAGAAAAAGCTGAGCCGAAGGAAGAAGAGGTAACAGCAGAAGTGGAGGCAACAGAAGCAAGAGAAGAAAAAGAAGAAGGCGGCGCAGAGGAAGCGCTACCTGTACACACGATGCAAGGCAGGGAAGGGAGAGGGGCGCACAGTTGCTGCGTGGCGGCACAGAAGGCATCGCCTCCCCCCAAGCATTCCGAGCCCGTGCACAGACCTCCGATAGTCACCGAGGAAGCGGACGAGGCATTCGATTGGGTGGACGAAGAAGGCCAATACGCTGTGCAGAGGGAATTTGGGCAGGTTGCACCCCAGTTCACCCCATTGCCTGCCTGGAAGACCGAGAAGCGTGGATCGCAGTTATCGAGCCACGGCCCGCTCGCCTGCACGCATTGGTTGATGTCTCGGCAGCAGTAGAGAGATCTCGCGCTGGAGGAGGTGTTGCAGCGAAGCGGATCGGCCACGCAAGGGTAAAATCCGTTCACCCCTCGGAAAATGCAGGACCCAAGAAGCGAGCAATCGTTTGCAGTGCAGGTGCTGTTACTGACGAGCGGCCCTCCTCCGCACGTTTCACATCGGCCGCAGAGATCGATCGATGAAGCACTGTTGCGTGCGCAAAGAGTTTGCGCGTAGATTGAGGGACAGGAAGATCCAACACCGCCTCCGCCGGTTACCGTGATACGAGGAAGTGAGGCATCGCACTCCGAGAGGCTTATTTTGGGAATGATGCACTTATCCACGGCTTTGCAGCAGATCGTGGTCACAACGGCGTCACAGATGCCGCTACCGCAAGAGGTATCGGATGATTGAGAGGCAGAGAGAGAAGAGACAGAAGATGAGGCGGAAGAAACAGAGGATGCTGATGAGCCGGAGGAAGCCGAAGAAACTGATGTATTCGAAGAATTGGAAGATCCGGATGATCGTGAAGAGGAAGAAGCTGAGGACGATAGTGAAGAAAGTGAGGATGTCGACGAAACGGACGAGGCAGATGATGCAGAAGAAATGGAGGAATTATTGGAGGAGCTTGCGGCAGATGCTGACGAAACCGAAGATGCCGAGGAGGCTGATGACGCAGATGACGCAGAAGAAGCCGAAGAAACGGAGGATCCATTGGAAGAGCTCAAGGAAGATACAGACGAGGCTGAAGAGCCGGAGGATTGGGATGAGACCGAAGAAGCCGAAGAAGTGGAGGAGGGTGCGGAACTACTTGCTGCCGAACTCGAGAGGGATGAATCGGCCGACGAAGAATTGACAGAAGAAGAGGAATCCGCGCATGCGCCGCAATCACCCGGGCAACTGTTGCAGTCTTCGCCGTTATTGCAGGCATTATCGCCGCATTGTCCTGAGCTGCTGACGAAAATACTGTTGCTGGATCCATTTATACTGATGTCGTTGCTGCTACTGATCCACCAGCCCCCCGTCAGAGTGCGCGTAGGGAGTAGCTCGGGCGGTACAAGGAAGCCAAGACCAAGAATGAGCACCAGTGCCACACCGATCTTGTTCTGCCGCAGATAAGAAAAAAAGGCTGTCATCGCATGCGTCGTCGAACCCAACTGTAGCCTGCACTCGCACCTGCGACCATGATGGCGAGACTGGCCGGGCCTGTCTGACCGATGGGAGCGTGGGAGGGGGACGCATAGATGGTGGTTGGTGGCATGGATGAGAGAGTGGCGGTGAGGGGGATACTGAGAGATTCAGAAGGTCTGGGGGCTACGCCGTGTGCAGAAGGCGATGCGAAGGGCAGTTCGATCACGCCGACCGGCAGCACTTCCGTTGCCGCGAGTGAGGGTTCTCTCTGGCAGCGTTCCGAACATCCGTCTCTGCTTTGCACGTTTCCATCATCGCACTGTTCGGAGGGTGGATCGACCACGTTGTCGCCGCAATGACTGCGTTGACAGTTCGGCCTGCATAGAGCTCCCGGAAGATTGCTATTTTTCGCACCTGCGTCGCACTGTTCGCCATTCTGCAGTTTGCCATCGCCGCAGAAGTTCTCAATGGTGAGGGATAGGTTCTGCAATTTCTGCGGGAGCTTCGCAATCATGAGGGGAGAACCGATAGTTTTTTCCGTTTTCCGGAGAGCGGCCGCAACCGCTGCCGGCGCGTAGCAACGAACGCATGGGGCAGGGGAGACGTTTAAGCAGGACATTCCGCGCAGGGAACACGCGTACGAACCTCCACGATTGCACTCGTTACCATCACATGCACCATGTGCGACGTACCCGGGGGGGATGGTACTGAAAAGCGCAGGGTCTTGCGTAGAGAGTAGGGCGAGATCCTTTGCTGAAAGGCTGTCTCCGCGGGGGTTTGGGATGTAGAGCTTGTCGATGGTAGGAATATCGTTCGGATCTTGTGATAGATCAAAGATGCTCATGGCTGAGCTCTGGAGGGCGAGAGAGAAGTAAGAAAAAGAAGAAGAAGAGGAATAAGAAGAAACAGAAGAATAAGAAGAGGAAGGAAGCGAGGAGGCAATGGAAGCGGCTGACGAGCTGCTACTACAGGTGCAGTCGGCACTTAAACACTTGGCGATTTTCAGATCTCCGTTCGCTTCATCGAAATAACTGATGACCGGCTGTCGGTCACCGGGGACCGTGAGAGCGGTAAAACCGCCGCTGAAGCCAGCTGTTTCAATGGCCATCGAGACGTTGCCGCTCGAACAATTGGCATTGCCGCAGAGCAGTAATTTTTGCTCTGTTGTGGAGTAGCTGAGGATCGGCAGACCGCTGCTCGTCATATTGATCGCAATGGAATCGTGAGGAAAGGAACCACTATCAAGTGAGAGCGGACCGGAAAAGGAAGCGCACGTGGGATCAGAGCAATGAATAACCAGCACATGTGTCTTGGGGCCGTTCACGCGGAGGTATGCGATGATGGGATTACTGTCGCTCCCGATCGCAATCGCAGTGGCGGGTAACGCCCCTGCGGCAGGGTCGAGGGTCGTCGACACGTTCCCTGCCGTGCAGCCGGCATCGCCGCAGTGGAGCACTTTCAGATGCGTCCCGGTTTTATCTTGATAACTGATCACCGGTTTGCCGTCAGTGCCGATCGCCATTGAAACGCCATCTCCCACCGTTCCTGTGCTGTCGAGCTGCACTACGGTATTGCCTTGACTGCAATCCACGGAGCCGCAGCGTACGAACTTCAGATCACCGTTCGGCAGGTCGTCATAGTATGCAATCACCGGCTTGCCGTCGGTACCGATGGCGAGAGCGTTGGACTTACCGACATCGCCGAGGCTGTCCACGGTCACCTTCGTATTATTGCCCGAGCAGGTCGGTGTGCCGCATTTGAGCACTTTTAAATCTTTCGAGGGGGCATCGTAGTAACTGAGAACGGGGAGGCCGTCGGCGGGGTATTGGATAGATGTATGCTGTGCGTTCACGGTCCCGACGCCATCACCCGTGACCATGGCGCCGCCGACGATGCAGCCAGGGCTGCCGCACGCAAGAATTTTGAGTGCCTGATTCGTGACGTCGAAGTAGCTGACGACGGGGCGGAAATTCGTGTCGGTTGTCATGGAGGGCGCCCAGCCCGTCGTGCCTGCGGTATCGACGCTTGCTGTAAGCAAACACGCGCTCACGGTGGTGGAGGGTGCCGAGGCGATCGAAACAGCAGAGCCGACGGACGCTGCAGAGGAGGAAACGCCGGACGCGGCGGAGGAATTGGCGGATGAACCTTGTCGAGAAACCGGACAGGCGTTGGAACAGGTTTCATCGGAACATTTCAGGATTTTTAATCCTCCGCCCCCCGTCGTGATGGTGTCAACGTACTGCACGATCGGCATGCCGTCACCGGCGATCATAATCTTGCTCCACATTCCCGCATTTCCGGCCGTATCCACCACGCGTGACACATTTCCGGTGGTGCAGGAGACATCGCCGCAGTGGGTAAGCCCGAGATCGCCCGAGTCGTAGGCCGTTCCTCCGGGGCCCGTATACTGGATATCGTAACTGAGCACCGGAAGCCCGTCGGATCCTATCGCAATGGAGGGAGGAGTGAATCCCGCAGCGGGCGCGGGTAATGCGGTCCGCGCAATAGACACCGTACTTGCATTGCATGCACTGTCGGCGCATTTGAGGACGCTGACATTCAAGCCTCCCGTCTGTCCGAGAAGTGCAAAAATCGGCTTCCCGTCGGAACCGATCGCGAGAGAAGTCGGCCCTTCTCCGCTCTGCTGAATATTTTTCGTCGTATTGCCCGACGTACATGCAGCATTTCCGCAGTGAATGACGTGCAACATCATATTGCCGTTGTTGTCGGAGGGCGTGCTGTAGGAAATGAGCGGCAGATTGTCGGATCCGATCGCAAGCAGATAATGATACATAACGTTGTTTGCAAACAGGAGCGTGTCCGTGTTGCCCGCGGAACAAGTGCTGTCTCCGCACTTCATGACATGTAACCCGAATTGCGCCGAACCGATCGTTCCTCCGATGTATAAAATCACGGGCTTCCCATCACTCCCGAGCACCATGCTCGCTTTCTGATTGGCGGTGTCGTACGTCGAAGCCCCCAGCGCTTTATAGACATTGTTTGCGGAGCAGGTCGCATTGCCGCACTTCACGACCACCAGATCTTCCGTCAATTGCTGAGCGTTGTAATTCGTCCTTTCGCCGACGAGCAGAATCGGGAGTCCGTCACTGCCGAATGTCATGGCGAGTGGCGCTCCTCCTTTCATGGGACTCGGCAGAGAAACCGTTGATGTGGTGCGATTTTGACAGGCACTATCACTGCATTTACTTACATTCACATTCATGAGAAAACCATTGGTGCTGCCAGGTGACAGCATGACGGGGAGACCGTCGGGCGCCACGCCAAAAACCTCAAATACCGAAACTCCGTTCGGGATAGTTGTTTTTACATTGCTGCAAGACTCGCTCGATGCCGCACTACTCACGCTCGACGCACTCGAAATACTGCTCGCGGAGGATGCTGCACAGACACAGGTCGCGGTCGAGCAAAGAACGTTCTTCACCGCATTTGTGACGGGGTCCCAGGAGAGCATCAGCGGCATCGATTGCGGGTTTGCGGCGATGACACTCTCCATCGCAGGGGTGGCGACACTCGTGATGATATTGCCCGCATTGCAGAAGCTGTTGCCGCACTTGATGATCGTGGCAGTCGGCGTGACGCCGGCTCTCACGGTAAAGCCGATGACCGGTGAGCCGTCGACAGGAAAGATCATCGATAGATCATCGAAGGTTTCCGTTCCGGTGGCCGTCTGCAGAATGGTGGAAATGTTATTGGACGAACAGATGGCGTCGCCGCATCGAATCAGGATCAACTGTGCATGATTGCTCGCATCGGTGTTCACGTAGAGAATGCGAGGTTTTCCATCCGGACCAAGGGCCATCGGCAGGCGCGTGTTTGCGGTATTGATGATGGCGAGGACGGTGGATGTGTTGCCCGTAGTGCACGTTTGGTTGCCGCAATTCAGCAGGGTGAGGGTCTGATTATTTGCTTTGTGGTAGACGATGAGCGGTGTGGCACCGGAGCGCAGCAACAAGGAAGACGGGTACACGGTCGAGGCATCGAGCACGGTCGTCGCGTTGCCCGACGTACAGTCCACACTGCCGCAGGTGAGTATCTTGAGTCCGTCGGTTGCGGAGCGGTACACAAGGACCGGCTGATTGGATCCGTTGAAGCCGATCGAGACCGGTCCGTAGTTTCCGGCACTCGTGTCGACGGTCGTCACGGTTTTTGTGGTGCAGAGCGGGTGCGTGCAGCGCGCAAAACGCAGGGATGTTGTCGTGCTGTCGACGTACGCGAGGACCGGCAGCCCGTCCGGTGCGCCGACCATGGAGAGCCCGTAGAATCTGCCTCCCGTGTCGACGGTCGTTGTCGAAAGAACACTGCTGCAGGAGAGATTGCCGCACTTCGCTACCTGCACGGTGGCGTTTGTTTGCGCATCGGTGAATGCGACCATGGGGACGCCATCGGAGCCCATGAGTACTTGGGGACTTTTTGCATTCGTCGCGACTGTCGCCTGCTGCAAGCAGGCGACGTTTCCGTTGGAAGAGGCGGACGCTGCGCTGGCACTGCTAAAACTCGATATGCTTGCGATGCTGGAAACAGAAGAAATCGCACTGCTGCTCGCAACACTCGAGGAAAGCACCGAACTGCTGCTGACAGATGACGCTTGCGAGGAGGCAGAGCTGCTCGCGACACTCGAGGGAGGTGACGAACTACTGCTCGATGAACCGCCACACGCATACACCAGATTGATAGGACTTGCGGTATTGTTCGCAGGGTTGGGATCAGTGGCTTGCGCACTCACGACAGGCTGCAACAATTTTGATTGATTACATGCCATCGTTCCGACCCCGAGCACGATCTGAAAACTTGTGCTCTGACCCTGCGCCACCGCTCGTCTGCAGTACAGCTCGCCGGCCGCGTTTACGGAGCACGCTGGATCCGACTGCGCCGCATTGTAGGAAAATGACGGGCTTGCGTTTGTCAGGTACATGAACGCTTGACCGATGGAGACATCGTCCGGACCGGCATTTACGATGGTGATGGTGTACGTTGCCGTTCCACCGGGGCTGATCGTTGTCGGTCCGGTCATCGAAATCGACATATCTGCAGTCTTGGTTTGACAGGCACAGGAGAGTGACGACGTACATTTTGCAACCTTGAGATTGGAACCGGTCATGTCGACGTAGGCCATGAAGGGCATTGCATCGGTCGGTGCAAGCATGGCGACGGCATAGCCCATGTCATTGGGTGCATCGACGGTGTCGATGACATTGCCCGTGCTGCACGCCGCATTGCCGCAACGAACGATCTTCAGATCCTTCGGAGTTCCGGAATCGTAGTAACTGATAACAGGCAAACTGTTGATGATTTTTATGGAAGTGGAAGCCCAATAATCCGCATAGGTGGTGACGAGAGACAGAGTGTTTCCGGCACTGCAGGCGGCATTGCCGCACTTGGCCACCTTGAGCCCGCTTGCAGCTTGGCTGTAGTAACTGACGACCGGAAAACCGTCATTGCCAATCGTGATGCCGGGGAGACCGTTCGTTGTGCTCGAGCCGATATTCTCCAGGGCGGTCGTGACGTTTCCGCTCGTACAGAGATTGTTGCCGCACTTTGTTACAGCGACACTGGTGCCAGTGTAGTGAGCGACGACCGGCAGGCCGTCATTTCCCTTGATGATGGTGCCAGAGACCGGAAACCCCGTGGGGAGGACAGATGTGACATTGCCCGCGCTGCAGGCGGCATTGCCGCATTTTACGACTTTGGGGATGACGATGGCAGGGGTCGCGACATCGGCAAACTGAAAAAATATCACGGGCAATCCGTCACTGCCGATCAAGAGTCTGGACCCCGTACTTTTATTGGTCGCAATTTCCGTTGTTGTATTTCCCGCTGAGCAGGACGCATTGCCGCACTTCACCACTTTGATGACATTGTCATCACCGTTCGTTTGCTGATCAAATGAAAGCACAGGCAACCCATCCGACCCGATGCCGACGGAAGGATCGCGAACCCAGTTGTAGGTACTGTAAAAAGGAATCGTCGCAACGGTCGAGACCGTGCTCGTCGAACAATTCGCATCGGAACATTTGGCGACTTTGATGTCGTTGCCGTTCGCCAGGAGCTGCGTATCGTCATAGGCAATCACCGGTAACCCATCGTTGCCAATGGCTACGGAAGGCGACACGCCGTACGAATTTCCGCTGTACCCCGCTCGTGCAACGGTACTGCAGACCGCCGTCGGACCACCCACCAATTGCCCGCGCAATGAATCACCGCGCAACGTATGACTGCCAACATACATGCCGCCGCCAATAATAATTGCGAGCAGGAGGCCGAGTGCTATGTTGCGGGTATATAACGCGGGCATTATCCGCCAACAGTATCACGACTCATGTGTGAACAAATCACAGCTTGTAGCAACAGCAAGGGATATCAGTGATTTTCCACAATGGAACTTTTTTTCCTTCGCATCCATGCAAGCCCCGCGCTCGCTCCCGCGATCATGATGACGAGTGTTTCGGGGCCGGTGCTTCCGACGGGGGCATGTGGGGGCACCGGAAGGAGCTCCGCAGACAGAGGTTCATACGAGACGGGAGCCGGCGGTGGCGGGAAATCCAGAACGGACTCCGTGGGAGGGAGGGGGGCAACGCCGGGAGCGAACGGAAGCTCGATCGTAGTGGCATGCAGAACTTGCGACGGTGTAGCGGCTTCTTCGGCACAGAGCACACTGCAGCCATCACCATTCACAGTATTGCCGTCATCACACGCTTCAAGCGGGGGATCGACCACGCCGTCGCCGCAGCGAAAAATTCTGCAGTCCGGTCTGCAGAATGTATTGGGTGCGGCGCTATTTTTCTGTCCGTCATCACACTCTTCACCCGTCTGTCGGATACTATCGCCGCAGAACCCAAGTGTGAGTGAGGGTGCTGCCTCCGTCATGCAGCGTCCCTGTACACAGGTCTTGCCGCTCCCACATGCCGCCCCTATGCCGCAGGAAACACACTGTCCCTGCAGACATAATCCTGATGCACATTCATGGTCACTTCTGCAAAGAACGCCTTGTTGGATTGTCCCCGTCGGAGCCACGAAGTCGGTGGGGCGTGAAGAGGCGGCAGCGTGAACGGTGGAGGAGAGAACGCAGCGCATGCATGGAAGAGCATTGATGTTTTCACAGGATTTACCCTGCAGACTGCAGCCATACGTGCCACCGCGCTGACATTCGTTTTGATGGCAAGGGCCTGTCGCTACGATGGTTGCAGAGGATGTATGGTTCTCCAGCGGTGTCGGCTGCTCCAAGACCGGGCCGTTCGTTCCGGGTGTGACAGGGAAAGAGGTACCATTTGTGCCGGGAGTCGGCGGAAAGAAACCGCCGTTGGGGTTGGGCACGTAATACGGATTGATCGTCGGAGGAGGCGTGACATTATTGGCATCGAATGTCACCTGCGCGGTACCGCCGCAGCGAACGGGATCCGCTCTGCAGAGACCATTTTGGAACAAGCACGGACCGAGGAGAGCGCACTGGACTTGGTCGCATGCCGCGAACGCGCCGCACGACACACATTGTCCGCAGAGATACGGATCATTGGCGTAGTTTCCCGAGGGCGTTGTGGTGCTGGAGGCGTTGATGGAGGACGACCCCACGACGCTCTGCTGCGCAGAGCTTTGCGGGGCGGGGGAAGAATAAGAGGAGCCAGAGGAGAAAGAGGAACTCGACCCTACGACGCTCTGCTGCGCAGAGCTTTGCTGGGCAGGGGAGGACGTCGATGAAGCTTGTGAAGCGAGAGACGAGGAGGAAGGAGGGGGTGGCGGGCAGAGACAATCTGCGCCCAAGCACTTCGCAATTTTCAGATCCTGCGCCGTGCCGTCGTAGTAGCTCATAACGGGGAATGTATCAGTGCCGATTGCGAGCGCGGTATTCAAGCCGATATTTCCTTGGCTCTCCACGGGCATTCGCACGTTGCCGTTCGTACACGATGCATTGCCGCAGAAGAGAATTTTGAGGGTGCCCTGGTAGTAGTTGAGGACCGGAAAGCCGCTATTGCCGATCGCAACCGAGACCGCGTTTCCCGCAGCACTGCCGGCATCGAGAGCGGAGAGTCCCGACACGGCACTGCATGCGGCGTTCGAACATTTGGCGAGGACAAGCGATGTGTTTGCCGGCTGCCCGCGCTGATACGCGATCACAGGGAAACCGTCGGAGCCGATCGCGATACTCGTCGTCGCGCCAACAAGACCCGATGCATCGATCGTCGTGATCGTATTATTCGCCGCACAGGAAGGAGTGCCACACTTCAGAACTTTCAGATATGCATTGCCTTTGTCTTGGTAGCTGATGACCGGCAGGCCGTCATTGCCGAGTGCGATCGACACGCCGTCCCCCACGCTGCCGGCACTATCCACGCGTGTGATCACATTGCCGGACGTACACGATGCATTGCCGCATTTTGCGACTTTGAGGTCGGCATTCGGGAGATCATCAAAGTATGCGATGACGGGGTTTCCATCACCCCCGAGCACCATCGCGTTTGCAGCCCCCACATTGCCGGGACCGTCCACGGTCGTGAGAATATTGCCCGAGGTACAGGCGGCATTACCGCACTTGATGAATTTCAAATCTTGATTCTGACTGTCGTAGTAGCTTGCAACCGGCGAACCGTCGGAGAGGAGACGGAGCGACGCTTGCATGACGCCGATCGTTCCCTCGGTATCGGCGGTCGTGAATGTGTTATTCGTGAGGCAGGCCGGGTTGCCGCAACTGAGCACTTTCAAGAGTTTATTGGTCACGTCGAAGTACCCGACAGTGGGCCGACCGTTACTCTGGACTGCGATGGAAGGGGCATAGCCGCTGTTACCGCCGCTGTCGACCGCGGTATGCGCCAGACATGCTGTCGATGTCGTGGCACTCACTTGCGTGAGGGGAGGAGCGGAGAAGGAGGCGGAGGACCCCACGCCGCTCGAGATCGAGCTCTGCGGGGCAGGGGAGGAGGAGGAAACCGCGGCGCAGGCGCACGTGAGGTTACTGCATTTGATGACAGGTCGATTCGGTATTTGTATGACAGGCGATCCGTCCGCTCCCAGTTGCGCGGGTGACGGCGTTTGGAAAGGCCAAGCAGCCCCATTGGTTTTGTATTGCGTGCTATTTTCTCTCGAGAGGACTACAGGAATTCCATAGCTGGGCGCTAGGGAAAGGGAAATAAGTTCGACACCTATTGGAGATGTAGTGACGAGTGATGTTTCGAAGCCCGAAGTACAGCCGGGATTGCCGCAGCTGAATTGTCGTATCTCCTCATCGGATGTCGTAGTCGATCGCTGGCGATAAGCGATGACCGTCCGTCCGTCCGGCCATGAATCAGCCAACATACTCACGACATTCGCTTGATCAAAGGTTTGCATTTGAGCGTCGAAAAATTGAGAAGCCCGATTCGTACATGTGTTATTAAAACATTTCACAAATTTGATCAGATCTCGATTCAGAGAATCACGCATGACGTACACAAAGATCGGATGATTGTCTGTCGGCAAAAAAGACTCAGAGAGAACGACGGGCCTTTGTGCGACAGCTGCGGATGTCTCCAAAACGATGCTCGTTGGGTCTCCCAGCATGGAAAAAGAAAGGTCCCCATCGATTCTCGTCAGCGGAGGGCCAGGAAGAGGGGGCCTTGGCATGGCGTTGGGCCCAAGCGTGATCGGTTGATTGCATTCGTTGACGGCATTCGGCGACACGGAACTTACAACCGAGGATGCTATGGAGGAAGAGACTTGTGATGATGCAACGGACGACGGAACGCTGCTGAGCGCGGAGCTACTGCTGCCGCATTGTGCGGGGCTCGGGGTGCAAGAATTACTCAGAAGCCCGCTCTGAAAAACGCACGGCCCGAGCCCCGCACATTCAGTGGCGTCACAGGTATCGAGGAGTCCGCTCTTGCAGCTGGCGCAGGCGGCGCAGCCAAACGGTATGGACGATGCACTGGACACAGGAGAGAGCGCCGAACTGCTGCGTGAGCTGCTGCTGGGGGGAGGCGGACAGGGGATAGCTACCGAGAGAGGCGGGCTCGTGTTATTTGCAGCGTTGGTGTCCGTGAGATTTGTGGTGATGACTGTCGTCTGAAGACTCACGGTCGTACTGCAGGTGACAGCATTGGTATCGAAGAGCACCTGCTTTGTGTACGTTTGACCGGGCTCGATGTAGCTGAGCGTGTTGTATGTGTAGACACCGTTGGAAACAATGCCGCCGAAACCTTGCGGATCGCGTATGAGACTTTGCGCATTGACGCTCATTCCCGCCGGAACAGGAATGGAGAATCTAAAATATGTTCGGACGCTTCCGAGGTTGGCCAGCGAGACGGTGAAGGCCGTTCCCGCTTGATAGTTCATGACGGAGGAAGGGCCGCTTATGACTGCGGACAGATCGCCGGTGGCTCCGGGGCCTGCGACAGTCTGGAACGTGGAACAGCTGCAGGAGGCGTTGTCGCAGGTGCTCGTGTAAATTTTCCCCATATTCGTCCCCGACATATAATCCATGTACGAGAGAATGGGTTTGCCGTCGCTCGCGATCGCAATGGACGGATTGTAAAAGCCGTCCGGGAACTGAGAAACGGTCGGAGTCGCCACACAGTAGGCATCATTGCATTTTGCGATGCGTGCATATTGGTTCGGACCCTCTTCAAAATTGTATGCGAGGACGGGGAGTCCGCTGCTTGGTATCACCATGGAAACCTTGCCATGGTTCGAGGCCAGGTCGAGGGCGGGGATCTGGTAGGTGCGACAATCGCTTGTCATGCACGTGAAGACGCGCAATTTGTCAAAATCCGTTCCGATTTTTCCCGAAAATGCGACCATGAGTTGATTGCTTGTACTGATGGCAAGGACGAGAGGGGACGTAATGATGCCATTGGGATCCCAACTGGCGTTGATATTGTTATTGTTGGAGGAACAGGTCGCATCACCGCAGCGAATGATCCTCATCGGCGTCGAGAACAAGTTCGGGGCGTACGCAACGATCGGGTTGCTTCCCGGCGGAATCAGAATCGATGGCGGTGTGACGAAGGATGACGTTGTATTGATGGCCTCAAGGTTCGCGACGGTATTGCCTGCCGTACAGCTCGCGTTGCCACAGGTGACCACTTTCACCTGGGTTGGGGAAAGATACGTGAGTACGGGCATGCCGCCGGCATTGAAAGCGATTGCGTTTCCAATCAACGTGGTCACGGACGATGGCAATACCTGATCAATGGTTGTCGAGGTGTTGTTGGCGGAGCACGATGCATTGCCGCAACGATAGAGTTTCAGCGAATTTGTCGATGCATCGATATTCGCAATAAGAGCGATGCCGTCCGGCCCGATATTCATGAATGCCGTCCGGCCCATTGTGCCCGCAGTGAGGTCGGCGATCTTGGTGATCGACGAGGCGGATGTACAATTTGCATTCGCGCATTTGGCGACTTTGACCGCCCGTTCGGACTGACTCGTAAAGAGCACCAAAGGAAGCCCGTCGGATCCTGTGAGAATTTGAGGGAAATAATTACTGCCTGTGACGATTTGATTCTGTTGTGTGCATGCATTCCCTGAGGCAGATGCAGCGGGCACACTCGAGGAAGCAGGAGGGGTGCTGCTCGGTGCGCTGCTGGCAGAGCTTACACAAGTGAAGGTGGTCGTAACGGTGGCGCTCGTATTATTGGCGGGATTCGCATCCGTCGGAGTGACGGTTTCCGTAAAACTTCTTGTCGTATTACATGCCACGCTCGCTCCGGCGATCAAAGAAATGCCAAATCCCTGCACCCCCGGCAGCACAGAGGCAGTGCACGACACCGCGTTATTCACTAACCTGCAGGTGGGATCCGAACCGGGTGCATTGAACGTGATGCCACTCGGGAGTGGAAGATTGAGTGTGAGAGAAGCAGCGGTAGTGCTTCCATTCCCGATCATGCCAAGGAAGCGGAAGGGAGTACCGATAACAGCAGTCGCATCGCCGCTGAGGGAAGTGTAATAATCTGTGGTGGGTGTACTGGAGACTGGAGCCGAACTACTGCTCGATGCACCGCCACACGCATACACCAAATTGATAGGGCTTGCTGTATTGTTTGTGGAATTGGGATCAGTGGCTTGCGCGCTCACGACAGGCTGCAACAATTTTGATTGATTGCATGCCATCGTTCCGACCCCGAGCACAATCTGAAAACTCGTGCTTTGACCGTGCGCCACGGCCCGTCTGCACGTTAGCTCGCCTGCTCCGTTTACGGAGCACGCAGGATCCGACTGAGCCGCGTTGTAGGAAAAAGACGGATTGACGTTTGTCAGGTACATGAACGCTTGACCGATGGAGACATCGTCCGGACCGGCATTTACGATGGTGATGGTGTACGTTGCCGTTCCACCGGGGCTGATCGTCGTCGGACCGGTCATCGCAATCGACATATCCGCAGTCGGATTGTTCGGCGCGGACGAGGAAGATGGACATGCAAACGTAGTGGAGACAGTGTTACTCGTGTTATTGCTCGCGTTCACTTCATGCGTCACTCCGTTCACCGCGGTGGAATAGGCGGACACGTCTGCCGTGAAATCGAACCCTGACGGGCAGGGATTTTGTACCGTGGAGAAGGCGATCTGAAACGTGCGTGTGCCGGGCGCAAAAGAACCGATGTCGCAGTAGATGTCGCCGCCGCGATCGTCGGTACGGGTGCTCGTGCAGCCGGCAGTGGAGAGTGAGGCGTTGAAGGTGATGCCGGAGGCGTAGGTCATACCGGCGGCCGGACCGCTGCGGTAAAGCCCCGGTTGCGGCATATGGAGGCGCATTCCCGTCGTATCGGGTCCCGCATTCGTCACAGTCGCTGTGTAGGTGATGGTATTGCCTGCGAGAGAGCTCGTCGGGCCGCTGAGCGTTACGGAATAATCGACATACTGGTCGGTGACAGCAGCTGCAGGAAAACGGCACCCGACGGAGGTCGACGGAGTTTCATTGGTGAGGCGGACGCTGTTCGTGCAGTTTGTGCCGTGTCCACTGCCGTCTTGCCCAAAGCACAGGTAGATATTCTGTCCGAGAGATTGTGCTCCGGAATTCCAGAACCACGTCCACCCGACGGCACTTGCGGAGTACGGGGAGGACGTTGTTGGCGTGAAGGGGCCGGAAAGCTGATACGCGAGCGTGTTATCGTAAAGAGTCGCAGTGGGGCCGCTCGCTGCGGACGTGCGTATATACACACTGTTGCAATTCAGTGCGACACTGTTGAGTGTGATACTTGATACCTGCCCCAAGAAATTTTTGAGAGTCCACCGGCTCCCAACTGCCAAAATTCCCGCGAGCCCAACCGTCAGGAGCAAACCAAGAACGACGCTACGGCGAGAGAAAGCGGGCATTATCGCACACTGTATCACCTTCCTTCCTGCACCAAATATTGCCACATACTTATCGACAATCCACACAAGGGAACTCTTGCAATCCAAAGCACCTCTTCCCCTGCGGCGCGCAGAATGCATCTCCTCCCTCACTGCATACCGTCACCGGACATACGCCTCCCACAGCTGCCGCAGAAGAAACAGAGGAAACAGCAATCGGTGTCGGCCACGACTGCATGCAGAGAATGGCAGGACAACTCATTCCCCAATCCAACCCCGGCCCCGGCTGGAACGTATCAAAATGTGCATCGCAATTCTCCAAATATTGCCCCTGTCCCTGCACGCACTGGTTCGCACCGCTGCAGCAATACACAAGACCTACCGCACTGCTCGAAGATGCACTCGAACCACACTTCACACTGTCCGGCACACACTGCGTAAACTTCCCTGCTCGGAACGTACAATCTCCCAGTGCCGTACATTTGCTCTGCGTACAATTCAAAAGCCCCTCCGGCCCTATTCCACAGCTCACACATTTGTCACATCTACCTATACTGGAAGGAGACAAAGATGAGGATGAACTCCCCACTGTCCCATTCAAAAATCCCGGGGTTCCAAGGATCACAGGTCCTGGATCAAATCCCCGCGTTGTCACGGCAGTTTTCCAGTTACTCTGCAAAGTTCCCACAGTCAGAAGACTGAGTCGCTCCATACTCGCTTTCGGTTGCCCGGCTGCATTCACTCCGGCAAATGGAGCTCCCACACCGTCATCCGCCGCATCCACCATTTGTCCCTCCGCATTATACAAACGAATGGAGAGATCCTTGTCCGGCAGCATCATGTTCGTCGAGGCCAAAACAGGTATTACCGCCAATCGAGAATCTTTCTCTGGATATCGACTCACTACTACGAACTCTCCCACTCCGATGCGGATTCCCTGTGGGAGGGTTGCAAGAATTACTTCACCTGCACCTTTCCCCGCTCGCAGTGTATATCCACTCACATCCATCCATCCGCCGATCGCTCCTCCTATTCTCTCCACTGCCGTCAGTTCCACCCACTGATCATCAATTCCTTTATCACTTCCTGCCCACATTACTTCACTGATGACGACAATCGGACCCTGCACTACAGCATCCCCGAGGAGGGAGGAGGTTGATGAGGAATGAGAGGAACTAGAAGAATAAGAGGAAATAGAAGAAAGAGAAGAGCGTGAGGAAATGGAGACAACAGACGAGGCTTTGGAAGCTAACGAAGCTGCTGAAGCTGACGAAGCTATTGACGAGGAACTCGATTCACTCGAAGACGATGACCCCACGTCGCTTTTGCTCGAAGAAGAGCTTTGCGGGGCAAGCGAAGAACTGCTACTTGAAGAATTTGAGGAACTTGATGACGCGGATGAAGAGGAGCTGCTGCTCGACAAGCTCGATGAACTGGATGATGAGCTGCTGCTACTGGACGAACTCGATTCGCTGGAGGAAGAGCTGCTGCTTACGCTCGATGAAGATGAACTGCTGCTCGAGGCGATGCTGCTCGAAGAAGCCGCACTACTACTGCCATTGCCTACTCCGCAGCTTAAGGTGATGTCTCCGAATTTCTGACAGCCCACGTTCGGGTCGCCTCCGCATACCATGTGGTCGATCTTCACCGAACAACTTGCGTTTCCCGCGCAGCCCGCCACAGCCTGGTTACAGGGAAGGCCCGGGTTCGTACACGCCGCAAACACATACTGCCCATGCGCGCCGTAGATGGCGCTGATCGCGGTGATCACCGATCCGCCGTCGCACCCGATCGTGGTCGGACCCGGTGCAGCCTCACCCGGAATTTGTATCAAGCAGTTTTGTGCGTTCGCGCCGCATGAACACTGCTCCGTGGCACACCCCGGACCCTCGCCTCCCGATTGCCCGCGCAGACGGCCTCCATGCACATCAAAGACAATCACTCCTCCCACGATGATGGCGACAATCGTGACGACACCGAGAATCCATCGGGAGGGAATGCGTCGAATCATTGCATGCATCGTATCACCTGCAGTCCACACACGGAAATTCACTCAGTCCATGGCATATTTTTCCCTGAACTCCGCAGAATGCACTCCCTCCAGTACTGCACGCATCCACCGGACAATCTCCCCCCATCGTCGCAGTTGCAGAAGAGATCGATGACGCGGTGCTCGTCGGCCACGACTGCATGCAGAGAATGACAGGACATCCCGCATTCCAATCCAACCCCGGCCCCGGCTGGAAGGTGTCGAACGTCGCATCACAATCATTTCTTCCTTGCATATTCACGCACTGATGCGCAGTCGTGCAGCAGAAGACGGGGGATTGGGAGGAGGAAGCCCCCATGACGCTCTGCATAGAAGAAGCGGAGCCTGTCCCGAGCGAGCCGAGGGACGGGGCAAGGGGGCCAGAGGAAGAAGACGACAGGGAGAAGTGAGAAGAAAGAGAAGATTGTACCGCGCTACTTGATGATGCCGTTTGTGGCGAAGCCACTGCCGCTTGATGCATCTCATTGAAAGAAGACAGAGACGAAGATGATGAAGCCGCGAAAGTGGATGGCGAAGAAGAGGCCGAAGAAATTGACGTGCGAGTTGCTAGAGAAGAAAGAGAGGAGCCAATGGAAACTACAGATGAATAACTCGATTCACTGGAAGATGAAGGATTCATGGAGTAGCTGTTGGTCGAGAAGCCTGATGAAGAGAATGAGGAAGACGAACTGCTGCCTAAAGAAGGAGAAGAGGATGACAAGGGTGGTGAGTTGCTCAAAGAAGACATTGATGACGACGGAGAAGAGTCGCTGCTGCCTGCACTGCATGCTCCGCAATCTTGGGGGCACCAGCTGCACGTTTCATACCCATCGCACGCACCATTGCCGCAGTTTGCTGGATTGGTACAGATGTTTTGTCCGTTATAGGAGTGACATGTCAGATTATTTGCGCATTTGCGTTCACCGACTCTCATAACGCCGCATACTGTGCAGCAAGGGAAAATAGCGTCGCAGACGTTTCCTTCGCCGTACGGAAGATTGACATCGTCGTTTCCATTATAATCGCAAGGGGCAGCGGCAATGCCAGCGGGGCTTTCACATTGACCTGGGGATTGTGTGTATCCACCCCAATACGCACAACCTCCCTCGAATGCATTCGGTATTCTTTGGCAATCATTGGTGCAAAACCACGAAGGGGGGTCACACTGTTCTCCGGGGTCCATATTGGTATTGCCGCAGAGCCCTCCCACTTGTCCGCGCAGGTCCCAAGAACGCAACGGCTGCCAATGCGAGAGCGCAACAAAAAAAACAACCATCACTCCGAGCGATCCAATTAGGAGTCCTCGACGCATGAGGGAATCATACTATAGTTTTCTCCTTCGTACCCACGCCACTCCCGCACTTGCGCCCGCGGCGATGATCACGAGGAGTTCCGGCCCGGTGCTGCCGACGGGGGGATGTTGGATCAAACTTGGGTTTGGGCCTGTCTGCCGGGGAGGCAGGTTGGGACGAGGGGTGCCTGGGCTGCCGGCGAAGGGAATTTCAAACATACTTGCGGGGAGAATCAGGATTCTGTCCGGCTGTTTTGTGTCTTGCGACCGGACCGTGCCTATGATGGAAGGATCATTCATCCCGAGAGGATTCATCGCAGTGATCTGCGTACTTGCGACGCATGCGCCATGAATACAACGAAATCCTGAGCTTGTCGAAGGACCACAATCGATGTCCGTTCGACACTCAAGGCATTGCTGATCGATGCAGATACCCGTCTTGCAATGTTCGTCGCGCGTGCAGCGTGCCGGCGGCGGTGTTTCCACGCAGTGCATGCACGGGAGTTCTGCGATATTCTCACAGCTTTTTCCCTGCAATTTGCATCCGTACGTTCCGCCGCGCCCGCAGGCATCTGCAGGGCACGTTTCCGTCACTACGGTGGTTCCGCCTATTTCAGTATCGACTTTCTCTCCAACACATCGCATGCAGGGCGGCTGACCCATTGCGACGCATGTCGCGCCCTTATTGCGGCAGATTGTGTCTCCCACAATTGCGCACTCATAGCCGCTGCAGATACCATTATTGGTTATAGCGGAGGAGTTCACAGACCACATCGATTGCAAACTTGCGGCAGATGAAGGGCCATAGAATACCAGTGACGATTGCTCGCTGAATGCACTCCACATACTCCAAGAACTCGCAGACATTGCGGAGGACCATGCAGAGGAGCTTCCGCTCATACAGATGACACACGGCAACAGCATTGTTTCCTGACAAGTTTTCCCCTGAGCGGTACAGAATGCATTGCCACCCTGCACACACGCGAATCCCGGACATTCATTGGAAATGGACGAAGCAGAAGATCCATTCGAGAAAGATGAAGTACTGCTGCCCGATGATGCACTGAGGGAAGAAGCCGCTCGATGTACGCACTGCATGCAGTTTCCATCAGGCAGATTAACGCAGATCTGCTGCAATTGGTCGCAGATCAGATTTCCGAATTGTGCGCAGGTGGTTCCGTTGCAAGCATTGGAGGAGAGGGAAGAAGAAATAGACGATATGTTGCTGCTATTTCCCGACGAATTTGCGGACGAATTCCCACTGCTCCCCTGGCTCCCGCACGCCGATCCTCCAAAAAAACTGGGGCACTGCCAACTCGTTCCACAACACAAGGGAGAATCGAAGAAGCAGAAAGGTCCGGGAGGAGTACAACCAGTGCTGCTGGCGGAGGAATTCGTACTGCTTTGCTGAGAGGAATTATTTGAAGAATTCATGGAAGAGTTGGTGCTGCTTTGTTGGGAAGAATTATTGGAACTCTGCTGGGACGAATTATTGGAAGAGTTTGCGGACGAATTTCCACTGCTCCCCTGGCTCCCGCACGCCGATCCTCCGAAGAAACTGGGGCACTGCCAACTCGTCCCACAACACAAGGGAGAACCGAAGAAGCAGAAAGGTCCCGGAGGAGTACATGCCGTACTACTCGTGGAGGAATTCGTGCTGCTCTGTAGAGAAGAGTTATTCGAGGAATTCGTGGAAGAGTTGGTGCTACTTTGTTGGGAGGAATTCGTGCTGCTCTGTAGAGAAGAGTTATTCGAGGAATTCGTGGACGAATTCCCACTGCTCCCCTGGCTCCCGCACGCCGATCCTCCGAAGAAACTGGGGCACTGCCAACTCGTCCCACAACACAAGGGAGAACCGAAGAAGCAGAAAGGTCCCGGAGGAATACATGCCGTACTACTCGTGGAGGAATTCGTGCTGCTCTGTAGAGAAGAGTTATTCGAGGAATTCGTGGACGAATTCCCACTGCTATTTCCCGAGGAATTCGCGGAAGAGTTGGTGCTGCTTTGTTGGGAAGAATTATTGGAACTCTGCTGGGAAGAATTATTGGAAGAGTTCGCGGATGAATTCCCACTGCTATTTCCCGAGGAATTCGCGGAAGAGTTGGTGCTGCTTTGTTGGGAAGAATTATTGGAACTCTGCTGGGAAGAATTATTGGAAGAGTTCGCGGACGAATTTCCACTGCTATTTCCCGAGGAATTCGCGGAAGAGTTGGTGCTGCTTTGCTGGGGGGAATTGCTACTGCTAGAGGACATTCTGCTTCCGGAGATGTTTGACGAGAAGCCACCGCTGTTACCTGACGAGCTTGAGGAAGAGTTACTACTATTCCCCGATGAGCTTGAGGAAGAGTTACTACTATTCCCAGATGAGTTTGAGGAAGGAGGAGAGCCGCCGCTGCTATTGCTTGATCCGGCCGAGCAGTTGCCGCCCTGGTGACCGGTGACGGTGCACGTGATATTGATGGGCGGCACGCTGCAATTGCCACCAACCCAATAGGACACACTGGCTCCTTCAACGTAACTGCCGCACAGGTTTTGACCGTTGCAGGAGCATCCGATGGTATGTCCGCAGTACGGCGGAGTGAGAGTGGAGAAGCCGGTTCCGTGTGTGACGCCGTCGCCGCCGATCCATGCCATGTTGGAGCCGCATTCATCCTTGCAGGTTTTGGAGCAGCCGTCGTCATCTTTCACGTTGCCATCATCACACTCTTCGTTGGGATCCACTCTATTGTTACCGCAAATATTCTTCTGGCACACATTGGAGCAGGCATCGTTATTTACGGTGTTACCGTCATCACACTCTTCGGGGGCATCGGTCACGCCGTCGCCGCATCCGGTACATTTTTTCAATGTATCGTTCCAGGTGGTTGTCGCCGGACAGACGCAACTGCTTACCCCGGGGGGTTCTCCATTAGGAACGGTGTTCGCTTCGCATTTACAAGCATTGCAATGGCTGCCCGACGAATCTTCGCCGGGATCACATTGCTCCACAAATCCGCTATGGTTCGGTGTTTGTTGCACTCCATCCCCGCACTTGGTGAATTTGCAACTGAGACAGTCATTACTCATTTTTGCTTGGTACGGCCAGTTGTAGTGATTGTTGTAACCATCATTGCCTATGTCACAGTCTTCATCGGTCCCGACGATACTGTCTCCACACAAAACACAGGGGTGTTGCCACAATCCACTCGCAAGTCCAGAATGGTTACACGCATTCAGCGCCTGAGCGGCGCTTTCAAAATTCCCTGACCAGGCGCAATTGGAGTCGGAGTAATATGGTCCGCCACTGCCTTCGGGATATGCGACGCATGTTTTGCCATGCAAGGAATATTGTGGCCCCTGCGAATCCGTCGGGCAGCAATAGAGAACATCCCCTCCCCCCGCCTGCCCGCGCAGCTGAGATGGTGAAAGTTTTAGTCCCCCAACAACAGCCAGAAAAAATATGACGATTGGAATCAATAGGCTGATTACCCTTCGGTTCATCTGCATAGCACGAGTGTAGCATGAACTATTTTCTCCTTCGTACCCACGCCACTCCCGCACTTGCGCCCGCAGCGATGATCACAAGAAGTTCCGGCCCGGTGCTGCCGACGGGGGGATGCTGGGCCAAGGCCGGGTTAAGGACTGCCTGCCGGGGAGGCAGGTTAGGACGAGGGGTACCTGGGCTACCGAAGAAGGGGATTTCAAACATGCTCGCGGGGAGAGCATTGATCGTTGTGCTCTGGTGTTCCAACTGACAGGTATGACTACACCCGTCACCATCTTTACGGTTTGCGTCATCACACACTTCGAGTGGTGTATCGACGACACCGTCCCCGCACCGCCCCGGCGTACAGTCCGGTCGACACGCGGCATTGGGTGCTGCGCTATTGAGCCGTCCATTGTCACAGAGCTCCCCTGTGTCCAAGCGGCCGTTGCCGCAGAAGGGGTTCGGACTCTGGAATTGTACGCTCGCGACGCATGCTCCATTGACGCAACGCCCCCCCGCCCCACACTGCGCGTCATTCCTGCATCCGCTGCATTGTCCATTGAGGCAGATCCCCGTAATACACTGTGCGTCATTCAGACATCGGCACATGCCGCGGGTACAGAGTCCGCTCTGGCACTGGACATTGCTCACGCACGCTTGGCAGGCTCCGTTGATACAT
Source organism: Candidatus Peribacteria bacterium (assembly GCA_023245865.1). Lineage (GTDB taxonomy): Bacteria > Patescibacteriota > Gracilibacteria > Peribacterales > Peribacteraceae > JAHFJN01. Next base: position 972,827 of record JAHFJN010000001.1, read on the forward strand.
ATTCCTGTTCCGCACTGTGCATCACGCACACACTGCGGCACGGAAGCAGCGGAAGCTTGCGATGGGGCAAGCGAAGAGGAGGTCTTTGCCACGCAACTCGCACACGGGAGCGTGGGGAGGGAGACACACACTTTCCCTTGCAGCCCGCAGGCATAGCTTCCCCCAAGCGTGCACTCATCGCCGTAGCACACGGGCCCCGCGGACGACGCACCGCTCCCGAGTGAGGATCCTCCCGAGGACCCTCCCACGCACTGCACGCAGGGACGATTGTTGATCGTGATGCAGCTCTTGCCTTGCCGGTTGCACGCGATCGATCCTCCGATGATGCATTCATCCCCGCGACATAATCCCACACTGCTGAATGACGTGACGCATCGTTTGCATGGCGGGCCGACCAATGGTTGGCATGTCATGCCCTGGTTCGCGCAGACCAGATCGCTGCCGCACTCATTGCCGGTGCAGAAGGTGATGCTGCTGAAACCTCCCGAAGACAGTGACCCGTGACTGAGCGAAAATGCCGACGAGCTGCCGCCACCCAAACACTGCATGCATGGCGTGTCATCCAGTTGCGCGCAAATCATTCCTTGATTCATGCAGAAGAAATCTCCAATGTCGCTGCACTCCGTGTGGGTGCAGATGATGGACGATGAAGAGGATGGAGAGGATGAAGAGGATGGAGAGGATGAAGAGAATGGAGAGGAAAAAGAAGAATAAGAATAAGAATAAGAATAAGAGTAAGAGTAAGACGAAAGAGATGAGCCGTTCGAAAGCCCCGACGACACCGAACTATGACTCAGCGATCCTGCCGATGAAGACCCCCCATTATTGCACTGCAAGCACGGGAAATCAGGGAGTGTCTGACACGTCTGCCCTTGCTGTGCGCAGAAGAAGTCCCCTCCGCCACTCGCACACTCCGTCCCGTCACAATCATTGGTACTGGAGTTACTTGAATTTCTCGAACTTCTACTCACACTGCTATTGGATCCTGAACTTAACTGTCCGTTACACCGCATGCACGGATCGACATTCAACGTCTGACATCCTTGCCCGATCTGGCTGCAGAGCACATTCCCGATGATCGTACATTCATTGCCGTTGCATGCTGCAGAGGAAGAGGAACCGGAGAAACCAGAGGAACTGGAAGAATAAGAAGGGCCAGATGAACTGGAGCCCGCGTGATGGAGCGACGAACTGCTCGACGACCCCCCATTATTGCACTGCAAGCACGGGAAATCAGGGAGTGTCTGACACGTCTGCCCTTGCTGTGCGCAGAAGAAGTCCCCTCCGCCACTCGCACACTCCGTCCCGTCACAATCATTGGTACTGGAGTTACTTGAATTTCTCGAACTTCTACTCACACTGCTATTGGATCCTGAACTTAACTGTCCGTTACACCGCATGCACGGATCGACATTCAACGTCTGACATCCTTGCCCGATCTGGCTGCAGAGCACATTCCCGATGATCGTACATTCATTGCCGTTGCATGCTGCAGAGGAAGAGGAACCGGAGAAACCAGAGGAACTGGAAGAATAAGAAGGGCCAGATGAACTGGAGCCCGCGTGATGGAGCGACGAACTGCTCGACGACCCCCCATTGTTGCACTGCAAGCAGGGGAAATCAGGAAGTGTCTGACACGTCTGCCCTTGCTGTGCGCAGAAGAAGTCCCCTCCGCCACTCGCACACTCCATCCCATCACAATCATTGGTACTGGAGTTACTCGAATTTCTCGAACTTCTACTCACACTGCTATTGGATCCTGAACTTAACTGTCCGTTACACCGCATGCACGGATCGACATTCAACGTCTGACACCCCTGCCCGATCTGACTGCAGAGCAACGTCCCGATCGCGGCACAGGCATCGCCGGGACACTGCGCGGAGGAACCCGAAGACTGAGACGACCCCGAAGAATTATTGGACACCCCCGAGGACACCGAACTATGACTCAGTGATCCTGCCGATGACGACCCTCCTCCCCCGCAGCTGAAGCAGAATTCAGAGTCGTCATTGCTGCAGTCGAGCCCCTGCTCGGCACAAACGACATCGGCACCAAAAGAACATGCATCGATCCCATCGCAAATTCCGCTTGAGGATTTTGAGCTTGAAGAGAGACTGGAAACAGTCGACGACGAGGCGAAGGAAAATGAAAGCGAACTGCTCCGTGAGCTGTAACTCAGCGACTGCGAAGAGCTGCCATTGTTATCGATGCAATGGATGCAGGTATCGGGATCGTCAGAAACATCCACGCATGTTGCATTTGTCTGAGCACAGACAAAATCTCCAAATTGTGCGCACTCATCGCCGTGGCAGCGCTCGGAACTGTCCGAACTATTACCGGATGCAGACGACGAAGAATCGGAAAAATTACTGCTTCGCGAGCTGCGGCTGAGCGAGAACGACGAACTGGAACCCGCAGGGATGCATCGCTTGCAGGGCGAGGTTGTAAGATTCTCACAGATCAAACCTACTTGCGGACAGAGTGTATCGTTCGCGCATGGGTTCTGGGGACACCCGGAAGCGGAAGACGAGGCTGAAGATAATGTGAGAGGACATCGTGCAGGATTTTGCACGCAGGAAACAATTCCATATGGGAGCGTCGGTTGCATGCCGCAGAGGCCTCCTTTTTTCGAGCAGCACCCCGCATTACTCCCGCACGCCGCGCACGCGCTGCAGCACACTATTGCTTGCGTACAACTATTCGGGCAACAGTCGATCACGCCCGGAACCGCATCGCAGGTGTCGCGCGGTTGCCAGACATACGTGCAACCGACAGGAGGTGTATTACATGTGAGTATGGCTGAACAAGCGGAAGCTGATGAAGACGAGGACGAAGAAGCACTGCTACTTCCACCGACACACTGCATGCAGGTGGGGTAAGGGGCCGGAGCGCACGTTTTACCAACCATGGAACAGAGCAGAGCTCCGTAGGTGTTGCAGGGATTACTGCCGCATTGCGGATCGATCGATGCCGATGAACTGCTGCGAGAGGACGAAGTCGATGATGAGGAAGACGAAGACGAGGAGGAAGATGAACGAGAAGATGATGAGGAAGGAGACGAGGAACCTCCGAGGCACCGCATGCAGGGAGCAATCGTCAGCTGCGCGCAGATACCACCTTGTCCCGCACATGTGGCATCCCCACCTCCTGAGCATTCCGTACCTGTGCATTGGTTACTGCTGGAGGAGGCAGGTCCGCTACTGACGGAGCTGGATCGGGGACTGCTTGGGGAAGACCCGGAAGAAGGCGAGTTAGCAGAACTGTTGCTCCCACCCGATGATCCTCCCGGCCCATCACCCCCAGGCCCGCTCGCTCCGGGGCCGGAACCTCCGGGTCCGGTCCCTGCACCTGCTCCGTTTACCCCGACTCCATTGGTACCAACGCCATTGTTGCCCGGTCCTGCACCTGGGCCACTTCCGTTGCCACTGCTCCCTCCGCAGTAGGCATCGTAATTAAGATTGCACGCCGAGGCGATTGCGCCACAAGAAATATGACAGGTGTGCATAGGCTGTGCGTCAAGATCGCAGTAAATGCCGTTATCGATCGTCGCCGTATTGGCAGTCCCACCAGGACATGAATAGCCTGTGATTACGTCACAGCAGTCATTGTAAATATCTCCACACTGTTCACCAGGCAGTGAACAATTTCTTTTGCAATTATTTTTACATTTATCGGTATCCACTGTGTTCCCGTCGTCACACTCTTCAGCAACGCCTGCACCGTTCGGATTTTGCGTTTTTCCATCCCCACATTTCGTTTTTTTACATTGTGTATTGCATTCACCGAATGTGTCGTTTGAGGCTCCTTTATCGCATTCTTCACTATCACCATATCCATTCGTTGCTTGTTTGGTTCCATCTCCACACCAGGTTTTGTGACAATCCGTATTGCATGTTCCGGTATCACTATTTATCCCTGTTCCCAAATCGCATTCTTCACCGAGAATGGGAGTTTTAATTTTGTCACCGCAGTATTCATCTTTGCAGTCATGAGTGCAGGCATCGCCATCCATATTATTGCCGTCATCACACTGTTCGTACAGATACGATGACTCAATACCGTCCCCACAAAAGCCGTATTTGCAGGCATTCGTGCAAGCATCAGCATCGTTGTTATTGCCATCGTCACATTCTTCTCGTGGTGATTGCACCATGTTGTCGCCACATCGCTCCATCTTACACACATCACTGCAACCATCATTATTTCTCGTATTGCTGTCGTCACATTCTTCAGGGCTCTCTATTTTACTATCACCGCACACAGCATCACAGGTACAAGCCCCTTGTTTTGTTTTGCAAGAATGACCGGTGGAACAACTACCTCCGCACGAGGGATCATTCACTCCGCACGCGGTCGACCCCGCAGACACATTCGCGCCGAACCTCGCCATCTTATTAAACTCCTTAGTAAATTCATTATGAGAAAAATACACTCCGATGCTAAGCACCAAAAGAAGGGAGAGAGTGATATACCTCGTGGATGCTTTAGGAAACTGAGCCATCGATGGCTCACACTATAGCCTCTTTCTCCGCATAAACGCCACTCCCGCACTCGCGCCCGCCGCGATGATGATAATCGCCTCAGGACCGGTGCTACCGACGGGGGGATGTTGAATCAATATCGGGTTTGGGTTCGGGTTAGGACGAAGATCACCCGGAGTTCCGAAGAAGGGAATCTCAAACATACTCGCGGGCAGCGCGTCTATCGTCGTGCTCGCGTGCTCGCTCACGCACGTTGCACTGCAGCCGTCGCCGTCGTTGCGGTTACCGTCATCACAGAGTTCGAGCGGCGTATCGACAATGCTATCTCCGCACCGTCCCGGCGTGCAATCGGGACGACAGGCGGCGTTTGGAGCTATGGAATTGAGAGCGCCGTTGTCGCAAAGTTCTCCCGCGTCGATTTTTCCATTGCCACAGAAGGTACCGCGCGCAGCAACCTGCGTACTCTTCACACATGCACCATTGATACAGAGACCACCGGAGCACTCTGTATTATTGGTACAGGCATTGCACTTTCCCTTCATGCAGAGCCCCGTTGCACACTGATTATCCTGCAAGCAGCCGCAAGTCCCTTGCTGGCAGAGTCCGCTCTTGCACTGATTATTATTGCGACACGCTTGGCAAACGCTGCGAACACAGAGCCCCGTCCCGCATTGATTGTCCTGCGCGCAAGGCTGGCACACACCGTTGCTGCAGAGGCCGCTCGGGCATTGTGCGCTCGTGATGCACTGCGCCAAGCACTCCCCATTGCGGCACGTTTCCCACGCCGCGCAGTCGGTATTGCCTGTGCAGCGAGAAGAGTTTGAGACTTGGGATGCCACAGCATTTGAACTGAGACTTCCTGCGCACCGCAGACAGGGAGGAACCCCCGTTTGCTCGCATGATTTTCCTTGCAGTCCGCAGAGGTACCTGCCTCCGAGCGTGCACTCATCGCCGTAACACTGGGTGATCGTGAACGACGCGCTCGAATTGCCGCTGCGAGAACTCCGGGTAAAGGAACTTGCCGAGGAAGAATGATTCGGCGCGCACCGTCGGCATGGAGGACCTTGCATCAGCTCGCACGTGAGTCCCTGATTGTCGCAGAGCAAGTTTCCTCCATTGATGCATTCCTGACCCGTGCAGAGAACGGAGGAAAGAGAAGACCCAGAAGAGCCGGACGTTCCGGAAGATCCGGACGAACGAGACGAATGCGAGGTACTGCTCTGCGAACTGCTACTCCCATTTACACAGCGCTTACACGGAGAAGTAGGAATTGTTTCACACGTTAATCCCTGATTTTTACACAGTAAATCTCCGATGCATTCATTCCCCGTGCACAACATCGAGGAAGATGATCCGGATGAACGAGACGAATGCGAAGAAAGAGAAGAAGAGTTACTACTTCCATTCACGCACCGTTTGCACGGAGAAGTAGGAATTGTTTCACACGTTAATCCCTGATTTTTGCAGAGCAGATCTCCGATGCATTCATTCCCCGTGCAGATCAACGAAGAAGAAGAATGAGAAGAACCAGAAGAGCCGGACGTTCCGGAAGATCCGGACGAACGAGAGGAGTGAGAGGAGAGAGAAGAAGAATTACTACTTCCAATCACGCACCGTTTACACGGAGAAGTAGGAATTGTTTCACACGTGAGCCCCTGATTTTTGCAGAGCAGATCTCCGATGCATTCACTGCCCGTGCACAACATCGAGGAGGATGATCCGGACGAACGAGAGGAGTGAGAGGAAGAACTTTGTGAGCTACTACTCCCATTCGTACACCGTTTACACGGAGAAGTAGGAATTGTTTCACACGTGAGCCCCTGATTTTTGCAGAGCAGATCTCCAATACATTCATTTCCCGTGCACAACATCGAGGAAGATGATCCGGACGAACGAGACGAATGCGAAGAAAGAGATGAAGAGCTACTACTCCCATTCACGCATCGTTTGCAGGGTGATGTTGGAATTGTTTCACACGTTAATCCCTGATTTTTACACAATAAATCTCCGATACATTCATTCCCCGTACACAACATCGAGGAAGATGATCCGGACGAACGAGACGAATGCGAAGAAAGAGATGAAGAGTTACTGCTTCCAATCACGCACCGCCTGCAGGGTGATGTTGGAATTGTTTCACATGTGAGTCCCTGATTACCACAGAGCAGATCTCCAATGCATTCTGTGCCCGTACAAGTCATGGTCGAAATAGATGAAGACGAAGAAGGGGAGCGCGAAGAGGAACTTCGTGAACTGCTGCTCACTATTCCACATTGGAAACATGGATTCGCCGGGAGATTCGTACATGTTTTTCCGATCGATGCGCAGAGGATATTGCCAAACGTCTCGCATTCATCGCCGCGGCATTGCCCGGGAACGCTGCTGCTGCGGGAACTTCTGCTCAGTGACGATGCTGAACTGCCGCTTCCCGGTATGCATCGTTTGCAGGGTGGGTTTGGAATAATCTCACACGTAAGCCCTTGATTGCTGCACATCGTATCGTTGTCACATTCGATGCCTATACACACTCCGATCGAAAAGGAAGAAGAGGAGCGAGAGGAGGCGGAGGAGCCGGAACTTCTGCTGGATGAGCTCAGTGAGATGCTCACAGAACTGCTGCTACGACTGTTGCCACTGCTCGCACTGCTACTACCTCCGTTACAGATAAGACAATCGGGGTACGGTGCCGGGCTGCAGGTTTTCCCTACCATGCTGCAGAGCAAGTTTCCATAGCGGCTGCACTCATCGCCATGGCAACCCGGGGAGACTGAAGATGTGGAAGAAGTGGAAGAAGAGGAGCTGGAGCTTCCACCCCCGAGACATTGGTACGTATTATTTGCAGTATTGTGTCCGCACGATTCTCCTTTGGACGGATCGCAACAGAGCCAAGAGTTCCCGTCGGTGGGACCGCAAGAGGTCAAAGGAGGAGGGTAACAAATATTCACACACCAGTGACAGACACAACCCGGTCCGGTGCCGGGAATCTCACGGCACTGCTGGTACGACTGGCAGCCATTGCCACAGGTGAAATGACAATCATCACATTCAGGCGGACCGCCACTCCCCGACGACCCGCTCGATGCTTCCGAACTGGATCCTCCGGATGACCGAGAAGACCCAGAAGAACCGGAGGAACCCGAAGACCCGGAGGACCCGGATGAACCTGAAGACCCCGAGCTTCCCTGCGAACTGTTCGATCCGCTACTCGAAGGCGAGCTGCCACCCGGACCGCCGGGCCCTCCGGGGCCCCCCGGTCCGTCTCCGCTTGGCCCTCCCGGTCCGCCTGGGCCACCGCAACCGGGTCCCGGTACAGGAGTGCTGACGCAATAGCCGTTGCTCGGGAGCCCCGTGCACATTCCAACCGCACACGCACTCCCTGTATTACAGGGATTCCCCCCCTGGCAGATCGCAAGCCAACATCCCCCGAGTCCCGCGCAGGGGTTTCCCCCCGGCCCCCCTGGGCCGCCATCAACGGTGCAGTTCGCATTGGTGCCACAGTCCAAATTCATCGCACCGCACGATGCGTGGCAGATGTCATCGGTACCGCAGTAGATGCCACCTTTCAGATTCATACTCGAATTATTCGGGCATACGCTCGTTTCGCAACAGTACGACGCACCACCGCAAGAGCCTCCGACCTGACTGCAAGGTGCGCAGAAACCGAGTCCACTGCATCGTTCATTGGGTCCGCATTCACTCACTAAATTCCAACATTTATTACCACTACATGTACCATTCGAACATGTAGGACCATCAAAACAATGAGCCCCGTCAGGCTTACCCAAACAAGTAATACTCACGGGATCAATACCATTCTCTATGAGGGCCGAACGAATATCCTTTCTCTCATGCCCTCTCGATGACACCCAGAGCGCCAGCAGCACCGCGGCGGCGATGCCGAGAATAACATTGCGACGGAAATAAAATCCCATCATTGCAAATACTGTAGCATGCAAGATTTATTTTACCGCAGAGAAAGGCCTACTCTGCAATCTTGATCTTTGCTCCCACTTCCGGTTTTGAAAATTGCAAATATGCGGAACGATACAGCCGCGTGTAACTGTCTTCATTGGGCATCCACTTGCGAAGTAAGTCGATGTCTTTGTTCCGGTACACGACCAGCGCCCCCGGATCCGTGTCTTTTAGGCTTGAGCCGATCGCCATCTTCTGGCTCACATTTCCGACGATCAGTTTCACGGTGTTGTCGGCTTTATCTGTCTTCGCCTCGATCTCCCCCCACTTCTTCGCAACGTCTTTGGTGTAGGTCACCATGTTCCCGAAACGGTCGACGTAACTGAGCACCCACTCGTCTTCCGGGTAATCGGGAATAATACTCACCTTGTCCTCGATCAAATCGATCTCATGATCGGGGTGGAGCAGGTAGGCCGTGTAGCTGCTGCGGAATTGTTCGGTGCCTCCGTAGATGACGTTCTTGTCATTGTCTAAGTGATACAGCTTCTCGATCTTGTCCTTTACGGTCGCGAGCCCCGCTAAATTCGTCGTGACGATGCGGATGTTGTCGCTCATGGCGATGTAAAAAGGGCTTCCGTTTTCATGGGTCAGCCGCGGAGCTGCATTGATGAAGATTCCCGTCAGCATTTTTTTAAATTCCGTCTTTGTCTCTTTGCTGAGGTAGGGCGAATTTTTCGTATTGTCATTCAGTTCAAAAATCAGCCGCAGCATGTGCTCGGTGATACTCTCTCTGCCGTAGATATCGAACTCCCGCCGCACGCTCTCCAGCGGAAACGAGCGGAAATCCGTCGAAATCAGCGCATCGGCGTCATCTTGGAGAAACGGATTTTTACTGCGTCCGTACGTGTCCGAGAATGCGTAAATGCGTCGCAGGGGCATGTAGGCCATAAGCGCAAGCGGGAAGCAGGCGCGGGCATGATAGACGAGCGGACGATAAAGTAAAGAAAGTAAGGAAAGTCCGGAAAGTAATCAAGGTTTTTACCTTCTATACCTCCATTACCTTCGTTACATCCATTACTTTTCAAAGCGCTGGCTTGCGTCTCTGCCACTCTGTCGCCCCCTCATACGCATGTGCGGCACGGAGAATCATTTCTTCTCCCCATTGCGGCCCCATGATTTGTAATCCGATCGGCAACCCCTCGACTGTGCTCGGGGTGACACTTTTAGCAAAACCACACAGCACGGACATCGCCGGGATCCCCGCCATCACCTGGGCGACTGTGAACACGTCTTCCAAATACATCGCAACCGGGTCGGCACTATTGGCGCCGATCGTGAATGCCGTATGTGGCGACACCGGTGAAAGCAGAAGATCCACTTTTTGAAAAGCTGCATCAAAATCTTGTTTGATCAATGTTCGCACTTTCTGTGCTTGCCGGTAGTACGCGTCGAAGTATCCGGCGCTCAGTGCGTAGGTGCCGATCATGATGCGTCGTTTCACTTCGGGGCCAAATCCCTCGCTTCGTACTTGATGGTAGTAGTCGACGAGATTGTCAGCGCTTTTCACAGTATGCCCATAGCGAATGCCGTCGTACCGCGCCATGTTGCTGCTCACTTCGCAGGGGCAGAGAACATAGTACGTCGCGACCGCGTACTTGGTGTACGGCAGCGACACATCGACGATCAAAGCTCCGAGTTTTTTCAAGACCTCTGCTGCATCGCGTACAGCTTTTTCTACTTCCGGGTGAATCCCTTCGATGAAGTATTCTTTTGGGAGACCGATCCGTAGTCCCTTGATCGACTTTTGCAATCCTGCGCGGTAGTCGGGAACGGGCTGATCGCCGGTCGTGCCATCGAGCGGATCGCGCCCTGCGATGGCTCCGAGTACGACTGCATAGTCCTCCGTGGATTTCGTGAGTGCCCCTATGGTATCGAGCGTACTTGCCATGCTCATGACGCCAAATCTGCTCGTTCGCCCATAGGTCACGCGCATGCCTGCACATCCACAAAAACTTGCGGGCTGCCGGATCGATCCTCCCGTGTCTGTCCCAAGCGCAAACATGCATTCATCGGCTGCGACTGCTGCCGCGGACCCACCGGAAGATCCCCCCGCGACACGTGTCGTATCCCACGGATTTTTGGTAACGCCATAGCATGAGGTTTCCGTGGAGGCACCCATTGTGAATTCATCGGTGTTCGTCTTGCCAAGGCTGATCGCACCGACATTTTTTAATCGTTTGGTCGTTGTCGAGTCGAAGGGCGGGACGTAACTTGCCCCGTGAAGTCCGCCTGAGGCGGACGAAGTGGGGTCGTTCTGTAACATATTCGAGCATGCGGTCGTGGGCACACCCTCCTCGCAATAGACGTCTTTGGTGAGGTAGGGGATGCCGGTGAGCGGATGGTTGAACACATTTTTTGTATCTACTTTTTTGGCTTCAATAAGGGCTCTCTCAAAATTCCTATGCACGACGGCATTGAAGTTTTTATCGACCGATTCGATCCGCTTGATGCAGGCTCTCACGAGCTCCTCGGAGGTGATCTCTTTCTTCTTCAATTTTTCATGGGCCTGCGTAATTGTCAGCGTATGAAGTTCAGCCATGTGCGCTTGGGGTTTGAATCTGATGCTCGACAATGGGCAGCGGTGAGGTCGCAAGGAGCGCATCTGGCTCAGCAATCGGTGTTTCCCAGATCACATCATCGCGAAGCACATTTGCCCGCCCTGTTACCTGCGCGGTCGGCTCGACTCCTTTCGTATCGACCTCCTGCAGCATCTCGATGTATCCAAGGATGTTCGTGAGTTCCTTGGCATATTTTTCGACCTCCGCGTCGTCCAAATTCAACCGCGCGAGCTTCGCAATGTGCCGAACTTGGGCGGGAGTAAGGGATGGCATGAGTGAGGCGAGTGTATCATACTGCGTTGCATGCAGCCCCTCCCCTACCACAGCCGCAAAGCCTGCGACAATGTGCTTCGTAAGGGCAGGGTCTGGAAAGGCCAAACAATGATGATCCATTGGATGCCCGGCGTACCTCGATCAGCAAAGAGTCGTGTCATCCTGAGCCTGTCGAAGGACGAACCACGACACGTATACCTCGGCACCTTCGCCTCCACCTCTCTCCATAAATCCGCAGTCAAACGCAACCGCATGCGGCGGCGCTGCAGGGAGGCATTTCGATTGAGCTTGAAAAATCGGAGCAATCTCCCAAGTGTGCAGTTGTTGATCCGTCCGAGGATCGCTAGTCTGACGGTACCGTTTGAGGAAATCCAGACTGACGTCAAACGATTCCTCTCCATTCTCTAACGTGTACTCATGGCCGAACTGAAAAAAGCATCGCGCTTGCTCGATTTTCTCCTCATTTTTGCGTTGGTGTATGTCATCAGCCAGTTCGGGTTAAAATTCTTCTTCCCGCCAAAAAATACGCAGCAATCGACTGCCGCCATAACGCTTACGCCGCAGAGTGCGAGCATCCGGACGGGTAATGCGATTCTGCTCACGGTGAAAAATAATACGGAGCATCCGTACGTGATACCAAGTCACTGTCCTCTGCCGCCGGTCGCGGTGTTTGCCGTGAGAGGAACCGGCTCGAGTGCATTGGCTCCGGTGAAGCCTGCCGCAAGCCCGGACTCGACATGCGTTGCCATGAAAACAATAACGGACGGAGACCAAGCGATCCTCGATCTCAGTCCGTGGAAATACGCAATGTTCGCCACGATCGGGACCTACGAAGTGCGCTTGCCTTCGAATACCTCGGCGCGTTTCGCCATCACCGAGCCCAACGCATTCATCAAACTCTTTCGCACATTCATTACAAAACCATTCCTCAATTTCCTCGTTCTCGTCGCTTCGATTCTCCCTGATCACAGTCTTGGCGCGGGGATTATTCTCCTCACACTGATCGTCAAATTATTGCTCTTCATTCCGACGCAGCACGCGCTCGAGGGCCAGAAGAAAATGCAGCTGCTCCAGCCGAAGCTCGAGGCCGTACGCAAACAGTTCAAAGATGACACCAAGCGTGCTCAGGAGGAAACCATGAAGCTCTGGAAGGAGCACGGCGTGAACCCGCTGCAGTCGTGCCTGCCGATCCTTGTGCAGTTCCCCGTCCTCATCGGGCTCTTCTATGTCATCCGCGATAACGTCAACTTAAGCCTCTCGCAGCACTTGCTCTACCCCGTGTACAGTCACCTCAATTGGAACTTCAGCACACACTTCTTGGGTCTGGACCTCACCGATCCGCAAGTGTGGATCTTCCCGCCGCTCCTTGTGGTGATGCAATTCCTGCAAATGAAGCTCAGTTTCATGATCGCGGATAAAAAGAAAGAGAAGCAAATCGAAAAGGCCGAACGCGACTCAGCCCAAGAAATGCAGCAGCGGGTGATGACCTATGCGCTTCCCCTTATGATCGGCTTCTTCGCACTCAAATTCCCCTCGGCGGTCAGCCTTTACTGGGGTGTCTCCACCCTCTTTGCGATTGGGCAGCAGGTGATTGTCAACCGTGAGCATATCAAAGCGTAAGTGTCATGGTGAGCACAGTCGAACCACGAACCATCATGTCAGCGATGCCCTGTAGATACTCTCGATCGCTGCATCGAGTGCTGCGGTGAATTCCTCATCGCTCTGATTCGCCCGCAGATCCTCGACGAGTGCCCGGGAGAAGCTGGCCGTCATCCCGGGGTTTTGCGCAAGTTTTTCGTTTGCGTCTCTGCAGCTGTACCCGCCGGAGAGGGCGACGACCCGTAGCACGCGTGGGTGCTGGATCAGCGACGCAAAGAAGCCGGGCTCACTTGGTAGCGTGAGCTTGAGCATAATCTGCGCGTCTTTCGGAAGCGTATCGAGATGTGTGATAATCGCATCGCGCAGGAGCATTTCGCATGCCGACTTATCGGGCGATTTGATGTTCACTTCCGGTTCGAGGATCGGCATCAGACCAGACTCTAGAATGGTTTTGCCGGCGTCAAACTGCTGCGCGACGATCGCGGAGATACCTGCAGCATTTGCACTATGTACCACCGATCGCATCTTTGTGCCAAAGACATTGCGTGAGGCAGCGCTCTTTAAACGCCCTTCCAGTCCTGCCATCGGTTTCATAAGCTGGACGCCATTTTGCTCTTCCTCAAGGCCTTCATCGACCTTCAGGAATGGGACGATTTGTTTTTTTTGCCATAGGTAATCTGCTGTGAACACTCCCTCAATCTGGCTGTTCATGGTTTTTTCAAAGAGGATGGCACCCGAAATGCGCCGGTCGAACGCACGGTTGACGATGATCCGCGTGCGCATGGCATGCATCAGATCGAACATCTTCTCCTTGTCGCCACCCCACCCACTCTCCTCAATGCCGTACGCCGCCAGCGCTTTTGGCGTGCTGCCGCCGCTCTGGTCGAGTGCGGCAATAAAACCTTTTCCGGCAATACGTTTCTTTGCCGCGACAATATCAAGGTCAGAGAGGGCCATAGAAATGGGGGAGTTGTAGAGGACTGTAGCAGGAAGTGTTCGCAGCGTCATTCCCCCCCTTGCAGGAGGGGATGAGAGATTGACTCTCTCCAAAAGTAGAGAATAATCAGCGCAATCTTTGCCATGTACAGCCCCTTGGATGAGGCTGTGTGGCCAAGGTAAGGAAGTCTCTCAGGAGAGCAACATGTCACGATCTTTCAAGCTTTCGTCTCACTCTGAAACCAATGTTGCCGGCGCGCGGATCATGCCCGGCAGCATTGTTGATGGCAAATTGCAGACACGCGTCAATGGACGCGACATGCAACTTAACATCGACGACACGTTCGAAGTGAACGGAGCACACTTTGAGGTGAAGGCGATTCGCCCTTGCCTTGAGGTGAATGTCACACTGCCGGTCCTCGTGCCGGCAACCGCCTGATGAGTACTCCCGCCGAGGCTGTCTCACAGCTTCACAAAGAACCCTCCCCGGGTTCGTAAAACCCGAAGCGGCGCTGTCGCCTCGGGTTTTTTATAGAACCTGATCCACTTTCTCAAAAATGTTCCTGGGCCCTTGGAAGAGCCCAGGAAAAACGTGTCAGCAATCGCGTCATTGCCTATTTTTTGTTTGGCAATGAGCCTTTTCGTTGCCTGAAGTCTTTCGCACAGATCATTCCTACTGTGCTTTGACCTTGGCGCGAGCGAGGGTTAGGACCATCTGATCTGCCGTGGCGCCTGCCTTTTTTTCTTCGCATCGTCGCCTCCCTTACTGATGCTGACATTTGCCCTTTCACTCCTTGTCCGCCGAAAAGCGGACCAATGGAAAGGGGATCACGTTCTACATAAGGTGATGTGAATGAACAGAAACACATCTATCTTCTTCAAAAAGATGATACCCCCCCGACTGCCGGGGAGGTATCAAGAACAGCAATCAGCAGCCCGTGTTGCATCACTCTGATGCGAAAGTACCGGTTGTCGTTTTCATGCGAAGGGTTGTCTTGTCACTCCGGCGACTTGATCGAATCTCCCTGCGCTTGAGACGAGATTCCCGGTTACGTTTTTGCTTGCTGGGCTTTGACATGATAATTCCCAATTGCTGCGCGGATACGGTATCCGCTCGGATTCTGTCCACTCTCATCATTGAGAACTCAAAGGACAGATGCCTTTCTGCATTGCGATGCTATGAGAGAACAGGAAATGATCCGGGGTCGTATAAAATTCCCCACCCCTCCCTTTCTAAGGAGGGGCGGGGGGAAGTTGGACAATCCTCATGGCTAAGCATCAACAGCGGCGCATCTTTCGCCTTTGAATAAAGGCGATGAAACTGTTCGTATAAACGACGCGCACAAAGACGTGACTGTCAACGCGAGGCCACCGTTTCCGATTCTTCATGATCGTTCCTTGCAAGAGGACTGATCCAGTATCCCTGGTTGGTTTCACGATGAAACCGGGAACACCAGGTCACTTCATGTTGGAGATGATTTGAATGAACAGGAACTGAGGTGCTTTTGGCGGGAGCCGGGGAGTGGCGGACCACTCCCCGGCTTGATATTGAGGGAATCTTTTGCAGTGCCAGGCTAGCGCCTGTTACTGCAAGCTTGCAATCGCGCTTTCGTAGTGTCGCGATCGGTGTGTCGCATGAGGATTTTGAGCTCCTCATCGGTCGGTTGACGTCGATTCTCTTCATAAAAATGCTGACGAACCGCCGTTTCACGTTTGGAACGTTTCGACATAACCTCAGACTCCCAAAAAAGTTCAGTACCCTGCGTCCGCCTCATCCAAAGGCAGAATTATTTTCCATTCGCAAAGGCACCTCATTTCCTGTGGATCGATGCTGTCAAAGAACAATCACAGGTCCACCTTCATGCGCGCGCATAATACTCATTTTTTGATGCTGGGGAAGGGCAAAGCCCTTCCCCAGATCGGTCAAACGCCCTAATCGGGGCAACCCGCCTCCTCCGGGTCGTAGACTTCCGTGATCGGTTTCTCAGGTTCTCCGATTTCGATCGTCTGGATTCCACGATCCGGTGGCGGTTCCTCGTTGACGGGGTATCTGAACATTGTTTTCTCCTGCGGGTCGTCCGCAATGGGTTGACCGAATCCTGACATCCATGATGGTGTGCGACTCTGTACACCGGAAGCAGGCCTGTTATTGTATCTATCAATGCTGTGAAGGACCAAAAAAAAGCCTCTCTTGCGAAGGGGCGTTGTGGAGTCGAAGGTCAGATTCATTCATCGCTCCATGCCCCCTCGATTGAGGAGATTCTTGGAGACGATGATGGTGCATGATGACAGCACGGCGAGATCGTATCAGTTCTACGCACATTGTCAATGGGCGCCATTGTCGAGTGTTTTATGCTATAGTACCGGTACTTCCAGTCCCCACACACGACGTGTTTGGATGATGGAAGATCGATCTTTTTTGCAAGGAGGCTTCGTATGAGAAATCAGGATTTTCTCTCTGCCGCGATCGCGGCAGAATTGTCACCGCTGTGTACTCAATTGCTCCACAGCGGAGCCGGACCCGACGATCTCGGTGAGGTCGTCGCAACTTGCATCGATCGGATGCTCTTTGTGGACACGATGGTCTTTGGACCTTCGGTCCCAACCACTGCATTCGATGACATTCGTGGGCAGGCGCCATTGAATTGACGCTTGCTCACACTCAACCGGTCCGCAAACGGCGGACCGGTAGTTTTTTCAAACAGTGATCTGCATTCAAAAGGTGATGACCGAGCGTGTTTTGAGGCACACCCGGTCATCGTCAGCTTTCAATCCAAGACGGCGAACGCTGTTGCGAATTCGCCCTCGCGAGAAAGAACCATCCCATCCACTCGCAATAAATACGAATCAATTGGATTGACCCGCGGAGGGGCCGTTGGAAGGGCCGAGCCGCATGCAATGACGGGCGGTAAATCCTTGATCCTGTGGTTGCCCTGGTGCTTCCGCCGTTTGAATTTCGTTCCGCTGCGCTTTCCGTTGGACGTCATTGTTGTCTTCATTGCTTTCTCCCTGTGTGGACCAAAAGCTGAATCCTGCGGCACTTCAGTCATCCATTTTTTGACTGAACGCAGGTCACTGCCATTGAAAATCGCTGCTGTGAAAGGGCAAAATGCTCAATTATGAATATATAATAATTATAGTAAATTGTCAATGTTCTTCTTCTCCTTTAATCGCGTACGAATGGCGTTTTAAGGCTTCTTTTCGTATGCTGGCTTTGCTATGTCTCTGAACCTCTATAATTCCCTCACGAAACGCGAGGAACAATTTGTGTCCTTGGTCGAAGGTATTGTGACCATGTACACCTGCGGGCCCACCGTCTACGGCCGCCCGCACATTGGGAATTATTCTTCTTTTTTGATGGCAGACTTACTGCGACGTTGGCTGGAGTTTGGCGGGTACCAGGTGAAGCAGGTCAAAAATATTACCGATGTCGGACACTTGCTCCACGATGCGGATCACGGTGATGACAAAGTGGAGAAGGAGGCGGCCAAAGAAAAAGTCCACCCGCTGAGGGTCGCGGAAAAATATACGAAGGAATATTTGGAGGATGAAGCGGCGCTCCAGATCCTCGAACCCTTCGCGCGTCCGCGCGCGACCGAGTACATCGCAGAGATGCGCGAGATGATTGAAGTGTTACTGCAGAAGGGGATCGCGTACACGACTGACGAAGGCATTTATTTTGATGTCATGAAATTTCCGCACTACGGAGCCCTTTCCGGGAACACTGTGGAGAATCTCAGCGCCGGCGCGCGCGTCGAAGTGAATGAAGCGAAGCATCACCCGGCAGACTTCGCGCTCTGGAAATTCTGCGTCGGCCCCAATGCCGATCACGTGCTTCGCTGGCCCAGCCCCTCACCCCAACCCTCTCCCGCGGGGAGAGGGAGGATCGATTCTCCGGACGGCTTTCCCGGTTGGCACATCGAGTGCAGTGCGATGAGTCGGAGCCTCCTCGGAGACACCATCGATATCCACACCGGCGGTGAAGACAACATCTTCCCCCACCACGAATGCGAGATCGCGCAGAGCGAATCCGTCACGGGAAAACCGTTCGTGCGCTTCTTCCTTCACAAGCGAAGAATCGACCTTGGCACCACAAAAATGAGTAAGAGCCTTGGCAACGTGTTCAGTCTTCCTGACATTGTTGCGAAGGGTTATGACGCCTTGGATCTTCGCTACTACTTGCTGAGTGTGCACTATCGCACGCGCCTGAAATTCACATGGAAGGGCATGGAGGATAGCAAGATCGCACGACGAAAAATTGTGGAGTGGATCGATGTGCTCAAGCGAGTGATGCGCGAAGAAAAAGTAACGGGCAAGAGTGACGACGCACCGACTATAGCGGTCCAATCATTCAAAGATGCGATGAACAGCGACCTCAATACACCGGCGGCTCTCGGCACGGTATTTTCCCTGATGAATCACTACTACGCACATGCACCATTCGATGCTGCAACGCAGATGCGGTTCATTGATTTCGCCGAGATGATTCGCCATACATTCGGATGCTTCGAGCCTGCGGTGTCAGAGAGTATCCCCGTCGAGGTACAATCACTCCTTGATGCGCGCGCCACGGCGCGCGCCCGCAAAGACTTTGCAGAGTCCGATCGACTGCGTATGGAGATCGAGCAGAGAGGGTATGAAGTGCGTGACAGTAAAGGAAAACAGGAAGTGAAGAAAATGTAATCGAATCGCCCAATAGATCCATTTAATAAATTTTGTGTTCAAAAATGTCAAAAAAAACAGTTAAAATGTCAAGTCGAATATACGCATTCCCGAATGGATAGAAGATTTGCACAACAAGCGCGGAATATTTCAACACCACTTTCATGCAGCGGTCAGAGGGTTATTGGCCCGATTTGCCCAAGAATTCACAGGAAGAATGACACATTAAGACCTCTTTAAGGGCGTGAAACGCCAAAGAAAATCTCCCCCCTTCTGTAACAGAGTGTGCGAATAGGCGTTTGATGTACTGCATAGGGAGATCTGCCTCTCTTGCGCACCTATGTGCGTAATCGGTAGCATCTCCCGTGATCCGCCTCCTTCGAGGGGTGCGAGATCTGTGCACGGATCCTTCACATCGCGGCAACTTGCCTTTCCTTATTGGAAACGACAAGCAATTCACATCCTCATCCGACTTCCTTATATATAGGGAAATTTCCGTGATGACGGATCGTGTCCCTACAGCAATCAACCAGAGCGCTTCCCAGCGCACGTCCATCGAGTGGTGTCCTCTCTTTATATTTAAGGAGGTGAGCATAACGTTTCATACGATGCTCCTCTCAACACCGATGGTCGGAACTTTGTTTTTATTTCTCATTTTCTCACTATCTCCTATGGACATTTCTCGTTTGAAGAAACTGTTCGCCGGAGTGTCTGCTGTTGCGATCTCCCTCACGCAAGTGGGGAGCGTGTTCGCCGCCTACAGCGACGTCCCGGCTGGTGTTTGGTTTGAGGACGGGGTCAATGCGTTTACGGACGCAGGATACCTCGATGCCTCCCAGACCCGCTTCCGCGGTAATGACAACGCGAACCGCGCGGAGTTCATCAAGCTCGTGGTCGAGCTCAACGGTGGAATCCTTTCCACCCCGCCGTCCGTCGCCAGCTTTGACGATGTCAAGGCAGGTGCCTGGTACTACGGGTACATGGAAGAGGCCGCCAAAGAGGGTTGGGTCAAGGGTGACAAGAACTGCTACGGCAGCCACCCGTGTTACGCCCGCCCGAGCGCGAACATCAACCGCGCCGAGGCAGCAGCCCTCATCGTCCGCGCCTTCGGTCTCGATGCGACCGGTGACGCAGGATCCTTCGTCGACGTTCCCTCCGGACAGTGGTACTCGGACTCCGTGCAAACGGCAGCCGATCACTGCGTCCTCCAGGGTGACGATTCCACGGGACGCGCACGCCCGTCGGATAACATGAATCGCGCCGAAATGGTTGTGATGCTCCACCGCGTGGACCAGAACATGACGTACGGCGTTGATTGTGGCACAACCACTCCCGCAGCGGAGCCGGCCATCAAGAGCACAACTGCAACGGCCGCTTCGACCGTGGAAGTGATGTTCAACATGGAAATGGACAGCGCAACCTTGACGGATGCCAGTCACTATAAGGTGAGTGGTGCCTCCAAGATCAGTGTGTCCAGCGTCAAGAAAGTTGACGGCAAGACCGTCGAACTGACGCTCGCCGACTCGACCGATTCCAGCGCGTCTTACACGCTCTCCGTGGAAGACATGCAATCGTCCGACGGTACGACCTTCTCTGACACGATGGATTTCGATGGATACACCCAGATCGTGCAGGGCAAGGGAACGATGGAAGTGTCTCTCGCCTCCACGAACCCGGTTGGGGACTCTGTTCCCCGCGGTGCCGTGGGAGTCGTGATGGCTTCCCTCGACCTGACCGCTTCCTGCGATGACGCTGTCGTCGTGCAGGATGTGACGGTTCTCCATGAAGGTTTCGGTGCAACGACCGATATTGATGGTGTGTACGCTTCCGTCGATGGCGGCCGCGTGACCCGCAGAAGGACGATCGATTCCCAGAATCAGACCGCCACCCTGCGCTTCACGAAGCCTCTGACGATCGATGCTTGCAAGACCAAGACGGTCGACATCGTCGCCGACTTCAACTCGACGTCAACGGTCAGTGCCGAGCACAACGTTGCCGTGGAACTCCCGACAGACTTCCAGAGCAATGCCAAGCAGGTGAAGGGTAACTTCCCTCTGCGCGGCAACAGCTTCCGCGTCGCCGCAGTGACGAGCGGAAAAGTCTCTGTCACCTACCGCACGGTCTCGCCGAGCGAGGTCAGCGTCGGTGATAAGGGCAAGATTCTCGGCCGCTTCGAATTGGCCGCGAACTCCGTGGAAGATCAGACGATCTACAGCATCACCCTCCAGCAGAACGGTTCTGCCAAGGATGGCGATGTCAGCAATCTCAAGATCCGCCGCACCGATGGAACAGTGGTGACCAACACGGTTGCCGCAACAGTCGGTGACTACGCAACATTTGTCTTTGATCCGCCTCTGACGATCCTCGAGGGTGACAAAATCACCGTCGAAGTCGTTGGTGACGTCAATGACGGTGCTGCGGAGACGGTCATCATGCACTTCGAAGAGACCTCTGACCTCTTTGCGGTCGGTTCTCTCTACGGATACGGCGTGAACGGCCAGCTCTACGGATCCATCGTTTCGTTGCCCGCAACGGACAACTCGACGACGGTCACGATCAAGGCCGGTGAATTCACGGTCGAAATCGACGGTCCGGTTCAACAGAAGTACACGCGGAGCCAGCATGGTGCTCTCCTTGCCAAGATCGTCATGACAACGGCAGGAGATGACATCGATGTTCGCAACCTGTTCGTGGCTATTCAAGGCCAGACGAGCACGGGTGCAGGTCTCCAAATGGCCTCTCTGAACACTTCGTACGACAACATCAGTGAAGTGCTCGAGAACGTCCAGCTGCGAAACAGCAAGACGGGTCAGTCCATCTCGGCGGTCCGTCTGACATCCAGCACAGACTTCGGTACAGGTACCAGCTCAACCGCTACGTACCAGATCTATCGCTTCGATGACTTCAGCGTCACGGGTAAGTCGACCTATGAATTGAAGGCTGACTTCATTGATAACGGATCGGGTGTCCACCCGATGAACGGAGACAAGTTCCGCGTGCACGTTTGTACGCAGACAACCTCCGTCACGGTCGGTTGTAACTTCGGCGGCATCTTCAGCGCCACGACCAACACGAGCTACAACATGAAAGTGAAGGGTCTTTCCACCGGTGATGCCGTCACGGACGTTCGTCCGGGAGGCACGGTGACAGGAAACTTCCACCGCATCTCGACACCGTCTCTGAACGTCGCCGTCAAAGCGATCGGTACCAGCGATACGGCTGTCAAGAACAGCAAGAACATTCCGTTGCTGCGGTTTGAAGCACGCTCCGGCGATGCCGAAGATGTGCTCTTCACCAAGGCGATCTTCCGCTCAGAGTCCGGTTCGCTCGTCAACGGGCAGAACTACACTCTGTGGGTCGATACCGACGGTGACAACGTGGTCGACACGATCCTCATGAAGGGCGTGGCGGCGACGACAGCCGGCCAAGTGAGCTTCAACCAGCTCGCAGGTGGCGGATACGTCATCCCGGCGGAGTCCACGGTCGTGTTCGAAGTACACAGCGATATCACCGCTTCTCTCACGAACAATGACCTGCTCCTTGCCTTCGACACAGGTGCAAGCGTGACCTACATCGAGGCAGAACAGTTGAAGAACGGCTCCAGCTTGTCGGGCCTGCGCACGAACAACGCGGCAGGAACACAGGCCACAACGCCGACGGTTGCCAACGGAAACTGTGCTTCGAACTGTGATATTACGGTCAGCATCACACGTTCCAAGCTCTGGTTGCTCGTCAGTCAGGGTAACCTCTTCGTCTCGAAGGACACCACGCCACGCAGCCGTCAGCTGCTCGGTGGAGCTCTTGGCGATGAGATCCTGCGCTTGCAATTCCGCGCACAGAACGAAGACATCGATGTGACGAACATCCAGCTCACCTCTTCCGGTGGTGCTGCGACGTCGCTCGATCGTCTCGAACTCTACAAAGTTGGTGAGACATCGCCGTTCGCGACCGCCACGGTTGGTGGTTGTGGAAGCGATGACGTGCTCACGACTTGGATCAGCTCTGCCGGCACCGCACAGACCTTCTGTGCCAGCATGCAGAACCGCCAGCTCGTCGTGAAGAACGGTCAGAACCAGATCGTCACGGTACGCCCGCGCATGAAGTCCGATGAACAAGGTGCGACGTCCAACGATAAGATTCAGATCTTCATCACCAAGCAGGCCGTGTCGGACAACTCCACCGGTTCCGGTGCCGTCCGCGCACGTGGTTCGCAATCCAGCAACAACCTGACAGCGAGCACGACGCCGTTCTCTTCGAACGGTTCCGTCTTCATCGGTCAGGACACAACGGGTTCCGCGAACATCGACATTCTCGGACCTGAAAGCAAGACGGTTCTCGCGAGGATCACCTCGATCACGAACGCCAACCCGGATGCGGACAACACGAACGTTCCGACCGGCGTCAGCTCGTTCGGTCAATTCAAGTTCACGGCAGCGACAAACACGAACTCGCTCAATGGCTTGAACAAGGCCACGCTCTCCGGTGTGATCTTCAACATCAGCGCGACGAACGTCAGCTTGGATGCAACTGCGTTCAAGTTCTACAACAAGTCCGACTCTTCCAACAAAGTGAACTGTACGACCTGGAGCACGGCCGGTGTACGTAACACCAACTCTGCTTCCGGCTCCGTGCTCGTCGAGTGTAAGTCTCTGAAGGGAAGCGTGGTTGATACCCGCATCCCATCGGGCGCCTCGTCGACATTCGTGCTTGAAGGCAACATCACCAACCCGAAGACGGGCACCAGCAACTCTGGTCTCCAGGCTTCCATTGGTACCTTCACGACCCTCAACAGCAACATCTTCGATGTGCAAACGACAGGAACAACGCACATTGAGTGGGTGGATGAGGACACGAACACAGCGAACTTCTACTGGATCGAGTATCCGGATACGACGATCAAGTCCACAAGCTACAAGAGCTAATGGCTGAACCTGAGGTTCAAGTCGCGCAAGCGACGCAAAGAGGCCCCCGCGAAAGCGGGGGCTTTTTTGGTATTCCGGTATGTTGGTGTAGGGGCGTAGCGCGCTACGCCCCTACATGTTCATCCGATGATTCTGCGTTTTATTTGTAGCAATACCTTCACCCACGGTCTTAAGACTATCTCTTGCTCTGCTGGATAGGTGACAACGGTACCGCCGAATTTGGCTTTGAAGTCGCTGATGCCTTGCCAGGGATGCTCGTCCGTTGCTCGTTGCGGCGCAATCCCCAGTAAATCATACTTTGTACACCCCTTCGCTTTACAGTATTTCATCGCTTCCCATTGGAGTAGATACGGGGCCATCAGCGATCGGTGTTCATAGTCTGAGGCGCCATAGTAGTAGATGCCCTGCCGCGGCGTAGCCCCAGCGGAGCCGGGCCAGATGATGCCAATAAGGCCGGCAATCGGGCGGCGGATAGCGGGTAGCGGGTAGCGACTAGTCGCTGATCGCTGATCGCTTTTCGCTTCATACGCCATCATGAGGAACGCCCCTGGCAGTTCCCTCAAAAAAGCCCCGTATTGCTTCTCCGATGGCCCTTTGAATCCATCGCGGGCGGCGGTTTGACGTGCGAGCGCTGCGTAGGATGCGACATCGTCTGATTGCCGGACGACCACACCATTCTTCTGCGCAACTTTGATGTTGTACCGGCCCTTGGGGTGCATGCGGCGGAGTAATTCTTCTTCCGATGCGCGCACATCGATGATCACAGTTGCCTCGGGATACACATGGCGCCTGGACGTCTGACCGAAACCAAACGAAGGAGGACCGTACTTTACCTGCCATGTGTGCGGTGAGCAGAAGATCTGGATGCATTTGTCCATTTTGGCCTCTCCATCGATCCAATGAAAAAAATTGCACGCGTCATCCACATCGAAGTCCGTATTCCACAAGGGCCCCCTTCCGATGTCCCATGTGCTGTAGCCGCCTGCCGTTCGATCGATGGTCACGAGTGCAGATGCCCGTATCCGGTCGCCGCCGCGATGATTGCCAACATAGATCCGTGTTTCCCGGCCCAGTGCCTCTTGGTATCGCTTCCACTCCAGTGATTGCCAGAGTGATCCTTCCGGGTGTGTCTTTACCCACGTATCGTAGGCGGCAAGATCGGCGGGTGTGCTTAACTGGCGGATAAACATGGATGCAGTATACTGCACGGTATGCTTCACACTCTGCCAAAATTGCCCTACGCCTACGATGCTCTCGAGCCGCACATTGATGCTCGTACAATGGAGGTCCATCATACGAAGCACCATCAGGCGTATATCGATAAACTCAATGCCGCATTGGAAAAACATCCGGGGCTCGCCGAGAAATCCGTCGAGGAGCTGGTTGCCGATCTCGAGATGATCCCGGAGGATATTCGGACCGCCGTGCGCAATCACGGCGGGGGACACTTGAATCACTCGATGTTCTGGGAGCTCATGAGTCCTGAAGGAGGTGGAAAACCAAGCGGTGCGCTCCTGGAAGCGATCGAGAAGTCCTTTGAAAGTTTCGAAAAATTCCAGGAACAGTTTGCTTTAGCGGCAGCGAACCGCTTCGGCTCCGGCTGGGCGTGGCTCGTTCTAAGCGGTGAGCGGGTAGCGGGTAGCGGTCAGTTTGAGATTATGAGCACGGCGAACCAGGATAATCCGATCACTGAGGGCAAAACCCCGATCCTTAGCCTCGATGTCTGGGAGCATGCCTATTATCTCAAATATCAAAACAAGCGCCCGGACTACGTGAAAGCTTGGTGGAATGTGGTGAATTGGGATGAAGTCGCTAGGCGGTACGAGGAAGTTGCCTGAAGCTCGATAGAGTTGACTAAAAGCTCCCCGCTGCTATACTGGGTTCGTCGAGTCTGCTGCGCCCCTCCTGGGGAAAAGAATCCCACCCCTTACGGGGTGTTTTTTTATACCGAGCTGGTGGACCGTGGGGGAATCGAACCCCAGCAGCGGAATGTCGAGTCCACTACGCCAACCTGGTCACGGACCCATGCTCGGCTGTACGATCGTACACCCTACTTTGAACCAGTGCAATCAATAATTGATTTGACGCCTCTTTATTATTCAGTAGAATTTCCCAGTCAACAGCTGGCTTCGATTGTGTTGTGAGTGGCTGCGGTTTCCTTCTTTATGTCTGTCAGATTTTCGAATCTGATGTACTTCCCTCTCTCCTTATGGCAAAAAAGTTGAAGAAGAAAGCAAAGAAATCCGTAGCGAAAAAAGCAAAGGTGAAGGCCAAGGCGAAGAGTAAGAAGAGTCACCCCACTTCGCTAAAGCTTCGCGGGGCAGGGAAGAACAAGAAGAAGATCGTACAAACGAAAAAGCCGTCGACCCCACGTCGTTCGCCGAAGGCGAACTCTGCGGGGCTAAAGAAGGCAGCAAAGAAGATCGCACCGAAGCTTGCACCGAAGAAAATAATCCCCGTGAAAGTGGAAGCAAAGGTTTTGCCGAAGGGCAAGACGGTACCGCTTCCCGCAGTCGCGAAGCCGGCGATGAGTCCTAAAAAACTTCCTCCGCGCGCAGCGTATCAGATGGATGTCGATCCGGACATTTTGCCGAAAATCCATCCGCACTTACTCCCGCCGCTTGGAAAGATTCCCGCGAGCATCAAGGATCTGCCGGCCGATATTGCCGCCAAGAAAGTCCTCGGCGACCGCGTTTTCATTGTCGACGATCAGGGTGTCTCGCACGTGCCGAGCCTGATTGAAATGCAGATCGAAAGTTACAAGTGGTTCCTCACGGAAGGTCTCAAGGAACTCCTCGAGGAAATCACCCCGATCACCGACTTTTCGAGTAAGAAGATGGAGCTTCGGATCCTCGGACACACGTTCGATCCCGCCAAGTACGACCCCGATACCTGCCGCCGAAGAAACCTCACGTACGAATCCGCGATGAAGGGCCACGTGCAGCTCATCAACAAAGAAACCGGAGAAATCAAAGAACAGGATGTCTTCCTCGGGAGCATCCCGCTCATGACGGACAGCGGGACCTTCATCATCGGAGGCATCGAGCGCGTCGTTGTGCATCAGCTGGTGCGAAGTCCCGGTGTTTTTTTCTCGCAGATGCCGGAGTATCCGAAGTTCCATGCGGCGAAGATCATTCCGAAGCGCGGTGTGTGGCTGGAGATCGAAACCGATCGCCGCGGCGTCATTACCTGCAAGATCGATCGCAAGCGCAAGATCCCGGTCACGCAATTGCTGCGGGTTTTTGGATTTACAACCGACAGTCAGATCATGGATCTCTTCAAAGATGTCCTTGGGGAGGAGCACGATTTCATCCTCAAGACCTTGGACAAAGACACTGCGCACGCACTTGAGGATGCGTATCAGTCGATCTACCGGCGCATCCGCCCGGGGGACTATGCGACGCCCGAGAACGCCAAGCAGCTGATCGACGGCCTTTTCTTCGATTTCAAGAAGTACGACATGGGCTCTATCGCCCGTTACAAACTCAACCGCCGCTTCAACACGAATACCCCGAGTGATGAAGCGCATCGTGTGTTCCAAGTGAAAGATTTCATCGAGATCATCAAGGAATTGATCCGTCTCAATAATGGCATCGGCACGCCCGACGACATCGATCACCTGAGCAATCGTCGTGTCCGCAGCGTCGGCGAGCTTGTGCAGAACAAATACCGCGTGGGACTTGTTCGCACCGAACGTATCGTGAAGGACCGTATGACGGTCATGGACTTGGAAACCGTCACCCCGACGCAGCTCATCAACTGCCGCCCGGTCACGGCCGCGATGCGCGAATTTTTTGCATCGTCGCAGCTCAGTCAGTTTATGGATCAAACGAACCCGCTGTCGGAGCTCGCGCACAAGCGACGCTTGTCTGCGATGGGACCCGGAGGGCTCTCGCGTGAGCGCGCTTCTTTCGATGTACGCGACGTGCACACCAGCCACTACGGACGCATCTGTCCGATCGCGACCCCGGAAGGTCCGAACATCGGTCTCGTTGTTCACTTGGCAGGGTTCGCCCGCGTGAACTCGTACGGATTCCTCGAGACACCGTACAAGGAGGTGAAACAGACCGTTGCGCTCGATGCCGACGCGCTCCTCGGCCGCATGATGGACATGGTGGTCAAAGACGGTCGCAAGGTTATTGTGAAGGAAGGGGATACCATTGCCACCAAGGAACTCGCACGCCAAGTCGTTGCCATTCTCAAACATGACGGTCGCAAAGAAATACCCGTCCGGGCGTATGTGACGAACAAAGTGATCTTTATGGACGCCGAGCAGGAGCGACGATTGGTGATCGCGCAGGCCCAGGAGAGCGGCAGCCTGTCGCCTTTCGGTGAATTCCTCGAGACGCGCGTGTCTTCCCGCAAGAGCGGGGAGGCTCTCGTCGCGCACGTGCGCGACGTCACGCACATCGATGTTTCTCCCAAGCAGATTCTGAGTATCTCGACCGCGCTCATTCCGTTCCTCGAGCACGACGACAACACGCGTGCATCGATGGGAACCAACATGCAACGGCAATCCGTGCCGCTCGTGCGCCCGCACGCGCCGCTCGTGGGGACCGGCATCGAAGCACTCGCCGCACGGGCTTCGGGCCATGCGCTCCTTGCGGAGGAAGATGGCGAAGTGACATACATTGATGCGAATGAAATCAGCATCGTCTATAAGACCGGTCGGAAGGAAACGTACAAGATGCAGACATTTTTGCGCTCGAACCAAGGAACGTGTTTCCACATGCGACCTCTGGTCGTGCGTGGCGAGAAGGTGCACAAAGGTCAGGCGATCGCCGACGGATCGGCTGTCGAAAACGGAGAATTGGCGCTCGGGCAAAACCTGCTCGTCGCCTACATGTCGTGGCAGGGCTACAACTTCGAAGATGCCATCATCATCTCTGATCGCATCGTCGAGCAAGGCGCGTTCGATTCCATTCACATCGAATCGTACATCACGGATGTCCGTGAAACGAAACTCGGACCCGAAACCGTCACGCGCGACATCCCGAACGTCGGCGAAGCAAAATTGAAAGATTTGGACGTCGATGGCATCGTACGAATCGGAGCGACGGTCCATGAAGGAGATATTCTCGCCGGCAAGATCACGCCGAAGGGCGAGACGGAACTGACACCGGAGGAGAGGTTGCTCCAGGCGATCTTCGGGGACAAAGCCAAAGATGTGAAAGATTCGTCGCTCCGCCTCCCGGGCGGTGCGGGTGGCAAGGTCGTGGACGTACACATTTTCGATCGCGCTGCGGGCGATGAACTGCCGACCGGTGTCATGAAGCAGATCGAAGTGTTCGTGGCCCAAACGCGCAAGACTCAAGTGGGAGACAAGATGGCCGGCCGCCACGGAAACAAAGGCGTCATCTCACGCATAGTCCCAAAGGAGGACATGCCGTTCATGGAAGACGGCACGCCGGTTGACATCATCTTGAACCCCCTTGGCGTCACCTCGCGTATGAACATCGGACAGATTCTCGAGACACACCTCGGTTGGGCGTGTCAGATCCTCGGCATCAAGATCGCCACCCCCGCGCTCGACGGTATTTCCCCCGAACAGATCGTCGGATTTCTGAGAGCGGCGCACCTGCCCGAGGACGGCAAAGTCCAGCTCTTCGACGGCCGCAACGGCGAGCCGTTTGCACACAAGACAACCATCGGCATGGTGTACATGCTCAAACTTCTCCACCTCGTCGAGGACAAGATCCACGCGAGAAGTGTCGGACCGTACTCACTGGTGACCCAACAGCCGCTCGGCGGCAAAGCGCAGCACGGCGGACAGCGTTTTGGAGAAATGGAAGTGTGGGCGCTCGAAGCGTACGGCGCGGCGTACACGCTCCAGGAAATGCTCACGATCAAATCCGACGATGTGATCGGACGAAGCAAAGCCTACGAAGCGATCGTCAAAGGAGAAGTGATCCAGCGGCCCAGTATTCCGGAATCCTTCAACGTGCTTGTGAAAGAACTGCAGGCGCTCGGTCTCAAGGTGGAACTGCTGAAATTCAAAGATGAAATTCCGCCGGTCGAACGCACGGTCGTTGAGCAAGATGAAGTCGAAACCGTCGCGCTCCCCTCGCGCATGGACGCGGAGGATGAGACGGAGGAGGCGGTTCCCGCGGGCGACAAGATTGCGGAACTGAGCGACCTCGTCGCGGCTGCGGAGGCGGAGTCCGAGGATGAAGTCGTGAAGGGAATCGAGGAGGGGGCGGAGGTGGAGGCGAGTGGCGAAGGTGCGAAGCAGGAAATGAAAGACGCCGTGAGTGAGGATGCTATGAATGAAGCGTAAATCGGTTCTGGGTTTGGGTTGGGACAGACGAAATTCTGGATTCCCAATCCAAATCCTGCCCGACCATTATCGATTATGGTGTGGTGCTTTCCATGCTGACATTGTTTGCATGAGTGCATACATCCTCTTTCGAAGCTTGAATAATTGCGTCTCACCTTTTGCCTCGGCTTCCTCAGAAACGCCATTCGTGTACTCGTCCGCCTCAGCTTGAAAGATGGAACGCATAGGTTCCTCCGTTTGTCTCAGTAATTCTGCAAATGGTGGCACTTGCTCATTCATTGAGCTCATTCTTCCCGCATCGATCGTGAGAGTCAACATCGTTCACAATCGTTGATTTTCTCCTTGACCATGGCATTTGCCCCAGTAGAATCTCTCTACTCTATGACGTCCCGCGACCACCCGTAGGATTAGTACTGATTTCAAACTAATTCTGCGGGTGTGCGTGAGCCACCCGCTTTTTTTGTTTCCCGGGAGAGCGGTCCCCTCGCGAGCGAAAGCGAGCAGGGGAATGCCGAACCGGAAACAATCCGCCGAAGCCTTGGCGAAGGCGGATGCGCCACTCTCACCTCGGTCATTCAAACCATCGGCCGACATGCATCGAATGTTTCACATCGCATTCGATACATTTGTAAAATTGAGATGTGAAAATTGTAAAGATGATTCAAAAAACCGCTGTTCCGTGAACACACTGTGAGCATGTCCTGCTCGCTTTCGTGGCACGAGAACAGTATGGGTTCAAAAGTAGAAAAACGTTACTCAACGCATCACACGGATGCCTCGACTCTGCATTCCGATGAAGGACGCAGCCAGCTGCGATAAGCTTCGGTCAGCCGCTAGGCAGGCATTATGAGCCGGAGATTTCCGAATGGGGCAACCCCTCGAGAGTTATGTCTCGAGACTCCCGCAAGGGAGAGGTCACACTGCCAACTGAAACATCTCAGTAACAGTGGAAAAGAAATCAAATCAGAGATTCCCCGAGTAGTGGCGAGCGAAAGGGGAACAGCCCAAACCCGCAGTTTACTGTGGGGGTTGTAGGACCTCCAATATCGACTGTGAGTCCATAGACGAACGTGCCTGGAACGGCCGGCCATAGAGGGTGAGAGCCCCGTAGGCGAAATGGACTCATTACGTAGGAGGATTCCTGAGTAAGGTCGGACACGTGAAATCCGGCCCGAATCCGGGTGGACCACCACCCAAGGCTAAACAGATGCAGAGATCAATAGCGGATAGTACCGTGAGGGAAAGGTGAAAAGCACCCCGAAAGGGGGATGAAATAGTACCTGAAATGTGATGCGTACAAAGAAGTTGGAGCGGTCGCAAGACCGTCACAGCGTGCCTTTTGCATAATGAGCCAACGAGTTAGCTGTCAGTGGCTGTGGCTAAGGGAGTAATACCCGGAGCCGGAGCGAAAGCGAGTCCGAATAGGGCGAATATGTCGCTGGCACTAGACCCGAAACCCAACGAGCTATCCATGAGCAGGATGAAGGGTGCCGAAAGGCATCTGGAGGTCCGAACCGGTGGTAGT
This sequence comes from Candidatus Peribacteria bacterium, assembly GCA_023245865.1. Classification (GTDB taxonomy): domain Bacteria; phylum Patescibacteriota; class Gracilibacteria; order Peribacterales; family Peribacteraceae; genus JAHFJN01. The sequence continues at coordinate 1,004,033 of JAHFJN010000001.1, forward strand.
CGCAAGTACTTCGGATGACTTGTGGATAGGAGTGAAAAGCTAATCGAGTTGGGAGATAGCTGGTTCTCTTCGATATGCCTTTAGGGGCAGCCTCGTCGTACACGTCAGGGGGTAGAGCTACCGTTTGGATGCGGGGGTCACCTCGACCTACCAAATCCAGCCGAACTCCGAATACCTGGCCTTTGGCGACGGGAGTGAGACAGTGACAGCGAACTGCCATTGTCGTGAGGGAAATAGCCCAGAGCATTTGCTAAGGTCCCCAAATTGTCGTTCAGTGGAAAAGGAAGTGTCAGTGCTTCAACAACCAGGAGGTTGGCTTAGAAGCAGCCATCCTTTAAAGAAAGCGTAACAGCTCACTGGTCGATGCACCGATGCGCCGAAAATGTAACGGGGCAAAACGACATACCGAAGCAGTGCGTGTGCGTTTCGATTTATCGAGACGTGCGCGGTAGAAGAGCGTTCTCTGCAGCAGTGAAGCCGAAGGGGTGACCCCCGGTGGAGCGCAGAGAAGCGAGAATGTTGGCATGAGTAACTACTAGGCAAGCGAAAAACTTGCCCGCCGAATCCCCAAGGTTTCCCACGCAACGGTAATCGGCGTGGGGTTAGTCGGTCCTAAGGCCAGGCCGAAAGGCGTAACCGATGGATAACAGGTCAATATTCCTGTACTTCGTACAGATCGTTCAAGGGTGGACGCTGAGAGTTCGATCGGCCTCTGTCTCCTTCGGGAGATATGTCTGTCGGAAAGGATGTTTCTAACCTAGGTGCGGCGTGACGGAGTGGGAAGATCAGAGCGTGTGCATTGACTGCACGTGGAAAGCGTAAGGCGTTGATCCCGGGAGGCAAATCCCTCGGGTGAGTCGAGCGTTTACCCCAATCACTCCGCCTCTGGCGGACTGAGTCTGTCCCTTTCTGCTTCCAAGAAAACCGTCGCATTCGAGAGCTGTGCGAAACCGTACCGCAATCCAACACCGGTGGGGTGGTCGAGTAGACCAAGGCGAACGGGTCATCTTGCGTTAAGGAACTCGGCAATAAAGCGTCCGTAACTTCGGGATAAGGACTGCCCTGCGCCGCAAGGCGCGGGGCTGCAACAAAAGAGCTCAGGCGACTGCTTACCAAAAGCACAGGTCCCTGCAAAGCCGCAAGGCCATGTATAGGGGCTGATGCCTGCCCAGTGTCAGAAGGTCACGGAAGGGGGTTTACGCCTCCGACCTAAGCCCTGATGAACGGCGGCCGTAACTATAACGGTCCTAAGGTAATTCGTTGCCCACTGCTCTGGTAACAGAGCAGATTGAATTTGGCTATATGCTGGAAGATCTGAGTATCTCATGGTACTTGTGTAGTAGGGTGTACGAGTGTATACCATCCACATGAGTGACAATCCATTGAGTGCAGGAAATCAGCAGGAAAGATTGATCAATATTGGATGGATTACTGGTTTTGTAGACGGAGAAGGGTGCTTCTCCATCGGTTTTGTTCGTCAACCAGACAGACCAAATCGAAAAGGCTATAAATCCGGTTATCAAGTGTCTCACAATTTTGTTGTTGTCCAAGGTGCAAAAAGTAGACATGCTTTGGAACAACTCAGAGATTTCTTTGGCGTCGGAAAGGTTTATATCAACCGTCGCTACGACAATCATAAAGAACATCTATATCGATACAATGTGTACGATAGAAATGATCTACTGAAGGTCATCATTCCTTTTTTTAGGAAATATCCCATGCGCACAACCAAGCAAAAAGATTTCGAAAAGTTTGCTCGGTGTGTCGAGTGGATGAAAAATGGATATCACCTTTCAAAAGAAGGAATACTGGAAATTGCATCTATTGTGCAGACGATGAATAACCAAAAGCCCAGACAATCATTAATCAATATCCTCAGAGACTATACGCCAGAGGTCCGGGACACCGGATCATGATATAGTCCCATCTGCATGGCGACATGCAGGGATAACTCACAAGGAGGTTATTCGGAGTCTCGCATATGCGGGATGAAGACGATCAGCGAAATTCCTTGTCGGGTGGTCGATAAAAACTTGCCCGAATCACGAGCAATCGTGAGCACTGAGAAATTTTGTACATGCAGTCCGTCTCCTAGACAGAGACGTATCGGCTTCAGGCCGATGAGCAAATTTTGTGAAGAAAAGCCCCGGTAGTACATGCTTCTTGCATGACTACAGGGCAAGCTGAGTTTAGAAATTGGCTACACACGGTGTAGCTGTTCAGTTCGTTGAGATCTCCCTGTTCTTTAAGAACGAGCGGAGATGCCACTAGTTCACCCCACTACGCTCTCTCTTGAGAGCTACGCGGGGCAAGCAGTGTAAAACGTCGCTATATGCTGGAATATCCGAGAATGCAGCGGTACGCTGCAACAATTGACAGTTGACAATTAACAGTTAACTGGTAAATTATTGCACGTTATAATCCGTCTGCTGCGGACAATCAGCAGGAAATTTCTTTCTTCTCTTCTATGCTTGATTATTTCGGAACATCAGAAAATCCACCGCCTTCCATCAAGATTGGTCAACGAACAGATGCTCTAGGCAACCTATCATCTGACACTATTCAATCATTCATTGGTGCGGTGATGAAGGCAAAAGCAATTGAATTAGAGGAAGAAAGCTCCTCAGAGACTACACGCGACGCGTCTCATTAGCTTCATGGGCTTCCAAAGCTTCATAAGCTTCGTTAGGGTTTTCCTAATGAAGCTGTACGAAGCTAACGCAGCTAACGAAGCTCGTCAGATGATGATATAGTCCGATCCCTGCAGCGATGCAGGGGAGCGCGAATCGCGCGCTCGATAAAAAACAAGCGATGTGTATGGTTCGTGGTTCGCCTTAGGCGGACACCTCACCATGACACATTGGTTTCCGTGCGCCCTACTGAGTAGGGTTCTGCCTAACCAGCAGAGGAAATTTTCTAGTCGAATTAGCCTAATGAAGCTAACGAAGCTACAAGCTAAGGAAGCTAGTCATGAAGTTCCGACCCGCACGAATGGTATAACGATCTGAGCACTGTCTCGACGCAAGGCCCGGTGAAATTTCATTGACGGTGCAAATGCCGTCTTGATCACGGAAGGACGAAAAGACCCTATGAAGCTTTACTATACGCTGGCATTGTATTGTTTGTTTGCGTGCGCAGGATAGGTGGGACCCTCTGAAGTTGGAGCTTTGGCTCTGATGGAGGGGCCGTTGAGATACCACCCTCGCGTACAGACGATACTCACCTTGTCGCTGAAACGGCGCAAGGGACCGTGCTTGCTGGGTAGTTTAACTGGGGCGGTTGCCTCCTAAAATGTAACGGAGGCGCGCAATGGTCCACTAGCGCCGGATGGAAATCGGCGTGGTAGTGTAATCGCACACGTGGGCCTGACTGTGAGGCTGACAAGCCGAGCAGAGACGAAAGTCGGCGATAGTGATCCGGCAACCTGAGCATTTAATAGTGCTCATTACCACGTGGGTGGGTTGTCGCTCAACGGATAAAAGTTACTCTAGGGATAACAGGCTGATCAGTCCCAAGCGCCCACAGCGACGGACTGGTTTGGCACCTTAAATTCGGGGTGCTATGAGGGTAACCTCATACCAAAAATTCGGCTTATAACGGTGAACCCGTCCGTAGCATTGGTGGGTGTACGAGTGTACCATTATGTCCATGCTACCCGGCGATACCGCGGGAAGTCTGAATGCATTGCAACATGCAATTTTGGTCGGCAGTCTTCTGGGCGATGGAACGCTCCGGAGACAAGGGACGCGCACAAATGCGCTGTTCGAAGTGAATCACTCGTTTGCTTTCAAAGACTACGTCGATTGGAAGTACGAGCAACTGAGAACATTGGTCCTCACGCCGCCGAAAGCCCGAAGGGGCAATGGAAAGCGTGTTGCGTATCGATTTACGACTCGGAGTCTTCCGATTTTTACTCGCTACTACGAATGGTTCTACAAAAGCGGGAAGAAGCGGATTCCACGAGATATCATCCTCAATCCTATAATTCTAGCAGTATGGTTTATGGATGATGGAACGAAGAGTCGATCAGCGATCGTTCTCAATACACAGCAGTGCAATCTGAGTGAGCAGCAATGCCTCCAGCGTGCGCTGCAAAAGAGTTTTGGGATCAGATCCGCGTTGAACCGTGATCGAGGATATCTTCGATTGCGTATAACAACGGAAAGCACAACGGTCTTCGAAAAAATTGTACGACCGTACGTGCTCCCCTGTTTTCGATACAAATTGCATTCATGACCCTGTAACGACTGACCCGAAAGGGGAGACTGTCCGCCTCAAGCGGACGGTAAGACGCCGAGTCCTGCCACACTTATATCAGGCTATGGTCGCTGACCTACGGCCGATGGCAGGAACAAGATATAGTCTGCGCCATGTGAAAGCATGGAATACCGTACGATGTCGGCTCATCACATCCTGGGGGTGGAGAAGCTCCCAAGGGTCCGGCTGTTCGCCGGTTAAAGTGGTACGCGAGCTGGGTTCAGAACGTCGTGAGACAGTTTGGCCTCTATCCTCCGTGGTCCCGTGGAAACTTGAAGGAAGCTGCTCCTAGTACGAGAGGACCGGAGCGGACGAACCTCTGGTGTACCTGTTGTCGTGTCAACGGCATTGCAGGGTAGCTATGTTCGGCCGGGATAACCGCTGAAGGCATCTAAGCGGGAAGCCCCTCCTAAGATAGTGTTTCCCCATAAGCCCGCAGGAAGATCACCTGCTAGATCGGTCACAGGTGCACGCGCAGTAATGCGTTTAGCCGAGTGATACGAACGGGCAATTGAACGTTTTTCAACTTCGCAATGCGAAGTTGTCCACCGTAGCTTTATGCGAAGGTGGATTACTTCCTTTGCAACAACCCTGTACTGTTCTTGTGTCATAAAGCGAGCATGATTTGCTCATAGATTGCATGTCGGCCGATGGAACTTGGATGTATCATGCCATTGTTCCTTTATATCAGAGTTCAAAGTCTTGGTGTCTCGAGCGGTGAGGATACACCTGATCCCATACCGAACTCAGCAGTTAAGCTCACCAGCGCCGATGATAGTAGACCCCTGGTCTGTGAAAGTAGGCCGATGCCAAGACTTTGAACTTTGCTTTTGTTACAATCCTTAAGGGGTCAAGAAGGTCCTCAGTGACATCACTTTGTCTGTTCGTTCTGTCCCACAACCTTCACTGCAGCTTTCTTCTTTCCAGGTACCGAGAAGATCCGCATTGCGCGTAGGTGCAGTTTTTCGCCTTTGAGGAGGAAATTGCCGAACTGCCACGTATCCGCGGTCGGATTTTTCGTGCCCGTCGGTGTCCAGTCGAGGGGTACGGAGGGGATCTGCCCAAGGTACGGGGCGGCGATGGCGAGGATTTCTTTGTATGGGAGCTGATCGGGAACGAGCACGCCCTCGCGCGGATGTTCGATCATCCAGCAGACGGCAGCGAGGACGGACGCTGCGACCTGGAGGGTGGTGGCGTTTTGGTGAGGAACGAGAGATCGCGCTTCGTTGATGTCGAGGATGGTGCCGGTCCACCAAGACTTGTACGGGTGGCCCATGAGCAGCACCCCGAGTTCGTCGTGTCCGCTGATGATTTCATCGCTGAGGATCTTCCACTTGTCTTGGAGCTGGTAGTTATGGACGCGCATGCTCTCGAGGGACTTCCACGCGTCTTTGCAGGGACAGTAGGCGTAGTGAACGGTCGGGCGATACACGGCCGTACCATTTTCCCAGACTGTGAGGGCGTCGGACATCGTGAAGGCTTCCCCGTGCCGCACGATCATCCCTGTGATTTCCGCGCTCGGGACGCGGGACCGGACGTACGTATCGATACCGAACTGGTTGATACAGATCTGATTCTTAGGTCCTTGCTCATGCTCGCAGGCGCCTGCGGGCAGCGTACGTTCGTGCGTACCCCAACCGAGTTCGGCGGGCGCGATGCCTTCCTCACGAAAACCTTCCACGCTCCACGTATTACGAAACTCGTGCGGGTTGTGACGGTCGCTGGTGGTTTGGGTGTCGATTTCGCTGATGTGAATGACGTTGACGTTGAGCAGCTGGGCGAGACGCGGGAACGATTCCTCGCGCAAGGCGGACTCGAGGGCCGTGCGTCCGGGATCCATGGGCTTCTCGGACAGTACCTTCTGCGCGATGTCCGCGAGAGCCATTTTTGTGAAATGCGAGACGAGGCCGGGGTTGGCGCCGTGCTCGAGGATCGCGGTCGCTCCGAATTTCTTTTTCCATCCGGCGACCATGTTGCGGATCGCCATGTGGCGGACGTAGAGCGTTTTTTCCGTCGGCTTTTTTTGGTCGGCATTCGTGTACGGGTCCCAGAGTTCGACCGAGGTGTTCACGTAGAGGACGTCCTGTTCGTGGCACCAGTCGAGGAGGTCGCAGCAGTCAATGTTCCACGCCAAATCGATGATCATATCGCCGGCACCCACATACTCGGAAAGTTGCTGCCTGTAGCGCTCAATGACAATGCGTTCCTGCACGTACCGTACGCCCTCTGCGAGGATGTCTTTCACTCCCTCCCGGCAGTCCGTCATATCGAGGATCGTGATCCGCTCGCGCGGCATGTCGAGGTGCTTGAGCAGGAGCGGCAACGTGCAGCGTGCGACCCCGCCGCAGCCGAGGACGAGGATCTTGCCGTTGAAAGGAATCTTCTTCATGTCGCGTCAGTGTACAAACATTGCACGCAAAATCTAGAGGAATTTCTGGAAAATTTCCCTCGATGTTGCGTAGGCATCATTGTCGGAGGAGCATCTCGTCGATCTGTCCCTCGAGGCCGGTTTTGCCCGAGAGTTCGAGAGACTGGAGCAAGCTCGCACGCATGACTTCCAGGTGGTTCAGCACATCGCCGATCGCCGTGCAGTGATCGGCGTTCGCGAGACACTTGGTGCGCGTGTTCGTGTAGAGCGTGAGGGCCGTCAGGTATTCCGTCGATGTGGTCGAGGACGAATTCACCTGTTCCTGCTGGAGCAGCGTGAAGACGTTTGGCAGCGCGCCAAAGATGCCGTCGAGCTTCGCGATGATGCCGTCGGCTTTGGGTGCGCTCACCGCAGGTGCCGCCTTCGCTATCGCCTGCTGAGCATCTTGGAGCATGACACGCAGTTCTCCCGCCTTCGCCTCGATGTCACCGGCCGTCAGGTCCTCTGTATCGATGTCGATGCTCAGTTGCGTCAGACGTGTGACGGTCTGCGAGACTGCAGCCGAGGCATCCGGACTGAGCGGCTGCTCTGAGAGCACGTGCATGCGCTGCGTCGCGCTCGTGATGGCATCGCGCAGTTTCTGCATTGCTTCATTGCGGATCGCTTGCGTGTGAAACTTTTCATCGAGACGAATCTGGAGCTCTTCGTCCTGTGCCTGTATCTCTTCCTCTGTGGGGGAGTCCGAAGGGGGCGGTGGGGCGACGAGCGTTGGAACAGTTTGGATGCGCGGGCGCGTGGGTCCGCCGTCCGTAGGTTCGGGGGTGACGGGTGGTTGAACGGATGGCGTGCCGAGGTGTCCGCTTTGATCGCGATCGCACGCTTCACGGTCGGTCGTCCATTCTCCATTGTTTTTGAAACAACCGAGCTTCGGCTGCGTATCGCTCGGGCCGGAGTTACCGGTTGGCGGCTGTGGAATGGGAGGTAGTGGAATCGTTGGTACCGTGCCCGAGGGGGCAGGAACCCCGGGAACAATGGGCGGGACAACGGGGCCGCCGTTGCCCGTGCCGGCAGTACCCGTTGCAGCAGCGCTGCTCGCACTGCTTTTTTCACCTTCTGCATCTTTACAATCAGGATTGAATGTACACAAAGGGTCATTACAACGAATCAAGGTCAGCATGCCGGGAAGCTTGCAGAGATGCTCGCGATCTTCACTGCTCTTGCTGCTCGCACTCGACTGTCTAGATGTTTCACCGCTTCCTCTTCCACCTGATGTGCCATTGCCAGGCCCCGATTGGCCTCGCAGATCTACCATGGTGGTGAGTCCCGCCATGAGTGCGGACACGAGCGTGACGAGCAGAACTTGGTTTCCAAGAATGGTGCGTCTGTTCATAGAGAGTGGGTGTGGATGTGAATGTTTCCTAGATAGTATACACCAAAATGCATGCTCTTGCCAAGAATTGTCTGTGATGCAAAAAAATGGTACAATGAACAGATTATGGTGAAAAATTTCCACTCACTGCGATGGGGCCTGCCGTTCCTCGCGGCACTCCTCCCGATCGTGCTCCTGAGCGTGTATTCCTTCAATACCGCCTCGCGGTCGGTGGAGGATCTTGTCGAGTCGAGCAATCTCTCCGCCACCAATGATGTCGGACAACTCCTCACGCAAGACATGCTGCGCACGGTGACGATCGGCCATGCCATCGCGTCGGTCCCCTCGACACTCCGTGCCATCAAAAACCAAGATGACTTCGCGATGCGCACGTCCCTGCAGGCGATTGTCCTTACGTATCCGCAAATCGACCGCGCCTTCATTACCGACAAGCGCGGCATTCTCTGGAGCAACTTCCCGCCTGTGCCGGGGGTCTTTGGCTCACACCAGCAAGATACCGAATGGTACCGGGGCGTTTCGCAGCACTGGAAGCCTTACATTTCGGGGGTGTACCTTTCGTCGCGTGTTGCGAAATCTCCCGTCGTTGCGATCGCGATTCCGATTCAGGACGGTTCGGGCGCGGTGCAAGGGTCGCTGGTGCTCGAGTATCGTACGGCGCAGATCAACCGCTGGTTGCAAAACATTCGCTTGGCTCGTACGGGGTTCCTCTACGTCGTCGACCAGTCCGGATCGATCGTCGCGCATCCGCACGTGAACTCCAACGATCAGGTTTCAAAACAGTATGCCGACGTACTCCTGATCAAGCGGGCGCAGCAAGGAGTCTTTTCGACGGCGCAGTATCGCGATCCGATGTCCGGAAAAACCATGATCGCAAGCTTCCAGCCCATCTCCATCGGTCACAACACCTGGGTGATCGTTGCGCAGCAGCCTGTCGACGAGGCTTATGAATTACTCGATCGTCTGAAGTGGCGCATCAGTATAGCCGGGGGACTCTTGACCCTTCTCACGCTCGGGATGGTGGTGGCCCTCGCTGCCACGAGCGCGCGCAATGAACGGCTCAATCGACAGCTCGCTAGCAAGAATCAGACGCTCCAGGATATCACTTCGTTTGTGTCGCATCAGTTGCGCGCTCCTGTGACCGCCATGCGCTGGACCATCGAAAGTATCCTCGACGGAGATTACGGGTCTTTGAGCGAGGAGATGAAAGGCCAGATCAAAAATCTCGATGATGTTGCGGTGCAGAATGGCAACCTCATCAATGACATTCTGAATATCTCGCGTATCGATCGCGGTGTGATCGAGGTGAAGACGGAGCAAGTGCCATTGAAAGACGTGGTGGAGCGGGCACTGCGCGATTATCGAGTCGCGCTCGAGAAAGCGGGGCTCAGCCTGACGCTCGTTGGAATGGATCTGCCGATCACCGTGATGGTCGATAAAGAAAAAATGGCGGAGTCGGTGACGAACGCGATCAGCAACGCCATCAAGCATACGAAGACCGGCGGTATCACGGTGCGACTCCGCAAGGATGAAAAAAACGGATACATCGATGTCACGGATACCGGCGAGGGCATAAGCCAAGAAATCATGGACAGACTCTTCAGTCGCACGGGTATCGCGGGCAGTAACACCAACTCCGCGCTGAGCACCGGTCTGGGGCTCTACATCGCGCGCAACTTCATGCAGCTCCAAAAAGGCGATATCACGGTTTCCTCCGAAGTCGGGAAAGGAAGCACTTTCACCTACAGCATTCCTCTGCTATAATAGAACCGAACATACACATCCCTTCCACTCTCCTATGTCACGCGCTCTTCTGATTCTCTCGAATGTCTTGATGGGACTGCTCTTGGTACCGGTCGCACACGGATTTTTCAATCAGCTCGATGAGCTCAAGGCGGAACTCGCGACGCTCCAGACCGCCCATGCTGCGGATTTCGGGGACTTGATGAATACGCTCGACGACATCTCCGGACCGAGCTTCTCGGATGTGAGTGCGACGAAGGATTGGTTCGGAAAGTATGTCGCGTCTGTCAGTGACTGGGGAATTGTGTCTGGCTACCGCGATGCGCAGGGAAACCTCATCGGAAAGTTTGGTCCCGGCAACAATGTGACGGTCGCGGAATTACTCAAAATGTCTTTCAAGGCGGCGCAGGTGGATGAAGCGCAGTGCAGCCTCGTGCCTCCGACTCTCTCGCAGGCGATCGGCCACTGGGCCGCAAGCTATGTATCGTGTGGTGAACAGAAGAATGTGCGGATCCTCAAGGATCCGAATGTTGATCTCAATCGCCCTGCCAAGCGCGCCGAAGTCGTGAGCGTGCTCGATGATGTCTTTGGTGAGAAGGTGCCGCCTCTGTTTTCGAACTTTAAGGACACGCAGGGGCATCCGCTGGAGTCCGATATTGCGTATGCCTACACGCGCGGTATCGTAAGTGGTGACGAGAAGAATGGTGTGGAGCTCGGGACATTCCGTCCCGACGCAGCCATCAATCGGGCCGAAGTTGCAAAGATCGTGTATCAATGGCTCAAGCAGAAGGTGAAACAGGAGGTTGCACAGTCATAAAGGGTGCACAAGTTTTTTTTGTTCCCTTTATTTTTTTATGTGTCCTTTCTTGTCAGGGCAACAAGAAAGGACCAAAGAAATGCTCCGCCAGGTGGCGCCCCCTCCGCTGGCCGCAACACCCCCGCGGCACTGGCGGGGTCCCCTCCGTCTATTCCTTGTGTCATTCTGAGCGTAGTCGAAGAACACATCTCCGAGTCGAACATGCCTCCTTGGTTCAAGAACAGTCGGCACGTTGTTCATTGGCGGCGGGCACCTCCTGTGTCATGTCGAGTGTCCGCCTAAGGCGGATGTATCGAGACACGGCATGATTCTACGAAGTGCTATCATCCATTCATGCTCGAACGACTCCAGAAAATCCTCTCTGCCCGCGGTATCGCCTCGCGCCGCAAGGCCGAGGAGTACATCCTCGCGGGACACGTGACCGTGAATGGCAAGGTTGCCGTGCTCGGGCAGAAGGCGGACCCCGAGAAAGACACCGTGGAAGTCGATGGCAAAGTCATGCAGGAGCGGGCGGAGATGTTTTATTACCTGATGAATAAGCCGGTGGGAGTGGAGACAAGCAATGTTGCGCGTTCCTCGTTCACTGGTTCCTCGAATACAAAAAAACGAGAAACAAGTAACGAGCCAACGAGAAACGATGTAACAATCCGCGATCTATTGCCAAAAAATCTCCAAGGGAAAATCTACCCCGTCGGCAGGCTGGATAAAGACAGCGGGGGACTGCTGCTCCTCACGAACGACGGCCCCTTAAGTTTTCGCCTCACGCACCCGAAGTTCGATCATGAGAAAGAGTACGAGGTGACGGTCGCCGGGGAGATCAAGAACGGCGCGCTGAAAAAACTGGAGGAGGGAGTGATGATCGATGGCAGTAAAACAAAACCCGCGATCATCAAACGCCTTGCCCCGAATACATTTCTGATCACCCTTACTGAAGGCCGCAACCGCCAGATCCGGCGGATGTCGCAGAAGGTGGGATCGCCGGTGGACAAGCTTACGCGCGTCCGGATTATGACGTTGCAGGATGCGAACTTAAAACCGGGGGAGGTGCGAGTGCTCAGCAAGGACGAGGTGAAAAAATTATTGGGTGCGGTGGGATTATGAGCGTATCCTTTCTCTATGAAAATCATCCCCCACGGTGCTGCGCAGGAAGTCACCGGCACCTGCCATGAAATTCAGGTCAATGGAAAAAGAATCCTCCTCGATTGCGGGCTCTTTCAAGGAAAGCGCTCGGAATCCGCCGTCAAAAATTCCACATTCACGTTTGATCCTGCAAAAGATATTGATGCGTTGATCCTCAGTCATGCACACATGGATCACGTCGGTCGCATCCCTGTGCTCTGGAAGAAGGGATATAGGCAAGCCGTGCATAGCACGTACGCGACAAAAGATCTGGCGGCGGTCATGCTCAGTGACGGTGGGTATATTCAAGAAAAGGACGAAGAATTTCATCAAAAGCATTTGAAAGCATCGATGATGAAATCGGAAGGTCCTCTCTACACCCAAGCGGATGCAGTTGCATGCATGACGCTTTTTCATGGGAAGAATTACAACGAATGGTTTGAGGTCGTAGAAGGGGTCAAGGCTATGTTCATAGAGGCTGGGCACGTGCTTGGGGCGGCGATGGTGGTGCTGGAAATTTTCGAAGACGGTCGCAAGCGCATGATCGGATTTTCGGCCGATCTTGGTCGTAACTCTCTCCCGATCATCCGTGATCCGGTTGCGATGCCGCCCGTGGAACTTCTCATCTGCGAATCGACCTATGGCAACCGCAAACATGAAGACTTAGCGACCGCGCAGACGAGATTAGGCGAAGTGATCAATGCGACCGCGAAGCGCGGCGGGAAGATCATCATCCCAGCGTTCTCCCTCGAGCGGACGCAACAACTTGTGTATGACTTGCACTTGCTCTGGGACGCAAAAAAAATTCCCCCCATCCCGATCGTCATCGATTCGCCCTTGGCGTCCAAAGTGACCGACGTGTTCATGAAGCATCCGGAGTGCTACGACAAGGAAATGTACGAGCAGTTTTTGGTGCGTGCCCATAATCCGTTCCAGTTTTCGCTCGTGCGCTACACCGAGAGCAACGAAGAGAGCAAGGCACTCAACGGAACGCCGGGGCCGATGGTGCTCATGGCGGGTTCGGGGATGTGCGAAGCGGGGCGGATTCGTCACCATCTCAAAAACGAAATCGAAAATCCTCTGAATACAATCCTTGCCGTCGGTTTCATGGCGGCGGATACGCTCGGTGCACGCATCATTGACCCCGCCGTCAGCGAAGTAAAAATCTTCGATCAGGTTTACCGGAAACGTGCGGAGGTCGTCTACATCGACGCATACTCGGGCCATGCGGACTGTATTGATCTTGATGCATTTGTGAAAAACACCGCGGATGTCAAAAAAATTATCCTTGTGCACGGGGAGTTGGAACAGATGCAACCCTTCGCGGGGCGGATCAAAAAAATGCGCCCGGGCATCACCGTCGAGATGCCGAAGCGTGAAGAGGAGATCGTAATCTAATGTTGCGAGGTATCTTCAAGTGTTGCATGCTGAGTAGTCAAGTGGCCTGCTTTCAGCGATAGTCAGCCTATGTATCTGCGTCAGAGAGCCGCCGTGCTCGGACTCGTCACTGTGATGGTGGTGGGGCTCGTCAGCTGGTGGGCGGTCGGCTCGGAGCGTTCAACCACCCTACTCGGACAATTCGGACCGCCGCAGCCAATGTCCGACCCCGGGGGAATGTCCATGAGTAGTTCTTCCAACATGTATGGTTGTAACGGTCATGAATGTGATCCTGGTGGCATGGCAGATGCAGCCTGTACGTCGCAAGGCAAAACGTGTCAGCTGTATCCGAGTCAAAGCTGTTTTATCTGCGTTGGGGGAAGTTCATCTTCCGCAAGCGGTGGCGCCTGTGCCGGTGCCCCGCCGGCGTGCGGAGGTACGACAACGCCCGCTGCTCCGAAGTGTTGCAACAACAATTGGGCGTGTGTTTTTGGAGATGATTGCAGTTGCTATTGTCAGGGCGGCATGCCGAGCATGGGGTGCGGAATCGCATTCTCCGAAAATCCCTGTGCGCCGACGGGGCAGAGTTCCTCTTCCAGCAGCGTGGCCTCGAGTGCCAGTTCCAGCGTGCCACCGAGTTCGAGCAGCGCTGCATCGAGTGGGAGCAGCAGCAGTTCATCGGTGTGTGTGAGTTTCTTGCCGGATTGCAATAATGCAAACTTGAATACACTCCCCGCAGGTGCTGCCTGCCCGAAAAATTGTACGAATATGCTGACATGTGTTAATAATCAAGAAAATTGCGCAGCGGGTCTTTCGTGCGTCAGTGGCATATGCCGTGCGCCGTCTTCATCGTCCAATTCCTCTTCGTCACGTTCGTCTTCCAGCAGTGCCTGTCCCACCGATGGTTTATATACGTATCCGCTACCACCAGGGTGCACGTGCGGAGTGTATGCTTACGATAGTCATCATTGTCTCTACTGTGATGATTCATGGGGCATCGTCTGCGGCTCTTCCCAGTCCAGCTCGTCCTCTCGCTCGGCTGTCGCTTGTACGACCTCTGCCGATTGCGCACAGCAATTTCCCACGACCCAGTGCGGCGTGCGCGGCCCCGGAGACTGCGTGTATAAAACCGGAGAATGTCTTGGGAACGGCCTAGGGCAGACATATTGCGCGCAAATCACGTGGGGGTGTTTGTGCCCATCGAGCGGGTCGTCGTCCTCCGGTTCCTCCGGCTCTTCTGGTTCCTCCCAATCTTCCTCTCCCACGCACCTCGCCTGCGCCGGCTATTCCTGCCTTATTACCTCCGGCCCCGGCGCCAATACCTGCACCAACAATCCCGATTGCGTTCCATCCAATGAACACCTCGCTTGCCAGAACTTTGAGTGCACGGTCGTAACGGGAGCGGGCAATGACACCTGTGCCACCAATCCCGACTGTGTACCCCCCACCAGTCACCTCGCCTGCGCCGGTTTCTCCTGCCTTATTACCTCCGGCCCCGGCGCCAATACCTGCACCAACAATCCCGATTGCATTCCACCAAATGAACATCTCGCTTGCGTCAATAATTCTTGTACGGTCGTAGCGGGAATGGGCAATGACACCTGTGCCACCAATCCCGACTGCGTACCTCCCACCAATCATCTCGCCTGCGCCGGTTTCTCCTGCCTTATTACCTCCGGCCCCGGCGCCAATACCTGCACCAACAATCCCGATTGCGTTCCACCTACTGCTCACCTTGCCTGTGTGAGTAATGCCTGCACGGTCGTACCGGGAGCAGGCAATGACACCTGTGCGACGAATCCCGATTGTATTCCCCCCGATAAGCACCTTGCCTGCGTGAGTAATGCCTGCACGGTTGTGAATGGCGTAGGGAGTGATCTATGTGCTTCTAACCCTGATTGCATCCCCCCCGATAAACACCTCGCTTGCGTGAGTAATGCTTGCACCGTCGTGAATGGAGCGGGCAATGACACCTGCGCGACGAATCCCGATTGTACCGCGAGCTCCGCTCCATCGAGCAGCAGTGTGAGTAGTAGCTCCAATAGCAGTAATAGCTCTGCGACTGCCTGCACGTCGGACTTTGACTGCGGACCGATCCCGAATTGTCCGATCGATGCACAGGGTCGTTTCTGTTGTGCGATGCCGCATTGCGATCTTTCCTTGCATCTCTGTGGAACGGTCATGACCGGCAACGCCTGCTCCTCCCAATCGAGTCAGAGCTCCGGGCAATCAAGCAGCAGTACGGCGAGTAATGCGAGCACCTCCTTCGTCGGCCGCTATGCGTATGTGACGAATGATGGAAAAAATACGTTCCAGGTGATTGATATTCAAAATCCCAATGCGCCCGTCATCGTGAACTCCGTGGCAACGGGCACAGCGCCGGCGCGCATTGCCGGAACAAGTGCCTATGTGTACGTACTCAATCAACAAGACAATACGATGCAAACCTTTGACATTGCAGATCCCCGTTCCCCCGTGAGTGTGGGGACAACTTTTGCGGGGAATCTTCCGTATGATCTTTTCATCCAAGGGAACTATATCTATGTCGTTCATCAGGCTGGCGGGAGCGCGGACATGCGCGTGTTTGATATCAGCAATCCTCGCTCCCCTCAGAATGTGGCGACTGTCCCCGCAGGCACGCAGGCGCGCGTGTTCGCCCAAGACCAGTATGTGTATGTGGTGAGTAAGCAAGACAGCACGCTCCAGATTTTTGATGTCAGCAATCCTCGCGCTCCTGCAAGTGTTGCAACGGTTCCAACCGGCTATAGTCCTGAACACATCTTTGTCCGTGGTTCTTATGCTTATGTGGGTTCTACCGGTGCGTACTCCATTGGCGGACAACAATTTGGTGGCCCGGTGTTGCAGATCTTTGATGTCGGCAACCCTCGCTCTCCTGTTCTCGCAACAACCTTACCTTCCGTATTCGGGGGGACAGGTCTCGATGCACAGGGCACGTACCTCTATTATTTGCAATACAGCGGAGGCACGCCGGGGTACGCCCCCGGTGGGGGAGTGGAAGTCATAGACATCGCAGACCCGCGCGCCCCCGTGAGTGTGAAGAAACTGGACATGCAATACTCACCATGGAGTTTCGCGATTGCCGGCCAATACATGTACGTGGGGATGGGCAATAACAGTTTCTACGTCTACGACATCACAGATCCGCGCTCACCCGTGAAAAAGGGAGGATTCATGTCCGCTCTTCTTTCTCTCCCGAGTGACATCTTTGTTACCGATCGAACGGGCGGCGGCGGATCTTCCGGTGGCAATTCCCAGAGTTCCGCTGTGAGCAGTGGCGGTTCGAGTGGCAGCACCGGCCCGGGTTACTGCTGCGTTGCAAACACTTGCTACACCTCCGTTAGTTGTGTGCTCACACAAAATCAATGCCAAGCGAACTGCGGAGCCAATTCCAGTGGAGGTTCCCAAGGTTCCAGCGGTTCAGTTGCTTCACAACCATCCGTGTGCTTTGGAGACGAATGCAGCCATGGCGGAGATGCATTTTGCCAAGCGATCGGACAGAGTTGCATCGCTACAGCACAATTGCCGTGTCTGATGTGTGGAAATGCTGCGAGCAGTACGGGGAGTAACGGAAGTACGGGAAGTACGGGAAGTACAGGAGGTAATGGAAGTAGCGGAAGTAATGGGGCCCTCTTCCTTGGGGAACCATCCACGAATGGCACCCCCGATCATAATGCAGCCCCCGATGGTGTTACTCTTCAAACCGGTGCCTCCACCTCATTTGGTTACTGCTGCTTCAATCAACTCTGTATTGCTGCTATCTCCTGTCCTCTCACAGAGAATCAGTGTCTCCAAACCTGTGCTCCACCTCTTCTAGCTTCTCAAGGATCTCTGGACGGTTCTAACACGACCCTCTCTCCCTACGCTTGCCTTGGCGACGAATGCGCGCGCGGAGGAACAGACTTCTGTAAGTCCCTTGGACAACTGTGTGAACAGAGCTCCGCTCTTCCCTGCGCACGCTGTATCGACATCCCAACCTCTTCTTCTCCTTTTACTCTCACACCTTCTCCGCTCACACCTTCCCCTACGTCTGCCTCTTTCCTGAGCTTGCATCTTCCACCCGTCCTGTTCGCTTCCTCTTCCTCCGTAAAAACCACCACGACTATGAGTCCCCCCACGGTCGCTGCAGAGCAGGAAACCGTCATTGCACTACCGTCGACGACACTCCTCTCAGAAGTTCCCGCACCCATTGTTTCTCCCACTGCCATGATCGGGAGCACCGAATTCCCTTCAACTTTGTATGGCCCCTTCCATGCTGAAGTCGCACCGAATTCCTTCGCCATGCTAGATGGCAAAGTAATGTACGGTACCAATCGTCCTCCCACCAACACCTCCAGCGGTCCCGAAACTCTCGCAATCATGGTGGCGGGAGCGAGTGCCGGCTATGGATGGATGCGTAGAAGAAGGTCATAATATTTCGGGAGCGTGGTACACTCCGTACAGTATATGCAGAAGAGGTTTATTATTTTTCTCGGAGTCGTCATTCCCATAACGATTGTGGTGGGCATACTCCTGTCACGACACGGGGGAAAATTTCAGGCTCAGGTGTACGACAACGCGTACTGCCAAGCGTCGGGAATTCCTATTTGCGATGATAATAGGGGAGCCGGAGGAAGCTGCGGAACGTATTGCTGCAAGGCAGGGTATACGTATCAGTACGGGCAAAGTTGGGACTACCAGCAATGTTCCGCTGGATACACATGCCAGGG
The DNA here is from genome assembly GCA_023245865.1 of Candidatus Peribacteria bacterium. Taxonomy (GTDB): domain Bacteria; phylum Patescibacteriota; class Gracilibacteria; order Peribacterales; family Peribacteraceae; genus JAHFJN01. The sequence continues at coordinate 1,021,828 of JAHFJN010000001.1, forward strand.
TGGCGTGTGTCAAGCTGCGATGGGTTATGGAGGTGGTTCCTCTGCAAGCGGCGGTTCCTGTAACGGCGCACCGCCATCGTGCGCAGGAACCTTGGCGACGACCACTCCGCAATGCTGCGGCGGCAATTGGGCGTGCACATTGATGAATAATTGTAATTGCTCATGTTCAGGGGGCGCGCTCAATATCAATTGTCCCTATCGCCCGTACATCAACCCCTGCGCGCCCGCAAGCTCAGCAGCAAGCAGTAACCCTTCATCCTCATCCAGTGATTCGAGTAGCGCAAGCTCTGCTTCCAGCAGCGTGGCGTCGAGCGGGAGCAGTGCAAACAGCTCAGTATGTGGGGCATGTCCTGCGATCAATTTCTGCCAACCGGGTGGTGCGGGAGGTTACGAGGATTGCCAGTTTCGAGGTATGGCGTGTGTGAATGGACAAGACATGGTCACCTGTAACTGTTATTCCTGCACGGCTCTCAGTAGTTCATCGTCCGTCGTTTCTTCATCCTCATCTGCATCATCCAATCCTCAATGCAGAATCGATGGAGATTGCTCGAAGCCTCCCCCAACATGTGCCAATGCCGTTGGGCCCGCACGAAGCAATATATGCACGGGCGCCACACCCGACAGTTGTATTTCTGCGGGCCAGTGCTATTACCGTGATTTATTTTGCCAAGCAGATCAACAATGCGGAGCGAAGCTGGTCGTGTGTCCGTGCCCCGCCAGTTCGAGCTCGTCTTCCAGCTCGTCCGTGCAATGCAACACAGACGCAGATTGTCCGATGAATAATATGACATGTGCGGAGGCAACCGCCCCGACATCTCAACGATATTGTCCGAGTGGGAATCCCGATCCCGCTGCATGCGTACCCATAGGAAGTTGTTTTATTGGACATCGCGTTTGTACGAATCATAAATGTTTATTAACTCTTCCACTCTGTCCATGTCTCACTTCCAGCTCCTCCTCTGCGCAAATGTGTAATGGAGTGGCCCGACCTTCCACCAACCCCTGCTACTCCACGACTGAATTCAAGTGTTGCTCGATAGGGTGGACATGCGCACCGCTTGGGCAGGTGGGAGGGGCGGGACCATGGGTGGGCATTTGTCCGACTGTCAATTCTTCTTCATCATCCTCTTCCATGTCGAGCAGTAATTCATCTTGGGTCAATCTCCTCTGTGGCAATGGAAAAATAGACACGAAGCTGGGGTACGCTGAACAGTGCGACAATGGAGGGGGCGGTAATCAGGACGACTCGAATTGCACATCCACATGTCAGCTCGCCTACTGTGGCGATGGCCTCATTTTCAATAACATCATCATTCCCGTCACTGTTTCTCCCCCCGCACGCGGCCAAGAAGAATGCGACAATTTTACGTGGGCAAATCTTGCCAATGCTCGTTGTACGCCAAAGTGCAAGATTGAACGGTGCGGAGATGGGTACCTTTTTGACGGCTACAACCCCTCTGTCTCGATCGGGACCAGGTTCGTCGGTACCGGCTACGATGAATGTGATGACGGGAATAACATCAATAACGACGGATGTTCATGGGATTGTAAAATCGAATCCAGCTCTTCCTCGAAAAAAAGTTCATCGAGTTCCAGTTCTTCTCCGAGCAGCTCTTCCTCTGCAAGTGCATGTACGTTGGATTCTCAGTGTCATAGCTTCACCATTTGCGAACTCTATCGTCCCGATGATCCTTGCTGTAACGGCAACCCACTCCACCTGCCGACGTGCTGTCCCGCTGATGCCTGTATCAGTGGTGTGTGTGGTATCAAATATGTGGGCAACGCCTGTTCCTCGCAATCGAGCCAAGGCTCGGGAGGATCACAAAGCTCCGGTTCTTCAAACTCCTCTGGTCATTCCGATTTCTCCAGTAGCTCCGGTTCCTCAGGTTCCTCGGGAAGTTCTGGCAGTTCCGGTTCTTCCGGTTCCTCGGGCAGCAGCGGACCCGGGTACAATTGCATCGCAGGGGTTTGTTACATCGATAGTTCTTTCACCCTCACGCAGCAGCAATGTGCGATGTCCTGCGGAGGATCTTCCTCGTCGGGTTCCTTCCACTCCGCCCCTCCACCGTCGGAGTGTCAGGGGGGTGAATGTGCGAATGGCGGCACTATCTACTGCCAAGCACTCGGACAGAGCTGTACGGAAATCAGTACGTTACCGTGCTTGCGGTGCGGTGCTGCCTCGAGTAGCGCTTCTTCCATCGGTTCTGTGGGGTCTTCTGGCTCCTCCTCTTCCATCAATAATTTTTCAGCCGTGTGCGGTAATGGCATTGTAGAGGGAACGGAACTCTGTGATTTTGGAGCCTTCAATGGCGTCTACGGGAAACCCGTTCCCGGGCAGGCTGTGAATGATTTTTGTACGGAGCAATGTAAACCTCCTACATGCGGCGATGGAGTCGTACAAAAAAATTATATCTATCAAGGCGGTGATTGGTACACCTCGGAACAGTGCGACTCTCCAAACGCGCCCTGTGACAAATGCATCATTATGCGCTGTGGTGATGGCCGACTGCAGCCACAAAATGGAGAGGAGTGCGATCCGGGAAGTCGATGTCCGTTTGTGGGGGGCGGAAGGCCGCAGTGTACGTCGAATGAAGAATGTGAATTTTGCGCCGTGGGCTCTTCGTGGAAATGCGGAGACGGCAGCGCATGTACAAAGCACAGTGACTGTAAGGGGAAGGCCGTGTGTTCGTTTGATCTCAATGCCGCCGCTGATTTTGGTCCTCAACATGACGCCAAATGTCTTCCAACGTGTAAGTTAGAACGGCACCTCGTCTGCAGTGGTAACTCCTGCCTCCCCGTCTCCGGACCGGGAGCCAATACCTGCGACACCGTCCTTGGTTGTGGTGGCTCTCAACATGCAGAGTGTAATGGCACAACCTGCGCGACCGTCTCTGGTCCGGGAGCGAATGAGTGTAGTGCCGCTATCCCTTGCGGTTCGCAGAGTTCCTCGCAATCCAGTCAGAGCTCCGGTTCTTCAAACTCCTCTGGTCATTCCGATTCCTCCAGTAGCTCCGGCTCTTCAAATTCCTCCGGAAGTTCTCAGAGTTCCGGCGGGAGTTCTCAGAGCGCCGGTCCCGGTTACTGTTGCATTGCGAATACCTGCTATACCTCGGTCAGTTGTGTGCTCACACAAAATCAATGTCAAGCATCCTGCGGAGGATCTTCCAGTGGAGGTTCCCAAGGCAGTGGTGGCTCACAAGGTTCTCAGGGGAGCGGAGGTTCACAAGGTTCTGGTGGAAGCAGTGGTGGTTCGCAGGGGAGCGGTACCTCACAAAATTCCGCTGGTTCAGTTTCTTCAACGCCCCCCGTGTGCTTTGGAGATGAATGCAGTCACGGAGGCAATGCCTTTTGCCAAGCGATCGGACAGAGCTGCATCGCCACAGCACAACTGCCGTGTTTGATGTGTGGAAATGCAGGGAGCAGTACGGGAAGTAATGGAAGTACGGGAAGTAATGGAAGTACGGGAAGTAATGGAAGTACGGGAAGTAATGGAAGTAACGGAAGCAACGGAAGTAGCGGGCTGTGCACAGCTGTCTGCGGCAACACCAAGAAAGAATGCAGTGAGGAGTGCGACGACGGCAATCTGCGCAATGACGACGGCTGCGACAATAGTTGTCGTCTGGAAGGAGGTTCCTGCGGGGACGGTGTCATTCAGTCACGTCTGAATGAACAGTGTGAGCCTGCTCTCACGGATCCCAGTTCTCTCTGCAATGCGCTCACATGTCGATTTAATATCTCATCAGGTTCCTCCTCCGCACGCAGCATCGGTTACTGCTGCAGAGATACCTCATGCATCGCATCGCAAGACTGTGAGCTCACGAAGCAGCAGTGTGCCGAGAGCTGTGCATCGCCCAAGCCATACACCGGTCACCCCGGCGCCCATAACGCTACCGATACCCTCTTCGGTTCTCCCGACGATCTCTCTGCTCTCCATACCGCTGCCTCCACCTCATTTGGTTACTGCTGCTTCAATCAACAGTGTATCGCCGCGACCTCCTGCCCTCTCACAGAGAATCAGTGTCTCCAAACCTGTGCTCCGACTTCTCAAGGATCTCTGGACGGTTCTAATACGACCCTCTCCCCCTACGCCTGCCTTGGCGACGAATGCGCGCGCGGAGGAACAGACTTTTGCAAGTCTCTCGGACAACTGTGTGAACAGAGCTCCGCTCTTCCCTGCGCACGCTGTATCGATACTCCCACTTCCGCCTCATTCCTTGCGGTGAATGTTCCACCTTCAATGCATACTATCTCTTCTGAGATACATGTCTCCCAGATTTCTCAAATGTTGACCTTCTGCGGCAACGGTACACTCGACAAGGGCGAACAGTGCGATGGGGGAGCTGATTGTCGTCCCGACTGTTCCCGGGTACGCCCCTCTGATCCTTCCGTCGCCGCAGAACAGGAAACTGTCATTGCACTGCCATCGATGCCCCCGCTCTCAGGAGTTCCCGCACCCATTGTTTCTCCCACTACCATGATCGGGAGCACCGAATTCCCTTCAACTTTGTATGGCCCCTTCCATGCTAAAGTGGCACCAAATTCCTTCACCATGCTAGATGGCAAAGTAATGTACGGTACCAATCGTCCTCCCACCAACACCTCCAGCGGTCCCGAAACTCTCGCGATCATGGTGGCGGGAGCGAGTGCCGGCTATGGATGGATGCGCAGAAGGCGTCGCCTATAACCCAAGATCATTCGCAATAGCTTTCATGGCATCGAGCGTGAGCCCGATGAACTCCTCGAGCCCTAGTTCTAGCAGTTCTTCGCACTTTTGTATCTGCGTTCTATCCACCTGCGCCGCAAATCCTTTATCTTTCATTTTTTTGGTGATGCTTTTCACTTCGACGTCCGCCAGCTTCTTGCTCGGCCGCACGAGCGTGACGGCAATGATGAATCCCGTGAGTTCATCGACGCAGTAGAGACACTTCCGCAGCATGGTATTCAGTGGGTACTCGGCGCCGTATTTGCTTGCGTAGTGCGCACGAATGTCACCGAGAAGTTCGCTCGGGGCTTGAATCGTTGAGAGCAGTTGTTCCAGTGTACTACCACAGTGTGCCTCGGCATCCTTTTCCAAGTTGTCCCAATCGAGATCATGCAGCATGCCGGCGACTTTCCACGTCGGTGCATCGCCCCCGAATTTTTTTGCGAGCGCCTCCATCGCGGCACCGGTCGCAATCAAATGGGCGCGCGTTTGATCCGCATGCTGCATCAAAAGATTATGTGCGGCGGGGAGGAGGTGGCCGTAATTCGCATGCTGAAGCATGCTCGAAGATGGAGATGAGAGGGTGTCATGGTGAGCCTTGCCTACCGGCAGGCAGGCCTGTCGAACCATAGACACGCGTGTCGACCCTTCGACGAGCTCAGGGTGACACGCTTTTTTCTCAGGCTTCATCAATGGAAATAAAACAACATCTCTTAAATTCGTCTGCTGTGTGAGGAGCGCCACGATGCGATCAATCCCGAGGCCGAAACCCGAGCACGGCGGACAGCCGTATTCAAGCGCCGTCACAAATTCGTCGTCTTTGCGGTGCGCGTCACTATCGCCCTTGGCGCTCGCCTTCGCTTGATCTTCAAAGCGTTTTGCCTGATCGACAGGGTCCACAAGCTCGCTGTAGGCATTCACGATCTCCCACCCGCCGACGACGAGCTGGAAGCGATCGGTGATGGCGGGATTCTTATCATTTCTTCGCGCAAGAGGGGACAGGTCGATCGGGTGCTCGGTGATGAAAGTTGGTTGAATGAGGTTCGGTCGTGCAACTTTCTTGTAGAGTTGATCGATCAGGTTCCCACGTCCCAATTTCTCGATATCCACATCGAGTCGTATTTTTTTTGACTTTATGGCTTCCATGAGGGCTGAAGCCGAATCACAAGCATGAATGTCAATTCCACTCGACTCAAGAATTGCTTCGCGCAGTGTTTTTCGCTTCCACTTGGGCTGAAAGTCCACTTCGATAAGTTTCCCATCGCGATCAGGAATCGTAGTCTTTGTGGTGCCGAGCATTTCCTTCAGAAGTGTGGAGAGCATGTCCTCCGTGAATGCCATCGTGTCTGTAAAATCCCAATACGCGGCGTAACTCTCGACCATCGTAAAGTCTTGCAGATGCGACGGATCGAGGCCTTCATTTCTAAAAATTCTCCCGATTTCAAACACGCGATCGAATCCGCCGACGAGGCACTCTTTGAGGAAAGTTTCCGTGGCAATTCGGAGGTACACGTCCATGTCATACGCCGCATGGTGGGTGACAAACGGGGTCGCGAGTGCGCCCGAAGCGGCGTTTACGAGCACAGGCGTCTCCATTTCCAGAAAACCTTTTGACCAATAGAACTCACGCAGTTTTCGGATGAATGCACTTCGAAAAACGAACCGATCAAATGTTTCACGATTGCTCGTCGTATCCAGATACCGTTGTCGCCATGCCGTCTCCTGGTCTGCGATCCCATGCCATTTCTCGGGTGGCTGGCGCAGCGCTTTACAGAGCATCTGCCATTCCTTAATGGCGACCGTCGGTTCGTCGCGTTTGGTTGCGAAGCGTTCGCCTGTGATGCCGATAATGTCACCGAGGTCGATGAGGTGGAGGAATTCCTTGTACGCTTCACTTCCAACATCTTCCTCGCGCAGCGCAATCTGCAGACGTCCTGTGTGATCTTGGAGTGTTGCAAAGGTGAGCCCACCCATATCGCGAAGCAACATCAATCGCCCCGCAACTGACACCGCTATGCCATCAGGCTGATTTTTCGCTTCCTCGAGCGTATGCGTGCGGTGGAAGTTGCTCGCGTAAGGCTCTCGTTGCGTGCGCCGCAACTCCGCTGCTTTAGCTAGACGAACGGTATCCATAGTCGCTAGCCTATTCGACGTTCATCGATCTGACAATCCTCCCCCATCCCTCATGCGTCGTTTTCTCTCTTCACTTCTTATTGCATTCTTTGCATTCCAGCCTGTCGTAGCTTCTGCATTCTTCGATACGCCCGCAGAACTCTCGCAGGGGATTCGCAATGATCCAACCGCTCGCACATTGGAGGGGCAAGCGCGCGGCAATGCCGGTACAACGTATTTTTCTCTATGGATGAAGGGCGCACAGCAAGGGATGGGTTGGGAAGATGGCAGCCTCGACCTGCACATGACGATCGATGTCGATGCACCGGATCAACACCTCAAGATGCGCCTGAAAACAGATATCATGCTGCTCGAAAAAACTCTGTACGTGCGCCTGAATACAATCGAGGGGAGTGTTGAAGATGAAATGATGCTTATCAATCTCAAGATGTTGCAGAAGAAATGGATTATGATTCCCTTGGATCAATCGGGGATGCCGGATTTGGCCACTCTCGAGGAAGAGTTGCAGGCCACAGCCAGTGAGATGAATAATGATCTCTTCTCACTCGAGCGCAGTCCCACCGCGGCCGGGTCTCATTATTCCATGCGCCTGACTCCCGAGACCGAGCAGCAACTGAAGGATTTGTTTTTCGGTGCAACAGCAGTGCATGAAGAGACGAATTTCCATGGCACCGTCGACACGAACATGCGCGATCAATTTCTCTCATCGAAATTGTATCTCTCTTTTAAAACAGACGATGCCGAATTTGTCGTGCAAGGCAAGAGTCAGCGGAAAAATTCACCTCTGACGCTCACTGTCCCGACGCAGACAATCACCATCGATGAGCTCATGAAGTATATTGACGACATGAAGAGTCCGCTGTCGATCGATGACTTCATACCACATCCGAATGAAGGAGACAGTTGGTCCGTCGACCCATTCAATTCCGGAAGATCCTCTTCGTTCAGGACAAATGCGATGGATCGTTACCAAGCGCGACAAGCTGCGCGCGTACGCAGAACATCGTCATCGTCTTCCTCCCGAGCATCCGCCTATTCCTCTTCTCAAGCGTCGTCCGATCAGGGGATGGTACCAGCGACCGATGGTGGATTGTCCCTTGGCGATAGCAATGCACCCGTGACCATCATCGAATTCACCGATTTCGAGTGTCCTTTCTGCGCACGGTTCGCCAACAGTACATTCCCCGTTTTAAAGTCGGATTACATCTATGCAGGGAAGGTTCGTTTCATCATCCGCAATTTTCCTCTAAGTTTCCACCCGTTTGCCAATGAAGCCGCCAACGCGGTGCTCTGTATGCAAGATCAAGGCAGTGCGCTCGCGTGGAAGTACGTCGGGATCCTTTTCCAGAAACAAGAAAGCGGCCCTGCACTCGATAACGATGTCATCCGCAGTTGGGCCAAGAATATACCCGGCGTACGTGGCACTACGTTCGATGCTTGCATGGACGCGCACACGCATCAAGGTGTCATCACCGCGGATACCACTGCTGCTGCGCGTGCGGGCATTGATGGCACACCGGGATTCTGGGTGCTCGGTCCAAACGGTCAGGCGCAGAAAATCATGGGCGCGCAGCCGTATGATGAGTTCAAGAAGGTGATCGATGCGATGCTGAAGTAAAGAGCGTGAACTCTGAAAATTTTCTTCCACTTCGACAGGTATCAATGTATTCATACATTGATACATGACTGTACTATCAGAGATGCAAGATCAAGAAAGGCAAAACACAGGCAAAATTGATTTGACTCTCCCCCAAAACATTCCTAAGCTGCTCCAGCTCATTCGAACCTGCCCTTGAAATCGCATTTTGAGGGCAAGCTTACGTTCGAGGCTGCCTTAGCGGCGGAGTGTCGACCCTCGATGGAGCCTGTCCTGAGCTCTGCCGAAGGGCTCGGAATGACACATCCTCTCTAATAAGCAGCCCAGAGGAACCTCCAAGTTCATTATGATTGGTCTCATCGCCAAGAAGATCGGTATGTCCCGCACGTTTCTCTCAACCGGAGAGGCGGTTGCCGTGACGTATCTGCAAGTCGAACCGAATGTCATCGTTCGCCACAAAACCAAGGAGAAAGACGGCTACGATGCCGTTGTGCTCGGAGTTGGTCCCTCGCCCTGGAAGTCGCGCAAGGGCAAGGAGCACACGCGCTACAAGCTCGAAAAGGAATTTCAGGTTGAATCCCTCACCGATTTGGAACCGGGAAAGACGGTGACCGCTGAGCTTCTGCCACTCGAGACCATGGTGACGATCCACGGAACGAGCAAAGGAAAAGGTTTTCAGGGTGTGGTGCGCAGGCACGGATTTGGCGGAGGACCTGCCTCGCACGGATCGCACTTCAAGCGCGAACCCGGGTCGGTCGGTATGCGCGCGGATCCGGGAAGAATCTTCCGCGGACACCCGATGGCCGGTCACATGGGTCTTATGAGTCTGACTCTCAAGCACCGCCCCATTGTCGCACTGGACCTTTCTAAGAATCTGATCGGCGTCAAAGGCCCCGTACCGGGACCAGCCGGCAGCCACGTTTTCCTTACCCTCGAACCCTCTCCCAAGAAATAAATGAAGATCGATGTGTTCTCCGCCACCGGCGAAAAGCTCAAGTCGATGGACTTGCCTGCGAGCCTGTTTGCATCCGCGGTCAATCGCGGGCTCATGCACCAAGCGGTCGTGCGTCAGCAGAGCAATCGCAGACAATCCGCCGCCCATGTGCAGACCCGCGGCGAGGTCCAAGGCTCCACACGCAAGCTCTACGCTCAGAAACACACGGGTCGCGCGCGCAGAGGACCGGTACGATCGCCGCTCCTTCGTGGCGGTGGAAAAATATTCGGACCCAGAAATACCATCAATTATGAGAAGATGATGCCCAAGCAGATGCGCCATGCGGCGCTCCGATCGTGCCTCACGGTGCAGGCGCAAAAAGGGATGATCGTCGGACTCGAGAGTGCGCCGGACACAATCAAGACCAAAGTGATCGCGGAACTTTTGAAGAAGCTCCCGATCGAACAGGGCAGGCGCGTGCTCGTGGTCACTGCAGGACGGGAGAAAAGTTTGGAGCGTTCCGCACGCAATATTCCGAATGTCACGACCGTCCATGCCGCGTACCTCAACCCCGAGAGCATATTAAACGCTCGTTCGATCCTCTTCCTTGTGGATGCAATAAAGGAAGCGGAGAAGCTTTTTGGGAGGAGCGAGAAGAGTGAGAAGAACCAGAAGAACAAGAAGAGCGATTCTCGTTTATCCTCTGGTTCCTCTCTCTCCTCTTAATCCTCTTATTCTTCCGTCATGGATCTCTCCCGCATCATCATCGGCCCCGTGACCACCGAGAAATCGGAGCGTCAGAAAGTGAGCCGCACCTACACGCTCACGGTGCACCCGGATGCGACGAAGGTGGATCTCAGAAACGCCCTCAAGAAACAATATGATGTCGATGTCTCGTCCGTGCGCGCGATGCGGACGACCTCGAAACACCGCATGCTGAGTGCAGGGCGCAGCATGAAGAAGCGTCCATCGACAAAACGGATGATGGTGACACTCACAAAAAAGAGTCCCGCGCTGGATCTTGCTCAATTCCGCCTCTCCTGATTATGGCTATGAAGAAAGTCAAACCAACGACTTCCGCACGACGCCAAATGACGATCGCGGACTTCCGTGAGCTCACCAAAAAAGCGCCCGAGAAATCGCTGGTGTTTGGCAAAAAGAGCAGCTCGGGACGCGATAATAAAGGAAGAATCTCCAGCCGCCGCCGCGGCGGCGGGCACAAGCGTCTCATGCGCATCGTCGATTTTCGCCAGAGCGATAAAGAGGGCGTGCCGGCCTCCGTCGTGGCACTCGAGTACGATCCGAACCGCTCCGCGCGGCTTGCGCTGCTCCACTACGGTGACGGTGAAAAGCGCTATGTATTGGCGCCGCAGAACTTGAGCGTGGGGGACAGCGTCGTCAGCGGACCGCGCACGAAAGTGAAGGTCGGCAATCGCATGCAACTGCAGTACATCCCGGTCGGATACAAAGTCTTCAATCTCGAAATGACCCCGGGCCAGGGCGGCCAGATTGTCCGCAGCGCCGGCACATCCGCAACGCTCGTCGGCTTCGACGGCCCGCATGCACTCATCGAACTCCCAAGCAGCGAAATGCGGCGCATTCGCAAGGAGTGTGCAGCGACCATCGGCATCGTGAGCAACCCAGAACATAACTTGATCAGCATCGGCAAGGCCGGGCGCATGCGCTGGATGGGTCGCCGTCCGGAAGTGCTCGGAAAATCGATGAACGCGGTCGATCACCCGCATGGAGGAGGAGAAGGACACGTGCCGATCGGTCTCAAAGCGCCGAAGACTCCATGGGGCAAGAAGGCGATGGGTGTGAAAACGCGCAAGCGCAAACGCCACAGTAATCAATTGATCGTCCGCCGCAGGGTCAAGAAGAATAAAAAGAAGTAATCCATCATTTTACATTCTACATTTTACATTCCCCCTATGTCCCGCTCCCTCAAAAAAGGCCCCTACGTCAATGACCGACTTCTCGGAAAGGTGATGAGTCAGATCCAGAAAGGAGAGAAGAAGATCATCAAGACGTGGGCGCGTGACTGCGACATTCCCCCGGAGTTCGTCGGCTTCACCTTCGCGGTTCACAATGGCAAGGAGTTCCTGCCCGTGTATATCACGGAGCAGATGGTGGGGCATAAACTCGGGGAGTTTTCCTGGACGACGAAGTTCAAAGTGCACGGCGGCAAGATGGCTTCTGCGGAAGCACGCCCGGGTGGTCCGTCTCCATCAACCGCCGGCGCCGCACCCGCGGCGGCACCTGCTCCCGCAAAATCCTAACCCTCTTCTATGAAAGCTCATCTTCACTCTGTCAGAATAGCCCCCAAGAAAGCGAATCTCATCGCGAAGCTCGTCCGTGGCATGCGTGTGGAAGAAGCACTCACTGCGCTCGCGCACACGAACAAGAAAGGCGCGCGCATTGTCGAGACACTCCTCAAGTCCGCGGTGGCCAACGCGCATCACAACGACAAGCAGCACAAGAGCGATCTCCTCATCAAATCGATCATTGTGAATCAATCGATCGGACTCCCTCGCGGCGTGCCGATGGCGCGCGGACGCATGCGCCCGATGATGAAGTTCCTGAGTCACATCGATATTGTGCTGGGGATTGCAGGTACCGAAGAGACAAGAGACAAAAAGCAAGATACAAAGAGTATGAAAAAAGTCGCATCACCTTCACAAAGCCTGAAAAATCATGTAAAAACACCTGTCTCTTAATTCCTGTTTCTTACTTCCTCATTCTTAGTCTCCGCCATGGGTCAAAAAGTGAACGCCAACGGCTTTCGGATCGGGATCACGCATACCTGGGCCTCCACTTGGTTCGCCCGCGGGAAAAAATATCGTGATTATTTTCTGCAAGATCAGCTGATCAAGCGACACATTATCAAGAAACTTGCGGACGCGGGTCTCAGCGGTATCACGATTGAGCGCGGCAAGAAGGTGAGCGTGGTCATACAGAGCAGCAAGCCCGGTGTTGTGATTGGCAAGCAGGGGGCTGCGATCGAAGATTTGCGCAAGGAATTGGAGCATACCTTCGGCACAACCTTCACGGTGGATATTCAGGAGCTCAGAGCCCCCGATGCCGATGCGAATATTATTGCAGAAACGATCCAAGGACAGATCCAGCGTAGAATGCCGTACCGCAGAGCGGCAAAGATGTCGATGGAGAAAGCGATGCAGGCGGGGGCACTGGGTGTCAAGGTTCTGGTCGGAGGCCGTTTGAACGGCGCCGAAATCGCCCGCAGCGAACTCTTCAAGGAAGGAAACGTACCGCTCCAGACCTTGCGTGCCAACATTCAATTCGCACGTCGCCACGCAGTGACGAAGTTCGGCACAATCGGCGTTCAAGTGTGGGTTTTTAAAGGAATGGTGTTCAAGAACGTCGCCCAAGTGCAATCCGCCTCCCTGACAACGCCCAAATCTTCATCCTAATCCTACCATGTTAGAACCCAAGAAACTTAAATATCGCAAGCCCCATCGCAACCGCGGAGCTGTCGGCGGCAAAGCGACGCGTGGTGCTCTGCTCGCGTTCGGAACGATCGGACTCAAGGTGACAGAGAGCGGCGAGATCACTGCACGCCAGATCGAAGCGGCGCGCAAAGCGATGACGCACTCCGTCCAGCGCGGCGGCAAAATCTGGATTCGTATTTTTCCGCACACCGCGGTCACCCGCAAAGCGGCGGAAGTGCCGATGGGTGCGGGCAAGGGATCACTCGAGTACTTCGCAACGACGCTCAAGCGCGGCGTGATCGTATTTGAAATGGACGGTCTCCCGCACGACAAAGCGCGCGAAGCGCTGCGCCTTGCGGGTCATAAGTTGCCGCTCAAGACCAAGATTGTCACTTCCCTCCTCACTTCCTAAAAACCATGTCCACGCACCTCACCCCCAAAGAATTGAGAAGTATGCCGAGAGAAGACTTGCATCGCGAGATCAAGGGTAAGAGCCTGAGCGTCGCCAAAATGCGCCTCGACGTTGCGATCGGCAGCCAGAAGGACACGGCAGAGTATCGTCGCGAGAAGCGCGAGTTTGCAAGGCTCCTCACGATCGCGCGCGAGCAGGAGTTGAACAGTAAGCCAAAAAAGACTACAGTGTCCGCCCTTGCCCGCCGTAGCTCGAAGAGCGAAGGAGGGCTCGCCCCCACAAAATCATGATTACCAAGAAAGGCATTGTCACGGCGACGAAGATGACAGGCACCGTCACGGTGACCGTCCACCATCAGGTCAGTCATCCGCTCTATAAAAAGAGCTATCGCCAGAGCAAAAAATTCCTCGTGGACCTCAACGCCATGAAAGATGTCGGCGTCGGTGACGAAGTGGTGATTCAGGAGTGCAGGCCGCTCAGCAAGCGCAAGCATTTCCTTCTCAAAGAAGTCCTCAAGCGGGTGCCACGTGTCTCGGAAATGGCCGAGGAGGCGGACCTTGCGACTGCGTTGCGACGAAAGAAAGCTTCCCCCACCATATGATCCAGCAACAGACCTACCTCACCGTGGCCGATAACACCGGCGCCAAGCAGGCGATGTGTATCCGCGTACTCGGAGGCTCGGGCCGCCGCTACGGACGCATTGGTGACATGATCGTTGTCTCCATCAAAGACGCCGCCCCTCGCGGCACGGTCAAAAAGAAGGCAGTGGAGCGCGCGGTCATCGTACGCATGCGCAATTTAACGCGTCGCAAGGATGGTTCCGGGGTGCGTTTCGATGACAATGCCTGCGTGATCATTCAGAAGGACGGTCTGCCCAAAGGCACCCGTGTCTTCGGTCCGGTCGCGCGGGAACTCAGGGCCAAAGGCTACCAAAAAATTATTTCCCAAGCCCCCGAAGTTTTATGAAGATCCACGCGGGGGACTCTGTCCTCATCATTACCGGCAAGGACAAGGGCAAGCAGGGCACGGTGATCCGCGTGCTTGAGGAAAAGAATCGCCTCGTCGTCGAAGGCATGAATATGCGCGTGCGCCACATCAAAAAGACTCCGCAGCAAGCGGGGCAGCGCGTGAGCTATGAAGCGAGTCTGCATGCGAGCAATGTGATGATCCTTGATCCGAAAACCAAGAAGCCGACGCGCATCGGGTACCGCATTGATGAAAAAACCGGACAGAAGAAGCGCATTGCGAAAGTGAGTGATATGGTGATTGAAAAAGTGGCCGTAACCCGTTCGACAGGCTCAGGGCAGGCTTCGCCGGAAAAAGGTCCGAAGACTCAGACGCCCTTCTGGAAACGCAGGCCCGGTGGCGCGAAAGCAGATGAGTCCGGCAAAAATCAGGAAGGCGGTACATCCTTTACTGCCGCTCACCGCGCCCAAGGCGGATAATCTATGACATATCTCTCCCTCCATGACCGGCTCCGCGGACCGATCGCGCAGGCTCTCAAAAAAGAGCTGAAGGTGGAGAACATCCACGCGCTCCCGCGTCTCGACAAGGTAGTCGTGAACGTCGGCATCAACCGCGCCAACATGGAAGGCAAGGAAATGCTCGAGCTCGTCATGAGCAGTCTCAGCAAGATCACCGGCCAAAAACCTGTGCAACGTTTGAGCCGCAAGGCGATCTCCAACTTCAAGATTCGCAAGGGTTTGGTCGTGGGCGCAGTGGTGACACTGCGCGGTAAGCGGATGGAAGAATTCCTCGATCGTCTGGTGAGCTTTGTGCTGCCGCGTATCCGCGATTTCCGCGGACTCCCGACAAAACTCGACGGTCATGGCAATTACGCCATCGGTCTCACCGATCACACGGTTTTTCCTGAGGTGCCCTCCGGCGATGTTCAAAAGACATTCGGACTCCAGATCCAGATCACGACCAAAGCCAAGGATGATGCCACCGCTCGTGCGCTCTTCAAGCAGATGGGCATACCCTTCCGTCCCGAGAAGAAATCTGCTACAACCTAACCTCCATGGCCCGTACCGCCCTCGTCAACCGGCAGAAAAAAAACCTTCAGGTCTACCTGAAGGATGTGCAAGCGGGCAAAAAGCCGAAGTTCCCGACGCGCGTTTACAACCGTTGCAAGCTTTGCGGACGCCGGCACGGCTACATGCGATTCTTCAGTGTCTGCCGCATCTGCTTCCGCGAACTTGCGAGTAACGGCGACATTCCCGGTATCACCAAATCCAGCTGGTAATTATGCCATACGTCACAGACCCCATCGGCGATTTGCTCACACGGATGCGTAACGCCCAGTCCGCTCGGCGCGGAAGCTGCAGCGCACCATGGTCGCGTCTCAAGCAGGAACTCTGTGAGCTTCTCAAAAAAGGAGGATGGATCGCGGATGTCACCGTGACGGGTGCGTCACCGAAACAGGAGATCGTCGTCACGTTTGCCCCCGATAAGAAACTGATGCTCAAGCGCATGAGCAAGCCCGGACGCCGCCTGTATGCCGCTTCGAGCTCGCTCAAGCCGGTGCTCCGTGGCTATGGCATCGCGGTTCTCACGACGAGCGAGGGACTCCTCACCGATATCGAAGCCCGCAAACGCCGTCTCGGCGGAGAAGTTCTCTGTACCATCGCCTGATCATGTCGCGCATTGGAAACAAAACAGTGGCAATCCCAAGCGGCGTCACAGTCGAGCTTAAAAAAGACGTGGTCCACGTCAAGGGATCCAAGGGTGAACTCACGTATGTTCTCCTGCCCGAAATTACGGTGCTCATCGAAGGATCCGTGGTCTCTGTCAAACGCAAGAATGATTCTAAGGATGCGCGCGCGCGTCATGGCCTCACCCGGGCGCTCGTCGCCAATATGATCAAAGGTGTGAGTGACGGGTATCAGAAGGAGCTCGAGATTATCGGCGTCGGTTACAAGGCGAACATCAAGAGTAAGACGCTCCTCCAGCTGAGTCTGGGTTACAGCCATCCGATCGATTTCAAAATTCCCACGAACATCGAGGTTGCCCAGGACGAAAAGAATAAAAACATCCTGCGCATTCGCGGCGCGGATCGACAACTCGTCGGCCAAGTCGCCGCACAGATCCGAGAACTCCGACCCCCCGAGCCCTACAAAGGCAAAGGGATCCGCTATACGGACGAGCATGTTCGCCGCAAGGTGGGCAAGGCCGCCACTGCCAAAGCCGCCGCATAATCTATGCTGCCTCAAAAGCTCCAACAACGGCTCAGGAGAAAGCGACGCATCCGCTCGCGCGTCATTGGCACGGCCGCGCGCCCACGTCTCTCCGTTCATCGTTCCCTCACGCAACTGCGGGCGCAACTGATCGATGACGATGCGAAGAGGACCATTGCCGCCGTGTCCACCAAGGAGGCGAAGGCAAAAATGACGATCGAAGGCGCGACGAAAGTGGGCGTACTACTTGCCAAGAAGGCGAAGGACGCGGGCGTGACCGCGGTCGTGTTTGATCGCAATGCCTACAAGTATCACGGGCGTGTGAAGGCTCTTGCCGAGGCTGCTCGTGGAGGGGGTCTCCAATTTTAATCCTCCATTCTTCATTCTAATCCATGGCCAAGACTTCTTCACCCGACAGGCAGAACAAACGCGATCGCGGACAGCGCGCTCCATCCGAATTCTCGGAGGCGACTCTGAGTGTGGACCGTGTCACGCGTGTCGTGAAAGGCGGACGTCGCATGCGCTTCCGCGCGGTGGTGGTCGTCGGTAACAGAAAGGGAAAGGTGGGAATGGGGACGGGAAAAGCGAACGAAGTTCAAGCTGCCGTGCAGAAGGCGACGAAGGCCGCAAAACGCAACATGATCCGTATTCCTTTGCACAAAGGAACCATCCCCCACAATGTCGACGTCAAATTCAAAGCTGCGAAGCTTCGCCTCATGCCGGCAAGCGAAGGAACGGGTATCATCGCCGGAGGGGCACTGCGTGTGATCCTCGATCATGCGGGTGTGCGCAATATCCTCGCCAAGCGCTTCGGCACGGGCAACAAATTGGTCAATGCGCAGGCGACCTTCAAGGCGCTGGCCCTCTTAAAGCCGCTCAGGGCCGGACTCGCCGATGACAGTGCTCCGGTCGTGGCCGCACCCGATGCCTCGACGCCCCAAGTAAAAGAGATCACGAAAGATCAGATCGTTGACGGGAATTTGGTGGACAAGGAATAAATCCATTCACGATGACTGCATAGTTCGGCGCAAGCCGTGCAATGAGTGTGCGCAATTCTGTTTCGTTCTTGGCAAGCAGCCGGTCGACGTCGTCTGCCTTTTTTGTGAGGGAATCGATCGATGGTTGATCTGTGTATTGACGGATTTCTTCGCGATACCGACGTATCGGGGTGACGATCAATGTTGTTGCATCTTTTCCAAGCGACACTCGCAGTCCGTAGGCTGCCGCTTTCTGGAGTTCCAGCTGGATCGTGCGTATTAGTTCGCGTTCCGGGTTGAGGGGCGAATGTCGCCCTCCAGGTTCTTCAGAAACGGCGGCTGTTGTCATGGAGGATTCTGTGAGAAAAAGGTGACGCTACGCTATCCCTCTGTCATGTACTGTCAATCATTTTGTCCCTACTGCGCTTCTTTGGTATAGTTGCCTGCTTGTTTCTCGCTAAAGAGAAAGAAGGCTTCGCGTTCCTTGTAGGAGCGCTGAAGGTTCATTCCTTTACTGGAGTGGACATGCATGAGTGATTGATCATTCAATTCAATGGCGGAGATGAAATCATGACAACGAATTCGCGGCGTGCATTGGTGTCGGTGAGTGACAAAGCAGGACTGGTTACATTCGTGCAGGGCCTCGTTGCACTCGGGTTCGAAATCGTTTCGACCGGAGGGACGGCTCGCACATTGGGGGAAGCGGGCATGAACGTCACAGATGTTTCGAAGTACACCGGATTCCCCGAGATGATGGATGGGCGCGTCAAAACGCTCCACCCGAAGGTGCACGGAGGGCTCCTCGGGCGTCCGGAGGATGCGAAGGTCATGGAAGAACATGGCATCCGGCCGTTCGAACTTGTGGTCTGCAACTTGTATCCGTTCGAGCAAACCATTGCTCGGGCGGATTGTACAGTGGAGCAGGCGATCGAGAATATCGACATTGGTGGTCCGAGCATGATTCGGTCGGCAGCGAAGAATCACGCCTACGTTGGTGTGGTGACAAGTCCCGATCAATACAATCGTGTGCTGGAGGAATTGAGGAAGGGTCTGCTCTCTTCGGAATTCCGTCGGGAGCTGGCTGCAGCGGCCTTCGAGATGACGGCACGTTACGATCGCGCCATCGCCGATTACATGGCGAAGATTCTAGGGTCGCCGAGAGAGAATGTGAACTTTCCACCCACGTTACGGTTGGAGTTCAAGTGTAAGCAGACGTTGCGGTACGGTGAGAACCCGCACCAGCAAGGTGCGTTGTATGTTGAGGATTCTCCTGATGTCGCGAGTGTCGCGGCATCAGAGCAGTTGCACGGGAAGGAACTCTCCTACAACAACCTGCTCGATCTCGATGCAGCACTGAGGTTGGTGCGAGAGTTTTCGGATCCTGCGGCCGTCGTTATCAAGCACAACAATCCCTGCGGAGGGGGGATCGGTGACACGATTTTTGAAGCATGGGAGCGTGCGTATGCAGGTGACCCCGTCAGTGCGTTTGGGTCGGTCCTGGCATTCAATTGCCCCGTCGATCTCGCGGTTGCCGAACATCTGTGTGACCCAGAACGATTCATTGAAGCGATCATTGCACCGGGCTTTGAGCCCGCTGCTATCGAAGCGCTGACGACGCGTCCGAAGTGGAAAGCGAACGTCCGTCTCCTGCGGTGTGCGGGTATGCACACAGCGCAACAGGCTTTCATGGACATGCGGAGGATTTCGGGAGGAATGCTGGCACAGACGAGTGACACGGCTCCTGAGCTTGAAGGCGACTGGAAACTCGTGACCACTCGCGCGCCAACCGACTTCGAAATGCTGGATCTTCGGTTCGCGTGGGCGGTCGTCAAGCACGTGAAGTCCAATGCGATCGTCTTTGCCAAGGATCGCATGCTCTACGGTGTCGGCGCGGGTCAGATGAGTCGTGTTGACTCAGTCGAAATTGCAGCTAGCAAATGTCGTGGCCGCTGTACGAATCCGGTCGTGGCAGGGGATGCATTTTTCCCGTTCCGCGACGGCGTTGACAAAGCCATTGCAGCCGGTGCAACCGCATTCATCCAACCGGGTGGAAGCCGCAACGATGCAGATGCGATCGCTGCATGCAACGAGGCTGGTGCCGCGATGCTCTTCACCGGCCGCCGGCACTTTCGTCATTAAACATCTCCGTCACGGAAGACGAAGATCACTCTTTTTAAAAACCCTCTTCGCATGACGCGACGGGGGTTTTATCAAGCATCAATTTTTCCCGCTCGCGATTGTCTGGCTCGGCAGGAGCATCCCACCGAAGTGCTGGACCCAGATACCCGCAGATTCTCCGATGCCGATGTCGCTGTAGTCGGCGTTCAGAATCGCGCTGCGGTGCGCGGGGGACTGCATCCAGTCGCGGAAGGCTTCGTCGGCGGTTTTTTGTCCGCGTGCCAAGTTTTCCCCGAGTGCGAATCCCTTGAAGCAGTTGCAATCGTGACTGAGCGAGCGCGTGTAGTAGCCGGTCGCTTGGATCCGATCTTTCAGTGTCTGCCCGTCGGGAGCGGTGTGGCCGAAGAACCCTTCACCTGACATCCTCTCGGCGTACGTTTGTGCCGATAGTTCGAGTGGCGCGTTATAGATGAGGGGTCGCAGTCCCGCTTCCGCACGGGCGCCGTTCACGAGTGTCACGATGCGCGTGCGGACTTGCGCAAGTCCTGCCGGCGAGGGAAACGCAGCCTGTGAAGCTGCGGAGGCGGAAGGCGGGGGCGTATCGGAAAAAACAACGTTGGTTCTCCGTGTTGAGATGATGGTATAGAGCGTCAGTTTTTGTGTCGCTTGCACCGCGGCCAACTGCTGTTCGGCGTCCGCATCTTCCCTCTCCGCACTCACGCGCTGGAGGATCTTGATCGCTTCGAATGCTTCGTTTTCATTGAGAACCCGCGAGGGGTCCAGTCGGTGCGGATCTGCGGTCGTGAAGAGATGGTACTGCTGCGCAAGTCCCGCATACGGCGCCATCCATGAGGTGGGGGGCACGTCGGCAAAGTCATGCGGCAGACGCATCGGTTGATGAAACGTGAGCGTCAGCATCTTCAAAAATTCCGCGCGTGTGACGAGTTTGTCCGGGCGGAGAGTGCTTCCGACCGGATTCGCGCTGATGATGCCGAACTTTTCGGCGGCGAGCATGTAGGACTCGTACCATGTCCCGGGGCGGATATCGCTGAATTGACCGTGGTTTTTGACGGCAGGAATGCTCGGGTCACGACTGAGAAGCAGGCTCGTGACCGCCTCCGCGCGCGTGACGTACGGGCTTGGGTTTTCGATGATATCAGGCGGCGCATGGTCATGTCCCACCACGAGGGTGACGAGCAAGCTTGCGAGCAGATAGGGGATATTCATGTATGTATGGGCGTAATACTATTATACATTAAATTGATATTATTGGCAATTACAGGCCTTCCAGCTGTTGACCTTCTTTCCTGCCCCCCCTACGATGTCGCTCTCCTATGCTCCATACCCTAAAGCCAGCCACCGGCGCCACCCACCGACGTAAACGTATTGCGCGCGGCAACAGCGGCCAGGGCGGCACAACCGGCGGCCGCGGTACCAAAGGGCAACATGCGCGCACGGGCAAAGGACGGCGCTTGGGATTTGAGGGAGGCCAAGTGCCTCTCATTCGCCGTCAACCGAAACTCGGCGGTTTCACACCTCCCCGTCAAAAAACGTACGAAGTCGTGAACCTCGAGACTCTGGAGCTGCGATTATCCGCGGGTACCTACACCCTCGACGATCTGAAAAAGCAGGGGATCATTCATGGCAAGCGTCTCGTGAAAATTCTCGGACAAGGGACTCTCACCAAAAAAATGACTCTCCAGGCACACCGTGTGTCGAAGTCCGCAAAAGCGGCGGTGACGAAAGCGGGAGGAACGATTACATTGGTCAAGTAAATGTTTCACTATCTGCACCAGATCTGGCATACGAAGGATCTTCGTACAAAGATCCTCGTCACGCTCGGGCTGCTCGTCGTGTATCGCGTCCTTGCGCACTTGCCGGTACCCGGAACGGATCCCATTGCACTCAAGCAATTTCTCACGAGCAAAGCGAGCGGCGGCATTCTCGGTGTCTTTGCCTCGCTCACGGGAGGTGCGGTCGACAACTTCTCCGTCGCGATGCTGGGACTCAGCCCCTACATCAATGCATCGATCATCATCCAGCTCTGTACCGTAATCTTCCCCAAACTCGAGGCCCTCAGTAAAGAGGGGCAACACGGACAGCAGACCCTCAATCGCTACACGCGTTGGCTCAGTTTCCCGCTCTGTTTCATTCAGAGTTACGGGTTTCTCATTCTGATCGGCCGCGGCGGCATCAAGCTGATTGATCTCAGTTTCCCGGGTGTGCTGCTTCCCATGCTTTTTGTGACGGCGGGTTCGATTTTTCTCATGTGGATCGGGGAAATGATCACCGAGAAGGGGATCGGCAACGGTATTTCCATGATCATCTTTGCCGGCATCGTCGCCAACATTCCCTCGCGCGTGAGTGCGATGTACTTGTCGGGAGACAGTGGGAACACCGGCGCGTTCGTGCTCTTTGCGGTGCTCGCACTCGTGATGTTGATCGCAGTCGTGCTCTTCACCGACGCGCATCGTTTGATTCCGATCACGTACGCAAACCAAGGCGCAGGGCGCGGCGTGCAGGGGGGGCTGCCGATCCGCCTCAACCAAGCGGGCATGGTGCCGATCCTGTTTGCGATCTCCCTGATTACGCTCCCCGCGATCATCGCACAGTTCCTCGTAACCGCTCCGCGCTTCCAAGGGGTCGTGAGCGCGATCAACGCGTACTTCAATTCGCAGAACCCGAGCTACGCGTACATCGTCGCGTACTTTTTGCTCGTGTTGCTCTTCACGTTCTTCTACGTCTCGGTGACGTTTAAGCCGACCGATCTTGCAGAGACCATTCAGAAACGCGGGGGATTCATCCCAGGCATGCGTCCCGGTCCGCAGACCGCGGCACTCCTTGAAAAAGTGAGCAATCGCCTGAACTTGTGGGGGGGCATCTTCCTCGGCATCGTCGCCGTGGTGCCGATCCTCTTCACGAAATTCTCAACGCTCGGTTCCCAAAATCTGATCGTGTCGGGCTCCGGACTCATCATCATGGTCGGCGTTGTGATGGAGTTGATTAGACAAGTAAATGCGCAGATGCTCGCTCACGACTACGATAAGTTAGTCTAAACATCATGGACCTCGTACTCTTCGGTATTCAAGGTAGCGGCAAAGGCACGCAGGCGAAGATGCTCGCGAGGGAGTTCGGCTACGAAATTTTTGAGGCGGGCGGCGCACTGCGCGCGATCGCGGGGAGGGGGACGGAACTCGGCAAGACCGTCGCGAGCTACATTGATCACGGCCACTTGGTGCCGTTCGAAATCATCATGCAGGTGGTGCGGGATTGGGTGAGTGCAAAGCCGGCATCACAAAAAATTCTCTTCGATGGGATCCCGCGAGACACCGATCAGATGCATGCGTTCGATGCTCTGATGCAGGAACTCGGTCGCGAGTTTCGTTGCGTGGAATTGATCGTGAACGAGGAAGCGGCCATCGCACGAATCATCAATCGTGCGAAGGAACAGAACCGCGCCGACGACGCGAACGAGGAATTTATTCGCCGACGCATTGCTCTCTTTCACGAAAAAACCCAACCCGTGATCGATGCATATAAAAAGGCGGGGAAGGTGACCGAGGTAAGTGGAGAGGCCCGTGAGCAAGAAGTCTACACGCGAATTTTATCATATATTAATATATGATAAGATGAGCAACTTCCAAATCTTCACCGACGCAGAGATCGCATCTTTCCGCAAAGGAGGAAAAATTTTGCGCGGGTGTCTTGATATGCTCCCTGCACACGTGAGGGCTGGAGTGACCACCAAGGAATTGGATACGATTGCAGAGGAGTATATTCGCGAGCACGGGGGCAGGCCCGCCTTCAAGGGCTACCACAATTTTCCGGCGACGCTCTGTACTTCTGTGAACAATGAATGCGTGCATGGTATTCCGGGGCCACGGGTCCTGAAAGACGGTGACATCATCAAGCTCGATTGCGGGGTGATCTACGACGGTCTCTACACCGATGCATGCGTCACCGTTCCGGTTGGAAACATTTCCTCCGAAGCAGAAAATTTACTCCATGTTACAAAGCGTGCGCTCGATGCCGCGGTCGCTTTCCTCCGTGCCGGTGTGCGGGTGGGGGATCTCAGCAGCTTGATTCAGAAGATTGTGGAGGCTGGCGAATGCAAGCCTGTGCGATCGCTCACCGGCCACGGCCTCGGGCGCGATCTTCATCAATTTCCCGATATTCCGAACTTCGGAAAATCCGGTACGGGGCCGATCTTCCCGGCACGAACGGTCGTCGCGGTGGAGCCGATTGTTTCGATCAGTGCCAGTGATGTTGAAACCACGCCTGATGCCTGGACGCTTGTGACAGTGGATCGCAGCTTGGCGGCACACTTTGAGCATACGGTACTGGTGATGGAGGAGGGGTGTGAGGTGCTTGCATAAATACGTGGCTACGCCGCGCAGGTTTCCACTTTCTTTTCTGTGCAAAAAGAAAGTGGCAAAGAAAGTGCACCGCCGCCAATCCTCCTCCGCCCGCCCTGTCATTCCTCACAGACGCCTCCAGGGCTTCGGCGTCTGTTTCGTCATGTTGCTTCGCAAACACAGGGCTTCCCCTTCACCCCCCGTGGCGGCGGGCTCCTCCACGAACATCTTCAACTTGTTCGAAGTCTCCGATGTTTGTGCACGAGTGGCGAGGTGAGGTGTTTGATGGAGCGGCGGATTTTTTTGCTGTCACGCTTGCAATCGAGGATGACATCTTTCAGTGCATAGAACCCCCAGACGAGGTTCAAGATGACAAACGGCCACGCGTGGCCGACGGTTGCATTGATGACGAGCAAGCTGGATCCGATGAAGTTCAGAAGATCGTACAGAAGGTCATCGGGCGAGAGTTTGTGGTTGCCGACCAAAATGAACGCACCGAGGATCAAAATCATGCCGATCACGCCGATTGCCAAGTTCAGGGAGATGTCCATAAAGGGGATATTGGTATGTAATAATATTATATACTAATTTACTATTCCTGCAACACAATTTATCACTTCTCCCTCCAATTCCAGCTCTCAGGCTTGCTGGAGGCCGATTTGCTCTGTAGGATGCCTCGGCTTTTTCGGTTCATTTCCTTTTGCTTGCTTCTGTGTCTAAAGATGTCATAGAGCTCATCGGTCTGGTAGTGGAAACGTTTCCCAATGCCACCTTCCACGTCAAGATTTTGAGTCCGCAAGCCAAAGATCACGAACTGCTCTGCCACCTCGCCGGACGCATGCGGGTCAACCGCGTCCATATCCTGCCCGGTGACAAAGTCCGTATCGAAATGACGCCGTATGATTTACAGAAAGGCCGGATCACGTACCGCTTCCGCTCCGATCAGAAGTTCGCGGAGGACGGCACACCCATCCAAACCGGTCCTTCCACCCCTCCACCTCCCTCCCGTCGCCGTTCATGAAAGTGCGCGCCTCCGTCAAACCCATCTGCAAAGACTGCTTCGTCTTCAAACGACGTGACGGCCGCGGTCGCAGAGTGGTCCGGATCGGCTGCAAGAAAAATCCCAAGCACAAGCAACGCCAAGGCTAATCCTCTGAATCTTCTTTATCTTCTCATCTTATGGTTCGTATCTCCGGTGTCGTCCTCCCGGCTCACAAGCACATCGGCATCGCGCTGACTGCCATCAAGGGCATCGGCCGCCCGCTTGCGCGCAGAATTTGCGGGGAACTCAAGATCGATACCTTCGTGAAGGCGGAGTCTCTCAATGAAGAGCAGGAGGCGCGACTGCGCAGCCGCGTAGAGAAAGAGCTCACGGAGGGAGAACTCATCCGCAAGGTCAGCCTCGACATCAAGCGTCTCCAGGACATCGGCACGTGGCGGGGGATGCGTCACCGCAAGAAATTGCCGGTGCGCGGGCAGACGAGCCGCCGCAACGCGCGCACGAAGCGCGGCAAGAAGAAGACCGGACTCTCCGGCCGCACGACACTGACGAAGACGTAATCGTTCCTCGTTTCTTCGTTCCTTGTTTCTCGATTTTTCCCACAACGAGCAACGCGCAACGAGTCGCAAGCAACCATTCCTCCCTCCCATGGCCGACGCCACCATCCCCACCACCGAGGCCCCCGCAAAACCGCAACCGAAAGTGCGTAAGAAGCGCGTGAAGCGCACGGTCCCGCATGCGCGGGCCTGCATCCACGCCGGGGACAATAACACCATTGTGACCATCACCGACCTTGAGGGAAACACGCTCGCGTGGTCGAGCTCCGGGTCGTCTGGCTTTGAAGGCACGCGCAAGTCCACTCCCTACTCGGCGAAAGTCGCGGCGGAGAACGTCGTCACAAAAGCGGCAAGCTTCGGTATCGAATCGGTCACCGTCGAAGTGAAAGGTATCGGACCGGGCAGAGAGCAGGCGATCCGCGGACTGCAGGGGGCGGGACTCAATCTCAACGCCATCATCGATGTTACTGCCATTCCGCACGGCGGATGCCGCAGGTCGCGTCGCAGGCGCGTCTAATCCTCTGACTCCTCTTATTCTTCTGGTTCTTCTTATTCCTCACTCATGCGTTACACAGGTCCCAAAGCACGGCGCGCACGCAGACAGGGCATGAACCTGTATGCGTCCGATAAGTACGATAAAATTTTGCAGCGCAAACCCTACGGTCCGGGCAAGAGCCCCAAGACCCGCAGCGGCCGCGACTCTGAATATGCCAAGCAGCTGAAGGAAAAACAGAAGGCGAAGGATATCTACGGCCTCAGTGAGAAACAGTTTCGCAATATGTACAAGGAAGCGGTGAAGACAAAAGGACAGACGGGTGACATGTTGAAGAGACTCCTCGAGCAGCGTCTGGATAATCTGATCTATCGTGCGGGATTCGCAATGACACGCATGCAGTCGCGCCAGTTTGCGGGACATGGACTCTTTCTCGTCGATGGGCAGCGCGTGACGATTCCGTCGTTCCGCGTGAGCGCGGGCAACGTCATTACCGTGCGCAGTCAGGCGAAGGATTCCCCCGTGTTCACGGCGATCCGTGAGCGGCACGAGAAATACTTGCCGCCCAAGTGGCTCAAGGTCAACAGCGACGCCCTGCAGGTGGAAGTGGCCACGCTGCCGGAGCCAAACGAAGCCGAACAAGCGGTCGACATGCGTTTGGTCGTCGAATTTTACTCACGCACGTAATTTTTTTCTCTCTTCCTCATCCTTCTATGCATATCATTCAGGAAGAAATCGGTCTGCCCGTCTTTGGATCCCAGAAGGGGTCGAAGGGGGACGATTCGCACAAGATCTTCGCGATCTCCCCGCTGCCGCCGGGATTCGCTCTGACGCTCGGCAATGCCTTGCGACGGGTGTTGCTCAGCAGCCTCCCCGGCGCCGCCGTGAGTTCCATTCGTCTCCAAGGAGTGCAGCACGAGTACTCAACCATCAAAGGAGTCACGGAGTCCGTGGTCGACATCATGCTCAATCTCAAGGAGCTGAAACTGCGCAAGCACAACAAAGATTCCGAAACGATCACCCTCGACGTGAAGGGGCCCAAAGAAGTGACGGCGAAGGATCTCAAGGTCACGTCCGACATCGAAGTGCTGAACCCCGATCTCGTCCTCTTCACGGTGGAGAAGGGCGGGTCGGTCAGCATGCAGCTGAACGTAGAGAAGGGCGTCGGGTTCGATCCCGCCGCGGAGCGCAACAAAAAGCATCATGAGCCGGGTCTCATCTACATCGATGCGGTCTACAGTCCCGTGCAGAAGGTGCGGTTCGAAGTCGAAGCCTCGCGCGTCGGTCAGCGCACCAACCTCGAAAAACTCGTCGTCGAAGTGATGACGAACGGATCGCTCACCGCCGACGAGGCGATGCAGTTCGCGTCGCAACTCCTCCAGAGTTATTTCAAATATTTCGGCTCCGACCAGAAGACCGTGGAACCCGAATTCATGGCGGACTTCTCGCGCGTCAGTGCCGCGCAGATGGAAGAAGTGGGGAGCGTTGCTCCCATCAAAGAAAGTTACACCCCGATCGAAATTCTCAATCTCTCGCCGCGCACCTTGAACGCGCTCATCAACGCCGGGGTCGGCAGTATCGAGCAGCTCACGAAGTGCACGGAGTCGATCCTCAGTAACTTTCGGGGCTTTGGGGCCAAGGCGCTCGATGAGGTCAAAGAAACTCTCGCGACCCGCAGCCTCACCCTTTCCAGCGAATCAGAAGAGTAATACACTGCCCTTCCCATGCGTCACCGAAAATCGAACCTCCGGCTCAATGAAAAACCCGCTCACGGCCGCATGGTCGAGCGGAACCTCGTGACGTCGCTCCTGCTTTATGAGGCCATCCGCACCACCCGCAAGCGCGCACGCGTGATTCGCCCGATTGTTGATCGTTTGATCGCGACTGCCAAGCGTCAGACGCCGCAGATCGCCATCCGTTCCATCAACACGCTCGTCACCGATCGTAATGCCTCCCGCAAGATCATGGAGGTGCTCCGGGAGCGCTATAAAAACCGCACATCCGGCTTCACTCGCGCTGTCGCGGTGGGCTCGCGCAAGGGAGATGGAGCGGAGATGGTCGACTTGAGTTTAGTGGATTCTGAATCTTCCAAATGAAAACCTCGACGATCAAACCGTCGGCCCCCCTCTGGTACCTTATTGATGCCGACGGTCAGTCGCTCGGGAAGGTCGCGGTAAAAGCTGCGATGATGCTTCGCGGCAAACACAAGGTCACGTTCTCCCCGCACCAACTCTGCGGCGAGCACATCGTCATCATCAACGCCGCCAAACTGAAACTTCCGCCGAAAAAAGGAATGCGGAAAGTCTACCACCGTCACACCGGATACCCCGGTAACATGAAGCATGCCTCCCTCACGCTCATGATGGAAAAGAAGCCGACGTACGTGATTGAAAACGCGGTGAAGGGGATGCTCGAGGCCAACCGGCTTCGTCAAGAAATGATGCGTCGATTGCACGTGTATGCCGACGACAAACACGAATACGAACCGCAGAAACCCCAATCACTTTCTCTCACTCGATAACCATGCAAGCAACGACGAGCAAGCGGCAGTACTTCTACGCAGTCGGCAAGCGCAAGACCGCCATCGCGCGCGTGAAGGTGTTTCAAGATGGCACCGGTGATGTGAAAGTGAACGGTCACACGCTCAAGCAGTACTTCGCGGGCACGCAGATCGAAAACGCGATCGCCCCGCTCCTCATTACCAATAACAAGACGACCTACGACGTCGAGGCACAGGTCATCGGCGGCGGAAAGTCCGCGCAATCCGACGCGATCCGTCATGGCATCAGCAGGACGCTGCTGCTTCTCAACCCCGATCTTCGCCACGATTTGAAACAAGCAGGGTTTCTGCGCCGCGACTCACGCACCAAAGAACGCAAGAAGCCGGGCTTGCACCGTGCAAGAAGAGCACCGCAGTTTAGTAAGAGATAGGGATAACAGCATCTGTCATCCTGAGCCTGTCGAAGGACACAGTTTAGTAAACGGTAAGGGAGGTCCAATACCTTCCTTACGTTTTTCATCTGTGCTACAGTTCCCACCAATGCGTGACACATTGGAACCATGGCTGAAGTTTCTGCGTGGACATCGTGGGGCGCAAACAGCGGTGATGGCGGGGATGGTATTAGCGATGACACTGCTTGCGGTGCATGAGAATAATCTTGCACAGTTGACGGATCAGGGGGGTCTTTCACGTTCTGTCGATTGCATGAGTGCTCCGGGTGGCTGCGGTACGACATGGGTCGGCGGAGGGGGCCAGCCAAAGTGCGATGTTAACGTGTGTCGTTTGACGTGTAACCCCGGGGAAATAGCTGTGTGTACGGGGCCGGGTGAAAACGAGTGTAAATGCTTCACAGAGCCCCCGCCTCCATCTGAAGATTGCACGAACTGTCCGGCATGTCCATCGGGCGGGACGAAAACGTGCATGGGTGGTGCGTGTGGGTGTACCCCTGGCGGACCGGGAGGAGCCGGACCAGGTGGACCACCTCCAGTGGGCGCATGCACAACTGATGTGGACTGCAGAGTGATGCCCTATGTTCAATGCAAGGTTGCCTACTGCACTTCCACTGGAACGTGCGATTACCATGTTTCTAATCAGGCAGGCACAAGTTGCAATGATAATAATGCCATCACAGAGAATGACCGTTGCAAAGCAGATGGCACTTGTGAGGGAACTGTGCCGGAGCCCTGTCCTGGTGGAGTTTGTCTGCCTCCGGGCTCTTGCAGTAATGACGGGGAATGTAATGGAAAGGTTTGCAATAAAGGTACCTGCAATGCAAATCATGAGTGTAACTACACTCCTGATGATTCCATCGTTCCGCCCGGTGGCTCTTTCTGCACTGGTAAAAAACGTTGTTTTATGGGTACCGTTCTTACAGGCAGCCCTATGGGAGGTGTCAGTTGCCTCCCCGATTATTCACTCAATCCTTGCTTGGATCCTCCACGATGTGTGGAGTCTACCGAAAGCTGCGAGTTTCCAAAAAAAGGAGATGGGACGGCCTGCACGATACCGAAAATCAATAAGCCGGGAACCTGTCAAAAAGGCGCTTGTGTTGGTGGGAATCCTACATGTCCGGATGGCGGCGGCGGAGTATGTCATGAGTCGAAAGGTACATACAATCCTGCAACAGCCACATGTGAATACAAGGTGACTCCGGGTGCGGATTGTACGCTGCCAAATAGCAGTAACAAATGCCAGGTCGGGAAGTGCGTCAATACAGATGATAATAATGCGTCTTGTGTCCCGACACCGATCGTGTGCACCGGCTTCCCGGCAAACCCTTCGTGTCAAAAGAAAGTGTGTGTTGCTGATGCAGGTGTATGTAAAGATGTTGTCAGGGACGATCTGACTCCAGCTCAGCAGAGTGCGTGCCTGAATGATTGTAAAGATGGGGACAAGGTCTGTGATGATGGGAATCCATGCACCAAAGATGTATGTGACAACAAGTGGTATGGTACTGATAAATGTACGCACGAAAATAACAGTGGAGTGCAACCGGGTTGCAATGGCGGTGATGCATGCAGTGGAAAATTCAGTTGTCAGAGCGGATCATGTGTTAAAGGCGATGGAGTCGTTTGTCCGGTGCCTGCAGCATGTCATACGCAAGGACTCTGTCAAAATGGAGTGTGTCCTGCACAGGTTCCGGTTCCTGATGGTGCTCCATGCGATGATGGAATTCCAAAAACCACGAACGATCGATGTATTGGAGGAACATGTAGCGGCATCGGGAGAGATTGCGAGGATTATGACGCTTGTACGAATGATTTTAGAAATAGCGCCGGTGATTGTGAGCATACTCTCCGGCCTTATTGCAGGAGATGTGGTGGGGTATTCGGGACGAACTGTGATGATGGAAATAAATGTACAACCGATGCATGTGCAGACAAGGAATGTGTGAATACCGACATCCTAGGCTGTGTACGAAAATCTTGTACGCCGAAAGGCGGTGAATGTGACGATAAGAATGCGTGTACCTTTGACATTTGCAATGATGGAGACTGCAGTAACTATCTTAACCCGGCATGTACTTCTGCACCTGTGCGCAAAGATGCCTCCTTCCAAGTCCCACCCCAAGCACCCGCGGCCCCTCTGCAATTCTTACCGAGCGGCATTCCCGTTCCCGCCTTCACACCAAAGCAGATCCCCGCAGCAGCGCCTGTTGTGAACATTGCACCGATCATGCCCGCGGGCATGGCTCCTGTTCAATTATTACCCGACGGTACTCCTCTACAATTCTTGCCTTCGGGAATTCCTATTCCTTTCTTCATTCCCAAGCAGTTACCTCCAGCTGCGATTGTGAATGCCGTGCCGGCACAGGAAGCCGAGCATCCAAGCGCTCCCGTCGATGCCTCTCCTCCTAGCCCTATTTCCAACCCAACCCCCCTTCCCATACTTCAAAATCCATTCACCCCCTCCACCTTGCCCGCTTGCGAGGCCGGGGCTGTAGAAATCTGTCATCTTCAGGAGAGACAATGTATCAATGATGAACAAAAGATGGAACGTTTCCGGTGTCTGTGAATCGTTCATCATCTCCGCTTGCATCGCTTGTTCAAACAGTATGGTGTGGGGCGTTGCTGTGATACATTGACCGGCAATGCGTCGCCCCTTTGAAATTGTCATGCACTTCCTCCGTGGACACCGCGGAGCGCAGACGGCGGTGATGGGGGGAATGGTGGCGGTGCTCACGATGCTTTCGTACCATGTGGTGCCGGCGGATTTGATCGGTGGGAAAGACAGCAGCATCAGCGCGAGCAGTACGACGACCGGATGTACGAAGGATTCCGATTGTGCGATGTCAGGCGATGTGTGCAACATTGCCACATGCAATCAAGCGAGCGGTGCTTGCGAGACTGCGCCGAATCTCGGAGCGGCCTGCGAAACGGAGCGTACATTTTGTAGCGGTGGTCCGGGGGCTTGTCACTACAATGGTGGCAGCAAGGCGGAGTGTATTTTGCCGCCCGCAGTCGTGTGTTCACAACTGGGGATCCAAGCCAATGGGAATAATACGCAACCTTGTATTTATCAAGAGTGCGACAACGATGTAAAAAAATGCGTCGATCGGCAGGAGCAGGACGGAAAGGCGTGCGATGTGCCGTGGGGGTACAAGGGCGACACCAGCGACCAGAAGACATACCGGACACCCGGCACATGTCAGATCGGGGTGTGTATCGCAACACCAATATCGGTGAACCCTGCATGTCCTGCGGGGCAGGGCGGAGTGTGCCACAAGTCCGATGGTACGTGGGATACGAAGACCGCTACATGCCTCTATGAAGTGACGAAAGGTGCGGATTGCACAGGCGCAAGCGGTTCCGGAAATAAATGTCAAAGTGGGAAATGCAGTGACTATGGAGTATGTGAGTTTACAGAAAAAACATGTCCCCCTCTTTCCAGGGAAGAGGCGGTGTGCAAAGAAAACGTTTGTGATCCCACGAGCGGCGCATGTAAAAAAGTGTTGAAGGATCCTCTGCCCCCGGCTTGTAACAAAACGCATTGTACGGATCTCATTGAGTGTGATGACGGGAATCCGTGCACGGAGGATTCTTGTGCGGATATCAGCTATCTCAGTTCCGATAAAGATTGTGTCCATACAAGCAAATCCGATGGGACGACTACTACTCAGTGCCAAGGAGGAGATGTCTGTACGGGTGTTTGGAGTTGTCAGAAAGGATTATGCACGAAGAGTGATGCGGTCGATTGCCCAGCTCCTGAACAATGTCATGTGCAGGCGGCGTGTACGAATGGGAAGTGCCCGGCACAATCTCCCGTACCAGACGGTGTTCTTTGCAATGATGGGAATGATTTGACCCCGGACGATCGATGCACGGGAGGCACATGCATCGGCGGCGGTTATTCATGTGATGACCGAGATGATTGTACGGCAGATGCATTCGATGCCGCGAGCAGACAGTGCAAACACACACGTGATCCGCTCTGTAAATTCTGCGGGTATTTCGGCATGAACAACTGTGACGATGGTAACGCATGCACGACGGACAGTTGTGTCAATCGTGCGTGCATCAATGTCGGCATCGAAGGGTGTACCAAGGCGGAAGCTTGCACGAGGAACGCACAATGTGATGATGGAAAACCATGCACTGCGGACCTCTGCGAAGGTGGATCATGCCGTAACTATGCGCTCAAGAATGTTCCAGGATGTTCCGACACACCGCCAAAAACCATCGGCGATACCGTTTCCCATACGGTCCCTGCAAAAGATTCCTTTGCGGCACAGCACCCGGGGAGTCCCTGCAAAGGGAACGAGTGCGAACTTTTTGTCGCAGGTGGAGTACTGAATCATTGCGTCCAGCTCGATATTCTTCCATGCGTGCAGGATCCCGATCTCCCCGTGCACAAAGCCGCCATGTCCGAGTCCTTCCTCACCGACACGACCATCGTGAGTGAGCAGCAATCGACGACACCGTCCACGCTCTTTGATGTTACGCATGTCGCGGTGGATATCGCAGTGCCGGTGATCGAAGTAAAACCTCTCGAGCTTCCGCTGATCCGCGCGACGGAGCGCTCCGATGTGCCCGCGGAAGTGTGCGCGCAGAAGAACATGATCGCGGTGGATAATGAGAAGGTTTTCCCGTACTTCGATTGCGTGGAGGGGACGGTGCTCCACGAAGCGACGCTGCAGAGCAGTGAAGCATCTTCCGCATTGTCCGCAGAGAGTTCTTCCTCTTCCTCGCAGACCAAGCTCATGCGCGAGTGCCCGGTGATGTGGTCGACCTTGAAACAGGAGATGCTCTTCTATGGATTCAAGCCGCGTTTCATTTGCATGCCAACCGACCAGCGTGGATCACTCCTGCAGCGCCCCGAGTGCGATAGTATGATGGGGTACTTCCCGGGGACCGTGATGTCCTGCGGGAACGATGATCATCCCGGTATCTGCGGACTCTGCCAGCGGCGCGAGTGGGACATGGCACCGGCCGATCCTCCGCCGAGCGCTCCGACGGAATTTGCAAAAACTCCCGCCTGCTCGACCGTGGTCTCGCTCGATCCCCCGTACGATAATCCGTATTCGTCCGGCCGGCGTGCGGTGGGGCAAGACGCCGCGATGGTCACGCCCCCCGACGGTAAGCCGTTCATGACATATCTCGACGCCAAGAGCAACGCACTCTTTTCCATGAAGTGTATGAATCCGCCGACATGCACCGACATGCATCAGACGCTGATCACGTACGCATCGGGTCCGTCGAGTATTACGATCGGCAAGGACGGGTTGCCCGTGATCACCTCCTACGGCAATAACAAATTGAGCGTGACCAAGTGCGAGAACGCCGATTGTTCGCAGCACTCCACGATCACGATCGATCCGCCGTCCGCGCACGGGGCGCTCCCCGGACGATCGATGTGGACCGCGCAGGTCGCAGTACCGGTGGATCTCGGGCCTCGTCCCCCGCAAGAGGACAAGGGTGCGGGGTGGTATAACGCCGTGGTCACGGGGAAAAACGGTTTCCCGGTGATTGCGTCGTACGATGCTGTCTCGGAACAAATAACAGTGATCATCTGCAAAAATGCCGACTGCAGTGATGCAGAGCATCTCACCGTCCCGGCCCCGATCGGGCCACTGCCGCAAAAAGCCCAGCCACTCAGTCTTGCGATCCTCCCCGACGGTTCACCGGCGCTTTCCTTCTATAAGCTCCCGGAGAAGCAGGTGTTTGTGACGACCCTCGGGAATAGCGGATTCGAAGGGCCGCATGCCATCACCGACGAAGGCGCGGAGAGCGGCAGCGAGCAGAGCATGGCGATCGGCCCCGACGGGTTCCCGATCATCGTTTCATTCAATGCAAAGGAGCAACGACTTGAAGTGATTCATTGTAAGAATGCCGCATGTAGCGAGCGCGAGGTTTCCATCCTCGATGGCGCGCGCGCGGGTGCGAGTCCGAAGATCGTGATGGGGAGTGATGGCAAAGCGGTGATCAGTTACAGCGACGGCACCGGACACGTGCGGATCGCAACCTGCAGCGACCCCGCCTGCGCGAAAGGGGACATCGCTCTTGCGGCCGACGGTTCGCGGATGGGGTCCACCTCGGCTCTTTCCCTCGACAAAGACGGCAAGCCGATCATTGCATTCTACGATCAGTTGACCGCAACGTTCAAGATGGCAGCCTGCAACTCAAAAAATTGTTCGTGCGAGGCACCTCCGCCACCGCCCGTCACCGGAAACGCGGCGCAGTGCAATCACTGTCAGGACTGCGGAGCGGGTCTCTGGAACATCTGCGATATGCAAGAGTGCGCTTCGCTCGGCGATTGTCTCTTCACGGGTTTGCCGTATTCCGCGACCCCCGTGTGCAGGGCGAATCCGAATGTCTGTCGCTAGTATTTCTCACACCAATGCCATCTTCACATAATAAAGGGTGGTGCCATCCGGCGTGTCTAGGATGAAGCGTGCATCGAGCGTCGTGAGTTGCACGATCGTTTGGCACATTCTGAGCATCATCCGGGGAGGGAGTCCTATACCCGATTCCAAGCATGCGGCGCAGAGTCCCGCGGCGTCTTTGGCGCGCAGGAACGTATCACCCTTTGCTTCGATCACGGTGCAGAGGCGCTCCTGAACTTGTAAAACGTAGCGCTCGACGTAGGTTTCCAGTTGTTCAACCGGCAAATCCTGTACCTCGGGCAATGCTTCAATAATGTCGAGGTCTTTATGAATGGCGTGCGCGATGCAGGTTTCGATCGACATGATGTGTGTGGGTATGGGTTTTTGAAATCTTCTTATTATAGCAGAACATTTGCATTTTCTCAAGCACATCTATTTGCGCAGTACCATCCCTTTCATAGATCATAGCGTCCAACTTCCCACCTTTGTTTTATGAAAGTTCCTCAACTTTCTTTGTTCCGAACATTTATTTCCCTCCGCGCACGTGCGATCGCAGTCCTCACGGGCTACAGCTTGAGCTTCCTGCTTGCGGTCCCTGCCTATGCAACTGATCTCTACTGGATTGGAAACACCGGGGCTAACGCGACAACGAGCGATCGTTGGGAGGCACCGGGTAACTGGTCCCTGACACAGAAAGGGGTGACCTGCAGTTGTTCCCCAAGGTCCTACGGCACAGGTGCCATCGCGCACTTGAGCTTTGGTGGAGGAACCATCCGCATTCGCAGCCGTGCAACCGCCTCCGGTGTCGAACTTGCGACGATCTGGACAGGAACGCTTCTGCTCGGATCAGGAAACCTGAAATTGGCGGAGAGCAGCTTGGCGCAGGGAGGAGGACTCCGCATCGGTAGCGGCTACTTGAGGGGCGGCTACTCCGGCTCCGGCATTGAAATTGCAGCGACCGGCAGCGGATACTCGCAGACAGGTGGCGTGGTGACACTCGGTGGATTACTCATGATGTCCGGCAGCTTCAAAGTGCAGTCCACAAGCACGCCGAAGGTTGTATTCACATCCACCGGAACGCTCACCTTCAATGGTGGCGCCCAGCAGTTCTTTACAACGGGTCTCGGACGAAACCGTGTTGTTGCGAAGCATACGAACATCACGCTACGCAACTCCGCCACGACGACTTCGACCAATAGCATTACCGTCAGCGGCGCGTACCTCTCGACATCCGGTGCCCTTACGATCACTACGGGAACACTCGATTTGACGACGAACTCTGTTGGTCTTGCCGTTCGTAACGGAATTGCGATCGCGAGCGCCGCTGTCACGGGTATCATCACGAACAGTAACGTGACCTCTTCCGGCAGCTTGACGGTGGGTGCACTCAGTAAGCTCGCCATGAACGGCAGCACGACACTGACGATGGTCGGCACGAGCAACCTCAACACGAATAACAGCGGCTCGATCTATAACTTAACTGTCAGCGGCTCGACAACACTCACGGGCCATGTCCGCGTCAGCAACCAGTTGCTCGTGAATAGCGGCGCAACACTCACGCTCAATACGAAGGTTCTCGCTGCGACAGGCTCGACGATCCAGAACTACGGAACCATCACGAAGGGCACGGGCAAGATCGTCCACACGTCCACCGCTGCGTTCGCAGGTAAGAGCGACTACAGCAGCACGGATGGCATCAAGAGTGGAGATACCATCTACTTCAGTGTCACCGATACCGATCAGAACGTCGCAGGTCAGACAGCGGATACTATTACCGTCACGGTCACAAACGCAGCCGGTGACTCTGAGAGTGCGACACTCACGGAAACAAGCGGACAGTCCGGTATCTTCCGCGGTACGATCGCAACGCAGAGTGCCACCGTCTCCACCGGTAACAGCAAGATGGATGCGAGCACCGATGGCGCGGTCACGATGACCTTCACGGATAGCGGCGACGGCCTCAGCATTGCGCGCTCCCTCATTGTGGGAGTCGTGAGCACCACGACGACCTCCGTGAGCGGAGGCGGCGGAGGCAGCACGCGCGGCAGCGGTGGCGGAGGGGGTGGCGGCACGACGGCAAAGACAACCACGACCAAGGTGACAACACCACCTGTGAAGAAAGTTGTCGCGCCGGTAAAGAAAGTGGTCACTCCGGTCAAGAAGGCCCCGGCCCCAGCCAAGAAGGCCCCGGCCAAGACGACCAAGAAGAAGAAATAATCAGCACAATCACCGCGTGATTCCCCAGAGCCGCAGCAATGCGGCTTTGGTTTGTGAATGAATGAGAACGAGCTACAATAATTTCCTTTATCTTTTCTTCCTCCTCTATGTCTCCCGAAGCAGCTGCAGGAACGCCGGAACTGATCCAGGCACCGCTCGCGCAGTCATCGAAGATGCAATCGTCGAAGTATGATACGTTTCAGCATCCTCTCGCAGAGCGCAACGCATCGCCGGAAATGGTGCGCATATGGAGCCCTCGGAAGAAGTTTTCCGGATGGCGTAGAATCTGGGTTGCTCTTGCAAAAGCACAACGCAAACTCGGCCTGACACGGATCACGGAGGAGGCGATTACCCAAATGGAGGCCAACGTCGACAATATCGATTTTGCGCTTGCGGAGAAACTGGAAACGGAGCTGGGACACGATGTGATGGCACATATTCATGCATTCGAGGCGGTTGCGCCGGCAGCAAAAGGCATCATTCAGCTTGGGGCCACTTCTATGGATATCAACGATAATGGTGATTTGCTCATCATGCGAGAAGCACTTGATGTCGTCATCAGTAAGCTGGTGAACGTGATCGATGCGATCGGAACATTTGCCGAAAAACACAAAAACCTTGCCACACTCGGCTATACGCACTTGCAGGTTGCGCAACCGACCACGGTTGGAAAGAGAGCAACGCTCTGGTGTTACGATTACCTGATGGCACTGGAAACACTGGAAGACATCAGAAAAAAATTCAAGTTGCGTGGGTTGAAAGGAGCAACGGGAACACAGGATTCATACATGAAACTCTTTGATGGAGATCATGCGAAAGTGGACGAGCTGGAGCGATTATTTCTTGAGGAGATCGGGGGTGAAGGTACGGAATGTTTTCCCGTGACGGGACAAGTGTATCCGCGCATGGCCGATACAGACGTGATTCAGGCACTGGCAAAGGTCGCACAGGCCGGGCATAAAATGTCCAATGACATTCGCGTGCTTTCATTTGTCGAGGAAATGGAGGAACCCGTGAGTGAAAAACAGGTTGGCAGCACTGCGATGGCGTACAAAAGAAATCCGGCAAAAAGTGAACGTTTGACGGGCCTTGCGCGCTATGCAGAACACTTACCGGGTATTGCCGCTCAAACTGCCGCGGAACAATTTCTGGAGCGCACCCTCGACGACTCCTCCACCCGTCGCATGACCCTGCCGGAAGCGTTCCTTGTCTGTGATGGTATTTTGATCATTGAAACGCATGTGTCACGTGGGATGACCGTCTATCCTAAAATTATTGAGAAACGTCTTCGAGAGAAGTTGCCGTTCATGGCAACGGAGGAAATTTTGATGCGTGCTGTGAAAGCAGGAGGAGATCGCCAAGAGCTTCATGAGGCAATTCGTCTGCATAGCAGAGCGGCAATCGAGCGGGTGAAAGTGGAAGGATTAGACAATGATCTTGTTGAACGGCTCAAGGGAGATGCTCGCTTTGAGAAAGTGAATATCGATGAGACACTCGACCCCAATCGTCACATTGGCCGCGCCCCAGAACAAACGGAAGCTTTTCTCCGAATGTATGTTGATCCCGTGCGAACCCGCTTTGCACATCTCCTGGGGATGAAGGCGGAGTTGAAAGTGTGATGATCAACACTGTTTGCAAAGCGTTTTTGCTCACGTGTATCCATGTATTCATACATTGATACATAAAAGTGGAAAGTAGTATATTTTGGCTTTTAAAAGAGGAAAATACTGTATCAGTGAATGGATGCATGAAGTGTTTTTGCAGCAACACAGAAGATATTTACGATATCCTTACATTGACAATCTCCTGACAAGAATCGAAAATGCGTGAACAAGCCGCCTTAGCTCAGTGCCCAGCCATCGCTTGCGATGGCGTAATGAATAAATTGAGCTCGGTCGGGTAGTCTGATCTTTCTCACTCATCTAACAATCCAGCCGCCTTAGCTCAGTGGTAGAGCATAGGTATCGTAAACCTAGGGTCCGGGGTTCAATCCCCCGAGGCGGCTCCATCCATTCTGGACATCCAACATTCTCAATAAATGACTATCCGCATCTCCATCAACAAACCGCGGCGAAGAAAACAGGAAAATATTCCACCTCTCCTTTTGTCTTGATTATTGGGCGGCGCACGAAAATTGACTTTTTTGAAAAAATGATTATATTCACCAAAGATCCAGGCACCGTGCTTGGACCAATTCCCGTTCCTTTGCTTCATAGGAGTATCAGCAGTGCCTAAACAATACAGAGAGCCGGACGAGATTCCGGACCAACGCATTCGCGAAGCATTCGCCGCAGCCAAGACCATTGACTTCTCGGCGAGGGCATTCAATGGCATCCGTGATCGAAAGGTAGCATTTGGAGCGTTCGGGTGGTGGCTTCCCCTTAGACGCGTACTTCCTCTGATTGGCATCAAGCCTCAGAGACTCAGAACGGTCTTCAGTCCGCAGTACAAGCGAGTCAGGGGACGATACCGACCTGTCGCACTACCAACACGTGTCACTACCTACGAGGCTCTCGGCATCTTTCCGCTCAGTGAATTGCGGTTCGTGAAGCTCGCGAAAGTTCTTGGAAAAAGGGTGAGAGTTTGCAGAGAAGATGGCTACACAGGTGATCACACGCATCTGTTCACCGCCCTTCCCTCCGGGAAAATACTCCAACCCAAAAAGGCTTAATGCAAGGACGGGATCCATGGGCTTGCGCATCATTCATTACCGAATGACGCAAGCCTTTTAACAATGGGTGCACAACATCAGCTCATTTCCGATCTATTGGGAGTGACTGCGGCACACAGATAGTGTGATGCTATACTACCTCCCCATGCAACCTGAAACCGCTCTTCTCTGGTGGACGCTCAATGTGCTGACGCTGAAGCGCTATGAGGCGCTGAAACAGGTCTATGGCGATCTCGATGCGGCGCTCAAAGCATTGAGCCCCGCGATGCTCAAGGAGCTTGGACTCAAGCAAGATGCGATCGAGGCGGCGTTTGTACGACTGGAAGAGTTTGATGCCGCGCAGTATCTGCGTGAGATGCAGAAGCACGGCGTGGAACTGCTCACGATTGAAGACGAGGCGTATCCCGCAGCACTCAAGGAAATCGGCGACCCGCCGCTCTTTCTCTCGTACCGCGGCGACATCGCGCTCTTTCATCAGCCCCTCATCGGCTGTGTGGGGACGCGTGCGATGTCGCCCTACGGGAAGCGTACCGTCGAAGCATTCATTCCTGCACTGGTGCGCGCGGGCCTTACGACCGTGAGCGGGCTCGCGCTTGGGATCGATGCCTTGGTCGCGAAGGAAACGATCCGCGCGGGCGGCCGCACTATTGCGGTGCTCGGCAATGGCCTCGGCTCCATCTATCCCGCGAGCAATGCGAGACTTGCAGAAGATATTGTGCAGGGCGGAGGATTGATCCTCAGTGAATTTCCTCTCGATATGCCGCCGGGAAAATTCACCTTCCCCGCGCGCAATCGCATCATCGCGGGTTTGAGTACAGGAACGATCGTCTTTGAGGCGCCGGACGCAAGTGGATCGATCATCACCGCCGACCTCGCACTCGAGTACAACCGCGACGTTTTTGCGGTACCCGGGACGATTTTTGATCCGAATTTTGCGGGGTGTCACCGTTTGATCGCAAAAGGCCAGGCGCGTCTCGTGACGCGCCCCGAGGACGTACTCGAGGAGCTCGGGGTCCTCGCTCCCGCGGAGTCTCCTGTATCCGCAGTCCAAAAAACTCCGGAAGAACAGCACATCTACGACATCCTCACGACGATGCCCCAATCGGTCGACAAACTGATCGAGCGTGCCAAGCGCCCGATGAGTGATGTGAGCAGCACGCTTACCATGCTCGAACTTGCGGGATCAGCGAAGAAAGTGGGGGCGGGGGAGTGGGTACGCGCAGAGCGATGATCTCTTGTGCGGCGCGGATGCCGCTTTCGAGTGCACCATGGACGGTGCCGGGATTTTTGGAATGTGTCGCTTCTCCCGCGAAAAAAAGAATATGTCCGATGGACTTTGCCAGTTCCGCGCGGCAATCTCTTTGTATGCCGCGTTCGTGGTACGAATAGGCACACCGGAAATATTCCAGCTTTTCCCACGAAACAACATCATCAGGCACGCATGATCGATGATCATCCAGTGAAGCCATCTTACGAATGTCATCTCTCAACACAGCACGAAGTGCATCGGGACTGTCATAGGTCCTGCCGCCGATATGTGCCCAGAGCGTCGCATGGCTGTCGTTACTTCGACGAATCGTCAAGAGTTGCGATTCTTCTTTTGTTCGCACGGCCTCTACATCTGCATCAAAAACAGGCTCATTGGTTTCCAGAAATACCTTGGAGGCCTTGCCTGCACCCAAGTCTTCAATCGCGTGTCTGGTTTTTGGCGGCAGAGCCGGACTGAATTTCAGTCTTTTCTCTTTGAGGACGCCGATTGGCACGGTGATGATCGCTTGCGACCCGTGGAATGTTTGGCCGTTCTTTGCCTTGGCCGTGACACCGTCTTGCCCCCAGCGGATGCTCTGCACTGGTGTTTGCGTGCGCGTGTCTACTGATGTCTCCTGTGCCATGCGTTCGGTCATTTCCCCGTAGCCATTCGGAATGATGAAGTTTGGGACACAGTAGGAAACTTGCTCGGAAACGAGTGCAGAGAGACTCACATCGTTTGAGGCAAATTCATTGCGCAGTAAGTTTTTGAGGAGTCTTTTTCCTTTGCGAACATT
Source organism: Candidatus Peribacteria bacterium (assembly GCA_023245865.1). Lineage (GTDB taxonomy): Bacteria > Patescibacteriota > Gracilibacteria > Peribacterales > Peribacteraceae > JAHFJN01. The sequence continues at coordinate 1,063,987 of JAHFJN010000001.1, forward strand.
GCTCACGCCCGGCAATCGATCGGCTACCAAATCAACAAAAGCAATGATGCCGATGTCTTGCCCTCCTTTTTCCAAATAGTCTTTGGCTTCTTGCAGAAGACTCCCGATGAGCACCTCCGTCGGGGGCAGCGGCGAGTGCCGGTCTTGCGTCAGTTTGTTTCCGATGTACGTGTGTCCTTCATTGGGCACAGCTTGCCATGCGATGTTGTGTCGTTGCAAAACGTTGAAGGTGACGGCGTCCTCGCCGTGAATCTGCAGCGCGCCCTTTTCCTTGGGCGGGAAACCATTATTTTGTTGCGTCCAAATTCGCCCGCCGATACGCGCTTGCGCCTCCAAGATAATCGAGGTGATCCGATGATCGGCAAGTGTGTGTGCAGCTTCCAAGGCAGCGGCCCCCGCTCCGACGATCAGGACATCGGTATCGGTGTGAGAGCCCTTGGCGTAATCGGGAGCGGGCATGCTTGGAGGCGCATGCTAATCCTCTCACTTTCGAGCGCAACAGATATCCCTTGTGTGATTCCACCGGTGTTTTACAATGATGGTGCTTCCCCCTTTCTCTATGGCAGCCGCTACCTTCGGTGAACTGTTCAGTGCAAGCTATGAAGAGTGCAAAAAGATGCGTCGGCCGCTGCTGGCCGGAGCGCTCACGTTCGGTGTTGTGATATTCTTGCTGCTGTGGTCGCTCTCAGCGGTTGTTGTGCGGGTGGCGAATGACCCCGGAGACTCTCGTGGACTATTGATGATCGGTGTTGCGTATGTTCTCTTCATTCTGCTCTCCATCATCAACTATGCGTATTGCACTGTCATCATGCTCGAACATGTGCAGAGTGTTGCGAAGGCAATGGTTCGTTCCTTCCGGTGGATTCTGCCCCTTATCGGTGTGGGGATATGGATATTCCTTCGCTCGTATGGGTGGGTAATGCTTCTTGGGGTTCCGCTGCTCACCGTTGATCTGCTCGTCGTTCATCAGCCGCTTGCAGCTCTCCTCGGCGGATGTCTGTATTTCGGCGGTATGGTGCTTTACATCGTTCGTTTGCCGCGTTTTCTTCCCGCGACAGTGCTGATCGTGACCGAAGGCAAAGGGATCGTTGCGGCAGCGAAGCGCAGCTACGACGTGACGAAGGGATACTGGTGGAAGATTGTCGGGAATGTGCTTTTGCTGGATCTTTGCATTTGGGCGATTGTGATGATTGTGATGATGATACTTGGTCCCGTTCTTACCAGCTTCTTGCATGCGAATCAGATGCCAAGTGTTGGGCAGTTAATGACCACCGGACTGATCGTATGTTTACTCGTTACTCTGTTGCTGGAATATATGTATGCGTTCATACTGGCGTTTTTTCTCCAACTGACGCGCACGATGGTAGCGAACCCCAGACGCTAGCGTGCCGATGCGACGATTTTTCTGAATTCCTCGGGGTCGAGTGACGCGCTGCCGACGAGCGCACCGTCGATGTCCGGCTCTGCGAGAATTGCCCTCGCATTGTCCGCTTTCACCGACCCGCCGTAGAGGATGCGGATTTGATCGCGAACATTTTCCGGAAATACCGAACGGATGAACGCATGCATCTCCTGCGCCTGCGCCGGTGTGGCGGTTTTTCCGGTGCCGATGGCCCAGACGGGTTCGTAGGCGATGACGTAGTTTCTCGTTTCTCGTTTCTCGTTTCTCGTATTGTCAGTTCGAGCTCTGTCGAGAACTTGTAGTTGACGACGGATGACATCTTTTTCGATTCCTTGCTTGCGCTCATCAGCAGTCTCACCGATGCAGAGGATGGGAGTGAGGCCAACTTTCATTGCGGCGGCAACTTGCTCTGCAATGAAGGCGTCGCTTTCGCCATGGTTCTTGCGGCGCTCGCTATGACCGCACAGGACGTAACTGCATCCAAATTCCTTCAGCAAGGGAATGCTCACGTCTCCGGTAAATGCGCCGCCAGGCTCGGGGCGTCCGCACTGCGCACCGACAATCAGTTCACCGGATCGAATGCAATTCTGCAGATCAATGAATGTCGGAAAAACAACAATCTGTGGATTGCCATCAGAAAAGTATGGAGTACCGCTTTGCAGAGATCCTTTTGGCGGAGCATGCATCTTCCAGTTAGCCGCGATTAGCTTTGTCCGTGCCATGCGTGCAGTGTAGCATAGGGTCGTATGGTGAATCAGAAGCGTGTCGTGCTTGCGGCGGATCATGCGGGATACCCACTCAAAGAGGAAGTCAAAACGTACCTTGGGACGCAGGGGATTGATGTCGTGGATACGGGTACCTTCAGCGAAGAACAGGTTGATTACCCGGGGATCATGCGGCGGGGATGTGCTACTCTTCTCGAGCAGGGAATCCCGGGGATTCTCTTTGGCGGTAGCGGCAATGGCGAGGCGATGGCGGCCAATAAAGTGCGTGGGATTCGCGCAGCCGTGTGTTACAACGCAGAAATTACGAAACTGGCGCGGCAGCATAATAATGCGAATGTCATGTGCATCGGAGCACGGTTTACGGATCTCAGCGCCGCAAAAGAAATGGTGGACGTTTTCCTCTCCACAGATTTTGAAGGCGGCCGCCACACGGGGCGTGTGAACGATCTCGATACGCCGATCGCACAATGAAAGTGTTGATTACTCCGTCGATTCTCTCGGCAGACCTCACGCGATTGCAGGAGGAGGTATCGCGGGTGGAAACATGTGCCGATTGGTTGCAGGTCGATGTGATGGATGGGCACTTCGTTCCAAACCTCAGCTTCGGCGCGCCACTTCTCAAGAGTCTAAAGACCGCGCTCCCGATCGACGTGCACTTGATGGTGAGTAACCCCGCGGAAAGAATCGCGGAATTTTTAGAGCTTGGAGTCAAAAATATCACCTTTCATGCGGAGGCGGTGACGGAGACTGCGGCGCGAAAAGCCCTCATCAAAGCCATTCGTACCGGAGGTGCAACCGCGGGAATTGCTCTGAAACCCCCGACCGCATTCGATGCAATCGAGGATGTTATCGGTGGCATCGATCTGGTGCTTGTGATGTCCGTGGAACCGGGATTTGGCGGGCAGAAATTTCTGCCGGACGTGCTCGAAAAAGTACGCGCCATCCACGAGCGATTCCCAGGTCTCATGATCCAGATGGACGGAGGAATCAGTGAAAAAACCGCACCGCTTTGCATCGAAGCGGGATGCACCAATCTTGTCGCAGGGAGTTTCATTTTCGGTGCCGCAGATCCTGCCGCCGCTATTGCGAGGCTGCGGGAATTGTGAGAGAGTGGGGGGCGATTCATGCGGCGTATTTTCTTCACTCTTGGCGTGCTTTTCCTGCTTGCGGCGTGCGTGTGGGCACTGAAGCCTGCGAGTACCATCATGGTCGAGCCGGGAGGCATGTTTGCGCACATTCTTCTCGTTGATGTGAATGGAAAAAAAACTCCGCTCGATGTGGAAGTCGCGAGTACGCCGGAGGCTCGGCAAACGGGTCTCATGCACCGGTCCACCGTGGAGCGGGGGATGCTGTTTACGTTTGAAACATCGTCGGTTCTGATGTTCTGGATGAAAGATACGTTGGTGCCGCTGGACATCCTCTTTTTTGATGCCGATGGGTTGGAAATATCGGCCCTTACCATGCAGCCGTGCACGGCGGACCCGTGTCCGCTCTACCGCTCGGACAGTCCCGCCCGGTATGCCCTGGAACTGCCGGTGGGGTTGCTGGACATACATGGAAAATCGGGTTGGAAACTCTATGCAAAATAGTACGCTTTTAAGCGTCTAAAAGTGGTCAAAGAAGGGGGGTGTTGCAAAAGAGAGAAATTGGGTTTTGCTATTCCCAGATCGGGCAATTTCGGCTATAATAATGAGATTTCAAGGATTCTGATCCTCAGGCTCAACACCAAAAAACACACAAAAAACATTCATGCTTCCTTCCCTTCCTCCCCTCGGCTCGACAGCGGATATCGAACGCGCGATTGGGTCCTTGGTGAACGCCGTGCTTACAACGAAGGAGGAGAAGTTGACGTGGGTTGCGAGAGTGCTTTCCACACTGGCATACGATTGCTTGAGTCGTGCCGAGAAAGGCCTGGTCCGTTTATACCTCCAGCAAAAAACAGGGTACTCGCGTGCGCAGGTGGCGCGGATGATTCTGTCCGCTCATCGTGAAATATTGACAAAAACTATTCGGGCACATCGTTTCTTAGAGTACGTGACCACTCCCAAGGGTTTTGCATTGCTTGGCTGTGCGCTCGTGACGGTGCTTGCGCTCCATGGTTCCGATCGAAGCGTAGCGGATATCTTGGGTGTATCGAAGACAGATGCCATTCGTCACCATATACGGATGTTGGAAACGCAGCCTGCCGATTCGTCCGCAGAGCAGCCGCATGTGGCCGTCACGCCGACTGCAGAAATTCGAACGATGCAGGCGCGGGTAGATCAGCGGCGTGCAAGTCGGATGAATGCCGAAGGCATAACAGTATCGCCCGAGGTATTCGTCCCAACGGAAACAACTGCCCCTTCGCCTAATACTGCATCGACTGCGAATGCAGCGGTGCCGAGCACGGAGCTCACTGCCAAAAATTCGCGACTCTGGGATATTCTGGGAGTCGGATCCGAGGGCCAAGTGCTCATGATTCAACATGGGCAACCGACCTGGGGCACGCTTGCTGTGCATATGGCGGCGCCCGCGGAGCCCGTGCGCTTCGCACCCGCGAATAGAGGGGGGGGAGGGGGTGGGAGCGAAGCACCGAGCAGGAGGGGCGGGGGCGGGAGTGAAAACGCAACATCGACAAATACGAACACGACAACGACGATCACGACGACTGTCACGACCGCGAATGGTTGGACGTCCGCGACGGGCCTCGTGTATTTGACGACCACCGGTGACGCGGTTGGGATTGGCACTGCCACACCCGAAACAAAATTGGAAGTGATCGGGACCGTCAGCGGTTCGCTATTGCATGCACAAGATGCATTGACGTCTTCGGGTACGTTCGTATTCGAAGGCGCGGCATCGGGGTCAAGTTTGTACCTTGCGTCTGCCTTCAACGGCGCGGGACTGACAGATTGCAGCAACTCGAGTAGCAGCAAACTTCTCTGGAATTCCTCGACCGGTCGTTTCAGCTGCGGCACCGACCAAACGGTGGGGACAGGGCTCTCGATCAGCACGGGTGATGCTCGATACTTGAAGGATGCCGGCGGCACTCTGACCGGCGTGCTCGCAGTCACCGTTACCGGTGGGAACAATGCCACGGTCGGCATCAACGTTGTGAATGCAATCTCCGGTGCCGTCATTCACGCGGAGAAGACACTGACAACGAGCGGCACGTTGGTGTTTGAGGGAGCGGCAAGCGGCGCAAGTCTGTACATCGGAACATCTTTCAATGGCGCAGGACTTGTGACCTGCAGTAACGCAACGACATCAAAATTACTGTGGAATTCTTCCACGGGACGTTTCAGCTGTGGCACAGACGCAGGTATCGTCTTCGGTTCAGGTCAAGTTTTCGCCATCGGCGATGCTCGTTATCTCAAGCAGAGCGGTGGCACACTCACGGGAGCGCTCACCGTGAATGTAACGGGCGGCACCAAGAGTACGACCGGTCTGAATGTTGTGAATACCATCTCCGGTGCCATCGTTCACGGAGAGAAGACATTAACATCATCCGGGACGTTGGTGTTCGAGGGGGCGGCATCGGGTTCCTCTTTGTATCTTGGGACATCCTTGAATGGCGCGGGTCTCACTTCTTGCAGCACCGGTTCGACGTCCAAGCTTCTCTGGAATTCTTCGACCGGCAGATTCAGCTGCGGAACCGATACCGATACCACGTACACCGCCGGACAAGGACTCACGCTCGCGAGCACGGCGCTCAGCCTGAACGCAACCCTCACGGGTACGATGATCAAGTTCCAGACACTCTCGGGAAATACCTTGAATATCCAAGCGAATAACACCAGTTACATCCAAGGTAACACCGTCATCGGAATCGCGACCACTGCGGACACCAAGCTCGAAGTCATCGGAACGGCATCCGGCACAGTGCTCTATGCAAATAAAACACTCGCCTCTTCCGGAACATTGGTCTTCAAAGGAGCAGGTTCGGGAGCTTCTCTCTATATCGGTACCAATTTCCAGGGCGCAGGTCTCACGGACTGTGATACAGCAGGCAGTTCCAAATTACTGTGGGACGCAACCACGGGTAGATTTTCCTGTGGCTCTGATCAGAATTCCGGTGGAAGTTCTTCCTTTAGCTCCGGCAATCTCTTCGCCATCGGCGATGCCCGTTACCTCAAACAATCCGGAGGAACGGTGACGGGTGCCCTGACTGTCAACATCACGGGAGGAAATAAAAATACGATCGCTATCAATGTGGTCAACACGATCTCCGGTGCCATCGTTCACGGAGAGAAGACATTAACATCATCCGGGACGTTGGTGTTCGAGGGGGCCGCCTCGGGCGCATCACTGTATCTTGGGACATCCTTGAATGGTGCGGGACTGACGACATGCAGTGACGGAACCGCGAGCAAACTTCTGTGGAATTCTTCTACAGGCCGTTTTAGTTGTGGTACCGATCAAACAGTCGGTTCGGGTCTTTCTCAAAGTGCAGGTGACGAACGGTACATCAATACAGCGGGCGACACCATGACAGGAAGCCTCACCCTCAATATCACCGGAGGCGTCAAATCCACCCTCGCCATCAACGCCGTCAACACCATCAGCGGCGCCATCCTCCACGCAGAAAAAACTCTCACTTCTTCCGGCACCCTCGTCTTCGAAGGCGCCGCCTCCGGCTCCTCTCTGTATCTTGGCACCTCTCTCACCGGTGCCGGTCTCTCCAGCTGCTCTAACGGCACCACCTCAAAGCTCCTCTGGAACTCTACGACGGGAAGATTCAGCTGCGGCACCGATACCGACACCAACTCCGGCGCCTTCACGAACACCGGCTCCCTCCTCGGATATTTCGATCCCCGCTATGTGAACACCTCTGGCGACACCATGACAGGAAGCCTCACCCTCA
>JAHFJN010000004.1 GCA_023245865.1 Candidatus Peribacteria bacterium
CCATCCGCAAGATCATCTTGATCCCCCAGCACCAACCTCCCGCTAGTCCACTCACCTTCGGGAACCACCAGCAATCAAGAGCAACCACGATCCATCTCGCCCGTCCGTAGCGTATTGCCGCGACTGGCTCTTTTGGCCTACAATAGGGGCACCATGATCCGGACGAAACGCATCTATGAACCCGCCACGCACGAGGATGGGTGCAGGGTGCTGGTGGATCGAATCTGGCCTCGCGGCGTTTCAAAACAGCGAGCCCAGATCAGCGACTGGTTGAAGGCGTTAGCACCCAGCACTGAACTGCGGCGATGGTTTGGACACGATCCGGAGAAGTGGACGGAATTTATACGGCGGTGTAGGCGCGAGCTGCGCCACAAGCCATCAGAGCTGAGCCGCCTGCGAGCACTCGTGCAAACACATCGAGTGGTCACACTGGTGTACGCCGCTCGGGATGAGCACCACAACAACGCTGTCGTGTTGCGACAACTCCTGAGACCGACGAGATCATACGCGAGCCTCAGGGCTGAGCTCAACACACCACGCCCTGGACTCCGCGAGAAACTGGCTCCATTCAGCCTCAAAAGTTCTATCATCGCCCGTCGCCCCCGCCATTTATCAGTAGAGGTTATCCGTTAAAGGATAGCGGTTTTTTTACCTTTCTCGCCAGACCCCTCAAACGTAACCAGATCGTAACCACGTGAACCGATTTTCTCGTACGAATTGTGTTTCTCGCCACGGTAGGACCCCGTCATCCCTCTGAGAGACCGGTAGTTCAGGAGTGCAGGGTGCGTGCCTTGAGGGGAGCGATGAGGAGATCGATGAACTTCCGTGCCGGCAACGAGAGCTCGGCTCGCTTCCGGGTGAGTATCCCAATGGGACGCTCGAACGGTCCTCCTGCCAGGTCCAGCGCTTTCAACTTCCCTCGTTGAACCTCGTCCACAACGGTGATCCGGGGCACCAGGGCGAGCCCTAAGCCCACCTCCACGGCGCGTTTCGTGATCTCGATATTGTCGAACGCGTGCACGACCTTCACCCGGATGTCCGTCTTCCGGAAGATCTCGTCCACAGGAAACTCCGCTTGCGGGACGATGAAGGGCTGTCCGTGCAGTTGCGCAAGACGGAGCTGCTTCTTCGTGGCCCACGGGTGCTTGGGCGGCACGATCAGGACGATCCGTTCTTTCTTGAAGAGGGTGCTCGTCAACTGGGGGTGGGGCTTGGGGTAATCGACGATGCCCACCTCGATCTGGTCAGCGAGAACCGCCTCGTAGATCTCCACATCTTTGAGATAGGTGAGGAGGAGGTCCACCTTCGGATAGTGCTTGAGGAAGATGGGCGTGTACCTGGGCAGCTCGTAGAGCCCGATCGTGTAAATGCTGCCGACCCGCAACCGGCCGACCACCTCGCTCGTCGGTTCCTTAAGGGCGTGCTCGAGCTGTTCGTACCGTCTGAGGATGTCCTGGCTAGCCTCAAGGACCAGGGCCCCGGCGCTGGTGAGCCGAACCTGCCGGCGGCCGCGCTCCAGGAGCCGATGGCCAAATTTCTCCTCAAGCGCTTTCAGGTGATGGCTCACCGCCGACTGCGTCAGGTAGTTGCGGTGGGCCGCTTCGGTGAAGCTCTGAGTCGCCACCAGATCACAGAATAGGCGCAGGGAGCGGATCATGATGAGAAACTATAATCTAACATATTAGGAGTATGCATTTGATTTATACCACGTCGCGTGCGATTATTCAAGTAGCGAAGGGAGGGTGTCATGAGCGCAGTGTGGTTGCCCCTGGTTGAGGATGGGAGGAAAATATTGACCACTCAATGCAGCGCCGATTCACGGCGTGCCCGCGATAGCCGAAAGGGGCGCCAGGGGCCCTCCCTGAATTCGAATAGCCGGCTGTTATGGTCGCCGTGGGAGTGGGGGCCTTAATGCGAGAAGGTATAGCGCAGGGTAAGCAGCAAGTACGGGGGTCATCGTTGAACCAAGGCAATACCCCCTGGCTGAAGCGAAAGGGGATCTCTACGATGGATGCCATCGACCGTCTCAAACAGGATTGCGAGTCGACGTTGACTGAAACTATGACCATGCAGGAAATCAAGCATCGATTTCCCAGCACGAGATCGGTCCTCGAGGGCCTTTGTATCGATAGCCGATTCGAGGGATCTGACTGTCTCGATGAGGTCGCCTGGCGCCATGGGATGGAGAGCCGGGAACTGTTAGCGTTGCTGGAAGAGGAAGTAGCACGGCCCATGCCTCAGGTCTTAGATGGCGGACGAGCTCCTCGAGAGGAACACGCGAGCGCTGTACTTGGTTAAGAGCCATTCGAGCGAGGCGTGAGCGGTCTGGGAGCCCTGAAGGGAACGAACGGGAAGCTGTGGGGGAAGTGATGCGAATCCGCGAGTTCATGACCACAAGCGCAAAGGCGTGCGTTCCAGAGCATAGCTGTGCGACAGCGAGCAACATCATGCGTCGGCGCCAGCGCGGGTTTCTGCCCGTCGTTGACAGTCTGACGACCAAGCGGGTCATCGGAGTGGTGACCGCTCGTGACATCCTGCTCCATCTGGTGCGTCTCAATCGGCCCGCAAGCCAAGTGACCGTGAAGGTCTGTATGACGGCAGCGCCAACGACGATTTCCTCTGAGGCTGATCTGGAGGATGCCGTCCGCGTGATGAAAGAGGCGGCGTTGCACCGGCTTCCTGTCGTTGATCGTGGAAAACTCGTCGGGGTGCTCTCGTTGCAAGACATTGCGCTGTCGGTTCGCAGACAATGGGCGTATGTTGGGCCGCATGTCACCGAACAGCACGTCACAGAGATTATCGAAGCGATCGCTGTAGCTCGTGAGAGCCACAATGGGCACTCACGGCGGTCGCTGTCTGATGGAGGGAGAACGGAGGGAGGGAGAGATGGCCGTTAGTCAGGGGGTTATGCAAGGGCGACGGCGGCCCAAGAGACTCATTGAGCATCAGGAGGTGCCGCGCATAGCCCATGCTCTGTATGAAACAGCGTGGGCGAGTGCATGGCCACACCTGGACGACTGGTTCAAGGCCGAAGCGCTTCTGAGCGAGCGAGGCGCGAACGGTTCTGTAATAGTTTGACAACTCAGACGCAGGATCGCCAGATACCTCGGACAGCGAGCCCAGTTCCTGACGGTGTGCTACGGCGGAATGCACGTCGCAGGATGGTCAGAGAGACTCAACCGAATGGCGAACTACTGGTACTGGTAGAGGATGCCTGAGTGAGGGGAGAGAGTCGTTCCATGAACACCATCAATCATCTCAAACAAGACCATGGCCTGTTTCGCTCCAAGCTCAACGTGTTGGAGTCCGCCCTGAGCGGGAGCACAGAGATCGGGGTGCTGGTGGAAGATGTCAGCCGGACACTCTTGCAACAGCTTCAGCCGCACATTGCACGTGAAGAAGCTCTGCTCGCCTCGTGCCATTTCTACATCAGTGCAAAACAGGCGGAGGGGGCCCTGCGTGACCATCGCAGTGCTCGGCAGAATCTGGACGCGATCAGGCAGTTCTTTGCAGAACAACCGAACTGTGTGCTGGAACGGATGCGGCCGCTGTTCGTCGCCGTGGTGGCCGGACTGCGTCGTGGGATTGACCAGCAAGAAACCACGCTCTTCCCAGCCGTTGAGGGTGCTCTGGTCCTGCAGGGACTCGCTAGGCGACAGGCACCGCTCATCCGGGTGGAGGTCAACAGCCCTGGTCGGGAACCGGACCGTCTTGATGAGCCGGCGTGGGGCTATGGAACGAAGCGTGAAGAATTGCGTGTACTGTTCGAACAGATCGGGGCATGGATCAGTCATACACAGATAGAAGGTGGAGGCGTCCAATGGGCGTGACAGAGCTGCTGAGGAGCGATCATGAGCAATTGCGAAAACAGCTCGACTCTTTGGAAGGGGCGATGCGGGTCGCACCGGAAGCCCAGTTTGCGCTGCGCGAGATGTGCTTTTCGCTCACACGAATGCTCGGTGAGCATATCAAGCGAGAAAAAGAGGCGCTGGTACCCTATAGGGATCGGATCCAGGCGCTGATCAACAACCGCTCTTCGCAGGACCGCGCGGACCAACGTGGCGTGTTGAAAGGGATCAATCTCCTGTTGCTTGATGGACTCAAGGCGCCGGTTGGTCGGGTGGTGACCCAGCTTGCCCGTCTGGTTGACGAACTACGAGAACACATGAACGAGTTGGAACGCGAGGTGTTCCC
>JAHFJN010000005.1 GCA_023245865.1 Candidatus Peribacteria bacterium
GGGATCGCGCAAAAATAACACTGCGCGAATTCTCGGACTTCAATCATTATTGGAAGCGTCCATTCTCGAACTAAGAACGCTTTCCCCCTACTAGAACTCAATCTTAATGGGAGCTCTCTTCAGGCCCCTGCCTGTGGAATCGCTGACTTCATTCTGTTATAGTTCCGGTCGTACACTACTCCAGAGTCGGAACTATAACATTATGAGACATCCAACCTACAATGCTGACAACTTACGCGAGTTCCTCCTGCGCAACCAGATTGCAACCCTGGGCGAGCTAAAGAAGGCCCTTGGGACTCCCGTCGACATCACTTGTTTTCGGAAGCTCAAAGAACTCGACTATCTTGCCAGCTATTCTCATCGAGGCAGTTACTACACGCTCCCAGAGATCGCTCGCTTCGACCCTGATGGGCTGTGGTCGTACGAGTCGGTGTGGTTCTCTCGCTACGGCACGCTAGTCGCCACCATCGAAGCGTTCATCAATCATTCAGTCAAGGGCTGCTTCGCCGAGGAACTCGCGCGAGCCTTACGCGTCGAGGTGCAGGATGCACTGCTCCACCTCGTCCAGCTTCGCAGAATCTCGCGTCAACAGGTCTCGGGAGTCTACCTCTACACTTCTTCCGATGCCGCCGTCCGCCAGCGGCAGTTACTGACCCGGCGCACCCAGCTAGCAGTCCCGACGGTTGCTGACGCAACCAAACTGGAAGTCTCTGCTCAGGAACTGAAGGCCGCCATCATTCTCTTCTACGGCTTGCTGGACGAAAAGCAACGCCGTTTGTACGCCGGGCTGGAATCCATGAAACTGGGCCGCGGGGGGGATCGCCAACTCGCCGACTTTCTGGCTATTGATCCTCACACCGTGGCCCGCGGCCGACAGCAGTTGCTGGAGCAGGATGTTGAGTTCTCCCGAGTGCGCCAGTCGGGCGGCGGGCGAAAGTCGGTGGAAAAAAAACGCCCGAAGTCATAGACGCCATCGAGATACTGTTGGAGCATGACACCGCCGGAGATCCAATCACCGGTCTTAAGTGGAGCCGCCGCACTACAGGCAAGATCGCCGACCTGCTCCACCAACTCGGCATTACCATCTCCGCAAACACCGTAGCTCGCCTTCTGCACGAAATGAGCTACTCCCTGCGTGTGAACCACAAGATGCTGGCCAGCGATGCCAGTCCCGACCGGAACCTGCAGTTCGATTACATATCTGCCTTGCGAACCCGCTTTCAACGCCGGCGCTATCCCATCATCAGCGTCGACACCAAGAAAAGAGAACTGGTCGGCAACTTCAAAAACCCTGGCGCCTGTTGGGATCGCTCTGCGCGCCTTGTCAATGACCATGACTTCCGCTCCGATTCCATAGGCGTGGCAATCCCTTATGGAATCTACGATGTCGGTGCCAATCGCGGCTCGATCTTTATCGGAATCTCTCATGACACTCCCGCTTTTGCTGCTCATTCAATCGCTCGCTGGTGGCAGCGTGAGGGCTCCGATCGTTACTCGCGCGCCAACAAACTGCTCATACTGGCTGACACCGGCGGCAGCAACAACTGTCGCTTCTTCGCATGGAAAACCGAGATTCAATCCGAACTGTGCAACCGTTTCGGTCTCACCATCACCATCGCTCATTACCCTACCGGCGCTTCCAAATGGAACCCCATTGAGCACCGTCTCTTCTCAGAGATCTCCAAGAACTGGGCTGGTGAGCCCCTAGACAGCTACCAGAAGATTCTCAAATTCATCCGCACTACCAAGACTCAAACCGGGCTCGCCGTCAACGCGTACCTCGACCGTACTCACTACCAGACGGGTGTCTCTCCAAGCCCCGAGCAACTCGCTTTACTTCACCTAAAACCACATGACACCCTCCCGAGGTGGAACTACACCATAGCTCCGAATCTGTGAGGTTATTTCTGCGCGATCCCTTAGCTCGCTGCTTCGAGGGTTGAAATCCAAGCACGGTGGCAAGACGCCTAGAGTTCCCGCCAGTCAAATTCAACGGATAGTCCGGGACGTTCTGATCGCCCGAACGGTCAAGCGTGCCGGGTGCCTTCTGGTCACGGACAATCTCAAGGACTTTGAACAGATCAAGCGTTTCTGCAACATTCGCTTGATAAGTGGCAAAGAGTATTTCTCATGAAGCCTCACCTTGTATTGCCTCAGAACGAAAAGCAGCCGAGGGTTTCTTGGGACGGCGCAGCAGCTAACTGAAGTTCTCGATGGACTGCCCAATTCTGCTAACATTGTCCTCCACTGAATTTCGCCGTCGAATCTTATCTGTATTTTGCCTGCAAATGGTCGATAGCATAGTAGCACCACAGAAAACAGTGCGAGCGCGATGCCCGCTACCCGCCTGAAAGTCGAAAGACCTGTTCTAGGAACAACGCCAGCCATGAGTACACCGACGTCAGCCGGAAGAGAATATACCGCTAAAAATGCACGAGGCCTTTGCCGCCGCTTTGGACAGATGGCCTCAGGCCGGCATACCGGACAAACCGCGCCACCTGGCTGATTTCAACCGCACGCTTCAAGGCCCATTGACGGGATGCGCCGGCGGGGCGCGCTTCGACGGAGCACAGAGAGATCTTGCGCTGCATATCGAAGCGGCATCCCTGAGGAAAATAAGGGAGCGCCTCAGGAACAGGAAGAGGAGATCGAGGACGATCGCCTTCGTCTCATCTTCACCTGCTGCCATCCCGCTCTGCCACCGGAGGGACAGGTTGCGCTCACACTTGCGTGAAGTCTGCGGCCTGACAACAGAGGA
>JAHFJN010000006.1 GCA_023245865.1 Candidatus Peribacteria bacterium
AAGCTTCGGTGATGCTGAAAGGGAGAACGTCTTCCGCGTGAGCGTGGACAACGGCCTGAACGTCCGGCCGAGCTTCATAGATCGCCGCGTGGATAAATCGCTCGTGGTACGGCGCACGCGTGTCATCGACTGGTTCGCCGCCCAGGTTGAGCTCCATGATGTCGGTTCGTTCGACAAACTCCGGCGCGAGCGAGCGGGAGATCAAGAACCACTCGGGATTGCCGGGATGGCGGATACTCACGTGGCCATAGGCGTCCACGACGTTCTCATTCGAAAGTATCCGGTTCGCGACCACAAGCTCGTCCAGGAATGCATCCAATTCATTCATGATTTGTGCTCCTAAGAGATGTTATAAGATAGCCTCAAATCGGGAAAGAGCTTGCACAGTACAGAATTGAGAGTCCCCTGGGTTTTGGGGGCATGGGTGAGGTGTATCAGGCCCGCGACACCAGGCTCGGGCGCGACGTGGCGGTGAAGCTCCTGGCGAAGGTGCTCGGTCGCTGAATCACACCAATATCGCGTGACGAAAGAAAGACTTCGCAATTTATCGCCTTCACGGGCGAACGCGCCCCCACTCTAATCTCATAGGAGACCCAGCTTTCGCTCGGGTTCACCCCCTGTCAACTCATTTAAGAATGTAACTTTGGTGGGGGTCATCAAATCATTTAAAAAGTAACCAGAGTTGACCGCCGCCGGGCCTGTGGGAACTGTGGATAAGCCGAGCACGTTTTCTGCTCGGCTTATCCAAGCAACTGTGGGAAAAAGCAGCGTAGCGTTTTGCTTTTTTCCATAGTTGTGGCAGTTTCCACAGGCCTCCCCTTCTTTCTTTTTTTGCTTCTTTTTTTCTTTCTTACTCCATGCTGGAATTTCCAGACCGGGGACTCATTCGCGCGTTGGCGAGCTGGAAGATCGTTTCCAGCTTCTGATCGATCTTCCGGGACAGCTCAAATGGGTCGTGCGTCTTGAACGTCTGGTCCAGTTGCACCAGCTTCGCTCGATCCGCTTGTCCGCATTCACGCACGCGTTCCAGTGGCGTCTTCGGTGGCTCGTATACACGCCGCAGGCGCGAGCCGACGCGTGTTTTTCGCAACAGCTTCGTCGAAGGCTGAAACAGATTTTGATACACCCTCAACTCCGCGACGTACAGGTCGTTCATCTCCCTCAATACGGCTGGCGAATCAAATCGCAAGTAGCCGAAGATTTTCCGAACGTGCGTCCAGTTCTTCTGCTCAATATGCGCATTGTCGTCTTTCTTGTAAGGCCGCCCTCGTGTGAATTGAATCCGCCGCCGGTCGCAGTACCGCTTCAGATGGTAGTTGATGAATTCCGAGCCGTTGTCGGAATCAATGCCACGCAACGGAAATGGCAAGCTCTGCCTCATCTGCTCCATCGCCGCCACGACCCCGACCTGGCCCTTTCCCAGCACCGCCCGTGTCTCGACCCAACCCGTGTGGATATCGGTCATATTTAACGAGTGAATGAACTCGCCGTCACCGCAGTTACCCGAGTGCGATACCAAGTCCACCTCGACAAAACCCGCTTCCTTCACGTTCCATGAATCCGTCTTGATGGGAATGTGATGCTTCAGCAGAGTGCCCGGCTTGGTCCCACCATAATGCCTCTTGCTCAACGTCGCCTTTTTCGACTTCAAGTGCCGATCCATCGTCGCCGCGCTGATCCGCAACAGCTTCTTCTCTGTGGCCGCATCCGGACGAAATCGTTTTCGAATCCATGGCAGCCACAACGGCAGCACCGCCTTCAAGCGAACCGACCAGGGATATCCAGCCGCTTCCCAAACCACCGCCAACAGCCGAATCAGACCTGCTCCATAGCTCGCCGCGCGCCGACGCCTCGGCCGTGGCCTCTTTTCCGGTCGCGGCCCATTCAGCAACCGAATCGCATATTTGCGGTTGTATCGCGTGTTGGAACAAAACTCGTCCAACATGATTTGCTTCTTCTCTTCTGACGCTGTCTGGTATCGCGCATACACCGCCCGAAAATATTCCCATCGTGACTTCCGACTCACCAACGTAACCCCCTATCGTCGTCTCAAGTTGGGTTACATTTTTCATGAGTTGATGACCCCTGCTCGGGTTACATATTAGATGAGTCGATTCGGGATGCTGCTTTTGGAGCGCAGCCTGTCATATGATGTGCCTTCAACTGAGACCAGACTAAGGAGGCGACCATGAAGTATTTCTTTGCGATTTTGTTGGTGCTGCTAAGCACCGCGGCATTCGCGCAGCAACCGGTACCGGAAATTCCGTACGACTCGGCGCCGAACTTCCTGAAACTTCCGCCGGATCTGCATATGGGCGAGGCGTCAGGAGTCGCGGTCAACTCGAAGGGCCATATCTTCGTATATTCCCGCGGTAGCACGACGGGCCCGGCCTACGCAGCGACGGCGGCACAAGTGCTGGAGTTCGGTCCCGACGGCAAGTACATCCGCGAAATCGGCCATAACCTGTATGCGTGGTCGTTTGCACACACGGTCCGAGTCGACAAGGACGACAACCTCTGGGCCGTGGACAAGGATTCGGACATGGTCATCAAGTTCAACCCCGAAGGCCGGGTCGTCATGGTGTTCGGCCGCAAGAAAGAAGCG
>JAHFJN010000002.1 GCA_023245865.1 Candidatus Peribacteria bacterium
GAGATAGCTGTCGAGGCAAATGCATGAATGTCACTCCCACTCAATTGTTCCCGGCGGCTTATTCGTGAGATCCAGGAACACCGCATCGATACCTTTGAGATCGAGAATCCGGCGGGTGATTGTTTCGAGAACACTCTGTTCAAGTAGATATGCATTCGCCGTCATGGCGTCGACACTGACAATCGGACGGAGGACGATCGACTGACCTCCTTTCTTGGTTCCAAATGGAAGCAGCACGACCGGGAACTGCCAGATGACGCCGTAGAGATCCGCCGCGCGCATCTCCTCACTGACGATGGCGTCCGCCTCCCGCAGAAGTTCGGCGCGCTCGCGGGTGACCGTCCCCGGCGTCACGGTGAATTCCACCGGGCGATCATGCGATGTACAGAGCAGTACACGGTTGATCTCCTTATTGGTATTCGGAATCGATGTCGCCAATGCCTTATGTTCCGGCGTCACGTGACAGGGATGCCGTGAAAAGAGCGCAACTGCATGCCGGTATGTCCTGCCGTCTCCCTGAACTCCGACAGAGCGAACGGGGAGGATCTCATGAGGCACTGAAATACTTCCATCACTTTTCACTTTTCTCTTTTCTCTTTTCACTTCGTTCGTACAAAGAATCCTCACTCCCAACCCCGGCCCAGGGAAAGGATGCCTCCACACAAGTTCCTTCGGCAGCCCCAGCTCTTCCCCCAGCATCCGGACTTCATCCTTATAGAGCTCCTTGAGCGGCTCGATCACCTGCCCCGCATCGATCATCTTCTGCACCGCATCAACGCGGTTGTGGTGCGTTTTGATTTGATCAGCATGCCGCGACCCGCCGGTTTCGATCGTATCGGGATAAATGGTGCCTTGACCGAGTAACCACTCGTCACTTTTCACTTTTAATCCTGAGCCTGACGAAGGATCACTTTTCACTCCCGTCAGCCCCATCTTCTCACTCACCCGCTGCTGAACATCCAAAAACGTCCTCCCGATGATCTTCCTCTTCTGCTCCGGATCCGTCGCGCCCTTCAAATTTTTGAAGAACTCATCCGATGCATCTTCGATATGCAAATTCTTGATCTTCAACTTCTTGAATGCCGCCCGAATCTGCGCAACTTCGTCCTTGCGCATCAATCCCGTATCGACGAGCATGCCCTGGACGCGCGATGGGCCGAGAACTTTGTTGAGTAGCGTGAATGCGACCGTGGAATCGACGCCGCCGGAGACGAGCATGAAGACTTTCTTGGACTTGCCGACCTCTTCTTTGATCTGTCCGCCGACATAATCGACGAACGAATCAATTTTCCACGGCGTCGTTTTGCAAAGAGCGACAAACTTCTTGAGCATTTCCATGCCATGCTCCGTGTGCGTCACTTCGATGTGGAACTGCAGGCCGTAGATCTTGCGGCTCTCATTGGCCATCGCAGCGACCGAACAGACGGATGACTTTGCCATCGCGACGAATCCCTTCGGAAGCTGAGTGACTTCGTCGCCGTGCGACATCCAGACGGTCATGATCTGCGGAAGACCTTTGAAGATGGGCGACTCGCCGCTACGTTCGATCATCGTGTGACCGTATTCTTTCGTTTTCCCGGGACTCACCTTGCCATTGAGCGCATGCGCGAGCCACTGATGTCCGTAGCAGAGGCCGAGGATGGGAATACCGAGCTCGAAGATGCCGTGATCTGCAGTCGGACTTCCCTTTTCGTACACACTCTGTGGTCCGCCACTCAGGATGATCCCAGCTGCACCCTTGAGTTCTTTTGCTGGAGTTTCTGAGACTCTGATCTCCGAATACGCCCCAAGACGTCGGACACGGTTGGCGATGAGATGTGCGTATTGACCTCCGAAGTCCAGGATGACGATCGAGCCCTTGTGTACCATGGAGGGATTGTAGTGAAGAGAAAGGATTTTTGGGAGAATTTGACTAAATTGATTAAAAATGTTAAAAAGTAATCATGTCTGGTGAGTGCATAACGCACAATTACCTCGGATGGGCGCAGGAACAAAGAGCCATGTCTGGTATCGATGGATTGGCTGCAAATTTTTCACGGTTGGATACTCATGAAGCCATCGGACGCATTCATCGGTTTCAAAGTATACAAATGCATGTGCTCACGCATCGGGGGTTGGATTTTTCCATTGCAATCTCCAAAGAAGTAGACGTTCTCAGAACATATCTTCAAGGCAACGGGAAGAAGGATGGACAAGAACGATCGGACCGAAAAAGGGCGCTCATGGAGATGTACCGCAAATTGCTCGACCGAGAAAACATCCCACTGACAAAAGGAGAAGAAGGGACACTGGCAGATAAATTCATGGAGCTCCAGGATTTGGAGAAAATCCTGCAGGATCCCGTGTTGCAATACTCACAATACGCCAAGGCAGAGGCGAACAAGGAGACGACGCTGACAGAATCTCCAAAGCGAATGCAGCGCGAATGGATGGACTGCCTGTTGTGCCTGTGCCGGGAACAGGCCGATCGACAAGACATTGATCGCGAGCCGACTGCAATGGAAATCGCTGCCGCGAGGAACATCGAAATCATTGCCCGTTGCTCTCAGGCGGAAATGTTGACGATTCAAGAGCAGATACAGGGAGACCAGCCCTATTTCGTACGACTGCAAGCAGAATTACGATCGCAAATGTTGTATGAACTATTCAGTATTGTGGGAAATGTTCAGGCAAAGTCACAGAGCGTGAACCGGCGATACTGCAGCAATCTGATCGCTCAGGGAATTAATCAAATTGGTCGCACTCTGAACGCGTTGGATGTTCTGGAGAGAAAGGACCCCGACAACATCATCCATGATTTCCGGATTTCGTTGATGCTGATGGATATTCCTGATCAGGAAGTTGTTGAATCGGGATATCATGTAACACCCTCTGATGTATGAACGGCTTCGCGCAACCACTGGAACGATCTGTCTGCGATCTCGCGGATTACTACACAACATATGTACAGTCCAAAAGCCAAGCCGTAGAAAATTCAGGGGAAGCGATCGCACTTGCGCGCGATCTGCATCGCATTTCCTGCGGCGCATCGAATGCGCTGGACGTGATCATGAACCTCGAAATAAACAAGCGAATCATCCGCAGACATCGAGATCTGCTCAATGCTCATGCCGATATCGAACGTCGGCTGGACAAATGGTCCGAGACGGTCAATGAGTGGGACCCTGATACGATCGAAGCGAAAGAGCTCGGCGAAGCGATGAAACACGATGCGGAAACAATCTTCCGGATTTCGGCACTGGTGAAGGATGAAAAAGCGCAAAAACTGCTCTTCATTAACAATCCTTTCCTCTCCATCCATGCTGATCTGGAAGGGCTGACCGAGATTTTGATGGAATACACCGATCTCGATGCCATTGAGAGTCTGCCATCGGTATTCCTCGAGCCACAACGGAAATTCGTGAAGGAATTCATCGGACAATATCATCTCCTTGTCCGACATTTGATGAGGAACGCGTGGTCGGATGAGCAAAATAAAAGGTACCGTGCGGCCGAACAAACAATGCCTCCGCAGCAGTTTCGCACGCATGCGAAAAGGCGCTTCGCGGCTGCGCAAGAGAATAATGTCAAACGTGCAGACGAGCTGAAGGCGCTTGTTCGGCTCTATATCACTGCCTGGCAGGCGCGGTCAGGCGTGCGCGTGGCCGTCCGCGACGAGTTCCCCGGCTCCCGCGCCCGGTTCCTGCTTACCAATGCCCAAATGGAATTGGGTGATTTAGCCAAGAAATTAGAGGAATCTTCATAATTGCTTCTTTACTCTCTGATCTCATGCGCAACATTATCCTCAGCACTGGCGCGCTCTGTGCGGCGATCGAACAGGCAACGAAGCCGGAGAGAATCGTTGCTGACCTGGAAGCACCTGGAGCCGTGAAAGTTGCCAATCTGGTTCAGTTCAAAATAGCTCTGCTGCGCGTCATAGAAAATGTACGAGACGTGGTGGATAACAATGTAACGATGGCACTTGGCGCTGCAACGACTCTCACAATCCTTACGGACATGCGTGAATTTCGCCGGCTTCTCCCGAAAAAGCAGGACTTGCTACACGATCCCGTCATTAAAACAATTCTGCACATTCGGTGCAATAACAGACTCATGCAAATGGCTCTGGAGACATTCCCTAATCATCCGGGAATCATTGATGCACTTGATTGGAAACATACTCTGCAACTGGCTCAAACGGAGGAAGATTTGGAGAAATTTGATGCTACGAATACCCATGCCGTATAGGCCACTGCGGCGTCTTCCCAGGCATGGAGGAATAACGCGGCGATGCTGATGCCCAAGAAGAAGAGAAAAGTGAAAAATGAAAAGTGAAAAGTTCGGGTTTCGCCATTTTTCACTTTTAATCCTGAGCCTGACGAAGGATCACTTTTCACTGCAAGTCGGCTCAGCACAACTCCCACCAAACATATGTACAAAAGAAAGCCGAGCACTCCCATTTCGACGCCGACTTGGAGATACCAGCTCTCGGGCAGCAGGGCACAGTCGCAGTGATGATTCGCCGGCTGTACCTGCGTTTGCCCCACAAAGACGCAAAGTGTCGGGGCATTCTTCGCCCACGAAGGATCATTCCCTGGCTCTAGGAACACGCATGGCTCATGCGTGCGGTTGGCGGCGGGCCCAGCCGCACCCAGACCCATGCCCAGCGGATAGCGGATCATCTCGTGGATGGCCTTCAGCGGCCGGACGATGTGCTCGCGCGTGGAGGTCGCGCGCAGGAAGACCGACGGGGCGATGAGGGATGCCGCGACTCCGGCAATGGCAAGGATCGAGACGATTCCGATGAGTGCATCGCGGAACACACGTCGGGGGAGATGTTTCGAACCGACAACAGCAGCGATCACAAAGGCGCCGATCCACGCAGAGCGCGAGAAGGTAAGCATCAATGCAACAATGAGACAGACACCGAACATCATCAAAATTCTTGATTCATGCTTCTTGAATTTTTTTGACTGAAAAATTCGTGTCGCGAGGATGCTCAGAGGAATCAATAACCAAATGCCAAATTGATTTGGTCCGCTGAACGTACTCTGCACCCGCCGGATTGCGCTGCCACTGATTTGCTGGAACGCCGCGAGCGGACCATTGGGTAGATACAACGAATGTGCGTCGCTGTAGCCGAGAAGGCGGAAGTACCCTTTGGGAGCGAAGACCGTGAGGATGCCATAAAGCGCGACAATTCCGGCCACCCACAGGAGCGCGCCTTCGGCGCGCGCACGGAATTGATCAGACCATTGGACTCTCCGCAGTACCAGAAACGCAATGAGAGGAATAAAATCGTATTTGAATCCGAGCACCAACCCAGTCGTCGTCATCCAGGGGCGGTAGAAGAAGAGCGTGATCCCAATTCCAATGAGTATGAGGATAAAAACATCAATCAAATCTATTAAAAAAATATTTTTCACTTTTAACTTTTCACTTTTCACTCTCATGAAGATCTCTCCTGAGCTAAAGAGAAGTATTGGGCCTAAGAGTATCTCTTTCCAGATCGCGAGTGCTGGCATTGGTGCGTGACCTGGACCGAGCAGGAATTTCGTCCCCACCGTCACGAGGAGAGCGTGGAACGGGAGGAGGGCGATGAGAACGAGTGTCAGTTGTTCACGGAAACGTTGCACAGAGAAAAGTGAAAAGTGAAAAATTGAACGTTGGACCTGAGTATAGAGTACATTTTTCACTTTTCACTTTTAATTTTCCATTCAGAGCCGCAACCTCCCCTCCTCATTCCTGAACGGATCCCCTTCTTTCAGAACCTTCTCGATGACATCAATGCACTTTTTTGAGACATCCTTGCCGTAAATTTTCGGTGCTTTGCGCATCTGCTTATTATCCCAAGCAAATTCGATGATCTTCTTGATGATGCCTGCATCCACCGGCGGCGCGATGATGTTGCCGCCGCACAGGATCGACTCGCTGCGATCGGATCCGAACCGCAGTGTGACGCACGGAATGCTCATCGCGTTCATTTCCTCCTGCATCGAGCCCGAATCCGTCGCGCAGACGGCGGCTTTACTCATCGCAGCGACAACGTCGACGTACTCTGCCCACACGGGGGAGTAGATGAAGTTCGGATGCGACTTCGCGAGAGCTTTGACTTCGTCTTTGAGCCCAAACCGCTCGAATGCGGCCTCCGTTTGGATCATCGAAATCAGCAGAACCTTTCTCCCGTCTTCGACCAATCCCTTCATCGCACCGTAGATCGCGCGGAAGCGCTTCTCGCTCAGACAGTTCTCCCGACGATGGATGCAAAAACGGACAAAATCTCCATCCTTGAGAGTCGAATGACGATCAAAGACCGTTGATTGATCGATCCGCTCCATCGCCTCCATCGTGGCGTCGACAACGGAATTGCCGACAACGAAAATCCGGTCATCGGGGAAGCCTTCACTGAGCATGAACTCGCGATCAAGTTCAACCGGAGCCAGATGAATCCCCGTTGCAGCCTCACTGCACCGCGTGTTGAACTGTTCCGGGTAGGGCTCGAGTGATCCGCGTTCCCAATTCTTGCGATCTTGAAGAAAGTGATGCCACGCTTTCACGTCAAACTGCCCCCCTTTCGAGCTGGGGGCCTGCCCCGCACCGGAGCGAAGCGACTGGTGCGGGGTGAGGGCAGGAAACAATGCATAATTTGGCGTGAGGGTTCGTATACCAGCCTCAACGTGAACAGACGCAAACTGATGACAGAATCCCGCGTTGCTCGCCGCCATCGCCGTCGTCGTGTCGCCATGCACGTAGGGGATGACGACCTTTCCCCTCTTCTTCAACTCACCGATGACGTACCCAAGCCGCCCGATGATCTGACTGACGACTTCGTACATCGTGCCACGGACGTTGAGGTTGAAGTCCGGCTGCACGCCAAACTCCTTGAGCATCCCGCCGCTCAGATTCTCATCATAATGTTGTCCTGTGTGCCCGAGTACAACGCAATGACCTCTTTTCTGAAGCTCCCTATAGAGAGGAACCTGCTTGATGATGTCGGGCTTGGTCGCAATGAGGATCAAGTGAACGTGCTTGTCCTTATGGGACGCAACCTCGTCCAAGAAAGCCGGTGAGCGGTACACGATCTCTTGCACCTTTTGAGCATACCGGAGCGGTGATGATGACACGAGCCCTAAACCCCATTGACGGCTTGATAGAGCGGAATACCATACCTGACCTTATGGTTCTTATTCCCACTGACGCGCATTCTTGGATTCTCGAAATCTCCGCACATCCTATCCATGACGGATGCACGGACAAATTAACGGTAGACAAGTCTCATGCACTGCGTGGACGTGCCACGGTGCTGCTCGACATGAACGGGCTTTTGCAGCCTTCCCTCGTTCCATTCAAAGATATGAGCTCGGTCGGACTTCACAGAGTTAATGTGACCGATGCAGTCGCCAAAAAAATAAACGCTACACTAGAAGAAGCTTTCCGCGGCGACGTCACATTGAAAAAAGATTTTTAATCACGTCATTTCCTTCGGAACCGGCAGCCCAGGCATCGTGAGACATCACACTCTCCCTTTTTCCACCGTCGTTTCGGTCTGCGAGGCGCCTTTGGTGACGATTCCGGGAATTTGTCGCACTTCCCGCTTCGTGATGTTTCCCTGTGCGTCGAATGTGTAGATGTA
>JAHFJN010000007.1 GCA_023245865.1 Candidatus Peribacteria bacterium
ACGATTTAAACCACCTTTCCCCCTTTCACCAAAGGAGGGAGAGGCTTCATGGCGAACGTTCTGAAGATGGACAAAAAACGCATTGTAGAGGGATTGATTGGTCTGGGCTGGTCCGATAGACGGATCCACCGCGAGACCCATGTCCATCGGATTACCGTCGCCAAGTACCGCAAGGCGCTGCAAAATGATCCAAAAGTGCCCGCCGGCTTTTCGGGCGAAAAAGGGCAAACTGATCCACAAGTGCCCACCGGCTTTTTCGACGAAAAAGACCAAAATGATCCACAACTGCCCGCCGGGTCCGGAAAGCCCGATTCGCCTTCTCCGATGCTCCCGCCAGAACCGTTGCCCCGCAACCCGCTTCTGCATCCCCACCTTCCGGCCATAAAGACCGGTCTCGCGAAGGGGCTTTCCGCCCAACGCATCTATCAGGATCTCATTGAGGATGCGGCCTACCGTGGCAGCTACGACAGCATCAAGCGCTACGTCCGCAGGTTCAAGGAGACTGCGCCGGACTTCCGGGAACGTCTGCCCGTGTTCCCGGGCCACGAGGCGCAAGTGGACTACAGCCAAGGTCCCCTCATTGGCGAGGGCCCCCAAAAGCGGCGGACCTGGCTGTTCAAGATGACGCTGTCTTTCAGCCGCCATGCCTATGAGGAGCTCGTTTACGGCCAAGACGTGGAGACGTTCCTGCGCTGCCACGAGCGCGCCTTCACCTTCTTCGGCGGCGTGCCGGCGACTGCGAAGATCGACAACCTAAAGTCCGGCGTACTCCAGGCACACCTCTATGAGCCGATTCTCAATCCTGTGTACCTGGCCTTCTCCCAGTGGTACGGCTTCACCATCAACCCCTGCGATCCGTACCAGCCCCAGCAGAAGGGTCGTGTGGAAAAGGACATCGCCTATACGCAGGGCAATGCGCTCAAGGGCCGGACTATTCATTCACTCGATGAAGGCAACCAACTTCTTGCCCACTGGAACAAGCGCTGGGCGCGGCTTCGCATCCACGGCACGACCAAGCGTCAGGTCTGGCAGCAGTTCCAGGAAGAAAAACCCACGCTCCGACCCCTGCCGCTCTCGCTCTTCCCCTTCTTCAAAGTCGGTCGCCGCAAGGTCGATGTGCACGGCCACATCGAGGTTATGGGCAACTACTACAGCGTACCTTACCAGCTTATCGGCACCTACGTGTCGATCCACTTTAACGCGGAAGAGGTCGTCGTCCTTTCCGGAGAAAAAGCACTCTGCACGCATCGTACGCGCATAGGCAAAGCGCAGGCGGCAACCCAGTTGGAACATCGTCCGCCGCACAAGCCGCAGAGCCTGGAAGCGGAGGAGAACATGCACCTGCAACGGGCCCGAACCGTCGGTCCCAACCTGCATCGGCTCATCGACAAGCTGCTCTCCCGCCAGGAGGTCACCGTCATCCGCAAGGTCCGTGGCATTATGAGCCTGCGTAAAGACTTCGCTGCGCACCTGGAAGAAGCCGCCGGGGTGGCTCTCGCCCGGCACAACATGAGTTACCGCTTCGTGAAGGCCCTGTGTGAATCGCTACGCGATGAGCCCAGCGATGCGCACGACACGCTGACCGAGGAACATGACCTCATCCGTTCCCTTGCCGAGTACCAATCCCACGTCAACGAAAGGATCACCTGAATGGAAAAAATGCAAACCACCCTGCGCTCGTTACGCCTCTCCGGCGTCGCCAGCGCGCTGCCCTCGCGCTACGCCATGGCCAAGACCGAGGAGATGGACTACCTCGCCTTCCTGGATGTCCTGCTCGAAGATGAGTTGGCCAAGCGCAAGGATACCTTGCTGGCACGCCGCATCAAGATGGCGGGCTTCCCGTTCCTGGCCACCCTCGACACGTTCGACTTCACCTTCAATCCCGAGATCCCCAGGAAGACCGTCCAGGAGTTGGCCGCCTGCCGCTTCGTCCATCAGAACGACTCTGCGCTCCTGATCGGTCCGCCTGGAACCGGCAAGACCCACGTCGCCATCGGCTTGGGGATGCTCGCCATCGAACACGGCTATACGGTTCTCTATCGCAACGCCTTCGATCTTGTCGAGGAAATGCAGGACGCCTTCCGGGATGACACGCGCAAGAAAGTCGTGCACAACCTGACGCGCTGCCAGCTTCTAATCGTAGATGAACTCGGAATGAAGAAGATGCCGCCCCATGCGGCAGATGACCTGCTTGAAGTCATCCATCGACGCTATGGGAACAGCGCCACGCTCATCGCAACAAACCGACCCATCGAAGACTGGGGGAAGATCCTGGGCGACACGGCGGCGACCTCCGCCATCCTGGACCGCTTCCTCGACAAGGTGCTCATCCTACCCTTCAAAGGCAAAAGCTACCGCCTAAACCGGCCCAAGTAGCGTATATTTCACCACGCTGGGGTGGCCTATTTTGAAGTGCCCACACCTGGTCTATTTTCAACTGCCCGCTAACA
>JAHFJN010000008.1 GCA_023245865.1 Candidatus Peribacteria bacterium
GCCTACAACGCCGGCCCCAGCGCCGTGAGCCAATGGCTCAAAGCGTGCGGTAAGTGTGAGATCGATGAATTTGTCGAGTCGATCCCATTTCGGGAGACGCGTCGATACGTCAAGAAGGTGATGCGATTCTACGGTCAATATATCCGGCTCTACCGTGAAGAAACTGACGTCCCCATCTTGACTGACGACTTACCTGCGAGTCTCCCCACCGATTACCCGGTTTTCTAAGGCCGCCTCAGCGCCCCATCTCATCTCGCAACACCTCGCGTCATGAAAATTGGGGCCTTGATCACCGAACCGCCCACCGTGGCGGGCAATTCTACCCCCTGGCTTCATGACTCGTCATCGCTGCGTGTCTGAGCGCATCGCTGCATAGGCTGGCGGCCCGGTTGCAATCATTACGTCCCTAAATTTTCTGGATCCGGTTACGCTGCCCTTGCCACGGTCCGCGCCGGTCGGACGAACAGCGGTTGACGTTCCAGGAGCCACCGATACAGATCCGGATGCTTGCTGCCAGAAAGCCGTTCCGCTGCCGTGGTGCCGTCGCAACGTTTGAGTCCAAAGTTGTGGATGACACGCAACACTTGAAGGCGGAGTGCCGATAGGCTGCGGCCAGCATGATGATGCAGCGAGAGCGCGCCGTTGCGACCCTCTACGCAGGAACTCGATCGTTGAAAAATTTCGGCGCACTCCTTGGCGATCCCAAGCACCAAGGCGCGGGTTTCGGAATTGAGCGATGCGAGCGGGCTTGTCGCGGCCTCGGCGAGTTCGGTGAGCTTCGCGATCGTCGTCCTGATCGTTTCGCGGCGTTCGACAGGGGCTTTCAGAAGCACCATGTTGAGGTAGGCCTGAGGAATCAGGACGGTGTAAAGAAGGGCCACCACTTCCGGCGCAAGCGAGCATTTTGCCAGGAACAGCGCGACGGTTGTCCAGAAGAAGGTAATCGTTGAGACCATCTTAGGCAACAGACGCGCAGCCTTGTCGATTCGCTTCTGCGCCCCTTCGGACACATCGAGGTCGTCGGCAATGGCGTGAATTTTTTCAAAACGCTGCTCGAGGTCTTTCTTGACTTGGTCGGCTTGTCTCGGTTGGCCTGTAGCAAGATTGAAGGGGTGGTAATCCGTGCCGATCCCGAGCACCTCAGCGTTGAGTTCATCTTGGACCGCCTCGATGGCTGTCAGGCTCTCTTGGGCGGCGATCACCGCCGCGTTTGCGGTTTCAATTCTGGTTTCGAAATCCGGCGGACGGCCAGGTCCTCGTGCATCAATCTGCAACAGATATTCGTCGCGCTCCATGGCCCGAGATACCACCTGTCCCTTGGCATCATCGACGACGCGCACGGCTTGGCGGACCAGTGCTCTGAGAACCGGGCCGAGGCCCTTGTAAACCTCGCGTTGCCCATGAAAAAGGTCTGTGGAGTGAGGGACGTCCAGTTTTTCAGCCAGGCACAGGAGGCTCCGTCCTTCATCAGATACGAGCTGCAGGATTGTGATGGGCAGGCCTTCCAAGGATTTCTTGAGTGCAGCAAGCCAAGTGTCGGAGTCCCGCCCCTTCGCGTATTGCTCAAGGAAAATAAAGCCGCTGACGGGATCCATGGCGACGAGGCAACAGCCAGGGAAGAACGACTCGTCAGCGCTGAGGCTGATGAGCCTTGGGAGCATCTCCAAAGCCATGACGCAAAGTTGCTCTTCACCAAACGCGATGATGTTTTGATCCATAACGGTAGCCGCTTTCTGAACGGTACCGTAAGCGGAGCTAACGAAAGGGCTCAGGGGCGATCGCTTGATGAAGTCGCAATATATCCGCAGCCCCGCGGTGCCGCGTTTACAGAACTCAAATAGCGCCGCCGTTTGGATCTCCTGTAAGAACTGAATTCCTTCAGGCGATTCGCAGAACTCCACCACCTTGGGATTCGCCGCGATCGAGTCTCTACGAGAAACCCACCCGCGCAGCGTTGAACGCGGAACACCTCTCTCGTTGGCAAACTCGCGCTGGGACTTGGCGGCGAGTCTGGCCTGCTGCAAGTCGATGACCGTCGAGGCCACCTTGAGTCTATCATGTCGGGGTTTCAAAGCTGGAGGAACAACGGATAGAACGGCGGCAGCGACATTCATGACTCAACTCGGATTCTATTGGAACGATTTGTCCCATTAATCCGGGTCTGCTATTAAAACTCAACAGCAAAATCGCCAAGTAATGGCTACGTCACGGAGCAGGTGGCCTGCTCACGCAATAAGCAGCCGGGCGGTTCGGTGATCAAGGCCAATATTCTTCAAACTGCGGGCAAAGGAACTTCTGGGGAACACAGTGAAGGCCTGCTGATTGTCATCGATGAGATTCATAACGTCGAAGATATCGAAGGCGTTGCGCAGATTATCCGCGCCATCTCCACCACCCTTAACGTCAATGAGAATGGCAATGTTTCGTTCCTGATTGTTGGCTA
>JAHFJN010000009.1 GCA_023245865.1 Candidatus Peribacteria bacterium
GCCTCCGGTATACATCGATTATTGTTAACAGTTGCTCACGCATGGGCGTGCGTGTACTATTAAAGAACGCTTTTTCACGGAGAGCAGGGGTATGGAAAATCTGTTTGCGCAAGCCGGGGTGGATATGACCCCAGCGGATGATGTGATCGGGGACGACGCGTCTCTTCCGGCTTCTCAGGAAACGGCGACTACTGGGCCTGATGAGGCAGCGGCGACTGTCACGCCTGAGCTGGAAGACGCGTCGTTCTTTGATCCTGCGCAGCTCCCCGAGGAACTGCAAGGCCATTGGAAGCGGATGCAGGCCGCGTTTACGCGGGGACGCCAGAAAGATCGCGAGACCGCGCGTGGGGCCTCAGAAAAGGCCATGATGGTCGATCGGTTTTATAATGACCCTGCCTATGCGATGCAAGTGTTACAGCAAGTTGCCCCTGCCTTAGGGGTCCGGATTGAAACAGGCCAGAGAACTCCTGCACCTACTCAGGAAACCTCGGGGACTGCGCCTCGGTCCGTGGCTGCGATGGAGGGGAAGTTGGCGGAGCGATTGGGTCCTGATCTCGCGTGGCTGGCCCCGAAGTTAGCGGAGGGTGTGCTCGCCTCGATTGAAGAGACAACCCAGCAAGCGATTGCGCCGTTGCGGGAGCAATTAGCGGCGCAGCAGGCCCGCGAACAGACGGCAGCGCAGCAGGCCTTTGAGGCTGCGCAAGCGCAGATCATGGCGGACATGGATGCCAAGATGCCGGGATGGGAAGAGCAATACGGGGGGCAGATGCGCGAGTTGGATGCGTTTCTCAATTCGAACGCTCTCACGCATCCCACCTTCGGGAGCAAGCATGAGTTATATCTCAAGCTGCTGAATCCTGCCGCGTTTCGGGTGCAGGCCGTTCGGGATATTGGGCGGGCCGCGGCGAATCGTGTGGCGAGTGGTCGTACGGGGAGTACGGCAGCGCCAGGGATGGTGGCGAAGATTCGGGATAAACATACCAAGGAAGGCTGGCAAGCGGCGTGGAAATTTGCGATTCAGAATATCGATGCCGTTGCCGATGAAGTGAACCGTTAATTGAGTAGGGAGTGGCCATGCCAGTTCCGTCCACACTTACCGATGCCTACGGCGCGTTGCTGACGACGACGCTTCGGGCCGTAGAAGACATGTTGGCGGACAACATTACCAAAGGTAATAAAGGGCTCGCGTGGCTCCAAGCCAAGGGGCGCATGCGGTCGCAAGATGGCGGGGAGCGGGTGCGTATCCCCATTATGTATGGGCTCAATAGTACTTCAGACATCTATAGCGGGTATGGGTTGCTCGATACCACACCACAAGATGGGATGACGAGTGCCTTCTTCACGTGGGCACAGATGAGTGGGTCGATTACGATTGCGCGGCTGGAAGAGCGGCAGAACAGTGGCAAGTCGGCGGCATTGGATCTGCTCCAGGCGAAGACGACGCAGACCATGAATTCGCTGCGGCAACTGGTGAATAACTGCTTTGTGGCGGGTCGGATCACGACGGGAGCGAGCAGTGCACTGGGGCAATTTGACGCACGGGTAGGGCGCCTGGATTCTGGAGCCAAGGGGATTCTTCCGCTGTCGGCGTTGATTGATGCGAATCCTACCAGGTCGCGGACGGATATCGGCAACATTAACCCCAACACCTTCAACTTCTGGGGCAATTTCGCCCAGGACATGGCGGCGGTGACCACCTACGCTGCGTACAAATTCCAACTCACCCATCTCTACAACAATGCATCACGAGGCGCCGGTGGATCGCCAGATTTGGCGATAGGCTCGCAGGTAGCCTGGGAGCAGTATTGGAATGCCCTGGCCCAGCAGGAGCGGTATTATGTGACGGATCCGCGCACCCTCGACATCCTCGGTGGCAGCACGGCGCTGGCGATTCGGAATGCGGCGTTTATCTGGGACGAAGTAACCCCAGACCCTGGGACCAATGGAACCATTGTGGACAATATTGGGTTGTCGGGTGGGGATATTCAGAAGGATGCCATCTATTTCATCAATAGCGACTCGATGGAATGGGTCTATGATGCGCAGACCAATTTTATCACCACGCCGATGGTGCGGCCTGAAAATCAGGATGCGCGTACTGGGCAGATTTTGTTCATGGGTGTTTTTGGGACGAATAATCGGCGCAAAAACGCCGTAGCCTATAATATCCAGCACACGGCATTTACCTCTTAGCCTGCGGGCTGATGAAAGGATGATCGATGCTTTTCAAGCGGTTAGTCCGCGAACAGCCGGAGCAGGTCTTTACGGTGTTTATGAACAACATTGGTGGTGGTACGGCCATCGCCAAGGATCAAGTTGTTCAGATGGATATTACGGCGGCGGTGGATGGCGTGAAAGTGGTAACCC
>JAHFJN010000010.1 GCA_023245865.1 Candidatus Peribacteria bacterium
CAAGGCGTATCGAGCGCGACTGGTGAGACGTAAACTCATCCCAAAGGGCAACGGGAAAATGCGCCCGCTGGGAATTCCCGCGCTAGAGGACAAGCTGGTCCAAGCAGCCGTAACTCAGATGTCGCGGTAGGGACGCCGGTTGCCCGGCGCCCCCCGCACAGATCCCGGCGGGCGGTTTTCCCGCACCGGGCTCTTCAAATCAACTCGCTCTCGCATGTGCCGCAGGACGGTTTCTGGGGAACAGGAACCCCAGAATCCGCTGACAAAAGCTGAACTCCTGCTGGCAAGGCATTTTCTGACCCGTCTTTTCCACGATCCGCGGAGGCGGGATCTGGAAGCGTTCCATCAGGCGGTCAATGGCCCGCCAAGTCATACTCGGTCGCTGACTACGCCGGTTGAGCCATTTGTAGAGCGTCCGTCGAGTTTCCTCATAAGTGAGCTTCATGCGGCGGTAGTTGCCGATCAGCCCATAATAGTTCCACATCCCTTGCAGCTTGGCTCGGAGGGTCTTCATGGTCCGGCTCAGCCGATCGTGACGGTGTTCTTTTATCCAGTCTCGGATACGTTGTTTTCCGGCCAACCACTTCTTGGTGGCCGTGCGTCGTTTCACCCTCGGTCGGCCTTTCCGGTCGGGTTCCCAGTAAAACTCAAAACCCAGAAAGTCGAACCTCCCATTGTGCGGTCCGCCATTGCGGCCGAAGCGTAGCGTCTTGGTCTTGTCCGCGGCTACTTCCAACCCAAATTGGGCCAGCCTTGTTTTGAGCGCCTGATCAAAGGCCTCAGCTTCATGTCGATATTCAAAGCACACCACAAAATCATCCGCGTAGCGGAAAATTCGGCAGCGTCCTCGTTGCTTGGGACGCACTTCCGTCTCGAACCATAGGTCCAAGACAACGTGCAGGTAGATATTTGCCAGCACCGGCGAGATAATCCCGCCCTGGGGTGTGCCCGTTTGCGGATGGACCACTCGTCCATCCTCCTCCAGAATCCCTGCTCGCAACCACTTGCCGATCAGGTTTCTTAAGGCTCCATCAGCGATTCTTTGCTCCAGCATTGCTTCCAAGCGGTCCCACCGGATGTTTTCAAAGAATCCTTTGATGTCTGCTTCGTAAACGAAGTTGTGTCTGCCAAACTGCAGTTCCTCCGTCAGGGCTCTGATCGCGTCGTGCGCACTCATCCCTGGCCGATACCCATAACTGCAGGGCAGAAAGTCCTTCTCAAAGATCGCTAGCAGGATCTGAGTTACGGCTGCTTGGACCAGCTTGTCCTCTAGCGCGGGAATTCCCAGCGGGCGCATTTTCCCGTTGCCCTTTGGGATGAGTTTACGTCTCACCAGTCGCGCTCGATACGCCTTGCGTCGGAGTCGCCCTTCCAGGTCTGCCAGGTTGGTTTCCAGGTTCTTTTCGTATTCCTGGTAAGTCACCCCGTCCACGCCACTGGCTGCATCCTTCCGTAATCGAAAGAAACACAGGCGCAGAACGTCCCGGTCGAGCCACCGATACAAGTCGCCGAAGCGGTGGTGTTTGTCAGTGGATGCCTTCTCGGCTATGGCCCGCAGGAAGGTTTGCCAGTCTTCTTCCGTCGTTCTTACGGTCCTGGTGGCCTGTGCGGACTGCGTTGATCTGTTGGCCCCTTCACCAGCTTCGGGGCTTGCGCCTTGCTGCTGGCTGCTATGAGCCAATCCGACTCCCGAAGCGCCAGGAGGCATTCCTTGTCGTTGCGCCTCCCTTCCTGCTTGGCCCTCGTAGTTAGTGCGGCAGGGACTCTTCGGGTCTCCTTCGTTCCGTGTGTTTCCTTCGGCACGCGCCACGCTCTCAGACCCCGGCAAGCCCTCCCCGTCCTTACCTTTAGCGGACGAGTTGATTTTGGATTCTGACAGCAAGACGTCATCTCCACTTGCACTTGATCTTTTCGAGGCTGAATTGCTTAAGCCGGATGCGGGTCCAGCTTGCGGCTCGCGCTTTGCCGTGGATACGCTTCTCGACGTCAGTTCGTTCCGATAGAACCATAAGTCCACCGGCTTTCCTTCCGCCAAGCAATCCTCGGTCTTGGGTGGTTGGTTAGACCTTTCCATTCTCTGTTTTCACTTTGAATTCTGAGCGGGCCATCCGCCCAGACTCGGGGGACTTTCACCCCCGGACTCACACAGCTTCACGAAGCGCACCCTGCTAGCGATCTTTGAGAAGGACTTTCTGCCCTGCAGTTATGGGTATCGGCCAGGGATGAGTGCGCACGACGCGATCAGAGCCCTGACGGAGGAACTGCAGTTTGGCAGACACAACTTC